>DATGIO010000101.1:0-14857 GCA_035295685.1 Candidatus Angelobacter sp.
TCCAATGCTGAATGCCTCTGGCCCGGTGAGTGGGTAGGCTTTGCCCTCATGGCCAGAGGTGGTCAGCGCTTGTACTGCGACCGCCGCAATGTCTTTCGGATGGATCGCAGGCGATTTGCCGTCTGCAAAGTTGGAAAATACCTTTCCCTGGTTCCGTACTGGATCTCGCCACATCATGGCGTTGGACATAAATCGGCCCGGACGTACAAAGGTCCATGGAACGCCGCTCTCTTCAATCGCGCGCTCCCCGGCAGCGTGCCACTCTGCAATCGCGCGTGTGCTTGCTTGACCTTCCCCCACGCCTAGCACGGAAAGCTTCACAATTTGCCGTACGCCTGCTTTCTTGGCTATCTGCGCCAGGCTGCGCTCCTGCTCTCCAATCTGGAGCCCGAGGGCGAGCGAAAAAATCTTGTCGGCTCCTTGCACGGCGGGGAGGAGCGTTTCCGGTTGACTGAGATCGCCCTTAACCACCTCCACCGCTCCATCAAAGCGGGTCTTGCCCGGATCGCGCGTAAGGGCTCGAACCTTCTCGCCTGCTGCTAGCAACTGCGCTACTACTTCTCGCCCCACTGTTCCTGTTGCGCCTGTAACCAGAATCATGAATCGGCTCCTGAAAAGTATGATCGGAAAAAATGTGAAAGGAATGAAAAGCCTGGTTTTGTTTTCGAAGGTTTCGTTTCTCAAAACAGCTAGGCTTTTGTTGGGCTGACCTTGGTATCCGCGGCGACTCTTTGCCACTGTTGCATCTCGGTAAGGAGCGTCTCTGCGTGTGCTCGGATGGCGCTTACGGAGTCTTCGCCAAGCTGTAGGCGAAGAGGAGTATTGGGGGCGTCAATCGCCTGCTCAATGGCTCTTGCCGCCTTGCGTGGATCGCCTTCCTGCGTTCCGTGCATCGAGGCCGCAAACTTGCGCGTGGCGCCCACGGTTTCGGCGTATGCTTCTAGTTCCGGCATGTGTTTCATTGCTGATCCGGCAAGCTCTGTCCGGAACTGCCCCGGCTCCACAATCAGAACTTTAATGCCAAACGGCTTCACTTCTTGTGCGAGCGCCTCGGAAGCGCCTTCGAGTGCAAACTTGGATGCGGAGTAGGCGCTGAATCCGGCAAAGGAGAGTTGTCCGCCCATGCTGCTGATATTCACGATCGCGCCGCTCTTTTGCGCCCGCAGAATCGGAAGAAACGCTTGTGTGACGGCCATAGCCCCAAAGAAGTTCGTCTCCATCTGGGCGCGAAGTTCCGATTCTGGTGTCTCTTCCAGCGCTCCCACAATTCCATATCCTGCGTTGTTGATGAGGACATCCACGCGGCCGAACTTTGCCATGGTTTGCGAGACGGCGTCTTTCAGTTGCGCGCGGTCATTCACATCGAGTTTTACCGCCAGCGCCGAGTTCGGCGCAACCTTCACGATCTCGTCGAGCTTCGATAGGTTCCGTCCCGCGGCCACCACGTTGTAGCCCCGTTCCAATGCGTGTTCCACAAAGGCGCGTCCAAACCCGGTTCGCGCGCCTGTAATAAACCAGACTCTGTTTTGCATCCTGTTCTACTGCTCCCACTCAACGAATATAACCAACAAATGGCGCGAACGAAAAATTGGTGGCGCCTCTTGCCGCACCAGCCTGATCGTCTGATCGCTGATCGTTCGAGATTCGCCTGGCCAGCGGCATTTCTTCAATATACAACCTCAAGTAAACTTGAGGTCAAGAGGAGCTGCCGTGCCAAAAACAAATGAGGGTCTCGTGCGCGAGTTGACCGTCGGGGAAGTCGCGGCTCGTAGTGGTGTGCCTGTTTCCACGCTTCACTTTTACGAAGTGAAAGGGCTCATCTACAGCCGGCGTAGTGAAGGGAACCAGAGGCGCTATGCGCGCGATGTGCTGCGGCGGGTGGCCGTCATCAAGGTGGCGCAGAATACCGGAATGCCGTTGGCGGCCATCCGCCATGCGCTCAAGTCGCTTCCGCGCGAACGCACGCCTACCACCGATGACTGGCGGAGCTTGTCGGCAGCCTGGCGTGCCGATCTGACAGATCGGATCAGCCGCCTAACTCGCCTGCGGGATCAATTAGACGGCTGCATCGGATGTGGCTGTCTCTCTCTGGGTGTTTGTCCATTGCGCAATCCTTGGGACAAACTGGGCCGCCAAGGCCCTGGGCCGAGATTACTCGACCCAAGCCAATGGTCAGAAAGCGGAGGCAAGTCCAAGGTGACATTGAAGTCCAAATCCAATGTCAAATCGAAGCCCAAATCCAAGCCCGGACCGAAAGCGCAAATCGAAAAATGATCGAATCAGGTTTCAATCCTGGCGAAGCGCCACGATCGGATTGATTCTTGCCGCGCGTCGAGCCGGAAGCCAGCAGGCAAGGGCTGCTGCTGCCAGTAGTACGAGCGGGGCAAGCAGGAAGGTAACCGGATCGGCTGGACCGACTCCAAACAGCATGCCGGAAAGCAGGCGTGTCAGGCCAATCGCGCCAAGCAGTCCCGCAATGCCGCCGGTGGCCGCCAAAAGCAGTCCTTGGCGAAGCACCAGGGCCATTACCGTTCCATACTGCGCACCCAGCGCCATGCGTACACCGATTTCATGCGTTCGCTGCACAACAAAGAAGTGCATCAACCCATAGATTCCAATGGTCGAAAGAAACAGCGCAATCAGCGAGAAGAGCCCGATCAGCGAGGTATGAAACCGTCGCTCAGCGGTTTGCTCTCCCATTTGCGAAGCCACTGTGGTTACGCCGAATTTCGCTACGGTCTTGTCGATCGATTGAATCTTGGAGCGAATTGCCTGGGCCGCCGCCAGGGGATCGGAGTTGGTTCGAACCAGCAAGTCCATTTCATTCGTCGAGTCTTGGCTGTGAGGGCGGAAGATCTGTGGAGCCACCTCTTTTTCAAGTCCCTGTCGATGCATGTTGCCTACCACGCCGACCACGGTAATCCAAGGGTTTGGCTTGCGCTCGGAAAAGTTAAACCTCTTGCCGATGGGATCTTCCGAGGGCCAGTAGCTTCGCGCCATGGCCTCATTGATGATTGCCACCGGCGGTGAGCTAAGCCGATCGTCGTCGGTAAAGAAGCGCCCTTTCTTTAGTGGAATGCCTGCGGTTTCAAAATAAGGGCCGCTAATAAGATCGGCGGCGGCCTCATCGTTCTGGGCTGTCACCCGCCCCTCGATGGAGACTTGTTCGGGCCCATAAGATTTAAGGAAACGTCCAATGGCGGCAACCGAGCGGACGCCCGGCAGCGCACGCGTGCGCTCGATGGCCTCACGGAAATAGGCAACCTCCTGGGTCGGTGTCCTGCCAACGTGAAGGTCGATGCGCATCGAGAGCAGGTTATCGGGACGGAATCCAGGATCAACAGCCTCCAGGCGAAGGAAGCTGCGAATGAGGAGTCCCGCTCCTGTAAGTAGCATCAATGCGAGCGCAAACTCTCCAGCGATCAGGAAGCCCCTCATGCTGCGCGAGGCCACGGTTATCCATTGTCTCGCTCCGGTTTGTGCTGTACCGGTCTGCAATGCCGGCCAGAATCCCGAAAGGATTGCCGATAGCAGCGAGAGAGTAAACGCAAAGAGCAGGGCCTGCAGATCAATCTGGGCTTCCGCCATCCGTGGGATATCTCGAGGGCCAAAAGCGACTAATGCTTTCAATCCCAACGAAGCGAGCGGCAAGGCCAAAAGCCCTCCTGCCGCCGCTAGCACCAGGCTTTCCGTCAGAAGCTGGCGGGCCACACGCACCCGGCTGGCTCCGAGCGCCCGGCGAACCGCGAACTCCCGCTCGCGCGCCGAACCTCTGGCTAGCAACAGGTTGGCCACATTGGTGCATGCAATCAAGAGGATGAGAAAGACCGATCCGAAAAGGAGCAGCAGCGCATTGCGCGACTTCCCGGTCGTCTGCGTGTGGAGTGGAACCACGCTGATGTCCGGAAGGCCATAGCGGTCGGCATATTGGGCGTGCAGGCGGCGGGCGATTGCGTTCATCTCAGCCTGTGCCTGGGCCAAACTGGCCTCTTGCCGGATGCGGCCGAGAACATACCATGCTCCATCGGAACGTGCTGCGGACTTGTCGCGAGCGGCCCAGTAGGGATGTGCGCTCAGCGGCTCCCACACCTGCGTGTCTTCGAAGGGAAATTGAAACGTCGCCGGCATCACGCCGATGATGCGCAGCTTCCTTCCATCCATGGTCAATTCCGAGCCTACCGCTTGAGGAGAACCTCCATATTGCCTCTGCCACAGGCCGTAGCTCAGAATCACGACCTGCTCCGCGCGGCTTTCTTCTTCCGGGGTAAAAACCCGGCCGATGAACGGCTCAATGCCAAGCAGCGGAAAGAAGTTAGCGGAAACGCGAGCGGAGCGCATTCTGTCCGGCGATCCATCGGAGCCGAGAAGAAAGGTCTGCGGCCGGAACAGCGCCATATCTTCAAAGGTATGGCTTTGGCTCTTCCAGTCGGCGAAATTCAGTAGAGACACCTGCTCTTCCTGATCGTTGTGCAGGGTATCTTCGGCCCATAACATCGCCAAACGGCCAGGATCTCGGTAGGGAAGAGGGCGAAGCAAAACTGCATCGAGCAGGCTGAAAATCGCCGTGTTTGCGCCAATGCCGAGTGCCAGGGTCAGCACCACCACCGCTGTAAATCCTGGGCGGCGGCGCATGAGGCGGAGACCATGCCGCAGATCTCGGCGCAAATGGTCTAGAAACATCCAGTGGCCCTTTTCGTAGAAGGTCTCTTCGGCCATGGCGATATTTCCGAACGCGCGCTTCGCGCTCGCCTCCGCATCGGCTTCCCCCTCTTCGCGGCGATGATCGGCTTCGAGCGCGAGATGAGCTTGAATCTCTTCCTTGAAATCGTCCAACGAGCGTTTCCTGCGCCAAAACATCGATTAGGTCTCTGCCTCTCCGGCTCCGAGAATGAGTGAAATTGCCCTTGCTACCCGTCGCCACTGGTTGGTCTTCTCTGTAAGCTGGTTGCGGCCCTTCTTGGTGAGTTCATAGAACCGCGCCCGCCGGTTGTTCTCGGAGACGCCCCACTCGGCGCTAACCCACCCCTGGTCTTCCAGCCTTTGCAGCGCCAGATAGAGCGATCCGTGATCTACAAGAAATGTTTCTTCAGACTGCTGTTGAATGGAGCGGGCTATGCCCTGGCCGTGTCTCGGGCCGAGGACCAGTGTTCGTAGGATCAGCAGGTCCAGCGTCCCTTGCAGCAAAGCCGCTCTGTCGTTGTCTTTTCTTTGGGAAGGCATCCGACAGGAGTATGCGCGCTCTTGGGTCGGATGTCAACAGGAGAGTATTTTGCTGCGAATGTGCAGAGACGCAAAGGCCCTCCCGGTAAGGGAGGGCCCGCCGTGCTTCTATATGGCTATGGATTCATCGATTTCGCAGCGGCCTTGGTCCCGTCGCTGCGGAATTCGAACCGTAAGAGGAACCCCCGGTTGGGATTTCCCTCAGCCGGAATAAACTTCCACTTCTGTGCAGCCTGCATCGCGATCCGGGAAAAGTATTTGCTGGAGCCGGGCGAATCGAAATCCGCCTGGACCACATTTCCCGCTGGACTTACCTGCGTTTTGATGGTGACCACAATGGTCCCCTGGATGGAGCCCTGCGCTTTTTGAGAAACCATGGGCAGAATTTCGTGGGTAACATCGCCCTCACCCGGATTATCGATCATTGCGGTGTTGGTGGGAGCATTTGTAGAAATGGCCGTCAACGAAGCCGAAGTCGAAGATGGAGCCGAAGACGAAAACAAATCTGCGGACGGGCTTGCAGACCCTTTAGACTTTGATCCACCCGCCGAGGGAACGGATGGAGATGGTTTGTCCGCGGGCACGGTTGTAATTTCCGATGGAGTAGGCTTTTCCTCGGCTTTAGCGGAAGGTTCCAAGGCGCCTGCGCCCGAAGACTTTGGGTTCGATGAATCTGGACCCGGAGATACTAGGCTCGAGGAATCTAAGCGACGATCTCCATTGCTGGTGCTCGCCGGTTGTTCGTTCGGCGGTTGCACTGCTGCCGCTTGTACCGCTGTCGCGGGAATTTCCTGGTGGACTTCCGGCTGACCTGCCAGAAGCTTCCATCCCGCGAACACGCCCGCGAGAACGATGACTGCGGCCGCCGTTACAACAGCCGGCAGGGCGGATCTCCGTGCTGGGCGTGCATTTTCAGGCGGAGCGATGGTAGTTTTCGGTGCCCGGCTTGCCTCGGGTGGAAGGGATGCAGGCACAATCGGCACGACTGGTTTTGCAGCTTCAGCTTGGGAGATGGCCGATACGATCTCTGCGGCGGGCATGGGCTGTTTTGCCGCCCCAAGCCGTTCAGCAATTTCTGAAACCTTCAAACGCGACGCGGGGTCATCCTGCAAGCAGCCGTGGATGATTCCCAGAAATGGCTCCGGCAGATTGTCGGGCGCCACAACAGTACCTGTGCCTGTTCCGTCTTCACGAACGGATGGAACGGACTCGGGCCGCCGTTGGGTGAGTGCCTCAGTCAGGGCAATGCCCAGCGACCACACATCGGAGGCCGTGTTGATTTCTTGGTTTGCTTCGGGAGCATCGTAGACGCCGCGCCGGCAATCCGGCACGCCGCTGCCGATTCTAAGGATGCCGTCGCTGGAAAGTTTAAGTTGGTCGTTCGCAGCCAATATGTTGGCGGGCTTTAAGCAGCCATGCACAAGTCCCTGGCCATGCAGATAACTCAGAGCTTCCAGAATCGGGCCGAGCATGTCGCTGATTTCATCGGGTCGCAGAGGCCGTTCCGGAAGAATTTCTGCAAGATTTTCCTCGGCGTACTCCATCACCGCGAAATAGACCGTAGCTTCTCCCAAGGACGAGCGTCCAGTCCGTAGAAGCCGTATCAGGTAAGGATGAGAAAGGTTTTCGGCAATCATCCACTGGGAAAGCTGGGATTCCATACCCGGCGCGTCTCCATGGACCAATTTGATTGCCGCTGGTTGCGAGGGTTGGTCTGGGTGCTGCGTTACAAACACAGCGCCGTAGTTTGAACCACCCATATATCTTTGTAGGGGAAACTCGCCATGTATAACGTGGCCTTCCCACCGTTTCCAGGCCTCGTCCATTTGTATGTGCTCCTTCTCGATTGGTAGTTCCCGTGGCGCGCTTGGGGAAGGATATCACCCGGTTGCCGCAGCCGCCGCTCATCCCGCAAACGTCTGGCGCTACGCTAAACTTGCTTTAGAACTTATGCAGAACGCCCGTTCCGGCAAAACAATCGCCAAGGCGATGCGGACCGCCCTCGGCCTGTGTGGGTTGCTTTCAAGCCAAAACGCCGGATAAACTTCCTGCGCTTTTAAGCGCGGCGGAGCCCGGCATCATTGGTGCGGTAGATGGTGGACGGGGGATGTCGCCGCGTGGCGGGCGCCGTACACAGAAAATGTAAGAAGATAGAAAAGACAAGAGATAGAAGACGAAAGAAAAAGGCAAGAGCCGAATCCCAAGGGGGTATCTCCATGGACTGGTTGCAAACATTGCTCTATGACGTGCGTTATGCTGTGCGCCTTCTGTTGAGAAGCCCTGGATTCAGTCTGGTTGCCGTGCTCACCGTAGCGCTGGGCATCGGTGGCAACGCTACTATTTTTACCGTCACGAACGCGCTGCTGCTCAAGCCGCTGCCTTATGCCAATCCGGATCAGTTGGCGCAGGTTGCCATTGAGAAGAACAAGGGGATCGACCGTAATCTCTCCATGTCGCTGATCCGCTTTCAGTTGATTCAGAAGCAGAGCCGCTCATTTTCTCAGGTGGCGGCGCTCACCGAAGAGTTTTTCAACGTAACCGGACGCGGCGAGCCCCAGCAGCTTCCCTCAGCGCGTGTCTCCCCAGGTTTCTTCGATCTCCTTGGCGTGCAGCCACAGATTGGACGGACATTCCTTGCCTCCGAAGGAGAAGCCGGTGGCAAACGCGTGGTGATGATTAGCGATGGCCTATGGAAGAGCCGTTTTGGAGCGGCCAGCGATATCGTGGGCCAAAACATTGCTCTGGATGGCATCGATTATTCCATCGTAGGTGTGGTTCCGTCCGGCTTCCTGTTCGGCCTGCTGGGGCCTGTGGATATTTGGTCGCCTCGGTTCTTCGAACTGAATCTGGCCTCTCCCCAGCAGATCCAGGGAGGCACTGGATATCTCACGATGATTGGCCGTTTGCTTCCGGGGAAGACCTTGCAAGCCGCGAATGCCGAGATGGATGTTCTCAACGGGGAATACCGTCAGGAATATCCCAAAGCGCCTGACTCCGATCCGGCGATTGCCATCCGCGTGCTGAGCTTGCAAGGGCAGCTTGTCTCTACGTTTCGATTGGGACTGCTGATGTTGTCGGCCGCCGTGGGCGTCGTTCTTCTGATCGCCTGCGCCAACGTGGCGAGCCTTTTGCTTTCGCGGGCGCTCGCGCGCAGAAAAGAGATTGCCATTCGTGCTGCCCTGGGGGCCCGGCGTGGGGTGGTCGTGCGGCAGCTCTTGACTGAGAGTGTTGTGCTGGCCGCTTTGGGAGGCGTGTTGGGCCTTTCGTTGAGCTTTCTCGGAACGCGAATGGTGGCGCGCCTTGGCCGGGGCATCCTCCCTCAAGGTGCCGACTTGGCTGTAGATTGGCACGTCCTCACCTTCACAGTAGCAATTTCGTTGCTGACTGGCCTGCTTTTCGGCATGTTTCCCGCGCTTCAGCTTTCCAAGACCGATATGAATGGAGCGCTCCGCGACGAGGGCCGGGGAACAACCGGCAGCCAACGCCGCATGCAGGTCAAGAGTCTGCTCGTTGTCCTCCAGGTCACGCTCAGCATGTTGCTGCTGATCTTTGCCGGCCTTCTCATCAACAATTTTGTCAGGCTGCAGAAACTTGATCTGGGCTTCGATCCTCATAACCTGCTTTCGATGAATGTCTCCTTGCCCACCGTGCAGTACGCGGCGGCGGACCGCCAGATCGCCTTTTACGACGAAACGGTGCGGAAGGTAGCTTCGTTGCCGGGAGTGCGCAGCGCCGCCATATCCTCCGCGCTTCCACTGAATCCTCGCCGTTTCACCCCGGCCCTTCTGGATGGGCAGCCGAATCTGCCTCTGGCGAAGCGTCCGTTTTTTGTGATCGAAACCATCAGCCCCGACTACTTCAAAACCATGGGGGTGCCTCTCATCATGGGGCGTGTGTTTGGCGATCAGGACAACGCCCAGGGATCGAAAGTGCTGATAGCAAACCAGGCGCTCGTCAAGCGCTTCTGGCCTAATGAGAACCCCATCGGCAAGCATGTCTTTCTTGGGCGGCAGGTGCAGGCGTCCGAGGTGGTGGGCGTAGTGGGCGATGTACGAAACGTGAGTCTGGCTTCCGAGTCGCAGCCGCAGTTTTACATCCCGTTTCCTCAACTTCCTTGGGGCAACATGAATATTGTTCTGCGGGGAGCCTTTGATCCTCACCAACTGGTCTCGGCTGCGGAGAAGCAGGTTTATTCCGTCGATCCGAACCAACCCGTTACCAACGTGCAAACGCTCGATGAGATGCTGGACAAATCCCGCTCTGAGCCTCGTTTTACCATGTTCGTCCTGGGCGGCCTTTCTTCGATTGCTCTGGTCCTGGTGATTATTGGAATTTATGGAGTGCTGGCGTACTCGGTGGCGCAGCGTCAAACCGAACTAGGCATTCGTATGGCGCTGGGCGCCGGACGGTCCGATATCTTGCGCCTGGTGCTGGGACACAGCCTGACCCTTGTTCTGATAGGTATTGTCGCCGGATTGGCGGCGGCGGTCATTCTGGTGGTTACCCTGACTCGTTTTATCGCCGACCTGCTCTATAAGGTCGAAGCAAAAGATGCAACGACGTTTCTGCTGGCTGCGGTCCTGTTTGCCGCCGTAGGAGTGGTTGCTAGCTATGTGCCTGCTCGTCGCGCTACCCAGGTCGATCCCAACGAAGCGCTAAGGGGATAAGCGGCGCAAAGGAAGTGGCTGCCCGACGATACTTTTTGCTGGCGAGGTGTCTTCAAAGCCCGATTCTTCCTAATTATTCCGAGTATTTTAAGTTTTTAACAAAAGAAAAGTGTTTCGCCGAGTTTGCCTCATAATATTCATCCATCATTTGCCTGTTATTACGGGCCCGTGTTTACCATCCATTGAAGCTCGGCTATGCTCAGGATGCGGCTTTGGGGCTGCAAGCAAGCGTAACGCACGACCTGAATCCTCCATTTCGCATTGATTTTCCAGGCCGTTTTGAAACATGCAAATTAATCAACTGGAATGACGCCTTATCAGATGGTTTTAAGCGGCGCAGCAGCGGCACTTTTTTTCGTCGGCTGGAACACCTTTTCCAAAATAAGAATGTCCCGAAAATTGATTTTGGGTTTTCACGCACACTCTTTAGCACCAATGGTCATGCTTGGAACGGAACATTCTTGAACGTGAAAGTGAAAGTTGATGGGAAATCAGAGCTGTATTTTGTCATCGAAGCTTCATCCTTCACCATAGTCAATCTCGATTGGCTGGCCTCTGTCTTGTCGTATCGTGCAAGAATCTCCTCTGCCTTTGTCCGCACCCGCTTATCTGGATCGGACTTTGATACGAATTTCAGCACCGGCACAGCATCGGAACCTGGCGCATGGAAGAGCGATTCGAGGGCGCTTACTCTCACAGATTGCGATTTTGACTCTTGAAGAACTTTTGCCAAAGGAGCGATGATCTCTTTACCGCCAACCCAGCCAAGCATCTTCACCGCGAGCAACTGCCCAAAAGCGCGCTGCGAGCCCAACTGTTTTTCGATCGAAGGCAACGCCCCTTGCCCCAGGCATTCAATTTGCTCTTCATCTGATGAGCTCCAGCCCATCCATGTTGAAACCTTAATGCCGTCGGCAGCCGTGGACTCCATCCGATCGAGCGTCGAATTAAAAATTCTAGAGACTTCGATATCAATAGCTTGTGGAGACGCCGTGTCGACAGAACCACAACGCGATCCGGCACCCACCGTAGCTGTGCAATGCAGAGCCGTGGCAAAGCCAAGAGCCGTTGCAAAGTAAAGAGAGACGAATATCACTGTGATTTTGTTTTGCACAACAGGCCTCATTGTGCCATCAATATTGGCCCATCATCTCTGGATTCTTAAAGTGATCCATAGGCCGCGACTCAACTACGCGCCGGGGCAAACTCGCTGCGGTGGCGGCTGTAGAAGAAATAGATCAACAAACCGATTCCCAGCCAGATAAAAAATCGAATCCACGTGAGGATCGGCAGGCCCGCCATCAACAGGACGCAAAAGGCCACGCTGAGCACAGGTGCGATCGGCCCGCCCGGCGCGCGAAAAGCGCGGTGCCGTAGCGGCTCCCGGAAGCGGAGAATCAACACCCCCACAGAAACCAGGACAAAGGCAAACAGCGTCCCTATGTTGGTGAGGTCGGAAAGGCTGCCTATGTCAAAGAGGCCCGCTGGTATGCCGACCACCACTCCTGCAATCCACGTTGCCATGTGCGGAGTGCAGTAGCGTGGATGCACCCGTCCAAAGAGCTTTGGCAGCAAGCCGTCCCGTGACATGGCGAACCACACTCGCGCCTGGCCAATTTGATAAACGAGCAGAGATGAAATCATTCCCAGCATCGCTCCGCACAGAACAGCCAATTCCGACCAATTCAGGCCGAGCTTCTTCAGCGCATGGACTTCGGGTGCGGCGTCGCCCATGAGGCGCTGCCAGGGAACAACCCCTGTCAGGACGATCGCCACGGTCACATAGAGAATGGTGCATGCCAACAGGGTGGCAATGATGCCGAAGGGAATATCTCGCTTGGGATTCTTTGCCTCCTCGGCCGCGGTGGAGACGGAGTCGAATCCGATATAGGAAAAGAAAATAATAGAGCCGCCGGTCAGGACGCCCGACCACCCGTTCGGATTTATAGGATGCCAGTTGGCCGGATGAATAAAATGGCTTCCTGCAATTACAAAAACCATAATGGCGCCGATCTTGAGAAGCACCATGATGTTGTTGGCTTCCGTGCTCTCGCGGATACCCCGAACCAGTAGAACCGTCAGCAGCGTCACGATCAGGAAAGCCGGCCAGTTGAATCCGAAGTGCCATCCGGGATCGTAGAGAACTTGGCCGTTGATGTCTTGAAGCCCGGCGGGCAGGTAAGCCGGGCTGATCCATCGCAAAGCCGGGTGAATGTTGAACCAGTCCAGCAAGCCCACCATGTGCGAGGCGAAGCCGACGCTCACGGTCATGTTGCTCACGGCGTATTCCAGGATCAGGTCCCAGCCAATGATCCAAGCGACCAGTTCGCCCAGGGTGGCGTATGTATAGGTGTAGGCGCTTCCCGCCACCGGGATCATCGACGCGAGTTCGGCATAGCACAGCGCGGTGAAGGCGCAAACGATGCCCACCAGGGTCATCGAAAGAGCGATGCCCGGCCCAGCGCCCGGCCTGCCAAAGCTCATGGTGTGATGCACAACGTAATCCAGCAGCGGCGCATTCAGGAGGGAGGATTTGTTGAATTTTTCCCCGCCGATGGCGGTGCCGATGCTGGTAAAGATGCCCGAGCCGACGACCGCTCCGATGCCGAGAGCGGTAAGAGACCACGGACCAAGAGTCTTTTTTAATTGCTGTCCCGGCGCTTCCGATCCAGTGATCAGCTTGTCAATGGACTTCGTGGCGAAGAGTTGGTTTTGCACTTTCTGCTTACCTTGCTTCTACGTCCGATGAAGGTCGGGCGCTCCCATTTCCTGCACAATCGCAACTCCGTTGCTGGTTCCAAGACGATCTGCGCCTGCCTCAATCATGGCGCGGGCTGCGGCCGCGGTGCGAATTCCGCCGGATGCTTTGACTCTCGCGCGATGCCCCACGACGCCTCGCATCAACGCTACGTCGTCCGCGGTAGCGCCTCCGCCAGTGAAGCCGGTGGACGTTTTTACAAAATCGGCCTTGGCCGCGAGGCAAAGTTCGCATGCCAGAATCTTTTCTTCAAGCGTAAGAAGATGGGTCTCCAGGATGACCTTGAGCGTCGCCCCATGCTTGTGCGCTACCTCCGCTACTGCGGCAATGTCCGCTTGTACAATGCCTCGATCTCCGGACTTGAGCGCGCCGATATTCATGACCATGTCTAGTTCGGTCGCCCCCACCCGCAGGGCCTCGGCCGCCTCAAATCTCTTCACCGAAGTGTGGTTGGCTCCCAGCGGAAATCCGATGGTTGTGGCGACCTTGACGGGCGTGGACCGGAGAATGGAGACAGCCAGATTGATCCAACACGGATTGATGCAGACGGCGGCAAACCCAAAGAAAGCCGCTTCTTCGCTCAGCCGGATGATTTGCTCTCGGGCTGCTTCTGGTTTAAGGAGAGTGTGGTCGATGGAGCCGGCGACCGACTGCCAGCTTCCCACCTGGACTTGAAGGTCAGTAATAACTTGAGACATCCCATGCGGATTGTAAATCACTTTGGGGGCTCTTGGGCAACAATGCAAATGTCTGGCAGGTTACGATAGCGTTCTGCGTAATCCAGGCCATACCCCACCACAAACTCGTTGGGAATCTGGAAGCCCACGTAGTCCGCGTCCACGGGTTGAATGCGGCGGGAAGGCTTGTCGAGCAGGGTGGCGATCTTGAGCGTACGTGGCTGTCTCGCGAGAAAAAGCTTCTTCAGAAAGTTCAAGGTCAAGCCGGTGTCGAGAATATCTTCAACCAGGATTACGTTTTGGTTTTGCAGTGGCCCGGTAACGTCTTTGATGAGCTGCACCTCGCCCGCGCTCTGTTTCGAACCGCCGTAGCTTGAAACCGCGATGAAATCGAAGGTCGCGTCGGTTTTGATCTGCCGCGCCAGATCGCTTAGAAACAGACATGCCCCTTTCAAGACTCCGATGAGCATGATCGATTGGCCGGCAAAATCGTCGGTGATCTGCTGGCCGAGTTCAGCGACGCGGGCCGCGATGCGGTTCCGGTCGATCATCACGTGCAGGGCCTCTTTCGCCCGATCTGTGGAGATTTCCATGGCTACCTGAAATGTGTATTGTGCTGAGCGCTTCCCGGAAAGATAAAAGCCTAGCACAATGAGGCTCGGGTGCGGTGATGCGAGGTTCCTCTCGCTCCGTGTCGCGAGACAGAAAGGCGGTGGAACGAATAGAATTTTTCGTTCCCAAGTTCCCCCGTCTCAGGAGATCGGTATTTCTTATGTCGATGCCCGCTTTCAAGAAGCTCGTTGATGAAATCAAGAGCGAGGTCCAGCAAATCGATCCGGAGGAGTTTCAAAGAATGCGGCAGGCCGGAGAGGATTTCGACATCATCGACGTGCGCGAGAAAGAGGAGTCGGAGGAGGGAACGATCCCCGGAGCGGTCAGCCTTCCGCGCGGAATCCTCGAGGCGCAAATCGACGAGGTGACCACCGACTTTGACCGCAAAATCGTCTGCTATTGCGATGGCGGCAGCCGCTCGGTGCTGGCCGTCTACATGCTCAAGCGCATGGGATTTAAGAACGCAAGTTCGTTAATGGGCGGTTATCGCGCCTGGATAGCCCGCAATCGATAGCCCCTGTTGTCGTCAACCATCCACCTTCAAACATTGCACCCAACAGAAAGGGAATACCGACAGATGAATCTGAATGGCATTCAAGTGACCTGGCTAGGCCACTCCACCTTCCACATCGAGACTCCTGGAGGGAAAAAAATCATCATCGATCCGTGGCTCACGGGCAATCCGTCTGCGCCCGCGGACAAGAAAACGTTCGATCGTATCGACGTCGTGCTAGTCACGCACGGACACGGCGATCACATCGGCGATGCTGTCGATATTGCCAAAAAGCACAATCCCATCGTGGTGGGTAACTACGAAATCTGCCTCTGGCTGAAAAAGAAGGGTGTGCAGCAGATTGCTCCCATGAACAAGGGCGGATCGCAGCAGGTTGGGGACATACGGGTCACTATGGTTCATGCCTTCC
>DATGIO010000102.1:0-29172 GCA_035295685.1 Candidatus Angelobacter sp.
GAGCCGTCGATTCCGGAACTATCAACCCCCGAGAAGCTAACGACTTGCAAAGAGGCAATCCCCGATTGGCCGAGATTGGCGGTTACCGTGACATTGCTCAGCGGCAGGAAGGAGAAGGCGCGCCAAATCTCGGCGGTTCCAGCGCTATTGGCCCTGGCAACCAGCACCCAATTCAAGCCCGCCCCTGTAACGGTGGAGGTCATCCCCGGCACACTTCCATCACCCGCAACAAATGCCAGCAAAAGCTCATGTCCGCTGGCGGTTGAAAACGCGGGCGTGGTGACCTGAGTGGCCGCCGATGACAGATCGGCCGAAACGTTTGCGTCGATCGTGACCGAACCAAAGCCTGAAATAGCACAGGACGGCAACAGAAACAACCAAACCCATAGACTTTGGAATGCGAGCCTCCCCAAAGACGGAAGTGACGGAAGCGCCGAAAGCGCGACGCGTAGGCGTTTCAATCCGGAAATGAGTGGATCAATGTTCGTCACGGTATCGGAAGGGGACAACAGCGCTATTCTGGGCATGGACCTTTAGTTTTCCCTCAAATAGCCGGCGCTTGACAGCCTGGCTCTGGCTTTTCGATTCTTCAATTGAAACTTAGAATCTTGGCTTCGTTTTTTGCGGCGATGAAAAGTTAGCTTTTATAAAAGCGACAACATAAATCTCTTTATAAAAATGAGATTCAGCATAGATTGAAATTCTGTCCGCCCTAGGTTCCAATCCAGGCAACGTTACGAAAGCAAAAGTATGCGATCAGGAAAATTATTTTGCCTAGGAGCATGGCTCCGCCGGGAGCAATGCTCTTTATCGAGACATAAATTGTGCTCTTTACTTTTCGCTTAAGCACAATAGCCTATAGCTCATTTAAGAGTCAATCCTAATTTTATTTGACTCAAAAAAGCTAGAAAATGTTCCAGCTTGATAGAGATTTTGAGGCAAATCTAAAAATAATAGATAACGATCTAAGGCTGCTGCACGGAATCCATCCAGTGACTCTATTGCCAAGATATCGGGCTCCCAGAGCAGGAAGATGCATCATTACTCTGAAGTAGTACACGCCCACGCAATAAAACTTGTCATACATTGGCCTAGACAAAAAGAAATTTCTGTGATTTCACTTGAACTCAAATTGCTGGCTCTATTATGCTGAATTTCCACCATCTAAAAGGGGGCCTTACTTGAATAGCGTTCTTTTCCGTCCAACTCGTCGTCATCAAATCCAGCGCAGGCTTATTTTGATGATCTCCTGCATTTCAGTTTTGACCATCGCGGCGTTTGCCGCCACCCAACCGCCATCCGTTGGGACACAGGCGCCCGCATTTACGCTTCCTAGCCAGTCGGGGTCGGTATCCCTCAGCCAGTTCCAGGGGCAGTGGGTCGTACTCTATTTCTATCCCAAAGATATGACCAGCGGTTGCACGATGGAGGCCCACAACTTCCAGAAAGATATCGCCAAGTATCAGCAGATGAACACGGTGATTGTCGGCGTCAGCGTAGACTCGGTCGATTCGCACACGAACTTCTGCACGAAAGAAGGATTGAGCTTTAAATTACTCTCCGATGCCGACCACTCGGTGACTAGTCAGTATGGCTCGGTCATGGACTATCAGGGACAGAGCTATGCCGCACGCAATACGTTTATTATCGATCCTTCCGGCGTAATCCAAAAAGTCTACGTCAGGGTAAACCCCATGACGCACAGCAGCAACGTTCTTGCCGATCTCGCGCAACTCCAGACGCCTGCTTCAAACTAAGCCTTACTTATCTGGAAGGGCGGATGAGTACTGGACCGCCCATCCGATTTCATCATTTCCCTTTCATAAGGTCGAAAAATACATCCGTCCTTTCACGATTCCACGGCAAAATCTCGCAGGGGCGATGAGATGAAAGGTTTCGAGAGCGGACGGATCAAGCTGATCAAACGGGCTGCGTCCATAGAGATCGGCAAGGGAGGCCAGGGCGATTGGTTTGGTGCAAGAGTCATGGTACGTCTCACCGTGAGACAGGCCTCCAAGTTCCACGACTCAATTCAACTTTTAATTCAGAGGAGCCGTGTATTTCTGATGGCGTCTTCAGACTCGCTCCGTTTCCTGACGGTCCTCCCGCCATGCATTTCTGCATTTCTCTGTGGGCTAGCGTCTCACCGTGAGACAGAATCCTTAAATGCCACGCCGAAGCTGAGACGCGCCGTCACTCTTTCCATCGTCCTCCCGCCCCAACCTTCAAGACCCTGTTTTTGAACCCATGTGTTTTCAATACGTTAGATAACAGACATTCCGAAGGTACGTGTCCGTCTGGCGCATGGCACTGACATTGCTTTTCCAGGAGCGGGGTATGTCCTGCCCGTCAGGCAATCCCTTGCTTCAGGAATCGCCCGGTCGAGGCGAGGGGTTCGAGGGGTTGAGCGGATCGAGCACTTGAGCGAAGACCGAAGATCAGAAGATCGAGGCCCGAAGATCGAACATTCGGGTTCGAGTGGCTGGCCAAACTTCGATCCAGAGTTTCGGCCAAGGCGGCAAAGTTTTTGCGGGCTTGAAGATCGCGCGAAGAGAAGATCGCGGGAAGAAAAGATTGAAAACACGCAGCCTATCAACGGATGCAAGACAACGGGTGCAAGACGCGGAAGGCGCGTGGAGGTTTGAATCATGAGCATTGGTAAGAAACTTTATATTGGCTTCGGCTCCATCCTGGTCATTGTGATTGCACTGTTTCTGGTCAATCTTTGGGTGGTGGTCAAAGAGCACGATGTGCAGACTCTGGCCCGCAAAACGATCGACATGGTTCAGGCGGCATCGCGAGTCGACCAGACGCGTATGCAGAACCATCTCCGGCTCAGTAACTTCTTGCTGAACGGAGACAACAATGAGGCCGACCAACTCGACCAGGGCGAAAAATCCGTAGACCAGCTCATTACCGCCGCGGAAGATAAAGTGGATGCCCTGGGTGATAGCAAAGAGAAAGCCCACGAGTTGCTCGAAGCCATGCGCTCCCTCGAGATCAAATGGGAAAAGGAGTTTGCCAAGCCCCTGATCGAAAAGCGCAAGCAAGTCGACTCCGGCAGCTCCACGGTCGCCGAGTTGCAAATCGCCTACCTCCAGTCGAATCCCGGCGAATGGCTTCAGCAAGAGGCGGTTCCCCTGAAAGAGCTGAACAGCCTTGTCGACACGGCCACGCAGCGAGCCAAAGAAAGCTCCGACCGTGCCAATAACACCACCCGCTCCGTAACGATCATCGGCTTCCTTCTGGTGCTGTTCTTCAGCGCTGTGATTGCATGGCGATCGGCGCGTTCGATTACCTCTCCGCTGGCGCAACTGATTTCTGTCTCCGGACAAATTGCCAACTCCGGCGACCTCGACCAAAAGGTCGAAATTTACGCCAACGACGAAATTGGAGAACTGGCCGCCACCTTCAACAACATGGTGGCCTATCTACGAGAAATGGCCGCGGTGTCCGAGGCCATTGCCGGCGGCGATCTTTCCGTCGAAATTCATCCTCGTTCTTCGCGCGACACTTTAGGAAACGCATTCGCCGAGATGACCCTTGGCCTGCGTACGCTGGTTAAGAATGTGCGCGATAGTGCGGCCCAGGTGGCCAGCGGCTCCAACCAGGTAGCCAGCGCCTCCGACGATTCCGCCAAGATCAGCGTACAGGCCGCCTCGGCCATTGATGAAGTCACCAGCACCATGCACGAGATGAGCATCAACGTGCAGAACATGGTGAAGAGCACGCAACTGCAATCCTCAAACGTGAGTGAGACCTCCGCCTCCATCGACGAGATGGTGGCCTCCATTCAGCGGGTGGCGGACACAGCCAAGGTATTGCTCGACATCTCGCAGCGCTCTCGCGACGAGGTGCACAACGGCATCAACACCATGGAGAAGGCCACAGACGGCCTCAACCGTATCAACTCAGCCATCGGCTCTTCGGCGGAAATCATCTCGGTGCTCGGCCAACGCGCCGACGACATCGGCAAGATCATCGAAGTCATCGATGATCTTGCGGAACAGACCAACCTACTGGCGCTCAATGCGGCCATCGAAGCGGCCCGCGCCGGAGAACACGGTTTAGGATTTGCCGTGGTTGCCGATGAAGTAAGAAAGCTGGCGGAGAAATCGGCCCAGTCCACCCGCGAAATTTCCGACCTGATTCAAAGCATTCAGAAGGAAGCTCGCAAGGCCGTGGACAACATGGAAAAGAGCACGATAATCGTCAACGAAGGCCTCACTTTGGGCGGCGATCTGAGCGGCGCGTTGAAGAAGATCTCCAATGTAGTGGCGGAGGTGTACAAGTTCGCCCAGGAAATCGGGGCCGCGACCAACGAGCAATCGCACGGCTCTTCGCAAATTGCCAAGGCGACCACCCGCCTGAACGAGATCACGCACGAGATCAACTCGTCGGTGGAAGAGCAGGCGTCGGGAGCGCAGGCGGTTGTGCGCGCGATGGAAAAGATGCGGGAACTGGTGCAGCGCTCTTCTTCGGGTTCTACGGAGTTAGCTGCTTCATCCGAGCAAATGTCCAAGATGGCTCGCTCCATGTTGGAATCGATGGACCGCTTTGTGCTTGAGAACATGCACAATGGCTCCGGCAACCACGGCATGGCTCGCCGGGGCGAAGACCAGAGGCCACAGCGCGCACCGTCGCGGTTTGCTGCGGCGAATGCCGCGTTCAATAACTAGCCTGGAGGGACGGCATGGCGAGAGACATACACGGCGCCGGCGCCCGGCATATTGTGGGCTTCCGGATCGGACGCGAGACATTCGGAGTCCCGATCTCCATGGTGCATGAGATCGTGCGCGTGCCGGACATCACCTCGGTTCCCGAGGCTCCAAGTTACGTGGAAGGCGTTATCAATCTGCGCGGCAAGATCATCTCGGTCGTCGATTTGCGGAAGCGATTTGGAGAGAAAGAGATCGCCACCCATAAGAAGAACCGCATTTTGGTGGTCGAGGTGGAAGGCAAGATGGTGGGCCTGATTGTGGATGCGGCGTCCGAAGTCCTCAAGATCCCGGAAACCGCCATCGACTTACCGCCGAACGTTTTTGAAGAGGGCGAACTGAACTATGTGATGGGGGTCGGCAAGTTATCGACCCGCCTGATTATCCTGATCGACTTGAACAAGATTTTGCAGAAGGGCGAGCTGCGGCGACTGGGAGAGATTACCGAAGCCCAGACGATGGAGATCGAATCCGCTTCCGCCTGAGTACAGTTACACCCAGAAAATATTTGTGGGGACAGATGGCCACACCAAGCATTCATATCCAGATTACCGAAGCCGAACTTAAGCTCCTGCAAAGCCTGGTCTACCAGGTCTGCGGCATGTACTTCGACGAGCGGCGCGCGCACTTTCTGCAAGACCGCCTGCACCGCCGCCTGAAAATCAGTGGGCTCGATTCGTTCTATAGCTACTACCGCCTTCTCACCAGCCACGAGGGCAAGGCCGAGTTGAATGCCCTGCTGGAGAACCTGACCGTCAACGAAACCAGCTTTTTCCGCAACAAGCCGCAGCTGGATCTCTTTCACAGGACGATCCTGGAAGAACTCCTGCGCCGCAAGCAGGAGCGGCGCGACTGGACCCTGCGTCTCTGGAGCGCGGGATGTTCGACGGGGCAGGAACCCTATACCATGGCCATGCTGGTTTGCGATGCGCTGGCCTATTACTATTTGCGCAATCCCCTGCCCTTTGAAATGCCGACTCCGAAACCGCTGATTCCTCCACCCTGGAAGGTGGAGATTCTGGCCTCGGACATCAATTACTCCGTACTGCGCGCCGCGCAAGAGGGCAGCTATCCGGAAGTCGCCATGGAACCGGTGGAATATGCCTACCGCCTGCGCTACTTCGACAAGACCGGGGACAAATACTCGGTCAAACAGCCGCTCAAGGAACTGGTTCACTTCGACTTCCATAACCTGAAAACGGAGTTCCTGCCGCAGCGCAACGACATCATCTTCTGCCGCAACGTGATGATCTATTTCGACGAGGCCGAGCAGAAGCGGTTGATCGATAAGTTTTATCGCTGCTTGAACCCCGAGGGCCATTTGCTGGTCGGGCACGCAGAGAGCCTCTTCGGCCTCTCCGACAAGTTCCGTATGATCCACCAGAACAACGGGACAGCCTATCAGCGTATTGAGGTGCAAGGTTGAGCTTCTTTTCCGACGAACGGGCCTCCGAGCTTCGCGAACTCTTCTTTGAGAGTGCAACCGAGTTGTTGCAGAACCTCAATGAAGAGGGGCTGGAGCTGGAAAAGCATCCTGGCGATCCGGAGATCATCCGGCAGGTGCGGCGGACCGTTCACACTCTAAAAGGAGACTCGGCCGCGTGCGGCTACCAGGAACTGAGCGAACTGGCTCATCAGCTTGAAGACGTGCTTACTGCGGAGATGGCGGAATCCGCGAACGGTTCGATCGCCGACGTGGTGCTCATTGCCGCCGACACCTTCAGCTCCATGCTCTCGGCCTATCGCGGCAACATGCAGGCTCCGGCCGGAGAAGAATTGCGCCAGCAAATCATGTCGCTGGCCCAAAAGCCCGTCCCCACCAACGGTGGCAACGGCGGTCCTTATAAGCTGCATGCTCGTTTTGCCTGGAGCGAATACGAGCACATGGTCATGGAAGACGCCCTGGGCCGCGGCGAGACCGTCTTCAACATCGCCTTTGCTTTCGAGCAAAACTGCCCGATGCGCGGGGCCGCCATGCAACTGGTCCGCAACGTCTTGCAGGAGTGCGGACGCCTCCTGGCGATTGTTCCCGACCAAAGCACGCTGACGAACGACCTGGATGTGGTGGAAGCGGCGATCGCAACCGCCCACGACCAGGAGTGGATTGAAAAGAAGTGCCGGATTCCTTCCGTCGTCTCCAGCCTTCTGGTGGAACAGTGCGTGTTCAACGGAGATGGGTCCGACGACGTTCTCGACATCGTGAAACACGTAACGGCGGAGCTTGTCGAAGATGTTGAGCCGCAAATTCGCGCGGAAGAAATCATCGCTCCTGTAGCACCTCCGAGCACTACGCCTAAGAATTTTCAGAATGGGCCGGGCAGCGGGCATCCGCAGAACGGCGCTCCGGCTGCAGCAACCACGCAGCCATCACCGAAACCGCCTGCGTCCGTGCCTGCGGCTGCCGTGCCGGCAGAGGCCCAAACCGGGCTTTCCAGCATTCCCGAAACATTACTTCGCGTGGACGCCGAGCGTATCGACGCGGTCCTGAATCTGGTGGGCGAGCTGATTATCGGCAAGAGCATGATGCACCAGAGCGTGAACGAATTCGACAAACGGTTTCCGAAAGATCCGCTGCGGATGAAGTTCGCCGATGCCATGGCCTTCCAGTCGCGCATCATCAACGATCTTCAGAAATCGGTCATGAAGATCCGCATGGTACCGGTGGAACAGCTTTTCCGGCGCTTCCCGCGCGTGGTGCGCGATGTCGCCAAGTCCTGCGGAAAAGATGTAACCCTGGTCATGAGCGGCCAGGATACGGACCTGGATAAAAGCATCCTCGACATGCTGGCCGAGCCACTGGCGCATCTGGTGCGCAACGCGGTCGATCACGGGATTGAGTCGGCCCCCGAGCGCATCAATGGCGGTAAGCCGGCACAAGGCACGGTGCGGCTTGACGCCTATCACCAGGGCAATCAAATTGTCATTGAAGTAGCCGACGACGGGCGGGGCATCGACCGCGATAAGCTCCTGCGCAAAGCCGTGGAGCAAGGCATTATTAAAGCCGCCGACGCGCAGAGCCTCAGCGACTCCGACGCTTCCAACCTGGTCTTCCATCCGGGCTTGAGTACAGCCGAGCAAGTTACAGCTATCTCCGGCCGCGGCATGGGCATGGACATCGTGAAGACCGTGCTGGAAAGGCTCAAAGGAACCGTAAGCATCCGGACCTCTCCCGGAAAAGGCACCACCTTCCTTCTCAAAGTCCCGCTCACGCTGGCGATCATCAAAGCGCTGCTCTTCCGTGTGGGCCAGAGAACCTATGCAGTGCCCTTGGCCTCCGTGATCGAGATTGCCAGGGCGACCCCCAACGACATCCATGTGGTCGATCATCATGACGTGCTGCAGCTTCGCCATGAGATTCTCACGCTGGTCCATTTGAGCAAGATCGCCAACCAGCCCGCGGCGGGCAAGCGCATGTTCATTGTGGTAATTTCCATGGGCGACCGAAAGTTCGGATTGGTGGTGGACCGCCTGGTGGGAGAAGAAGAACTTGTCATCAAAGCCCTGGACGACAATCTGGTAGCTACCGACCTCGTAAGTGGGGCGTCTATTTTGGGAGACGGGACGGTTGTCCTGATCTTGAATATTGCCAGCATTATTTCGCGCATGGGACGGATGCACAAAATGATCGGAGCCACCGCATGAGTGAAAGAGTAAGAGTGCTCGTGGTGGATGATTCGGCTCTTATGCGCAAGCTGATCTCGCAGATTCTCGTGCGGGACAGCGACATCGAAGTAGTCGGAACCGCCATGGATGGGGCCTTCGGGCTCAAGAAGATCGAAGAGCTCGCCCCGCAGGTGGTCACTCTCGACCTGGAGATGCCGCGCATGGACGGCATGGAGACGCTGCGCCAGATCACCCGCCGTTTCCGTATCCCGGTGATCGTGGTCAGCGCCCACACCACCGACGGAGCGTCGGCAACTTTCAAGGCGTTGGCACTGGGCGCGCTCGATTTCGTAGCCAAGCCTCGGGACGCGGCCTCCGCGCACATGGAGGAAATTGCCGCCGATCTGATCAGCAAGATCAAGGTCGCCGCAAAAACCCGGGTGGGACAAAGCCAGGTGCTTCCCAATGAGGAGCCCACGCGGACAGCGAATAAACCTGCCTATCGGCCACGGCAGGAGCCGACCAAAGTCGTTGCGGTGGGAGTCTCGACAGGCGGCCCCATGGCCCTTCAGTACATGCTGTCGGAGTTGCCGGGCGACTTTCCCGGCAGCATCGTAGTGGTGCAGCACATGCCGGAAGGCTTTACGGAGATGTTTGCGCGGCGATTGAATGAATGCTGCGCCATTGACGTAAAGGAGGCGCAATCCGGCGACTTGCTGATCGCCGGCCGGGCGCTGATCTGTCCGGGAAACAGACACATGAAGGTCCGCCGTATGCCGATGGGCAACATCGTGGTACTTTCTGATGATGCTCGTGTGAACGGACACCGCCCTTCCGTGGACGTGCTCTTCCGCTCCGTGGCGGCTGAGTTCGGAAGCCGGGGCATCGGCGTGCTGATGACCGGCATGGGCGACGATGGCGCTTTCGGGTTGGGTTTGCTGAAGACCGCCGGTGCCCTCACGATCGCCCAGAGCGAGGAATCTTGCGTTGTCTTCGGCATGCCGAAGGCGGCGATTGAGCGGGGGTACGCGATGCGTGTCGTACCACTCGACATGCTAAGCAACACGCTGACCATCCAGTGCAGCCCCGAGCGTGCTGCGCGGATTGCTCAAGTTTAAGGGAGAGTTGCAGGAGAAAATTATGGACCAGTTCCCGGAATTGCTTCGCAAAGACCGCAACCGCATCCGCTATCTCGTAGTGGATGACTCGGTTTTCGCCCGCAAAAACGTGGCGAAGATGGTGGAAACGTTTGGCGGAGAAATCGTGGGTGAGGCGGGCGATGGCTGCACCGCCATTACCGAATACGACCGCACCACGCCAGACATGGTGTTGATGGACATTACTATGCCGCAGATGGAGGGGATCGAAGCCGCCGAGCGGATCGTCCGCGCGCACCCGAGCGCCCGGATCGTCATGGTTTCTTCCGTCGGCTATCAGGAGAACATTGTGGCCGCTCTGCAAAAGGGCGCTCGCCACTTCGTGCAGAAGCCGGTGAAGGCCGAGATTCTCTATGAGGTCATCAAGTACGTCATGGGAGACGACGCTGTAATCGCTACCGCAGCTGCGGCGGGAGAGCGGAAATGAAGATGGAACTGATTCAGCCCTTCATCAACGCGGCCGATGCGGTGCTTGCCGAGACCCTGCAGTGCCCTACCCGCATTGGCGATGTCAGCATGGAGCAGGAGGCATATCGCCGCAAGGGCGTGGCCTCGCTGGTCACCATCAGAGGCGATATCGAGGGACGGATCATCTTTGATGTTGATGAGCCCACGGCGGCCAAAGTCGCCACTTATCTTTCTGGCGGCCCTATGCCGGAAACCGCCGAGATGGCCAAGGAGACCGTTTGCGAACTCGCCAACATGGTGATTGGCAGTGCGGTCACGGCCTTGAACGATCAGGGGTTCCGCTTCAAGATCAATCCGCCCGTGATTCACGAGGCGGAGTGGGGCGAGAGCAACAGCGAGGAGCAGGAGTCTCTCGTGATGTGCTTCGACACGGACAACGGCAACGTGTTCATGAACATCGCGATGCGCTACAACCGCCGCCGCCGCGCCGACCGCAAACCGGGATAACGCGTCTTTCAGCGTTGTCCCTCTTCAGCATTGTCCCTTCGTTGGCCAGCCGGCCGACCAGCACTCCATTGCTTCCATGCGGCGAAATTTCTAGACCCGCTCGGCGCCGTGGCTGGATGACAATTCCGCCAAACCGCAGGCTCACTTCGGAAGGAAAAGACGCAAAATTCTTGCATTTCAGTCACTTAATAGATAGATACTATTTTCAGAATTTTGCCTTTTAATATTCAGCAAAATTTACCTGTTATTGCAGGCCCGTTTTTATCGGCTATCGAGGCTCAGCTATGCTTAAAATGCGGATCCGGAGGTGAAAGCCCACTTGGCTCCGATCCAAACCATCCATTTCACGATGATTTTTCGGGTCGTTTTGAAACACGCAAATTAATGAAGTGAAATGACGGTTTATTGGGCAGTTTTAAACGTCTATCCAGAGGCACTTTCGCCGACTCGACGGGGCGTCCGTTCCGACGCACGATTCTCGAATCTGAGCAAAAACAGGAATATGCGACTCCCCTCGAGTAGTGACTTACTCGAATCCAGCAACACCGGTGCTGGCCTGACTGCACTGAAAGCCCGGGAAAACAAATCCGGGAACGTTTACGTTCTCTCCAGCAGCACAGTCCCAGACATACGGCGAAACTCTTCTTGCAACCTCTTCGGATATAGCTTCCCAACCCACCGAAAAAGCCCAGCCAATGGCATGCTGCGTTGGAGACGGACCGACTCATCCATCGTGGACCGAAACTCAAGCTCCCGCCAGCCATGAGGCTCAAAAAACTTTGTGCCTTCCGCGGGGCCAAAGAGCATCGGAGCGCGCTGCAACGTTTTGCCCCACATGCGATCTAACCTTTTTAGAAGGCGTGGAGAGGCCAGATCGATGAGCCACCAGCGGAATGCGGGCTGCGCGGCCAAATCGGCCGACAAGCGAGCGACCTGTTCCGGCTGCAGATAGACAGTCAAGCCTTCGGCAATCACCAGCGTTTTGGTTGACGAGCCACCCACTCGCTCAAAGAGTGCGCTCCTGGCTTTCTCATCCGCAAGATCGATCTGTACAAACTCCACCGGACAATGCGGACGTTCGCCCGCCATCTGCTTCTCTTTGTATCCCAGGATGCCGGGAAGGTCCGCATCGATCCATCGCAGCGATGGCCGCAGCGGCAAGCGGTAAGGACGCACGTCAAGGCCAGCCGCAAGATTGAGCACGGTGTCGACTTGATCGTCGCGCAATACTTGAAGGATTAGCTCGTCCATCACCTGCGTGCGAACAACCATTGGCCACGCGGTCTGCTTCGCGCGGGGAATGGTGCGCAGCATCGCTTCTCCCTCGGGCCCCGCAAGCTTGCGCGCCCAACGATCATGGAACAACGCATCGGGGCGCTCCGATTCCATCGCGCGATACATGGCCACCCAGCGGGCGGTATCGGAAACGTGAGATACGGCGGGTGTAGACATTATGATTACTCCTTGTTGAGAAGGTTAGCTGTTCCTTTCATTCGCGCCGAGCCTGGGAACTTCAAATATATGCCATTCATCGCCGACGAACACGTTGAGCGATTTCCCCCGTCCGATGACCGTAATCTCAGTTGAATCCAGTCCGCCTGGGAGACGCAATGCCACATCGGCAATGTCTTCGGCCCGCCCCTCCCGCAGGCGAACCAATCTGCACTCGTTCTTTTTGCCCTTGCGTCCGGTGTAAATCAAGACAAGATCTCCGCAAACAGCCAATGCCTTGGCACCGCCAAAGTCGGTCTCCCAAGCAGTTACGGAATACGAGGGATCAATGCAAACGACGGGAAATTCGGAATAGTAACAAGTCCAAACTGCCTCATCCGAAACGTTCAAGGAATAGCAGTCGTCAATAGGGCCTACTCCCTCAGGCCGTTGAAATTCCCACAACTTCTTGCCCGTGCTGTCATAACAGACCAGCCCATTCTCTCCAAATCTGCCAAGGACACCTTCATCAAAATAACCGACCCACACCCGGCCGGAACTGTCCGCTTGAACGTGCTCAATGCCATCGCCCAGGCAAAACTCATCGAGAAGACTGCCATTCGGGCCATAAACTCTTGCGTTGAACCCCGGCCTGCTCGCACACCGCGCAGCAACCACAAGAACTCTATTTCCCGGCAATGTTTGAACCATTGGGAATGTGGCTGTGAGCAGCGGCAAATCGAGAATTGTGGAGCCAATCTCATTCGTGATCGACAACATACCGTGGTAAGCCCGATCTGTATGCGTTCTAGGAAACGTTGCCTGCCCTGCCTCCTCGTGTGTCCCGAACACCTGCGCCACCTCTTGCAGTGGAGCGTAGAGCAGGATGGCTTCGCCAGACGCGCCTATGTCCTTTGACACCACGCGGTATCCTGCAATGGCTGGAAGCCGCACCGGATCTCGAATCGGACTCAACTCAAGAACGTTATCCATCCTTGCATTTTAAGAGAGGCACCGAGTTTGAGACATCGCAAAACGCTCATGCAATAAAATGCAGAGAGGCCGGCGAGGAAGCCTGCCGATTCAAATGCCTTTCAATAAGCCACGAAAAAACTACGACGAAGCGGCGCTCTACCATTACGCCATAGGGGCCCTGGGCCGCAGGATGCGGACCGTCGCTGAATTAAAACGCCTGCTGCGCGCCCGCGCGCCCGAGGGCGACTCCGGCGAAGCGATGATTGACAGCGTCATCTCCATGCTCAAAGAGCGCAAATACCTGAACGATTCGCAGTACGCGTCCACGTATTCCACTTTGCGGCGCGATAACAACCGCTTCGGACAAGGACGGGTCATTACCGATCTCAAAGTAAAGGGTGTCCACGCCGACGTGATTGAAAAAGCCGTGCAAGATACTTTCTCAGGGATTGATGAGATTCAACAGGCGCGCGCCTTCCTCGCAAAAAAGCGAATGCAAAAACCCAGCAATGACCGAGAAGCAGCTAAGATCTTTCGGGCTCTGATGAGAGCGGGGTTCCGGTCCGGAACCGCAATCAGCGTCCTGAAGGAATGGAACATCGAAGACGAGGTTCTAACCGCATTTGAGGAACAGGGCCCCGGCGAATAGCTATTTGTACAACGTTGATAGCTCACCGCATTCCACACCAAGCCTACGATTCAACACGACTACGCTCAAAAACCACGCCTGTCGTTCAACTGCCGTGTATCGACGACCGAGTTTTCATTGGCACTGGTCGTGAACACGGCGGGCTGAACATCAGTACGCACCAATCGATTCGTACACATGAATACGCGTCCGTCACTTCGTATCCATTCATTCTCATCATGTCGAGATGAATGCCAGAGATCCGAATGCCTGCAAGGAGCGTCTACCCCGTGCCGCTACTTCGCTTGGAGCGGCGGGATAGGGTAGTCAGGTAGCTTCAGGTTTTTCGTATCCTCTTTTTTCACTTCCAATTCGTCAAACAAAAAAGAGGGCGCCACAACGCTGTGCGGAGCAGTTCGCCGTACGTTTTGAACGAACATGTCATCCCCCGCGGCAACCAGATTGTCCCGCAACGAACGGGTATCGAGATTGCCAAAAACCGCACCTCGCACCAGCTCTTCATGCCCATCGTTGACCCATATTTTGCGGAGCAACGCCGGCCTCAGCTGTTCCCCGAATGCCTCCACGTAGTATCCGTAAGCCAGGCCGCGTTCCTTGCAAAGGGCAATCAGGCGCTTCTTGAGTTCTTCCGGCGCCACAGCTTGCTCTGCATTCACAATCAGGTTTCCAAGGTAGGCTCCCGGCGTGCGACCATGGCCATTCGAAGCGGGGAAATCGCGAATCGGCGTCCGGCTCATGAGGTAATTGACCAGTTTTCCATTTTCGATGAGCGAAACGCGATCGGCTTTGACGCCTTCTTCATCGACCGGATAACCGCCGATTACTTCCTTGCCTTTGAAAGAGGAGATTGTTGGATCGTCAACCACGGAGAGGAACGTGGGCAGCACGCGAGTCTTGTAATTGGAGGCCCATGCTCCCAGGGTCCGTGCGTTTTGGCCTAAACCCGGCCTTCTCCCCAACAAATTTTCCCCGATAAGGGCGGAAACCACGCTGGAAGCCGCGCTGGCCGAAAGCAGCACCGGGCCGTGATATTCATCATCTACAACCGGCGCAGCCTTCATATCCTTGAAGCTTGCTATCAACTTCACCGCCTGCGCGACAAACTCGGACTCCGTCGGCAACTCCCTCTTTTCCAATACAGAGTACTGATAGACTCGACGCAGGTTCATTCCGTCCGCCGCCTGCGACTGGCTGGAAATATCCATCTCATAAAGCGCCTGTCCATTGCGCACGGTGGCGCCTTCCGAATTCACCAGATAGCGATTCGTTGCGGTAAAAATCGCATTCGCCTCCAAAAAATCGACGGCTGCATCGCGCTGGTAGGCCGCAGTTGCAGCCCGGATCATCTTGAGAAAGGGCTGCACGTCAATTTCGAGCTTGGCGCGTGGAAGCACCATATTTACGGGTTCCGCCCGGGCAAAATCGGCAATCGACTGATCGGCGGCGTACTGCTTCAACTGCGCTTTTTTTGCCGTGAAGGCTTCCAGAGCCTGTTTGTAGGCCTGATCGGTCGCAAGCCATAGCTCCCGCCGCAAAGACACGATATTGTCGTCGATGGACATTGACTGCGTTACACCGGTGCCGCCGCCCTGAATGGGACTGCTCCCCGGAGGGGGAACGATGGGAGCAAGGGAACTATCCTGCTGATAGTCGCCGACCCTCACGACCACCGTCAGCGTGCGAAAGCGATTGCGAAAATCCGACCTTATTGCACCAAACGCGGCGTCAGCTTGATATACGTCACTGTCGGAAACGCGATATTCAATATAGTAGGGAGCCGCCATTTGCTCCATCTTCAGTTGGGTTTTCGACCGCTCCATCTCCGCACGCATGGCTTGCAGAACTGGATCGTCGTCCATTTCGGGCGAAACCCGTTTGGCATGCGCCGGAGTAGAAAAAAATCCGCCACTAGCGAGCATCATGAAGAACAGACAAGCGGAAATTCTCATGGCGTTACGGATCACGATGCTACGAATCGTTCTGTTACGAATCATTGCCCACCTCCGGCGTTCGAACTAGCAGCGGGTTTTTCGGATTTTTCAAGTCTTTCAAAACCCGGCGGAGGCAGAATCGGCGGCCGGTTCACCGAGGCAGGCTTCTTTTGCACTTCAATTTCCGAAAACAGCATCGCGGGCGCAGCAGTGGATACCGGTATAAAACCGGACTCCGCTCCGCACACACCGTTGAATACATCCGTCTTGTCGCCGGTCATCAGGATGTGCGACATAGCCGCAAGAGGCGTGCCAACGATATCGACTCCGCGAACAAGTTCATCGGGACGTCCATCTGGATACACACGCCACACCGATACAGGGAGCACCTGGAAAACCTGCGGCGCAGTTCGCTGCGTGATCGTGAATCCACCCTGAATATCCTCGAAATAGAGTCCATAAGGTTTGCCCTGCCGCTTGATTTCGTCGATCAGGCGTTTTCGCAGGTCGGCTTCAGTCACCGTCTTGGTGGAGCTAACGATCAGGTTTCCCTGCCGAGCGACAGGCATGAATCCGGCCTGGCCTCGCCCGTGCCCGTTCGATCGGTCAAAATTCTTCACCGGCATTCGCGACATCAGGAAACTTTTGAGCACGCCATTGCGAATCAACTCGGCAGGCGCTGCCGGAACACCTTCGTCGTCGAATTCATACCACCCGCTCAACATCTGCCCATTCAACGTGCGCTTCGTCGGGTCGTCGGTCACACTCATGAAGTCGGGCAGCACCATCTGATCGATTTTTTTCGTGAACGTTTGGCCCTCGACCTCACCTCGCTGCCTCGGGCCCTCCAGGCGATGGCCGAGCACCTCGTGGAAAAATACGGCCGCCGCCCGCCCTGATAGCAACGCCGGACCATCAAACGGCTCGGCTGGAGGAGCGGCGCGAAGAGCTTTCAGATCGGCGGCCATCTTCTCAATCCGCGTCTGGATTTCAACATCGCCGGGCAGCACATCGACGCTCTCTCCTTGAAACGTCTCAACCCGCTGTAAATCCATTCCGTCGTCAGAGCGCGTACTCGCGGTAAGGATCAACCTGATCACTGCGGTGGGCGTCACGATGGACGATCCCTCACTCGACACAAAGTAGCGCTTACCCCGGTGCACTGTAAGAGACAATGAAGACCTGTAGATGTGTGAATATTTGACAAAGAGGGTTGAGGATCGGCGAACTTTTTCTTCCAGAACGGCGCGATCGATGGGGCCGAAAGTCTCTGAAGCGTCGGAGCGCGTGTGCGGAGTTTCCTGGGAGAAATCGGCAGAGGTATCTTCCTCTTGAGCATGAACCTGCTTTTCCGACTTTACCGCAAGGTAAGCCCTGGATGCCCTGCGATACTCCTCATACGTCAAGTGCCAAAGAAACCGATTCAAGGCGTCCGGATCGTTCTCTATAGGAAAAAGACCGACATCCATCGCGGACGGGCGGCTTCTTCCATGGCTGTTGTCTAAAACAGCGCTGCCCACACGCATACTCACATCCGCTGTACGGGTTCTTCGGCCGAAGGAGCTGGTGATCGCTCCCTCACTCGCGAATATGTTCAATTCGTCGTCATCGTGGACGGTGTAACTGGTGTAATAAGGGGCAGGATCGAGTTTTCCGAGGCTTGCCTGGGCTCGGTTGAGTTCATGCCGCATCACCTCAACCATGGGTTCTGTTCGCTCCGGCTTCGGCGTGCCGGAGTAGGCTGTGGCAGTCAAGGCCGCTAAACCGGCCAAAATAGACAGAGCAATACCGCTCAACATAGCTCTCATCATTTGAATTTTTTGGAAACATCCCTCCCCAAAAGGAATGCACTACGATATTGGTTTGGCCCGATGTGGAAGTTCGTACTAAAGATAAGATCGCACAGGGGGATGGGTTCTTGCGGTCTTTTATAAGAACTTTTTAGGGGTTGGCCAGGATTCCTAGCTTCCCGGCTTTCATTTCATTGGCAAGGGGAGATATCGCCGAATTCGTTAGTCCACTTCACTAGTCCACCGGATAGAAAGCCGCCACAACTTCAAAGCTTCCGTAGCCCCTTTCTTTGCTGGGCTTGAAGCAGGTTCCAATGTTCATGCGATGCAGCGTGGGGTCGCCCGCCGATTTCTGCATGTTGGCCGGCAGCTTATCGGGCGTGGACGAGGTAAAGATCACCAGGTCGGTGGCGCCTGGAAGGCTCTTGATCAAGCCATTGGGATCGGTCGTGGCTATACAGGCAGCCTGGATAAGCCTGGGATCGGGGCGCACGCTCATCAGCGCGATTCCTTTGTTGCGGCGGGTTTGGTTGAAGGCGGCAACCACCGCGTCCTGAAATTCCACGTCGGTATAGGTGGGCAGAACACGCGCGAAATTCTGGGCAACATAAAGTTGATCGCCTCGCCGGATGATTGCCATCCCCACCGCGTTGTAGTTGGGATTCATAATGTTTGCCCGATGGCCCGGCGAGTGCATCAGCCCTTGATGCGCTTCACCCACCGTGGGCGCCGAAGCCACATTTTCCGCGGCTGCATTAAAGCGGAGGCCGGTAATGCCGACTCGCTGCCCCAACTCCGCCTCTCCCTCGAATTGATGGGAAAGTTCCTCGTGCTGCGCCAGAAGTTGAGCGTGTGCACGGGCGGACTGCGCCAGATGGTCGTCCCACTGAAGCTTGGCCAAACCGGCATTTTGGCGCTCCTGATTGACCAGGTTGAAGAGCTTGAGTTGGTCATCCGTGAGCGTGGAAGAAGTAGATTGGGTGTAAGCGGGGAAAACAGCTAAAGAGAGCACTAGGACCAAAACGCCAAACAGTCGGGTCATCGGGATCGCCATGATGGATTGCAACGGAGCCGATTAGAATTGTCTCTTGCCGCGCTGCTTCGCGCAAATCAAAAAATGCAGCAGGCGCACACAACAGTAATCGTTCATCTTTAATCTTGCGCGTCGTTACGGTCCATCCAGGCAGTTTTCCGCCCAGGCGTGTCTGGGTTTCTTTGTTCTTGTGTATCTGGGGGCCGATTGAAATGCCCCTCACAAGTCCACGAATGTGGATCGATTTGGCGGCCCACACTCTTCTTGATTATGAATGGTGGGGTTATGAAATAAGGGGAACCCTGCCCATCAGGCTTCGATGGAACGGACGAACATCTTTATGTTCATGCCTTCCCATCGAATCACAATAGCCAGGGTACCGATTGCCGGCGGTCGTCAGATCATCGATCGTCAGATCATGGGTCGTCAATCATTTGATCATCAATTCGTGATCTTTGATCTTTGACCGTTGATGGTTACGCGTCAGTTCCCTTCCTCGCTTTCAGTTCACCGAGGATCCGGTTGATCTCTTCTTCTTTTTCCAGCTTCGCGAACCGGTCGTCCAGGCTCTCGGTCTCGGCCAGCATTTCGTTCTTGGCCTGGCCCAGAGCCTCGCTGTGCATGACCTTGTTTTTCATGCGCTCAAATGTGACCTGGTTGGCGTCGGCCACGGCTTTGGTGCGAGCGTCGGCGGCCCGATTGACGGTCCGCGCACGGCGATTCTGGGCGATCAGCAGATCATTCTTGGAAACAGCCTCGCCCAGCTTCTCCTGGAGCTTATGCAAGGCCGTCTTCAGAATTTCCGCCTGGAGCTTCTGGTCGCTCACCTGCTGTGTGAAGCTGGAAGCCATCTGCTTGTAGTGCAAAGAGCGTTCAATCGCCGCGCGGGCAAGATCGTCCTGGCCTTTGGCCACGGCCATCTCCGCCTTGCGATTCCATTCGGCGATCTTCTCCTCGTGCTCTTTCTGCTTCTTCTCCAAAAGATGCTGGTCGGCGATTGCAATGGCTACCTGTGTCTTCACCTGTAGCAGTTGGTTTTCCATGTCGAGGATGACCTGCTTGATCATCTTCTCGGGGTTTTCCGCTTTATCGATCAGATCGTTCAAATTTGCCCGAACCAAGGTTGAAACCCGTTCCAATAGAGCCACGTTGTCCTCCCATTGTCGCCGCCCTCAAATTTTCAATTTTAGGGAACCGAAAGACGGCTTATTCTCCGTTCCTGAATGCGACCCTGTTTCGTGAGAGCCGCGGCTACTACCACAATCACCAATCCAACCAGGAACCAGCGAATCAGGTGACTGACAAGCAGGCCGGCCAAAAGTCCGGCGGCCAGCCCCAACAACAACCCCGCGAAGGAAATGCCTTGCTTCATTTTTCCTATCTCTGTTTCTTTATTTCTTTCTCTCAGCTTTTAGGCCCTTGTTTTTGCGGGTACGCCTGCATCAAAACATTCAAAGCTTCGTTCCGCCAAATGAACAAAGCGGAGACGCTGTTGCCAACGTCTCCGCACCTACTATTGACCCGTCGTCTGCGACTTGGCCGATTCTCCCTCATCGGACTTGGGCTTGGGAGCCTTGTCGCCAATCAACCTTACCTTCGACAACAACTCAGTAAGGTTCATGCCGGAAAGCGCCTCAAAGAGCACCGGCACCTGCGCAGCGATCTGCGTCATGTCTCCCGTGAGCTTGCTGGCTCCCGTGGATGTGCCGTTGCCCGTGGAAACAATCGTGATCTTATCCACGTTGTTGAGCGGCTCGGCCATGGCGCGCACCACATCCGGCAGGCTGCTGATCAGCTTATCGACCACGGCTGCCTGGTTGTATTCCTGATAGGCTTCGGCCTTCACGTTCATGGCTCTGGCCTCCGCTTCGCCCTTCTTGAAGATGATGCTGGCCTCCGCCTCACCTTGCAACTTCGTGGCCTGGGCTTGTCCTTCGGCCTGAGCAATCAGCCGCTGTCTCTCGGCGTCCGCCAGATTAATGACGCGCTGTTTCTCGACTTCAGCCTGCTTCAACACAGTCGCAATCAGCTCTTTCTCGTGACGCAGAATCTCCGCTTCCTGCACCCTGATCTGTTGCTCTTTCTCTACCTGCTGGATCTTGACCTGCTCGGCCACAACCTGCTGCTGCGTGATGTTCTGCTGCAACTCATACGCCTTATCGGCTTGGGCCTGCTGCTTTTTTACGGTCTCGGCATATTGGGCCTTCTTGATCTCCAGATCGCGATGGGCTTCCGATTGCTTCGCCATCGAGAGCGTCTCGGCCAATACCCGCTCCTGATCGGCCTGGGCTTTGGCGATGGCCGACGCGCGCTGCGCTTCGGCACGCTTGATGGTTGTATCGCGATCGGCTTCTGCGGCGGCAACATCGGCGTCGCGCTTGATCCTGGCAACGTCCGGACGCCCCATATTGGCGATGTAGTCGTTCTTGTCCCGCACCTCTTTGATCGTGAACGAAATCACTTCCAGCCCCATCTTGCTCATATCGTCGGCGCAGGTCGATCTCATCCGGTCGCCCACCATCTCCGGCTCTTTCACAATCTGCTCCACCGTGAGTTGGCCGATGATTCCGCGCAAGTGGCCTTCCATCACCAGCCGGATCAATCCCTCTCGCTGCGGCGGCGTTTTAGTCAGGAACTGCTCGGCGGCCGTCTTTATCGAAACGTCGCCGGACTTCACCTTAATTTGCGCCACTGCCTCAACCGTTACCGCAACGCCTTGCGTCGTATACAGGTCCTGCTGCGGTGCGACATCGAACGACATCAGCTCCAGCGAAAGCTGCCTGAAGGTTTCTACCATCGGCAAAATCACAGTGCCCCGGCCGATTACAATCCGCGTTCCCTTAATTCCATAAACGACCAATGCCTCATGCGGCCCGGCCTTGCGGAATAAGCGGGCGAAAGCGCCCATCAAAAACAGAGCAACTACAAAACACAGTCCTACAATGACCCAAACAGTCGCTGTTCCTTGCATCTTTTACCCTCCCCCAAAAAGGGCTTGTTACTTCTATTGCCCGGCTAAGATACCGGCAGAATCGGCAAATTCCTGCCAGCGCCGAACGTAGGCAATCCCCGTTCGTAACGCGTCCACAATTACTTCCTCGCCTCGGCACGCTTGATGGTTGTATCGTGATCAGCTTCTTTGATTTTGATCGCGAATAAAATCACCTCCAACCCCATCTCGCTCATATCATCGGCGCACATCGATCTCATCCGGTCGCCTATCATCTTCGACTCTTTCACAATCTGCTCCACCGTGAGCTCGCCGATGATTCCTTGCAAGTGGCCTTCCATCAACAGCCGGATCAGTTCTTCGCGCTGGACCTGCGTCTTGGTCAGGAACTGCTCGGCGGCCGTTCGTATTGAAAAGGGATCGGACTTCACCTTGACTTGCGCCACAGCCTCCACCCTTATGGCAACGCCTTGCGCTGTATAAAGGTCCTGCTGCGGCGCAACGTCAAACGGCATCAGCTCCAGTGAAAGCAACTTAAAGCTTTCCACCATCGGCAAAACCACCGTGCCCCTCCCAACTACAATCCGCGTTCCCCGAAATCCATAAACAACCAACGCCTCATGCGGCCCGGCCTTGCGGAACAGGCAGGCAAAGGTACCCGCTAACAACACAATCACCACAAAACATAGTCCAACAATGACCCAAACAGTCGCTGTTCCTTGCATGGCTATCTCTTCCCAGAAGGGTTATTACTTCTATTGCCCGGCTAAGATACCGGCAGAGTCGGCAAAGTCCTGCCAGCGACGAACGTAGGCAATTCCGCGTTCGTAACGCGTCACAACTACTTCCTCGCCTTTAACCAGCGGCTCGCCGTTTTCGCTGCGAGCCGCAGAAGGCACAAGCGCGCCCGCCTGCTGGAAGATAATTTCGCCGGTGCCTCCGGCGCGGATGGAGTTGCTGACACGGCCAAGCACTCCAACCATTTCGTAGTCCAGGGGATCAAGGTCGCGTTCATTGGCCATGAGCACCTTGGCTACGAACCAGAAAACAATGCCCGCTCCCACAAGGCCTGCTCCGGTGGCAATCGCCAGTCCGGCAAAAATCCATATATGTTCAAACCGGAGCAGCAGATAACCGCAGCCGCCAAACCAGGCCAGAAAAGCGGCCATGGTCATGGGATTGAAGAAAGAAAAATGCGCTCCCCCTTTTGCGTCTCCACCTTTGGCAGCGCCGCCTTTCGCAACCCCACCCTTTGCAATATGCCCCCCGCTTGCATGTCCCACGGAGTGAGCCCCGCCGACAGCATGAAACGAGCCCACATGAAAATGCTTTGGCAGGTGGAGATGCAGGTGCAACGCTCCGCTGAAGAACACCACGAACGAAAAAGCGACGCCCACTACAAAACACACCAGGTAAAAGAGTTCCCAGTTCATGTTTGATCTATGCCTCGCTCATCATTGCAACATTCGGACCATTACGCTCCCCATTGGGGCGCAACACACTCAAAAGCCTGTCGACCAGTTGCGGGGTCTCCAGAATCGAATCCAGTAACAAGAGACATCGCCGCGAATCCTCATGCTTGGCCACGTTGAGCAGCGCCTTGCTCACCTGTGGATCATTGCGAAACCGCTCCGCTCCCTGGATCAGCCACAGATCCAGTTTGTCTTCTAAAGCGCCCACGTCCGAAAGCAGCTCCGTATGGAACCCATCCGGATCGTTCACCAGATACCCCGGATGCACCTTAAAAAATTTGGCCAGCAACGAACGTGTCTTGTTGGTCAGGTGCGGTCGCACCCCGTTTTCAATCTGCGAGAGATACGACTGGCTGATCGTCTCTCCAAGGTCTTTGCGAATGGCCTGGACGATTTCCTGCTGCGTCATGTCACGATCCATGCCGCGAAGATTGCCTTCAACCAAACGCAGATAGCGTAACTTCTCACCGAGTGTCATTATCACCATCCGCAATATTTATATTTCGATTTGCAATATACCGTCAAGAAAAATCGAGACGGATTCAAGCTATTGATAAATAAAAACTTATTGGAGATTTCCACTGCCAGCAATCTAGTTATATTTGGCCTGCGCCAAAGCCAGACTTGGTGTGACTTCGTTCTGGAAAGATTAAGCACTCAGAAGCTTACAAAACGTAAGTGTGTCATCGAGAGACGCCAGCTTGCTGGCGTCGACGATCATTCCGTGTCCGGATCCTCTGCCTGCTGGCGGTTTGCCCGGTTTTAATCGCCGACAGATCAACGCAGATGTTTCGCATTTTCGGCATCAAAGGATCGAGTTCAGGTGTTTTCGGTCTGACATTCCCACCAGGCTGGCCGTGAGTTTCGCAGCGACGGACAAAAGCTTTGCTGGATGGCTTTCACGACGCCAACGATATTGGCCTGTACGGTGAGTGGAAGCGGCAATGGGTTCTAGAAAATTCTGGGGTTAGGGGAAGGTGCGCTGGCGCGTCACCGCAACCGCAGTTGCCTAGGGAAGTGCCTTTGAATTGTCTAACAGTATTGTTCGATTTAGATCCCACTAAAGATTGGTATTTCCATAGTGGAACGCATCGATAGCTATATATTGATGTTTTTACGTATAGGTAACTATGCATCATGAGAGCCATGGTATAACTCGCAGGCCACTCGGAGTCAGTAAGGTGATAAAGGGTGGATATAGAAAGCGAGGAAAAGCAAGTGAAAACTGGAAGAGTACTATCAACCGTTATTACTGTTGTTGTTTTTGCAGTGTTATCTAGGCCGGCTTCCGCGCAGGATCAGAAAGTCCAGGTGTGCCATAAAGCGGGCAACGGGACGTTCCACTTAATATCGATTGACGTAAATGCCCTTGCAGCCCACGTCTCTCATGGAGACGGAAAACCTGGAGACCCTGTCCCAGGAATGCCGGGCTTGATATTTGGCCCAAACTGTACGCCAACGGTTGCCCCACCTCCTGAACTGCCAATTGGTTGTTACACTCTCGTGAATAACCCTCCAAACATTGCTACCCTTGATCTTTTCTATATGGGACCAATCGACACGCTAGGAAATATTACTGATTTTTTCGGTAGCACAAATGGAACTTGCTCAGGCACTGGTTCACCCGATCCGCTTGATGGAGTAATTGCTGCCGCTAACGCGACCGATGCACTGAACAAATGTATCGCGCTCACCGGGCAGAGTACTGGTTCTTCTGTTATCGACCTCGGAGGTCCCATGGGGTTCCTTCCCAGCGAACCTGGTTTTTGGATCTGCTCTGCTCCACCGTTCTAGCAGCTTTCGCACCAAATTTACGATAGAGGAGGGAAACCAATTTCCCCTCCTCTATCACTGAAACATTCAAATACTTCCTGGCTCAATCTGCACGCAGCCAGTTCGCAGTATCGCTCATCGATGTCCATTCCAAGGGCGGCCTACAAATGTTCATCCGCGAGTCTATGGGTCGATTTGATCGAGCTTCATTAGTTCCCGTAGCCATTGGGCGGCACCAGGGTTATTTTCGTTGTAATAAGCAGACGCGCTCGATTGCCTCAATCATCCATTGGCCCAAAATGGGAATCTCTGTAAATACTCTTTCTGGGTTGTAACCAAGAACTCGATTTGAGCTGCTACGCTGTTTTCTGATGTTGATGACCACACCAGGGAGAAAGCCCATGAACGTTGTTAGAACTCTCGGCATTTTGGCCGTATTGTCATTTGCGACTCTTGCTTTTGGTCAAGAGAAGCAGCCAACCACCACCAACGCCGTAGCGACTCAAACACAGCAGATCGATCAAGGGTCACAATTCATTCGCAACGTAGAGAACAACGGGTTGATCAATCAGTCATTGATGAAGGGCCTGATCCAAACACTTGTACCCAAGACAGAACCAAATGGTGCCAGGGCCTGTACCCCTGGAGGAAATTGCGGAATCTCTAGTCTGTTTTGCTGCATCTGTGGCGGATTTGGAAGATGTTTGACCGCACAACAATGTGCCCAAACGTGTGGCTAAAAAACGTAGTGTTCTTAAGATTGAACTCGGGCCGCTCTTTAGCGGCCTTTTCAGTTTTGACATCCAAGACTTTTCCTTTACGCCTTATCGTGCGTGGTTCGCAGTATGCTGGGTCTCTACCCGCGCTCAGCGGGCTCCGTGGATGCCGATGTAAGCAGAATGCGATCGTCTGAAGCTGATAGATTCCGTTAATAGTTGAGGCGGAGCCCGTCCCAATAGGGCCGCTTGACTGGCGGACATTGTTTGTACAGCAGCAATCGAAGAGGACAACCGCGGAAAACACAAGGCCCGCCAGCGCAAATTTCCAGCATTCCCACTATTGCCAGTGCATTACACAAGACCTTCAAATTCAATAGGTTCCATTGATCCAAGATTTCCGTTGACACAGCTTCATAACTGTATATACTCAGTATATCAATATGCACAATGATCTGCTTATTTCGCAGTCCGACGGCCGCCCCATGTACTTGCAGATCATGGAGCAGATCAAGCAGAGGGTAGCGGTTGGAGAGTGGGCGAAGGGACAGGAAATTCCCTCCATACGCCAGCTTGCCGCCGCGCTTCGCGTCAGTGTGATCACGGTCAAGCGCGCCTACCTGGAACTAGAGCGCGAAGGGGTCATCGTGACCCAGCAGGGGAAGGGATCGATCGTCGCCTCCGACCCCGATCTGAGTACACGACTCTATGACCAGGAACTAGCCAAACACATCGATCAAGTTGTGCAACTGGGGACCCTGCTCGGGCTGACGCCGGACCAACTGGTTTCCATGTTGCGCGAGGCCGCCGAGCGGCTGACGAAGGAGAGTGTATGAACGAGCTCGCCGTCCATTTCGAGGGAGTGTGCAAGAAATATCCGCACTTCAGCCTCGACAAAATCAACCTGGAACTGTCCACAGGAACCGTCATGGGTTTCATTGGCGCCAACGGCGCCGGCAAGTCCACCACCATACGCATTCTGATGGGTCTGGTTCGCCAGGACGCGGGCGCCGTGCGCGTGCTCGGCCATCCCATGCCGCAGGAACAGGCGGCGGCGAAGCAGGATATTGGCTTTGTCTCAGAAGACATGCGGCTTTACGGAGCGGCAACGCTTGCGTGGCACATGGGGTTCATTCGTTCCATGTATCCGCGGTGGGACCAGGTTTACGCGGACAGGCTGCTGCAACGCTTCGATCTCAAGCCACAACAAAAGATCAAAGGCCTCTCTCACGGACAGCGGGTGAAGGCGGCGGTGCTCCTGGCCCTGGCGCGGCGTCCCCGACTGCTGGTGCTGGATGAACCGACGACAGGACTTGATCCGGTTGCGCGCCAAGAGGTGCTGGGGGAGCTGATGGCGGTCCTGGCCGACGAGGAAAATACAATTCTCTTTTCGTCCCACAACACGCTGGACGTAGAGCAGATTTCCGACCAGATCACCTTCATCGATCGCGGGCAAATCATCGCCTCCGACAACAAAGAGACCTTTCTCGACCATTGGCGGCGGCTACGCCTCGTGCTGCCACCCGATGCGGCGATACCGGAGCTTCCGGGAATCATCGAGGTTGGAGGAAGCAGCCGCCTCCCCGTGCTGACTACCAACCACTTTGAACCGGCCATGGTTTCGGCCTGCCGCGAGGTGGGCGCAACCGTCCAGTCCGTGGACAACATGACGCTTGAAGAAATCTTTGTCGCCAATGTGCACAGCAGAAGGGAGACGCAAACTGCATGAACTTCATCATGGTCAAGCAGCTTATTTTGAAGGACTGGTACTTACAGCGGTGGACGATTCTTGGCGCTCTTGCCCTCGGTGCGGTAGCCCTAGGCATCATTGCGACCGGGGGAAACGCCGCCTTTATGCTCGGCTTGATCCTACTGGTTTCGGTGATCATCGCTTTCGGGGCAATTCTGGCCATGTCGACGATGGTGGAGGAGCGCAAGCAGCAGACGCTTGCCTTCGTGATGAGCCTGCCCATCTCCCATGGCGAATATACGGCCGCAAAGATTCTGGCCAATCTGCTCATCTACCTGGCCGGATGGCTCACGTTAGTGCTGGGCAGCATTGCAATACTAGTGATCTCGCCGAAATCCCAGGGGCTGATCCCATTTACCGTGATTATGGCGGTGGAAATGCTGATGAGCACCATCATGACTATTGCCGTGGCGTTGATCACCGAATCTCAGGGGTGGACTATCGCCGCCATCATGGTGGGCAACCTAGCTTTCAATGTAATTGGATACTTTGTCGCACACATCCCGGCGATCGCCAATGGGATGGAAGGTCACGCGATTCATTGGAGCCCGCCAGCTTCGTTCTTGCTGCTAGCGGAATTCAGCGCGATTGTGTCGGTGCTGGGCCTGGCCTTCTTCTTCCAGGCAAGAAAAAAAGACTTCCTCTAAAGATTTCTGGTCCAGGATTTCGGCCCCCAGGGTTTCCGCTCCCAGGAAGCAGGGCGGCAACAGTTTCATCGGTTCATCAGATCGGCGGTTCATCGGACCGCGGATCGCCGCCACAATCTCATCTAAACAACGCTTGTTTCAGGCTTGAAGCCGGAGGTGTCTCATGAGTACAACTACGCAAACTAGAATCAACAACGATGGGAACCAAGCACAGACGTTGGGGCTCTCGGAAGCCCAGCGGCTGACAGGTACCTTCCATGCACCCGCTAGAACGTTCACCGACATCAAGCGCGTCTCCCGCTGGTGGGTTCCTTTCCTGGCGCTATGTATCTCGGGATATGTCGTTTTGTTTGTCGTCGACAGCAAGATCGGATTCGATACCGTGACTCAAAATGCAGTCAAGACCAAGCCTAGAGATCTGGCCCGGATTGAGAGCCTTCCCGCGGATCAGCAGCCTGCGGCGTGGGCCACGGCAACTAAGATCACGAAAGTGATTTCCTACTCGCTGCCCATCTTGTTCTTGCTTTCCGGCCTGGCCTGTTCGCTGGCGCTATGGATGGTGTTCCATTTCGGGCTGGACGGGAACGTCAGCTTCGGGAAAATGTTTTCCATCCTGGTCTATGCCTGGCTGGCGCCCGAACTCGTGCGGGCCTTTCTGGTGGTGGTGACCTTGCTTGCGGGCGCAAACCCGGAGGCCTTCGATCTGCGGAACCCCGTGGGTACGAACCCAGGTTACTACATGGACTTTGCCCATACGCCGGCGTTCATCTACTCGGCTTTGTCGCAAATCGATATGCTTACCATTTGGTCGGTCTTTCTAATTGGGGTCGGAGTCTCGGCCGTCGGAAAGGTGAAGCGCAGCAAAGCCATTGCTACAGCTTTTGTGTGTTGGATCGTCTGGATCGTCGTGAGCGCCGGGTGGGCGGCGGCGTTCTCCTGACATCAAGAGATTTATATCTCCACACGGGCCAGAATACACCCAAGCATGAGCGCGTCGCAGACCCAATGAAGATACGTCTTGTCCCGGCGTCTCTTCACCACTGCGGGGCGCAAAAGGAAGTTTCCAGAAGACTTTCTCGCTTGTCCTCTGGAAATTCTCCTGTTAGTTAAATGTTCTCTGCTACCTCTTATTTGGCGACGAAAAAGACATCGTAGGTCCACCGTCCCGGCTCGCCGTTAGGTGTTTCGAGCGCGAGATCTTGCAAATAATGGCGCTTCAACGACTCCATTTTATATCGCGCCATTCTGGCTCCTCATCAAGGATATTCTGCTTGAGAAACGCCCAAGCTTCTTTGTTGACCTCTCCTGCGACTTGGTAGTAATCGTGATCGTGCCCCGGCATCTCGAATAGTTGGGCCCGGAACCCATGGGAGTTTAGGATATCCCTCGTGGATCGCACTTGGTCTAGTGGAAAGAACTGATCCAGCGTACCCGACCATATTGCAATTGGAATCTTGCGTTGTGCAAATGTGAAGACGTCGCTATCTTTTTGCAAGGTACCCGCGTGAACCGCGACCGCAGCGAAATATTGGGATTCGAGCATGCCCATATACATTCCGAACGACGCTCCCCCGGAGTGCCCAAAGAGATAGAGCCTTCGGCTGTCCACCGGATACTTCTTTTGAACCGCCTCGATCACATCGCGCAAGAACTCGGGGCCAT
>DATGIO010000103.1:0-55544 GCA_035295685.1 Candidatus Angelobacter sp.
CGAGACAGTTCGGTCCCTATCTGGTGTGGGCGTAGGAGATTTGAGAGGGCCTGTCCTTAGTACGAGAGGACCGGGATGGACGAACCTCTTGTGTTCCAGCTGTCATGTCAATGGCACGGCTGGGTAGCGAAGTTCGGTTGTGATAAACGCTGAATGCATATAAGCGTGAAACACTCCTCAAGATGAGATCTCCCAACCCTAAGGGTTAAGAAGGGCCCTGGAAGACGACCAGGTTGATAGGCTCGGAGTAGAAGCGCGGTAACGTGCGTAGCTTACGAGTACTAATCGCCCATTCGGCTTGACCATAAAATTTACTCAGGGCAAGACGAAAAATGTAAGACCAAAAGACGACCAAAGTAGCGAAAAACAATCTATTCAGTTGTGAGGCATCGTCCTCATGTTCTTTTGAAAAAGTTTGACCTTCGGTTTTGAAGGTCCGATGCGCGGAGAAAACACCGGTAGAAACTGACTGATGCCGCGCACCGATAAAATCGGCGGCCTGCAAATGAAAAGACAAATGGCTGCCCACGGTTTGCGGTGATCATATCGTGGGGGTTCCACCCGTTCCCATCTCGAACACGGAAGTTAAGCCCCACTGAGCCGATTGTACTGTACGCGAAAGTGTATGGGAGAGTAGGTCGTTGCCGCATTAATAAAGGCTCCACACAGAAATGTTGGGGCCTTTTCCTTTTCTCGGTTTCCTCCTTCAATTCAATCGTTTTGATTTTTCGTCGTTTTCGCCGCTTCCTGCTTCCGTGAGATACTCCCTCTATGGTGGATTTGGACAGCTATCGTCGGTTCTACGCTGAAGAGATTCAGTTTTTCGCAGGTCTTCCTGCTGGTCCACTGATTGAGGCTTTTGCTAAAGTGCCGCGGGAAGTCTTCTTGGGTCCGGGCCCTTGGCGAATTGGCCTGAGCTCGATGGCGGTTACGCCTGATGCCGACCCGCGCCATGTTTATCATAATGTTGCTGCTAGTCTGGATGCCGCGCGCGGCTTAAACAATGGCCAGCCAGGCTCTTTGGCGCACTGGATTTATCTTCTGGATCTGCGTCCTGGCAATCACGTATTTCACCTTGGTTGTGGCGGTGGATATTACACCGCGATCATGGCCGAGGTGGTGGGTCCTCTCGGGAAGATTGTCGCGAGTGAAGTACATCCTGCGCTTGCGGAGCGTGCGAAGGCGGCTCTGGTCGCATATCCCAACGTGACGGTATTCAGCGGGGATGGGTCGACGTTAGATCCTGGTCCTTGCGATGCAATTTTGGTAAACGCCGGCCTCACCCATCTCTTACCCCATTGGTTGGATCGGCTCCGCGAAGGCGGCCGCTTGATTGCGCCACTCACAATTCCATTTTCCGCAGGGGCCCTGGGTGCGTCCGGACAGATATCCCCGGACATGGCGGCGGTGTGGAAGGCCTCAGGAAGCGGGGTGATGGTCAAGATTGTGCGCGAGGGCGGCGGATTCTCCGCCAAAGTCGTCTCCCCTGTGGCGATCTACTCCTGCGAAAATGCTCGCGATTCCCAGATGGAGCCGCTGCTCGGAAAGGCCATGGCTACGGGCATGTTGGCAAAAATCAAATCGATCCGCCGCGACGTTCACCAGCAAGCCGATGCTTGTGTCCTCCATCGCTCGGAGATGTGCTTGAGCGCAGTAGAACTCACGCACGTTTAGGATCTCTGGCTGTTCGAAATCCTAATTGCGTCATTACGGTTCACTTTTTTCGCTTTTCCAGATCTGCACCTCAGGTGACGATAATTAGATATTTCCAATGTTGCAGCCCCTCCAGCAAGGTATCTTTTGAGGCATACTTTCATCCAGTAAGGCGTACTCTCATCCGGGCTTAAAACTGAAAAATGACTCAGAGCTGAAATTGCCGTAAACGCTGGCAAAGGCCGCAAATCATGAATTTGGGGAAGGGACAATGAAGTACTGGCGCTGGCGATCGATTGGCGGATTCCTGATGGCAGCCACTGCGGCCATTGCGCTCGTCCGCCAAGAGGCTGCCTCAACTCCGTCAGTGCCGGCGCCGATTCTGCTGGAAGACACCGAAGGTCTATTGCAGCGCACCAGGAACAGGCTCCTGAACGACCTAGATAACATGCCGCGTTATACCTGTATCCAGACGATCACCCGCAGATACTACGGTCCCGAGAGGCGCTGGTGGAATGGTCCTGGTTCATGTGCCGATCTCGCTGCAGCGCACGAGAAGCGTACTCGCGATCTTCCCCTGACTGGGTGGGATCGCCTGCGTCTCGATGTTGCCATCGTTGGACCTCGGGAAGTGTTTGCTTGGGCAGGCGCCTCCAAGTTTGGCGAAACATCGATCGACGATCTGGCCGAGGGTGGTCCGGCGGCCAGCGGCGATTTTGGGCCCTACTTGGGGTCGGTCTTTGACCTCGCCACCATGATCAAATTTCACGGCGAACGAGTCATTGCCGGGCGGCGGCACTTCGAGTATTGGTACGATGTTCCGGTTGCCGCAAGCAAATATGTCGTCCGTTCGCCGTCCGGAACTTTCAAGACCGGATATCACGGCTCTTTATTACTCCATCCTGAGCAGGCCGACATCCGCCATCTGATGATCTATACCTCGGAATTGCCGTCGGGTACCGGCGCTTGCGAAGCCATCAGCGACGTTGAGTATCAGAGAACGCCGATCCATGGCCGCGCACTGCTTGTTCCGCGCGAAACAAATCTCCTCGTCCTCCGCCGTGATGGAGGAGAGACATCCAACTCGACTTCGTATGCCGGGTGCCATGAATACGGAAGCACGTTCACGATACGATACAACGTCGATGAACGGCCTGGTGGAGAACTCCAATCTCCGCCGACCGGCCAGGCTCCGCCCACGGCCTTCCCGGAAGGCATCCGATTTTCCGCCCGAATCGTCACCCCTCTCGATCCCGATTCCGCTGCGGCCGGAGATCCGATTGACGCCGTTCTTACCTCCACCATTCGCAGCAAAGGGATCATCCTTGCCGAGCGAGGCGCGAAGATCCACGGCCGCTTGTTGCGCTTCGCCTATCTAGCTACCAGCGATCAACATTTTGAAGTTGAGCTGCGTCTTGAATCGCTCGAAAACAAGAACATGCTTGCGCCGCTTCGAGCCACCCGTGAGCCAATGGGGGCGATGCCCCTCCGTTTTCGCCTGATGCCGCAGGCAGATCCCACTCGCGCTTTGTTTATTCTTGATCGCTCGGCCTTGCTACGCGGAGGTTACATCTCGAATTGGGTTACCGTCGCTGTTAAACCGGAGCAAGCCAACCACAACGGAAACGAACAGCATTGATCCCTTATCTGGACACCAGGTCTTTTGGACGGGTGCTCTTTAGCCGGCGGATCTTTGGGCAGCGCTTTGATGGATGATTCTTACCAGCACTCGTTGTGCAAACGGCATGTAAATCAGGGCCGCCGTGGCGCCCAAGGCTAATCCCAGGCCAATACGGTCCGCGATCAGAAGCGGTGAAAGCGCCCACCACATGTCAAGCATGAACAAAGCCGGAAAGATGAGGCGATATTTAGACTCCAGCAGGTGATAGTCGAACGCGGTGGCGGTAACCAGGTAGAGCCGGACGGCAACCCCCGCCAAAGCTGTGACAAGATACGCTACAAAGGCGGCATATCCTGCTCCGTGCCATGCTGTGAAAGACGATTTGTATAGCTGTTCCCAATCAAACAGCGCCGAAAAATAAAACGACAGATACATGATCTGCGAGAGTATGAATAAGATTTTTACCGTCCGCCGATCGGCTCGTGGTAGCTCGGACTCAGCGGCGAGCGGCCTCACGCTACGCTGTTCAGGCGGTGCGGATGGAACTGTATTGGGCTCCACTCCCGTGAAAATGGCTTGTGGCTCTGCTATTGCTACTGGCACGGCCACGTCGGGCTTGCCTGAAAGCTCCAGCGCATCGCCCAGGAAGCGGTAACCTCGCTTGGCCACCGTCTCGATGTACTTGGGCTTCGATGCCGAGTCTCCGAGCGCATCCCTTAACTTCGCTACAGCGGTATTCAAGCCATGATCGAAGTCGACGAACGTATCTCCCGGCCACAAACGTTCCCGCAACTCCTCGCGGGTCACCACCTCGCGTGGACGTTCCAATAGCGCCAAAAGGATCTGAAACGGCTGCATCTGCAACCGGAGGCGAGTCCCATTCTTATGTAGTTCTGCGGCCCTCACGTCCGCCTCAAATTCGTCGAACTTATACTTCAAGACCGGTTCCATTTCTTCAAGAGCGAGTTTAGCATCTGGATCGCCAGCCACAGCCCGCAACAACGCCGTTAAAGGTTTGATTAGCCTGGAGCCAGCCCGGAAGCGCAGCAGTGAAAACACCAAGGCCGTAAATCCCTGCCGGTGCGCGGCCCAAACAACCCGCTACAATGGCCTCTCATGGATGCCTACCGTCAACAGCAGCAGCGCCAAATTCTGGGTCTGGCCATCATTGCGCTTCTGATTCTGCTTTTCGTGGTGGCCCGGCATCTCTGGAGCAGGGTTTGAGCGATCCGCTCCTGGTCGTAATTCTAGGGCCTACGGCCAGCGGTAAGACCTCCCTCTCTCTGGCGCTGGCGGAGCGGTTTCAAGGGGAAATCGTCAGTTGTGACTCGGTGGCGGTTTATCGGGAGTTTGAAATTGGTTCCGCCAAACCCTCCAGAGACGAGAGGGGAAGAATCGCTCATCATTTGTTGGATGTAGTCTCTCCGGTCGAATTCTTCACCGCCGGCGACTACTCCCGGTTGGCAAGAGAGACTCTTGTCGGAATTCGCACTCGCCAACACCTGCCGATCGTCGTTGGTGGAACTGGACTCTATCTCCGTGCTCTGTTGGAAGGGCTTTTTACCGGGCCTCCCGCATCCCGTTCGCGCTCGGAAAGCTTGCGCGCCCGCCTCCGTGAGCGGGTGGCCGAACGCGGTCCGGAATACCTTCACAAAATACTTCAGCGGCGCGACCCCCGTGCTGCCGAAGCGATTCATCCCAACGACGTATCGAAGGTGATTCGTGCCCTGGAGGTGTGTATCACCTCGCGTCAACCCATGACCGCCCTCTGGAAGCAAGGCCGCGACCCGCTCTCCGGATTTCGCATCCTTCGTGTTGGCTTGAATCCGAATCGGGAAGAGCTTTACGAACGAATTAATGCGCGTGCGGCAAATATGTTTGCCGCCGGCCTCGTGGAAGAAACAAAATCCATCATCGATCGCTACGGCGAGCACCATGCCGCCCAGCGTGTGCTGCAATCCCTTGGATATAAGCAGGCCGTACAGTATTTACAGGGCGATCTTGATGTCGGCCTGGCCATTGCCAATGCCCAGCAAGGCCACCGGAACTATGCCAAGCGGCAGCTCACCTGGTTTCGCCGTGAGCCCGACGTGCATTGGTTTTCGGGATTTGGATTCGACCCCCACATACAACAAGCATGTGAGGCCCTCGTCGCCTCGGCGATAGAGCCTCGCCCGGAATGAGCGCCAAAATCTTCCTAATGGCTCACTCAAGGAAAAATTTTCGTGTCAACCGGACAATTCCCTTATTTTTTTATTGACATTGGGACTTGGCTACCGCAATATCTTGTAGGTAACAAGGTTAATCCCCCATCCGTGGGGTTTACCTGTTGGGATCGACGTCCCAAGGAATTAAATTCTTAAGGAGGTACTTCACCATGGCTGCAAAGAAAGCGGCGAAGAAGAAAGCCGCCAAGAAAAAGAAGTAGCTCATGTGCGGAGAATACGTCTCCGCCATCTTCAAGGGATAATAGTTGTGACGGGTGTTCACCACGAACACCCTTTTTACTTTTGAGCGATGGTTCTCTCCCCGGAAAAATTTCACTCCGCCCCGCGCAGGCCCAACACTCTTCCTCAATTGAGGTTTGAACTTCCCATAAAGGCCGCATCCCGTTTATGCTGCTTTTGAATGCCTGTGCGAATGACAGTGTTGGCAAGCGGCAGCCGAGGCAATTGCACCGTAGTTTCCACCTCGAGCGCCAGCGTGCTGGTGGATGCCGGCCTCTCGTGCCGCGAGACTTTGAAGCGAATGAAGGCCGTAGGCGAAGACCCGCGCCAACTCAAAGGGATTGTGATCTCGCACGAACACGCCGACCACATCGATGGCTTGGCGGTTCTGGCCTGGAAGCTGAAGATACCCGTTTACATCACCGAAGCTACCTACGCGGGATGGCGCAAGGTAGTGCGCGACAAAGACGGTCACCCGGCAATCCTCGAACGGCGTGAGCACTTCGCGGCGGGAAAAAGTTTCAGTGTAGGCGATCTCGCCATCACCTCCTTCACGATTCCACACGACGCCGCCGATCCCTGCGGTTTCACCTTCAAATCCGCCGGAGTTAAGATCGGCATTGTTACCGACTTGGGTTACATTCCCTTCAGTGTTAAAGACAATCTTCGCGCTTGCGATGGTCTGATGATCGAGTCGAACCACGATCTGGAAATGCTGCGCAACGGACCCTATCCATGGATGATCAAGCAGCGCGTCATGAGCCGTGTCGGCCATCTCTCCAATGCCGCGCTTGCGCAATTTCTGGAAGAGGACTACGACGGAAGTGCGTCCTTCTTGGTCCTTGCGCATCTTTCTGAACAAAATAACCACCCCGAAATCGCCCGCGAAACCGCCTACAAGGCGCTGGGAGGAAGTCGCACGTTGTTCCATTCCAGCACCTTGGTGCTGGCGGGGCAGGATAACCCGTTGCAACCACTCTGCCTTGGGTGAGAAGATAGCAGCAGCACCGTGGATTCAATTGCAGGTGAGGTTTGGTAGAAAATCGCGCGGATCGTTGACTGGGTAGGGCGCATCTAAGTCTTGTCTTGAATCCAGATGTTCCAGCAGAATCTTTTAATCTAACGATGAGTACGCTTTGTACCGATAAAGTTATCGGCGATATTTTGGCCGGATGGCGCTACGACATCTCTGGTCTTGCCCCGGAAATGCGGGGTGACTATGAACAGCACCTGCTGGAGTGTGCGCATTGCCACTCGCGGCAGATTCTTCACCGGGCGGTCGATATCGGCCTTATGTTGATTGCATCGGTATCTGCTGTTGTCTTTCTGGTAGCCTTCGGCGCGGTACGCCATTACTCGCCTCGGCACGCTCTCACCCTCGAGCTCATTGCGCTCGCGGGATTCCTCTTCTTTAGCATTGTCTGGCTGATTGTGGCCGTGGCAACGCCCGCTCCGGTGGTGGTTGCCGATGTGGCGCGGCTCCAGGCCCGACGTCTCCATAATCGGTTGCCTAGCCAAATTCGTGAGCGTTGGTCGGCAAAAAATCTCTAAGCTCAAAGAATCTTTAAACTTTAATCTTTAAACTTTAAAGAAGCAGCCAGGCTGAAGAAGCTGCCGTGCCCAGCCCCAAAATACTTGAAGTCAAATTTTTATTGTCTGCTTGCTTGCGGATCGAGACATGGGGCTTCGTAGGGCGTGTCCCTGAAGCTACGGCCTGATGCTACGGAAGATAAAGCCCTGGCCTGTACTACATTTCGAGCGCCCCGATTAGATCGGTGATTTTGGTAACTCGGTGCTCCACGCACCACCGTGTTACCCCATCGACGATTTTTTCGGTAGCGCAGGGATCCCAGAAATTAGCAGTGCCTATTTGAACCGCCGCAGCTCCTGCCAACATGAATTCGATGACATCCTGGGCGGTCGTAATCCCACCCAAGCCAATCACAGGTATGTCCACCGTGTGAGCGGCTTCATGAACCATCCGTAGCGCGATAGGTTTAATCGCGGGCCCGCTCAGGCCGGCTGTAGTATTCGAGATGCGCGGCTTGCGCGTTTCTGCGTCAATGGCCATCCCAACGAAGGTGTTCACCAGGGAGATGGCATCGGCTCCCGCATTTTCGGCGGATTTGGCCATCAACGGAATGCTGGTTACATTCGGAGATAGCTTGACGATCAGCGGCCGCCGGGAAGACGCCTTGCAGCTTGCCACGAGCTCTTCAAGAAGAACGCGATCGCTTCCAAAAACGATTCCGCCGTGCTTCGTATTGGGGCAGGAGACGTTCAGTTCGTACGCGGCAATGCCCTCCGCCTCGTTCAAGATGCGTATGGTTGCCGCGTAGTCCTCGCGGGTGTAGCCAAAAACGTTGCAGACGATGACACCGTTCTTCTTTCGCTGAAGCTTTGGTAGGCGGTCCTCGATAAAGGCGCGCGCGCCGATATTCTGGAGCCCGATCGAGTTCAGCATACCCGCGGCGGTTTCAAACAACCGTGGGGGCGGATTACCCGCCATTGGCTCGCGGGAAAGCCCTTTGGTGACAAACCCGCCGAGCTTCTCGAGAGAAACGATGTCTTCAAACTCAACGCCGTATCCAAACGTGCCGCTCGCTGCGATCACAGGGTTCTTGAACGTGATGCCCGCAAAGGAAACGCTGAGGTCCGGTTTTTCTTGACGCAGAATACCCATGAAAGTTGCTCTTAGTGTAAATGCTTGCGCCGGGGAACGCCTCAAGCCAAGTCTGCCGTTCTGCGCCAGTCGCATGCGCAAGACCGCTTGGCTGCTGGGCGGTCTGCTCTTCAAGCATGATAAATTAGACCCACGCCATGCTTGATCTTGCCTTCGTTCGCGAAAACCTGGCCAAAGTTGAGGAGATGCTGCGCAGCCGCGCCAAAAACCCGGTTGACGTGCTCGGTGATTTTCGTCTTGTGGATGAACGCCGCCGGCAGTCCATTACCCAGGCGGAAACGCTGAAAGCCCAAAGAAACCGCGCTTCGGAAGAAATTGCAAAACTGAAAAAATCGGGCCAGGATGCCGCCGCACTGGTGGAGCAGAATAAACTTCTGCGTGAGCAGGGAGAAGCATTGGAGAAGCAGGCCGCCGAGTTGGAGCAGGAGATGAGAGCTCTGCTCGCGGGCATCCCCAATATGCTGAACGAGTCTGTGCCTCCCGGCAAATCTTCTGAGGACAACCTGCAGGTTCGGCAATGGGGAACCGCCCCACAGTTTTCTTTCACACCGCGTCCTCATTGGGAATTGGGCGAGCAGTTGGGAATTCTCGACATGGAGCGCGCAATCAAACTCTCCGGGGCCCGTTTCTCCGTTTATTGGGACTTGGGAGCAAGGTTGGAACGTGCTCTGGCGAATTTCATGCTCGATCTGCACACCCGCGAGCATGGATACATAGAAGTGCTGCCCCCTTACATGGTGAACTCCGCTTCCTTATACGGTACCGGACAATTGCCCAAGTTTGCCGCCGACCAGTTCAAATGTCAGGATCATGATCTGTGGCTGATTCCGACAGCAGAGGTTCCGTTAACTAACCTCTATCGCGACGAGATCATAGATTCGCTGCCTGTCTCTGTGACCGCTTATACGCCGTGCTTTCGCAGCGAGGCCGGTTCCTACGGCAAGGACGTGCGCGGCATCATCCGCCAGCACCAATTTCAAAAAGTTGAGCTGGTCAAGTTCACCCGCCCGGAGGAATCGTACGAGCAGCATGAAAAACTGACCAGCGACGCCGAGGAAGTATTGCAAAAGCTCGGCCTGCACTACCGCGTCATGCTTCTTTCCGCGGGAGACACCAGCGCTTCGTCCGCCAAGACCTACGACATTGAAGTCTGGTTACCGGGACAGCAGTTATATCGCGAGATTTCCTCATGCTCGAACTTTGAGTCGTTCCAGGCACGCCGCGCCAATATCCGCTGGCGCCGGGACGGAGGAAAAAAGGTCGAATTTGTGCACACCCTCAATGGCAGTGGACTGGCAATCGGCAGAACTTGGTTGGCGATCCTGGAAAATTATCAGCAGGAAGATGGTAGCGTGGTCGTGCCGGAGGCTCTCCGGCCCTATATGGGAGTAGACCGTATCGTTCCGCGAAAGCGGTGATTTCTCGCTGCTTGGGCCATCTCAACCATCTTTACCCCAAGGCCGTGATTCTTCCCCATCCGGCATCCGAGCCGTTTCCGTCGCCAGTGCTGAACCACGAACGTGTTTTCAACTCGGAGTGTTCATGAACTGGAATGCTAACGCGGGTTTTCCGTCGAACGGGATACCGCAGGTCGAAAAACGAGGTAAACTAAAAGCACGATGTCAAAGATTGGGCGGATAATCAAAGGCTATTTTTTCTGGACGTTCGACCGTGGCAGCTTTCACTACGATGTCATGGTGTCTTTGATTCTGTTGTTTATTTTTGTCGCTCCGCGGTTTGTTAATTTCAAAGATCAGCCCGCCGAACGCACCCCCTATCCAGGTGGCATCGTGGTTACACCCGAGGGGCAGGATTTCGTGTATCGCGTCGATGCCTCCGCAGTCGATGGGCACGATGAAGAGATGATTCGTGCCGGACTGTTACGGGTGATTGAACCGGTTTCAGGTGAGGTTACGATCTTTCGTACGGAACCGGTGCGCGATCCAGCGGGAAAGATCGTAGCTTACCGGGCATGGGTTCGCAGATAGACGTGCCGGTTGGCACTAACTTCTACGCATATCATGAAATTCATTCTTGCGACTGTAGTCGCGCTCCTTATCTCGGCGCCCTGTTTCGCGGCCTCTGTTCCTCGCGCCGCCGACGACCTAGAGTCCGTCCTCGCGCAAATGGACAAAGCAGCCCCTGGATTTAAGTCGGTCCAGGCCGACTGCCAGTGGGAGGAGTATCATAAGGCCTTTGACGTCAAGTCCTTCCAGCAGGGCCAGTTTTACTCCCGCCGCAATGGCAACAATCTTGAAGCGGCGATCAAGATCGTGGCTCCCGCGCCCAGACAGATTGTTTTCAAAGATGGCAAGGTGCGAATCTATGAGCCTCGAATGGATCAGGAGCGGGTTGAAGACCTCGGCAACAATCAGTCTGCCTTGGAGTCTTATTTGAGCCTGGGATTTGGCGGCAGTGGCAGCGACCTTGCCAAATCGTACGATATCAGGCTTTCCGGATGGGAAACGGTTGATTCAGTGAAAACTGCCATGCTGGAATTGGTTGCCAAATCCTCTAAAGTGCGGGATACGTTTACCAAGATCGTCGTGTGGATCGATCTGCAGCGGGACGTTGCGCTCAAACAGCAGCTTTTTGAACCATCTGGCGATTACCGCCTGATTCACTACACGAACCTTAAGGTGAACGGCCGTCTTCCGGACACTGCTTTTAAGATTCAGAAAGTTTCCCAGGGCAAAGATAAGGGTAAAAGATAAGGGGAAGCGCTGAACTGGACCTTGGAAACTCTTTCCTTGGTTCCAAGGCCTTACCTTTAATAAAATAGTTGCAACGCTACGGCGCAGACCGGCGTCTGAAGGTGGTATGGCCAAGGTTTTCACCATTCCCGTTGTCCCGGATCCCACTCGCCGGCGCAATCGCGGCAAGGCAAGCAGCGACCCCCGCTATATTGATGGGCAGCGTCTCTTGGTGAATGCCATGAAGTACCTGGCTCAGCAGGATCCTCGTGGAAACAAGGAAGCGATCACACTCCTGTCCGAGCACTTCCGCACGCGCTTCCGCATGACGGATCGTCCCGATTCAAAAACCACGACACATCTCACGTAATTCCTTTTGTTAAGAACTCTTCAATAATTAAGATGTACTCATTAAAGTTCTATTAGATTTCATAATTAAATCTCCTAACTGATTGATTCCACAAGACATTATTGGGGACTTTCGCGTGCAAACGCTGATGTGGCGTGAAGGATAGCGTTCCGTAATGGACGGTTAGAAAGCGGAAAGCATCTTCGTGCTAGATGGAATATTGATGGAGATAATCAGAATGATTTCTAGACTGCGCACGACGGTTCTCGGAGTTGGGTTTAGCTTGGCATTGCTATGGTGCCTGCCCGGCTTTGCTCAGGTTTTAAAAGGGTCGATCTCGGGTACAGTGAGCGACTCGCAAGGAGCGATGGTAGCTGGCGCACAGGTTAAAGCGACCAGCAACGCCACCGGCACATCGGTGAATACGACAAGCGACGCCTCGGGCCTTTTTCGGTTCAGCCTTATTCCCGCGGGCGAATACAAAATTGAGGTTTCTGCAACCGGCTTTAAGACCACCGTGCAGAACAATGTGGTGGTTGCCGCCGGCGCCGATACAGGCGTCGGAATGATGAAGCTCTCGATCGGTGAATCGAGCACCTCAGTGGAAGTGACGGCTGAGGCTCCACTAGTTGAGTCCAGCCAGGCCCAGATCACGAACACATTTTCCGGCGAAACCTTAAAGTCATTCGCTGGAATACAAGAAAACCAGGGCCTGGACAATTTGGCTCTCTTTGTACCGGGTATGAAATCGACCCGCGATCAAAATTTTTCCAATACCAATGGCGGCGGTGGATTTTCGTCAAACGGACTGCGTGGCCGCAACAATGACCAGGAGATTGACGGCCAGAATAACAACGACAATAGCGTTGCCGGTCCGGCCCTTGTCCTGAGCGACTCCGAGTTTGTGCAGCAGTATGTGCTCATCAGCAACAACTTCGGTCCGGAATACGGGCGCAATGCCGGGTCCGTGGTCAACACCATCACGAAGGGCGGAACCAACGCCTGGCACGGCAGCATCTATGGGAACGAAAATAACTCAATCTTGAACAGCCTGACCACGACCCAGGTTGCCACGGGGTTGACAAAGCCGCCGCGCGCGAACGACGAATTTACTGGCTTTACCATCGGCGGTCCTTGGGTGAAAAACAAGCTTTTCTTCTTTGGCGGATTTGACAACGAGATCGTATCGACCGGAACGGTTTTTAACACGGGCTTGGTGACGCCGACTCCGACTGGCTTGAATACCCTAGCTGGATGCTTCCCGTCCGGCCCCAGTGCGAATGCTGTGGCCAATCTGTCGAAGTTTGGGCCGTACGGCATTTCTGCCGGCAATCCAACACCGGCGAACCTAACAACTGTTAATGTCGCCAATTGTGCCACGCCAATTCAAGTTGGCACGGTTTCCCGCTTGCTTCCCACTCCGACCCACGTCTTCAACTGGATCTCCAGGGTCGACTGGCAGCTCGATGGAAATAACAGCATCAATGGCCGCTACATTTTTAACCGCAACAATTCCTTCAATAATAACGACAATGGCGCCGCAGGTTATGTGTTCAATGTGCCCGCCTTAAGTCAGGCTGTCCTGATAAGCTGGACTCACAACTTCAGCGGTAGGATGGTCAATGAAGCCCGCATCGGGTTTGATCGCCTGAATGTGGAGTTTGGCGGAAACACCATCGGCACCGAACCCACCGCCAACAACGTCGCCAATGCCTTGACCCAGGTTGTTTTTAACGATCAAACAACCCTTGGCTACGGCCCCAATAGCGCCTTCCCGCAGAGCCGATTCGTGAATACCTGGCAGGCGCAGGACAACTGGAACTACGTTCTGGGAAAGCATCAGATTAAAGCTGGTGTGAACTTCACCCATCAGCAGTCACCCAGCGTTTTTCTTCCCAACTTCAACGGCCAATATACCTACGCCAGCCTGAGCGATTATGTAAATCAGAATCCCTTTTCCATTGGTATCAGCGCCGGTAACCCTGAACTTGGCCTCATTCAAAATGACACCTTCCTTTACGTCGGCGACGATTGGAAGCTTAGCCGGAATCTTACCCTCAACTACGGAGTAACGTGGTCCTTTTTTGGGCAGCCGATGAACCGCCTAAACCAGCTTGATACTCAAAATGAAACAGGATCCAATCCGCTGTTCAACCCTGCCTTGCCATTGGCAGTGCGGGTCTCCCCTAAAATCGACTCTTACAAGAATGCGGTTGGGCCCAGCATTGGGTTTGCTTACTCACCGGAGTGGGGCGGCTTCCTGACTGGCCATGGCAGGACGACAGTGCGCGGTGGATATCGTCTGTCCTACGACCCTGCTTTCTATAATATCTATTCGAACAATTACGATGGGGCTCCCAATATCCTGGCAGCCACTCTCTTAAATCCGGGGTTGGCTCTTCCGCTCAATCCCTTTGGGGCGGCTGTACGGAGCTCTCTGAGTGGTGCTGTTCCAGTCGGCCAGCTTGATCCGAGAAACCTCACGGAAACTGCGGTTCCCACAAATTTCAGGCCGGACCAGGTGCAAAGCTGGAGCCTCGGAATTCAGCGTGAGCTTACGAAGAACTCGGCCATTGAGGCCCGCTACGTGGGAAACCGTGCTAGCAATCTGTTCCAATCGGTGAATGCAAACCCATTTGTCACCGACTTGGCTGCCAATTTCCCGAACCTTGTTCCGGCAGGCATCACTCCATGCGCCTCACCCGGATTTGCTGGGCTCGATGGGACTCTCGCTCATTCGCCCGCACTTGGCCGCGTCGATTGCAACCAAGGCATCGTTCTGTCGCGTAACAATTCCGCCTCTTCCGACTACCATGCGCTTCAGCTTGAATTCCGGGCCAATAACCTGTTCAAGCAGTTAACCATCCGTAGCGGCTTTACCTTTAGCAAAACCACCGACAACGCCAGTGAGATCTTTAGTACAGGTGGAGCGGGCAGCACGATTTCTCTTGCACAAAACCCGTTCAGTCCTAACGCTGGTGAACATGGTCTCTCAGGCTTGGACTTCCCTCGCCAGTGGACAATCAACTTCAGTGAACAGTTGCCCTTTTTCAAAGAGCAGCATGGCTTTCTTGGTCACGCATTCGGTGGATGGGCATTTTCCGCCGACTATCTCGTGGCATCAGGGCAGGCTTACACGCCTCTGATGGCAGCCTTCACTGGCCTTACTGATGGCGCTGCCATACCTGGCGGCCTTGGCACCAATTCGTTCTTTGCGGCAGGAGGAATCAACGGCGTCGGAGCCAAAGGCGATTTCTTTGATCAAAGCTTTCTGGTTCCCAACCTGGGCATTAATACTGCACGGCCGTTCGCTGGCAATTCCCACGCTGCAACTGACAGCGTTGGAATCTTTGCAGGAGATGCTTGTTTCCTCGGCAATCTTGGCGTTTTTACCGCATCGGACACGAATGCCGTGTGTGGGGTTTCCCCGAAACAGTTGGTTAGCCTCAATGGCCTGAATGTCGATCAGTTGCGCAGCAACCCTGCGGCTAACGTGAAGAACATAACCACGAACGATGTTCGCTTTATTGCGAACACCGCAATCGCTCAGCAGGTCTTCGGCAATCCTTTTGGCAATGTTGGACGGAACAGCTTGCGCGACGCCATCTCCAATTTTGCTAATGTCAGCGTTCAAAAGAACGTGAAATTCAGCGAGCGCGTCTCGTTTGAATTCCGTGCAACAGCGTTGAACGTTTTCAACCATCCCAATTTCGCAACGGTTGTTCCATTCCTGGAGAACGCGGGGAATCCAAACTTTGGAAACTCGTTTGCCAACCCCAATCTGACCGGAGACTCGATTCCCGGCTCGAATATCGCGGCTAGTCGCCGTTTGTATTTCGGCGGTACGATCCGTTTCTAAGTAGCTCGATATTCAATTTTGATCGTCTTGTACGCCGGCGCTTCTGCGCCGGCGTTTTTTTAGGTGCTTCCTTTTAAGCGCCGGCTTTTTTATCTCTTGATAGAGAAGCATCGGCTTAATTCCCCTTGGTAGGCCGCATTTTTCATTTTTGCTGCTTCGATTACAATCAATGTTTTCCCTTTGTCCCGATTATGCTGCGTTACTTTACTGCCGGTGAATCTCACGGAGAAGCGCTTGTAGCGTTTTTGTCCGGCCTTCCTGCGGGTGTCAAGATCGATCAGGAGGTTGTGAACCACGAACTTTGGCGGCGGCAACAGGGCTTTGGCCGCGGCGGCCGCATGAAGATCGAGCGCGATACAGCCCATATTCTCTCCGGCGTCCGCCATGGCAGAACCATTGGTTCGCCCATCTCGGTTCTGCTCGACAACCGCGACTGGAAAAATTGGCTCGATTCCCTGCCGGTTGAGGCAGGCGATCCGGCCAAGCATAAGATTGTGGCCTCCCCTCGTCCCGGCCATGCCGATCTTGCGGGTGCGTTGAAATATAACTTCCCTGAAGCGCGGTATATTTTGGAGCGGGCGTCAGCCAGGGAATCGGCTGCACGTGTCGCTGTGGGCGCCATGGCCAAGCTTTTTTTGGGCGAGCTTGGCATTGAGGTGCTCAGCCATGTAATTGCCGTAGGTAAGGCTGTTCTTGGGAATCTGGAAGTAACCTGGGAACAGCTTAAGGAGCTTCACCGAAAAGATGACGTTGTTTTGAACTGCGCCGATGCCGCCTCGGAGGAGCGCATGAAAGCCGAGGTCGATCAGGCCCTGCGGACGGGCGATTCGATCGGTGGCGTCTTTGAGGTGGTGGCTCATAATGTGCCTCCGGGTCTCGGTACCTACGCCCAATGGGATGAGCGTTTGGACGGCTTGCTAGCCATGGCTGTGATGTCCTTGCAGGCTGTCAAAGGCGTGGAAATAGGAGCGGGGGTCGATAGCGCATATGCCTTTGGCTCCGTCGTTCACGACGAGATTGGTTACTCCACGCAGCAGGCGCAGTACGCCTATACAGGCTTTACCCGAAAATCGAACCACGCCGGGGGAATCGAGGGTGGAATCTCCAACGGCCAGGACATTCTGGTTCGCGGCTATCTCAAGCCGATTTCCACTCTACGACGGCCTCTGGCTTCGGTAAGCTTTGAAACGCGCGAGGTAGTCAAAGCCGCCTATGAGCGTTCCGACGTATGCGTTGTGCCCGCTGCCGGCGTCGCTGCCGAAGCGATGGTCGCGCTCACCCTGGCAAAATCAGTTTTGGAGAAGTTCGGTGGAGACTCCATGGCCGAAACCCTGAGAAACTTTGAAGGGTACAAGGAGCAACTGAGAAGATTTTAGAATGGAGACAGATTCGTCCAGAGAAATGATTTATCCAATCGTCAAGTATGGCAACCCCGTACTGGAAACGCCCGCCGAAAAAGTAACGGAGTTTGATGAAGAACTGCGCAAGCTGACCGAGGATATGTTTGAGTCGATGTATGCCGCGCATGGCGTGGGTCTTGCCGCGCCCCAGATCGGCATTGGCAGGCGCATCGTGGTGATTGACGTCACGTTTAAGGAAGACCCTGGATCTAAACTGGTGCTGATCAACCCTGAGATAGTCAAGAAAGAAGGGAAGCAGACTGGCAATGAAGGGTGTTTAAGTCTTCCCGACTTCCGTGAGAATGTCACCCGCGCTAACGTTGTGACCGTTCGCGCTCAGGACGCCGAAGGCAAATGGTTTGAATCTACCGGAGAAGGATTGTTGGCGCGCGCCTTTCTGCACGAAACCGATCATTTGAATGGCAAGCTATATATCAGCCACATCAGCGCCTTGAAGCGCGATCTCATTAAGCGCAAGATCAAAAAGCTGGCCCGGGCTGGCGAGTGGGAATGAAGCTGGTCTTCTGCGGGACTCCGCAGTTCGCCGTGCCGTCTCTTGAACGCCTGATTTCGGGCGGTTTTGAAGTCTCGTTGGTTGTAACCCAGCCGGACCGCCCTCAAGGGAGAGGTATGGAGATGACTGCTTCCCCCGTCAAACAGGCGGCTTCTCGCCTGGGCTTGCCCATCACGCAGCCGGAGAAGATTAAGAAGAACGAAGAATTTCAGGCTCAACTAAAGGCCATCCTCCCGGATGCAATCATCGTCGTCGGCTACGGGCGAATCGTTCCTCCCTGGATGCTGCAACTCCCTCCTCACGGAAATATCAACGTCCATGCCTCGCTCCTCCCTAAGTATCGCGGAGCTGCTCCTATTCAATGGGCCATTGCCGGCGGAGAAACCGTAACCGGCGTAACCACGATGCGCATCGACGAAGGTCTGGATACCGGCGACATTCTGCAGCAGAGGGAAACGGAAATCCTGCCAGAAGATACCTCGATCACGCTCTCGCCTCGTTTGGCCGAATCGGGTGCCGATTTACTGGTGGAAACGCTTCATGGCTTGCAGCAAGGGAAAATAACCCCAATTCCACAGGACCATGCGCGCTCCAGCCTCGCGCCCATCCTCAAAAAAGAAGATGGACAAATCGATTTCAATCGTACCGCTGCCGAAATTTGGAATCGTCTGCGCGGTTTTCAGCCATGGCCGGGCGCTTATACTCAGTTTCGGAGCAAGAGCTTGAAGGTCGTTGGTGTTCGCGTAGTTGAAGCCAGCCCGACCGAGTTGGGCGAGATCCGTCCTTTACCCGCGCATCTGCGTGTTGACGGCGCCAGATTGTTGGTTGGTTGTGGCGGCGGGACCGCTTTGGAACTACTCCAATTGCAGCCGGAAGGACGCAAAGCAGTTTCGGCGCGTGAATTTATCAACGGCCATCGCGTTGTTGAGGGAGAGCGACTGGGCTGACCTATGCCGGCTTCTCCTGCGCGGCTTGCGGCCTTCGCCGTCCTCTTGCGAGTGGAACGTGAATCGGCGTATGCCGACGAGCTTTTGCACTCCTCGCTGCTTGATCCACTCTCCGCTCCTGACCGTAACCTTGCCACCGAAATCGTAATGGGCGTGCTGCGCTGGAGGCCTTCCCTGGACAATTCCTTCGCCTCCTTAATCACGATCCCTCTTAGTAGGCTCGACCTGGAAGTGAGGGTCGCGTTGCGCATAGGGGCCTACCAACTCAGGTTTCTCGATCGTATGCCGGAGCGGGCGATTGTTAACGAGACCGTGGAGTTGGTGAAAAGCGCCAAAAAGCGATCTGCGGCCGGGATGGTGAATGCGGTCATGCGTAAGCTCGCGGAAAATCGCTCTGCTTTTCCAGTGCCTACCGAGGATCTAAGAGAGGATTTAAGCGTCGATTATGCTCATCCAGCATGGATTATCGATCGATGGATCGAGCGTCTGGGTCTTGGCGCGGCCGAAAGTATCTGCCGCTTCGACCAGGAGATCCCTGTCACCGCTCTGCGGATCGTGGGAGCAAAGCAGACACAGACAACACAGGACGCCGAAAATTTCACCATTGTTGATCAGAAGACGGTTGATCAGAAGAACGTTGGTCAGAAGGCCGTCGGGCAGAAAACCGTCGACCAGATCGAAAGGAGCTTGGAAGCCGAAGGTATCCGGCTGGTGCCGGGTGCACTCCTGGCAGGCGCTCGACGCGTTCTCGAAGGCGATGTTACCAAGACCAGGGCATTTCGAGAGGGAAGCGTTGCCATTCAGGATGAAGGCTCGCAGTTGATCGCAGCGCTTGTCGGGAAGGGAATGCGCATCCTCGATTGCTGCGCTGCTCCCGGAAGCAAGACGTCTGCTCTCGCATCATACTGGCCGGACTCGGAGATCTTTGCAACCGAAATTCATCCCCACCGGGCTGCTCTTCTTCGGCAGATGGTCCTTCGGCAAATGGCGCAAGGTACGAATGTTGCCATTATCGTTGCGGATGCCTGCCGCCTGCCTTTCAGGGATGCTTTTGAGAGCGTTCTGGTCGATTCTCCCTGTTCCGGAACTGGTACGCTGGCTCACAATCCTGAGATCAAGTGGAAACTGAAGGCGGAAGACCTACAAGACCTGCAGGCCCGCCAGAGAGAGATTCTTGCCTCGGCAATGCGGCACGTTGCTCCAGGCGGACGGCTGATTTACTCCACCTGCTCGCTGGAGCGCGAAGAGAATCAAGACGTTGTAGAAGCCTGCTTGAAAGAAGCTCCACAGTTTCGGCTCCTGTCGATTCGCGAGGAACTCTCCAGGCTCCGAGCTTCCGGCGAGCTTGTTTGGAGCAACGTGGACGATCTGTGTCTGGGCGATTTCCTGAGAACCATTCCCGGCATTATTCCTTGCGATGGCTTCTTCGCGGCTGTCCTTGAAAAAATCGCACTTTGAAACATCATGAGCCGATTCGTGATGGATCAGCTCAATACCGCTTGGCAGTCAAAGCGTCGCGCAAAGGATTGCTCTCCTATTGGAGGTACGATAGGTGATGGATCGAAGAAGATTGAAAAATGACGGAGCAAGGGCGAGGCGACGGCTCGTGTGGTCTTTTGTAGCGGTTGGTTACTTGATGGCGGCCTATTTCTACAATGATTATGCTCCACCATATGCGGGAATCGCTAATACGGTACTTTCATATATTTGCCTCAGTTGTGTGGATTTTATCGGTGATCGTGCTGGCACATTTGGCTACGCTTTGCTCGTGTTCGCTCCGATCAATGCTGTCATTTATGGAGCGGTGGGTTTCGGACTTGGAAGGCTCTTATTCCCCCGTGCGAGGAGCCGCAAAGGGTTTTAGAAAATACATACACGCAGGTGTACTGAATAAAAGAGCAATTGAGGCTCTTGCGGTGGAATCTCCACGAACGACGATGCCTTTTTTTAGGGCGAGGTCTGTGGTTTGCAAACAAAACTCATGATTGGCATGATGTGGTTTGGAGCTATAACATTCTTCGTGATAACCGAATGTTTGGTTTTTTTCGCGATGCATGAAAGGTTGAGCAGCCTTTCACAGGGTCGCTTGTGGTCACTGCCGTTTATGGTTTCGGTACCCCTAATCTATGGGGCAGGTTTTACAAGGATGATTAGGAGGAACTTACGTGGAAATGATTGCCGCGATTTGATTGCAAAGACGTTATTTGGCATCGCTACTTTGGAATGTCTACTCTATGCAATTATGTGTGGAATCTCCACCTTCATCTTATAAGTGCCAACCTTCATAGGATCTGAGCCTTTTGTGGTCACCAAGAATTGATGCTCCAGCAGGCCTGCAGCCATTTACGACAGGATCTCCTGTGGATCAGGTAGGCACCGAAAACAGTTACTCTGATTGGAAAAAATGAATGAATATCAAGTCGTTGCACAAACAGGGGAATCAATAAAACCATCGCCCGCCCGAGTAGGGTCGCATCACCCATGAATGGCTGGTAGATCTCTCTGAAGCTGGATGAGCAGTATCGCCTGTCGACATGGGCTTTCTAGCTTCAAGACTGACTGTTGCGCCTTCCACAATTTTCTGTCCCGCCGAGGGATACTGCCGCAAAATCGTTCCCGCCGGTCCCGAATCGTCTTCGACCAAGCTCACCCTGCCTAGGGTAAGGCCGGCCCGTTGAATCTGCGACGAGGCCTCTTCAACATTTTTGCCGAGCAGACTCGGCATCACATAAGCGCGATTGCTCTCGGGAGCCGCAACAATCAGGCTGATTTTGGGCGACGGAGCGTTCTTCGCGTCCGCCGAAGGATTTTGTGCAATCACCGTCGATGGTTGTGCCCCGGCAAAGTGAATGGCGGCGACTGTGCCAATCTGCAGTCCCCGGCGGCTGATGTTGAGTTCGGCGACGCGTTCGCTCTCGCCTAGAAGGTTGGGAACGATTGCTTTTTGGGGGCCAAGGCTCTCGGCGGCCTGCACCTTCCACCCGCGGCGCACCGTGGTGTTGGGAGCGGGCGCCTGCGAAACAATGCGGCCTTCGGGGATTTCCGAGCTGAAAAAGCGGCTCTCGATGCTCAGGATCAGTCCGTAGGAGTTTGCCAGCCGCTCCGCATCCGCAGGTGTAAGGCCCTTAAACTTCGGCACGCGCACCTCGCGCCCGTGAATGGCGACTCGCATGGAAAGCAATGCCGAGGCAAAACACACCAGGAGCAGAACCATGCCAAGTAGGGAAAACCGCAATAGCTTCAGCATGGGCTCAGTGCGACTCCGAATCGCCGGAATGCAGGGTAATCATGGCGGCTGTCTTTTTGGCTCCGCCAGGTTGATCGTCGGTGAGGGGCTGAAAGGACTCGTCCTCAAGGCCCGGACGGGCAATAGCCGCCCGCATGAAATCGATCCATACCGGTAAGGCCGCCTGTGCGCCGGTCTCTTTCTTGCCCAGGGATTTTTTCTCGTCGAACCCAATCCACACACCGCAGGTGATACTGGGCGAAAAGCCCACGAACCATGCGTCGGTGAAATCGTTGGTGGTGCCGGTCTTGCCCGCCAAAGGATGTTTCAGCTTGGCAGCCGAGATTCCGGTTCCGTGCAAAACAACGTCCTGCAGCAGAGACACCATGGTGCGTGCCGTTCGCGAACTGATCACGTCTTTGGCGTCCGGGTAGTTCTCCTCGAGCACATGGCCGTCATAGTCCGTGACTTTGCGAATGTAGCGCGGCTCAATGCGCAGTCCGTCGTTTGGAAAGACCGAGTAAGCCGAGGTCTGTTCGTAAAGGCTCAAATCCGCTGCACCGAGCGCCACCGGCAAAAGCGCAGGTATCGATGAGGTGATTCCGAAGCGGTGGGCATAGTCGACTACGGAGGTCATGCCGACCCGCTGCGCTAGCTTCACGGCGGGCACGTTGCGCGATTCGGCCAGAGCGTGCCGGAGAGTGATGTTGCCTTCAAATTTGTAGTCAAAATTGTGAGGCGCATAGGGGACGCCTCCACTGTTGAACGTGGTGGGAGCGTCCAGAATGATATCGTCCGGCTCCGCCCCGTGTTCGATGGCTACGCTGTAAACGAAGGGTTTGAACGAAGACCCCACCTGCCGTTGTGCCTGAGTAACGCGGTTGAACTTGCTCTCCTGAAAGTCGCGCCCTCCCACCATTGCCTGAATGTCGCCGGTCGTGTTGTCGATCGCCATTAATGCACCTTGAGTCCCTGAATCTTGTTCCAGGCTTACCTTGGCGCTGCTATCGCTCCCAATCGACAGTACTTTCACGTAAATCAGGTCGCCGGCGTTCAGAATCTCCGCTGGAGACTTGCGGCTCGTCCAGAAGATATCGGCGGGCGCCAGCGAGGCTTCATATCGGCCCAGCTTAACTCGCGCCGCAAGCGGTGAGACCTCCAGGACCAGCGCATACAGGTAGCTTCCGGGCTCAATCGGCAAATCCCAATCGGTATGGTGGTACTTATCCAACGCCTGATTGGCATCGGCCTCCAGGACGTTCGTCAGATGTCCCTTCCATCCGTGCCGTCGCTCGTAAGTAGCCAAGCCATCCAGGACCGCTTGGTTAGCAGCTTTCTGCAGCCGCAAATCGAGCGACGTATAGACTCGAAGGCCCCCTTCATGTACCTCGCTGGAGCCATATTTCTTTTCCAGATAGCGGCGAATCTCCTCGACAAAATGGGGCGCCGGTGAAGTGTCGGTCGGTTGGATATTCAAGCCGATTGGCGCTGCTTTCGCCCGGTTGGCTTCTCCGGCGGTGATCTTGCCGTCCTCCAGCATGTTGTTGATGACAATGTTCCGCCGCTTCAAGGCTCGCTCGGTATTGATCACCGGCGAATAGTAGCTGGGGGCCTTAGGTAGCCCGGCAAGCACCGCCGCTTCTTCCAGCTTCAGGTCTTTTGCGTGCTTGTTGAAGTAGTATTGCGCCCCGGCCTCAAATCCGTAGGTTCCGTGTCCCAGAAAAATCTGGTTGCAGTACATCGTGAAGATCTGCTGCTTGGTAAAGTGCCGTTCGATCTGGATCGCAAGCATCATCTCCTGAATCTTCCGGCTGAAGTGCCGCTCAGGCGAAAGAAACAGGTTGCGCGATAACTGCATGGTCAGCGTCGACGCGCCTTGAGCACGGGAGCCGGAAGAGATATCGCGGTATGTGGCTCCAAGAACGCGCCAGAAGTTGATTCCCCAATGCTGCTCGAAATTCTTGTCCTCGGTCGAGAGGATTGCATCGCGCAAGACCTTCGGAAAATCGTCATACGAGGCGAGCACGCGCCGCTGCAGCGCAAAGGAGCCGATTACCTGGCCGTTCACATCGTAGAGTTCCGTGACGGTGCTCGGGCGGTACTTCTCCAGTTCGGTAATCTGCGGCAGGTCGGTGGAATAGACGATTAGCAGTCCTGCCAGCGCTCCGACCACCGCCGAGGCCAGAAGCAGCAAACCAAACACAACCCGGCCCACCAGCTTTTTTCCGGCAAAGTGAAGAACGGGCAAATCTGAATACAGGAACTTCATGGCGGGCGGAGCACCGAGAGCAGAGCCAGAATAGCACGGCAACCAAGCAAAAAGCGTGCCTGAAAGGGCACGCTTTGCCATGTATTAGGAGTTGGCCGAAGAGCGCTCTTTAGCTCTTTGGAGTTTTGTTCTTCAGCGCCTCCAGGGCTTTATGAAGCTGCTCGTCGTCTTTCGGCTGGGGCTTCTGGGGCTCAGCGCTGGGAGTAGAGCCATCATCGTCGTCCGAAACGGCAGCCACAAGATCGTCCGTGGAAGCAACTAGGATGTTCGGTGTGATTCCGTTCTCTTGAATCACCTTGCCGTTCGGCGTGTAGTACTTGGCGATCGATAGAATCAGCGCGGAACCATCCGGAACTTCAATCAGCTTTTGTATCGAACCGTCGCCAAATGTCTTGTCGCCGAGCACGTCCCCGCGGGCGTTTTCCAGGATGGCGGCTGCCACAATTTCAGCGGCTCCCGCCGTGCCGCGGTTCACCATCACCATCAGCGGCAGGTCGGTGATTTTCTTCTGCGGATCGGCGTTAAATGGAACTTTAGGATATTTTTGGCCCTGTAGATAGGAGATCAAACCGTGGTTCAGGAAGAGGTTTGCCACGGCCACGCCTTCGTCTTCTTCGCCTTCAGCAGTGTTCCGCAAATCCAGAATCAGTTTTTTGGCTCCCTCTTTTTGCAGCGCCTTAACCTTGGCGGCGATCTCCTGCGATTTGCCTTTGGTAAGCGCGAGAGCCTTGATATAGCCGACATTGTCGGCCATCATTTGCTCTTGAGCCGCGGGAGGTGCCACGATCTCCTTGGTAATTGTGACTTTCTGTGGCTCAACCTTACGCGCACGGATCACCGAGATCTCTACCTTCGATCCGGCGTCTCCACTCAATCGCGACCTGATCTCGGCCAGCGACATGTCATGGGTGTTCTTACCCTCAATAGCCTCGATGATGTCCCCGCTTGCGATTCCCGCTTTATCCGTGGGTCCGCCGGGAATCACCGAAACGATCGCCGCGTAGCCAAACCGCTTGGAAACCATCGCCCCGATATCGGCTTTGCCGTCGTTCTTCTTCTGCTTGTAGGTTTTGTATTCGGCGGGGCTCAGGTAGCTGGAGTTTGCATCCAGCGACTCCAGCAGCCCATGCAGGGCGCCGTTGGTCACGGACGACATGTTAGGCTCTTCAACATACTCGGCACGAATGTGGTAGAGCACCTCGCTGTAAACCTGGATGTGCGTGTAAGCGCCATCGTTGTTGCTGGAAGCGTGAACGCCCAGGCCGCCAATAACGGCGAAAATCACAATCAGGATCGAACTGAAGAGCACCAAACCTTGCAGCTTTTTTGACATGAAAGAACCTTTATCAATCGATTGACGGAAGCGAAGCCCAAAGGTGAGCCAGCCAAAATTATATAGCTACTCTTCTTGGATGCACCCTGTTTTTCCCAGGTACCAGGAAAATCATTGGGATTACAACCCTATGGTCCCGTATGGCATTGCGGTTTAGGACCTGTAGCAGCTAGCCGCTCGAGTTCGGCCTGCAACCGGGCGAAAACGATAGCAGCCCCGTGACCGTCTGGGAGGAGCTGAGCCTGCAATATCAGGCCGCAAAGTGTCCCCTTTCTTTAGAGGTAAAAGCTGCATTCGTCTTGAATTCCCGGCCCACTTATTTTGGCTTCCAACAGCGAAGCAACTCAGCCTTTCACTTCCTTGGGCGAAAGCAAAGTCAGGATCTCCTTGAGCCCTTGTTGTACCTGTTTAATGCGGGATTGGTCGGTTTTCGGAGCTGGAAAGGGCAGGGGGGACTGTTTCGTCTTGATCTCAGCGCGCAAATGCTGACGTGCCCCAGCAATCGTAAAGCCCTCGGTGTAGAGCAGCTTCTTAATCCGTAGTACGTAGTCCACATCGGGTCTACGGTACATTCGTTGTCCGGTGCTGCTTTTGATGGGTTTCAATTGGGGGAACTCGGTCTCCCAAAAGCGCAGCACATAGGCGGGCAGGCTGCAAATACGGCTGACCTCACCGATGCGAAAATAAATCTTGTCGGGGATCGCGACTTCGTCCGGTAGAGACTTGCGCACAGCGCTCTTAGCGTTTTTTGGCATGGGGCTACAGATGGACGACGCGGCTCTTAGCGGATATTATGTTGCGCCGCCAAATGCGTCAAGGGCTCGGGTCCAGACGTGTGAAAGACTACAGCCTCATACTTCTGCGGCGTTCAACACGGGCGCGCGGAAAAAGCCGCCAAAAGGGAACGCACGTGCCAAGGAAGCGCAAAGGAAATAAAAAGGCGCGGCTGAAAACCGCGCCTTTAAGAATCAAGGTGAATGGTTGGTTGCAGGCTTGCTCTAGGCTTCGCGAATCCCATCCATGAACGCCCGCAGCTTGCGTGAGCGGGAAGGATGGCGGAGTTTGCGCAGCGCCTTCGCTTCAATCTGCCGAATGCGCTCGCGTGTTACCGCGAACGATTGGCCTACCTCTTCCAAAGTATGTTCGGAACCGTCCTCAAGACCAAAGCGCATCTTGATGACCTTTTCCTCGCGGGGCGTCAGAGTTCGCAGCACCTGGGCTGTTTGGTCCTTGAGGTTCACGTTGATCACGGCTTCGGCGGGCGAAACCATCGAGCGATCTTCAATGAAATCTCCAAGGTGCGAATCCTCTTCTTCTCCGATAGGTGTTTCCAGGGAGATCGGCTCTTGAGCGATCTTCAGCACCTTGCGCACTTTGGCTACTGGAATATCCATGCGCTTGGCGATTTCTTCTGAAGTCGGCTCGCGTCCCATTTCCTGCACAAGCTGCCGCGACGTGCGGATCAGTTTGTTGATGGTTTCGATCATATGCACCGGAATACGAATGGTGCGGGCCTGATCGGCAATAGCGCGGGTAATCGCCTGGCGTATCCACCACGTCGCGTACGTGGAGAACTTGTAACCGCGGCGATACTCGAACTTATCCACGGCCTTCATCAGGCCGATATTGCCTTCCTGGATGAGGTCCAGAAACTGAAGACCCCGGTTGGTGTATTTCTTGGCGATCGAAACCACCAGGCGAAGGTTGGCTTCAATCAATTCGCGTTTGGCGGCCTCCGCGTCTACGTCTCCCTGGATGATCTCGCGCTGTGTGCGCTTGATTTCCTGGTAGCTGACGCCGGCGTCCTGTTCCAGTGCCTCCAGGTCGGTTTTGTGCTGCCGCTGGAGCTTCCGGAATTCTTTTTTTGTTTCCTCGCTGCGGGTGGCCTCGACCTTCTTTTCCAGATTATTGATCTGGCGGTCGAGCATCCGCATGCCGTCTACCGATTTGTTCACCCGTTCGATCAGCCGCTTGCGCTCTGGGTTGGTGAACTTCAGTTCGCGAATCCCGATCGAGACCATCACTTGCGCGCGGCCCCAGGCCCAGCGAAGCTTGCGGTACTCTTTGGGCTTCTTTTTCTGCTGGACGGCTTGCAGCTTCTCGTCGAGTTGCTGGGTTTTCTTGGCGTGCTTGCCGATCTCGTCAATCTGGCTGGTGAAATCTTTCAGCCGTGACTGCACGATCTCGTCTGTAATCTCCTCTTCGTCGAACGCGACCAACTCCTTGATCGACCGGACGCCTTTCTTCAAGTCCTCGCCGAGGGAGAGAATTTCGCGGATGACGATTGGAGAGCGGGAAAGCGCCTTGAGCACGCGAAGCTGCCCGCGCTCGATCCGCTTGGCGATTTCTACTTCGCCTTCGCGGGTGAGCAGGGGAACCGTGCCCATTTCGCGCAGATACATACGCACCGGATCGTTGGTTTTTTCCAGCGCTCCGGGGGTCAGATCAAGTTCAACGTCTTCGCCTTCTTCCAGTTCTTCAAATTTCTGTTCCGAAGGCAGGCCCTTGCTTCCATCAAGGACGTCGATTCCTTGAGTGCCGATCATTCCTAGCAGGTCATCGAGATCATCGGGTGAATGGACGTCACCTGGTATGAGATCATTAACTTGATCGTAGGTGAGATATCCCTTCTCTTTTCCTGCGTCGATCAGCTTTTTTATGTCGTCGAATTTATCTTCTAGTGCCAAACACGATCCTCGTTTTCGAGAGCGATAAGGGTGCTCCTCCCTCGAAGAAATCGGAAGGATGTAGGCTCAAAAGCGCGCATGACCCCAAGATACGCAGGATAACATGTCTCGATCCTGCAAGAAAAGCGCTTTCCCCTGCACCTGCCGCAAAACAAAGGAGAAAAATTACCCCTTGACAAAATTAGATGCTCTCAATTCCCCATAGTTTCGCTGGTTGGCCAGCGTTCGATTCTACGTACAATCAGACGCCAAACCCGGCAAGAAGTTTCAACGGTTAGCGCCTGAAATCGCGGGATTTCAGGCCTTCCGGCCAGGCTCCAAAATGCAGAGATACTTTAGCAGTATTTTTAAAAGATCGCCATATCAAGCCTTTTTCATGGATGGGCCTGTAGACTCAATGGGATTCCACTCCTAAAGCGTTCTTAGCAAGATGGTAGCTAGGGAATCAATATTGCCTCAGGGAGCCATGGAAACAACATACGTTGGAATGTACGTCTCCGTGGTTTGTTTTGCCTGAAAAGCGGCTGAAAGCGAGACGAACGGTTGTCTAAAGTCTTGATTTTACGGAAGATGTAGGTTGTTACGGCCTGTTTTGGAGCGCGTCTTTAGTGCGCTTTGGCTGGATCGGCGCTTGCAGACTGCACCGCCTTCTTTTTGCGGCGGCTTAGGATGAATGGACGCCGGCGGCGGCGTTCAACCCGCTGATCGATCTTTTTCCAGAATCCAACAAAGTAGTCCACGGCGGAAATGGTTGAGACCGCCACCATGAACCAGATTGCGAGATGGGCTATCAGCCGGACGGGCATGATGAAAAAGCCAAATTCCCAATGGTCCCAATACATGGCCAGTATTGCCGCTACTACTGAGACAATTTGGACCACCATCTTGAATTTGCCTAGATCGCTGGCTTCGATCGTGAATCCCTCGGAGGCCGCAATGGACCTTAAGCCGGAAATGAGAAACTCGCGCCCGACAATGATGATTGCGATCCATACGTTAACGATGTCCGGAACAAGCTGCACCAGGGTGATATACGCCGCGGTGATCATCAGTTTGTCGGCGAGCGGGTCGAGCAGCACTCCCATCGTCGTGATTTGCCCGCGTTTTCGCGCCAGGTATCCGTCGAGTCCGTCGGTAATGGAAGCCGCGATAAAGAGGAGTGAGGCGAGCACCACACGCTCCGCCTGCCCGTCATAATGAGTAAAGTGCGGATGATTGAAAAAGGGCGTGGTAAGGATCCAGATCAACAGGGGGATCGTGGCTATACGCGAAAGCGTAATGGAATTGGGCAGGTTCACGGCAGGTGCGCAGCCGCGTTAGCGGCTGCTCTCCGATTATCCTCGGAATGCCATTCCGGCGCAAACGATTCTGCGGCTGTTATTTTTTTTCGTTAACGGTCTTCAGGCACCGGGTATACAACTCCAGAAGATGGTTGGCATAGTCTTCGGCTTTGCTCACTGTATCTCCGTGAAAGCCTGCTCCTGGGGCGCCTGTTTTGCCGTAACCCGTGGTTACGGCGATAAATTTCATCATGTCCAGGGCGATGTCTTCGTTTCTCCGGACGCCGATTAGCCGTGAGATGTCTTCCATAAGTCTTCCCTCCCAGGAAATAACTGCCAGCCCTATTCTAGCAATCGGCGGTCGGCCGTTGCAGGGTCGATTGCACTAAGGCAGGGGAACCGGTCATCCACCCTTGACGTGGCGATGGTAGCAATAATGAGGCGGTGGAAAATCGAGCCCGCGAAACGCTCCAGGCCATTGCTGCCCTCTCGAATTGCCTTCCAACTGCCGCATCCCTTTACGTTTCAATCGAAACGTGGCAAATTCGTCCGACAATGTGCTCCGCGAAAGTCTTTCCGTCTTCAATCGCCACAATCGAAACCGGATAGCTTTGGTTATGCGGACGAAGGATCAGGTTCCGATCGGCCAGTTCCACATATTTGACTGTGGCTCCGCCGTCCCTGCGCACGGCATACATGTTGGGTTCGTTCTTGCGGTAGGGCTCCAATGAAGTATAGTGGCGGTCGATTAGCAGCGTCGCTCCCGGCAGTAGCCGCGGATACATGCTCATACCGTCATGGGCATCGACTTTGATCAGTACGAACCTCTGCCAGGTGTCTCGCGGGGCTTGGCTCGAAGCCCGCAGCCGCCGAAGAAAACTCTTCTTGAACTTCAGGATGTCTTTGACCCGCTCTTGCGTGATGATCGGCTCTCCGGCCGCGATGGTTCCCTCCACCAGAAGCACGTTTTCAAAATGATCGTCGCTCGGCGGCGGAATGCTTGCTCGCTTATTGATCTCTTGGGGTTCGATCAGGTCGAGCACCGACATTTTTTGTACGCTCAGAACCAGGTCCATTGCGTCCAGGCTGAGTGAGCGTTTGCGATTCAGGAAATTGGTGATGTGAGGCTGCTTAAAGCCGGTCTGTTCGGCCAGGCCCAGCGCCGTCAGTTCTTTCTGGGCGATCTTTTCCAACAGCCTGCGCCGCAGGTTTTCCTGCAACTGACGGAATTTCATGACCAAGCATCATAACTTTTAGAAATAGGCCTGTAAATCGAAGGCTCTCAAAGAAATACTCATTTTTTAAAGATTCTTGAACGTTTTCTGCTGCCTCTGCGGCTAAAATTCAAGTATGGATATGACCTGGGTGACCGATCGAATCAGTGTCGGGGGCGGTATCTGGAACGATTTGAACATGTCGGATCTGGTCAAGATGGGGATTACGGACATCATTGACATGCAGGCGGAATTCGATGATCGTCCCCTGGCGAGGTCGTTTCCTTCGGTCACAGTGCTCTACAACCCAACGGAAGACGATTTTCAGCCCAAGCCCGTGGAGCTCTTCCAGCGTGGCGTAGAGTTTGCGCTGGACGCCCTCGAAAAGCCTAAAGCCAAGGTCTATATCCACTGCGCCGCGGGAGTCCACCGCGCCCCCATGATGACGCTCGCCATCCTGCGCGCCATGGGGTGGACACTCGAACATGCCAAAGAGCATATCCAGGATCGTCGTCATGTGGTGGATTTTGCCGATGTCTACGTCCAAAGCGTCGAGGACTTTATGAAGGTGTATGAACAGCTCAAGAGCGGCGCACAGCTGGATGTCTAGCCACAAGTGACTCGGCCCGCCTCCCCCTGAAGTTAACTCTTGAAATCCTTCTGGTTTTACGTCCGAGTCTCCTCACAGTTAAGATTTCGTTGCGGATTTTCCATGCCCATTGAGGCAGTCCAACATGTCCGGCGGATGCGCGGCGGCGCACAGGCGCATCTCATGCGGGCCTCCGATGGGCATTTTTACGTCGTCAAGTTCCAGAACAATCCGCAACATCTCAGGGTTCTCGCTAATGAGTTGCTGGCCACCCGCCTTGGAGAGCATGTCGGGCTTCCGGTTCCCGCTACCGACATGATCGCGGTGGATCGCTGGTTGATCGAAAATACCGCGGAGCTGCGGATGGAGCTTAGCGCGGGCCCTATCCTCTGCCATCCTGGACTACAGTTTGCAGCCCGCTATGTGTGCAATCCCGCTGAAGGGCCTGTCTACGACTACCTTCCCGAGAGCCTCTTTGGCCAGGTCAGAAACCGTGAGGCATTCGCGGGAATCCTTGCCATGGACAAATGGCTGGGAAACGCCAATGGCAGGCAGGCTGTGTTTTGGAAGAGGCATGGCGAACGGAAATTCGCAGCCACGTTTATCGATCAGGGGTATTGCTTCAATGCCGGAGCTTGGACCTTTCCGGACCTCGCCCTCCATGGCGTCTACTACCGCAATTATGTTTACGGCCATGTAATCGGGTGGGATTCATTCGAGCCTTGGCTCTCCCGCATTGAAAAGTGCACCGCGAGGACCGTCCGCGAAATTGCGGGCGTCATTCCGCCGGAGTGGTATGCCAACGACTGGGACGCATTGAAAACCCTGACCGAAACCATCGTTGGCCGCCGATCAAAGGTGCGGGAGTTGATTACGGCTTTTCAGCAGTCGACGAGAAATCCATTTCCCGCGTGGGGCAAGGCTGCCGGAGAGGCTTCAGCGGCGGCATATTCGGTACACTGAACTTTGAAACATTGCATCGGCAAGGATGCATAGTCTTAAGTCAGGCAACTTCAGGTTCGGTCTGTCACTTATGTTTCCAGAGCGATTTGCGCGAACCCGGATTCAATACGCCGCCCTCATTTTGGGGATCTTATTTTTTCGGTTCGGGCGGGCAGTGGAGCAATCCTCTGTACAGCAAGCCGGCATCAATTCGTCCGGCCAGGGCATCGTCACCTACATCGCTGAATCCTGGCGCAAACTGACGCGTTCCACCGAAGATTGCGCGTCGCTGGTCGACCCGAAACTAGCTAACATAACCAAGACGGTGGTTTATCTTCCCCGGCACATGCGGCCTACGGCGCGTCTGGAAGCTTTGCAAACAGAATGTAAGGTTCAAATCGAAATATTGCCGCGTGAAATCGTCCACCTGGGCGATATTTCGCCGGATTCATTGCCGCATCCGGGCCTGTTGTATCTTCCTAATCCTTACGTCGTGCCGGGAGGAAGATTCAACGAGATGTACGGTTGGGATAGCTATTTCATTGTACGGGGATTAGTCGATGCGGGAGATCTCGATCTTGCCCGCAGTATGGTCGAAAACTTCTTCTTTGAAATTGAAAACTATGGCGCCATCCTCAATGCCAATCGCACGTATTATCTGACTCGGTCCCAGCCGCCATTTCTTACCTCGATGATCTTGGCGGTTTACGATGCCGAAAAGATGGTGGGTCATGCCGATCGCGAATGGCTAATAAGGGCATATAGCTACGCGCAGCGCGACTATGCGCAATGGACGCGAGCTCCCAAACTGGCGGGAAACACCGGTCTGTCCCGCTACTTCGATGTTGGAACTGGTCCGGTCCCTGAGATCGCGGATGATCCCACGTACTATGCAACGGTTGCCGGGTGGTTGATCGCGCATCCGGGCATCAGCACCGGATACCTCGCGATGAAGAACGGAAACAGCGGAAACAACAGAAACCACGGAACTGGAATTGGCCCCGAGATCCATGTGCCGAATTGCCAATCGCCTGCATGTCAAAACGGCGATAGGGTGCGGTTCACCGCGGACTATTACGAAGGCGACCGTGCCATGCGCGAATCGGGCTTTGACGTCTCCTTTCGCTTTGGACCATTCAGTGGTTCGACCCATCATTTCGCCCCTGTCTGCCTCAACAGCCTGCTGTACAAGGCGGAGAAGGATTTGGAAGAAATGGCTCGCTTGTTGGATCGTCCTCAAGAAGCCCTTGCCTGGAGACATAGCGCGGCCCTACGTAGAAAGCGGATCAATCGATTCCTTTGGAATCCCCGTCTCGGCATCTTTACCGATTACAACTTTTATACGGGTCGATCGTCGGTTTATCGATATGCCACGACCTTCTATCCCTTGTGGACCGGCTTGGCGACCAAGGCTCAGGCGAATGCCATCATGAAAAATGTGAGTACCTTCGAGCTGCCGGGAGGAATCTCTATGAGCGGCAACCAGACGGGCGTGCAATGGGATAAGCCGTATGCCTGGGCGCCCATCCAGATGTTGGCGGTAGAGGGAATGCGGCGCTATGGATTTGGAGTTGAAGCAGGCCGCATCACAAAAGAGTTTCTCTCGATGGTGGAAGAGAACTTCCTGCGGGATGGAACGATTCGGGAAAAGTACAATGCCCTCACGCGATCATCTGAGGTCAACGTCGCAGCAGGCTATCAAAGCAATGTCATAGGTTTTGGTTGGACCAACGCAAGCTTCATGGTGCTGTTGCATGAGCTTACTCCAGAAGATCAAAAACAGATGCTCGCGAATCCCAAGCCACTTGCGGCATCAACGCCTTGGCGTTAGAGCGTTTTCAGCATAGGTGTAAGTGGGAATCGATATCACTGCGCGGCTTTTCCGCCGAAGAAAAGCCGCATGGGAATCATGCAAACAGAATCACAGTAATGCTGAAAACGTCTATAGTCGCTGAAGAAGAGTGACTTCTTCGCAAATTTCGATCCCGCGCGCCGTACAGTACGATAAAGTTATTGGTTCATAGAAATCGGCGTCATGGGTGCATAGGATCTCGGCTTCGCCCTTCACGGCGGTCTGCAAAACAATAAGATCATTCGGATCGCGCAAGGGCGCACGAAAATGAGGCTCCAGTATCACCACGTAAGATATGTCTTGGAGAAACTGCACATATTCTAGAAGATCTGATTCGGTGAAGCCGTAACGCGACTGGAATCTAGGATAGCGGAGAACCCTCGTTAGTTCGACAAGTATTTCATTTGAGGTAATGAGAAGATGATTCTGCTTGAGTAATTCTTCAAGGAGTTTTCTGGCTTGGCTTGAACTCCGCATATGCGCTCTAACGAGCGCATTCGTATCGAGAACAACTCTCAACGGATAGGCCTGTAATCGGGGCGCGTGGAGCGCAACGCCTCATGAATGATAGCCTCTTCCTCCGCCTCGCTCATGGGACTGCCTTGTGCGTCAACTTTTGCAAAGTATTGGCGAAGCTTTTCGATTGCTTTTGGGCGATCCTCCATAGGCAATTTTGGTGGAAGAATCGCAGACGCCCGAATGCTCTTGATGCTGACGGATTCGTCCTCTTCAAGAGGACGGCCCAATAGATTTTCAACCGTTCGCCTTTGCTCCGGCGAAAGGTCTTTTACGTGATGAAGCATGGCTAACCCCTTATTATGATTGAGATTAGAGGTAGAAGCATGCCTCGTCAAGTGAGGAAGATCCCTACGCTGGTTCGGAATTTCATCAATCGATGGGAGTTGGTTTTTTGGGCTCTCTCGCACTTGTTAAACTGCAAAAGGACTGAAGGCTCGAAAAGAAGAGAGCAATTCATCAGGCGAGTTTAGGCTGCGGCTCCACCAGACGAAGAGATCCCAATATGGCAGAAATCGCAAAACAGCAATGCAGCTTCTTTCTCTTGCGCTACGTGCCCGATGCGGTAAAGAACGAATTCGTCAATTTCGGCCTGGTTTTACTGCCATCGCAGGCCGCCGCTGAAGTACGCTTTACGCAGGATTGGTCCCGTGTCCAGGGGCTTGATCCCCAGGCTGATACGGACATGCTGGAAGCCGTCGCGAGGGAGTTGAGCGAACAGGTGCTTGGGCCGGGCGATGCCCAGGACCGGATCTTGAAGAGGATCGGAGATTCGTTTTCCAACTCCGTTCAAGCCTCGGAGCCCAAGGTCTGCCTCACGGATTCTCCAGTACAAGAAGCCAACGATCTTGCTCAAATGTATCTGGAATCCACACGAGCCCGCCGTCCACGGGAGGCCGGTGCGCGCCAGTCGATCTTCCGCAAAATGCGGCTTGAGTTTGAAAGGGCTGGAGTGTGGCAAGCCATGCGAAAGGGCATTCCGGTGGCACAGTATGGCCGTGAGGGCGATCCACTAAGAATCGACTGTGGCTATGTCTCGCGCTCGGCCGTTAAGATGTTCCACGCCGTTCCCCTGCGATCCGACGTGAATGCCGCCAAGGTGTTGGCCTTCAGCTATCCGCAACTTGCCGAAGGAATCGCCGCCAAAGAAGGGCTGCAAGCCGAACTCACCGCGATTGTCGAAAAAGGAGAAGAAGGAAAAGAAGGATTGGAGCGCAACGATACCGCGAGCCGTTTTGCTCTTGAAACTCTGGAGATGCAGGGAATCCGGATAGCTCCGGTCAGTCAACTAGGTGGGATTGCAGCGGAAGCGGCTCGGGAACTCGGCGGGCGTTTGACCTGAATCTTTGTCGCCCGCCGAGTTCCCATTTGCCATTTTTGAACCATTGCGGCTTTCCTAGAAGACAGGAAAGCCGCTTCTTCTTGCCTATTTCTTCTTGCAGGCTCCGCCAGGCATGGGCTTGGACTCCTTGCCCCATCCAAATGCACGGAATCGCTCGCCTTCGACGACTTTGGTACGGATACCATCGATAGTCGCGGGAAGAGCTGACGTTAGTTTGCCGCGCTCGACATAGACAACCAGTGCGGTCTCTGCGGCGTTGTCGTCACTCCGTCCGACTCCCACGCCTATGATTCCCGCCTGGCTCATGAGCGTCTTCACCTGGGCCTCTTTGATCGCTGTAGCGCGGGCGATCGCATCGGCAGTCAAAAAGACGGACGGAGCGGTTCCATCCTGAATGACTCGGGTTCGGATGCCTTCGATGGTTGCGGGAATCGGCATGTTGGGAGTGCCGTTCACGTGAACCAAGATGGCTCCTTCTTTCGGATTATCCATGCTGGCGCCAGCTTCGGATGCCGTGACTGCGGGATCGTGGGCCAATTCCGCTGCGTGCCTCTGCCGGACGGCCGCAACCACCTGCTGTTGTTGTGGAGTCAGCACCGTCTTATTCATGGCATTTGTCTGTACGGTTGCAGTGGTCTGGATTGCGCTGCAGCTCACAGCATGGTCCGCGCCGCCCACAAACACAGGCGTACCGCTGCCATTCTTGAAGGCGTTAAGGACATCGGTAATCACATTAGCTGCAGTGCCGGTATTGTTGCCGGCATAGAGAAGTCCCAAAGGTCTAGCGGTATCCGAGGTGACGATCAGAGATCCAGAGTCGCCGGCGGCGCTGAAATTACCCCCGTTGATAATGATCTGATTGCTAAAGGTTGCGGTAAAAGCCGTTGCTCCGCCGCAGGATGCGTCATAGTCCACTTGCACGGTGGTGGTGATGGAACCCAGATTGGAGCAGGTTAATCCGCTGCTTCGCCCGCTCTTGGCCACCGTGATAGCACCTGCGGTGCCAAGTACCGTAGCCGGATTGGCTAGAGTCAGTGAAGGTGGTGCCGCGGTGATGCTGGAGCCGCTAACCGGCCCAAGATCGAGAATACTGCCGGTAGTATCGACATTTCCTGCGACAACCGCGGCGATCGATGCATCCACGTTGCTCGGTGCAGCCCCGGTAGTTCCACTCGCCGGCTTAAGAGCCGCGTGCTCGGAGAGATTAGCTACCGTCTTGCCAGGTGCGCAATTGTTATCGACCAAACCCGGTTGTCCTATGTTGTCGCCGACCGTTCCCTGCTCTGATTTATCAAGCACGTGATTGTTGCTAAGGATGAAGAAGGTACCGCCACGCTGAATAAGGCTTCCCAGCGTGCCCGAACAACAGGATTGCGCTGTAGTATCGTTGACGTTGCCTCCCGACGTTCCTAGCTTGATAGCGCCCGCTTGCGACAGGGTATTGTCAACTACAACTGCGGTTGCACTTGCCGAGTTCGATGCACTCGCCTGAGCTGTGGCCGTGATGGTGACAGGCTTGCCCGAATCGAAGGAAGCCGGCGGATTGTAGTTACCGCTCGTATCAATCGTGCCGCTGGTGCTATTGCCACCCGCCACTCCATTCACACTCCAGTTGACTGCGGGAGGCGTTCCGCTCGCAACCTTTACAACGAAATTTTGTGTAACGCCCTCTGTGACCGTTGCCGGGTTGTCGCAGTTTCCTCCGATCGGCGCGCAAACAGTGAAGGTCGCGGAACTTGGCGTAGGCGTAGCTGTCGGGGTGGGTGTTGGGGTAGGCGTGCCGCCACCGCCATTGCCTCCTCCGCCACAAGCTGCAAGCGTAAGGATCAGGGCGCTGCCCAGAGAACTCACCAAGAATTTTTTCATTTGTTCACCTTTTAGTTGACTGCTTAAAAAACAATGCGACCCGAGAGGGCAGCAAGAAACTGACCGCCATAAATTCTAACGTGACAATGGGCTGTAGAGCACAACCTTTGATGTAACCAGAGTTCATAAGGTTGGGTGCTGCATCGCTAAATTTTACTTTACAGTTCCTTTACAAAGGAGATTGATACGAAGGAAGATTGAAAAATCGATAACCATATAGACCCTTCAGGGCCGCGGGAGTTGTGGCGGGCGCCAAAATAGCTGAAGGAAAGTGGAAGAGAATTTTTAAGCAAATGCAGGCCGCCGGTATAAAAGCGTCGGCCTGCATTCACAGATGATCTTAAGAAACCCAAAGCGTACTAGCCAATATCCTCGTTGAAGTTCTCGAGGTAGCTGCGGATGGCAACCATGAACTGGTCGGCGTCGGCCCCGTCGATGATGCGGTGATCGTAGCCGAGCGTCAGCCGGATAATATGCCGAACGGCAATCGAGTCGTTTCCGTCGTCGTCGGTAATGACTACCGGCTCTTTGAAGATTCCGCCCATGCCCAGGATCGCCACCTGTGGCTGAAGGATGATTGGCGTGCCGAACTGAGGGCCGTAAATTCCCGGATTGGTGATGGTGATAGTGCCTCCCTGTACCTCGTCTGGAAGCAGCTTCTTATTGCGGGCGCGTTCGCCAAGATCTGTGATTCCGCGCTGCAGACCCACAAAGCTCAGGTTTTCCGCCTGCTTGACCACCGGAACAATCAATCCCCACTCCAGGGCAACGGCAATGCCGATGTTGATGTTCCTGTGATATTGAATTCCATCGCCGATCACGGACGAGTTGACCACCGGCTTAACCCGCACTCCGTGCATGAGTGCCTTGGCAACGAAGGGCATAAAGGTCAACTTCACCCCGTTCCTTGCCTCCCATTGCTTGCGGATCTTTTCGCGGTGTTTGACGATCCTGGTCATATCCACCTTGAAGACCGTGTGGACGTGGGCACTGGTGTGCTTCGAATCCACCATGCGCTCTGCGATCTTCTTGCGCATCGGCGTCATCGGCACCAGTTCGCCCGGAAGCTCCTGATGCACTACCGGCGCTGCCGCTGCTGGACGCGCCGCTGGCGGAGGCGCAACCGCTGGTTGCACCGGTTGCACAGGCGCGGCCGCCGCGGGGGGCGGTGTCGCGGGCCGTGCGGGTGCTCCCGCCTGTGGCCCATGCTGCTGGACGAAGCCTTGAATATCCTGCTTGGTAATGCGGCCGCCTAGTCCGGTTCCCGGAACTCCACCGAGGTCTACATTATTTTCACGGGCGATGCGGCGCACCAGCGGCGAAGACCGTACGCTTTCGCTGGAATTTGCGGCATGGGTAGTGGCCGGCGCTGCCGGCTGGGCGACGGCGGCGGCAACCGCGGCTGGAGGTGCAACCGGGGCGGCAGCAGTTGCAGCGGCTTTGGGGGCGCCTGCGCCGCCGATCACGGCAACCACTGTGTTGACCTGAACGGTGCTGCCCTCGGCGGCCTTGATCTCGCGCAGAATGCCGGTGGAAGGAGCGGGTATCTCCGCATCCACCTTGTCCGTCGAAATCTCGAAGAGCGGCTCATCGCGCTGGACTTTGTCGCCGGGCTTCTTGAGCCACTTGGTAATGGTGCCTTCAAAAATCGACTCGCCCATCTGGGGCATCACCACATCCACTGCGGGACCGCCATCGCTGCTCGCAGCCATGGGCGCCGCGGCTGGCGGAGCAGACGGGGCTGCTTGAGCTGCAGACGCGGAGACTGCCGGTGCGCTCTGTGCTGCCGGAGCCGGGGTGGCAGCCACCGCCGCCCCTTCCGCGTCGATCACGCCAACAATCGTATTCACCTGGACCGTCGCGCCCTCGGTCACTTTGATTTCCTTCAGTACGCCAGTGGCCGGCGCCGGAATTTCCGCATCCACCTTGTCGGTTGAGATTTCAAAAAGAGGCTCGTCGCGTTGTACTTTGTCCCCCGGCCTCTTCAGCCATTTGGTGATTGTGCCTTCAAAAATCGACTCCCCCATTTGGGGCATAATGACGTCAGTTGGCATGAGTTCCTTCCACGTTTGGTGTGACTCAGATGGGTTTTTTGGGATTACGCTAACTGGAAATTATAAATGAGAGCCGTGAGGGAGGAGCATGGCGCCGCGCTTCTTCTCCCCCAGCTTGTACATCTCGCGGGCTCCCAGGTCGGTAGCTCTAACCTGCCGCCGTCGAACGAAAAATTACATGTCCGCAATAGAGAAAACCGGGAATAATTTCCTCCAGAGACCATTTCTTGGCGTAAGGAGAGAGGAATGCCCAGGCGCGTTAAAGGACTCCATCGCGCGTTGCTAGACGCAGAGTCTGCAGAGTCAATGGAGAAGCGTCAGCTTGTCGGGCGCCTGCCGGTCCTACAAGGTCCGGAGGGCATCGCTTTTGAGTCGCCAAGGAGCCTTTGGATTCTCGTAATCGGGTTCTGCTGTTTGCTGACCGGGCTTCAATACTTAGGGGAGGAGTTTCCTCGGAACTACAGCTCAGCTATCGTGTTTTTTTCGCCCTTCGTTGTCGTTTCTCTCTTGCTTTTGGCTTTTTATTTTGCGGGACGGGAGATTGTCACGATCTCACGAAGCGAACTTACTGTCCAACGAGAATGTCTGGGTTTGCATTGGACACGGCGTTTCGAGATGCGGCATGTGCACAGTCTGAGATTTAGAACAAAATCCCTGTGGTCCAGCAGGCCGGGGCTCCTGGCCTTTGACTACGGCGGTATGCCACGTCTCTTTGCCTGGGGTATCAGAAAAAACGAGGCAGTCGACCTGCTGTTGTTGATTCGAAGACAGTTTCCTTCGCTGCGGCCGGCAGCGCTCGTTGAAGAGTTAGCAGAGGAATGAGTGCCTCTTGCTCTACTTACCAACGATCCAATCGTACTGTTCGTCGGTGAGCGGCACCACGGAGAGGCGTCCCTGCCGCACCAGCGGCGATTCTGCGAATAGCTTGTTGGCCTTGATCTCCGCCAGGGTGACTGTCTTGGAGAGCGGTTTGCCGACTTTGATTCGAACCAACGGCACACGCGGATCGCTGGCATCCACCGATTCTACGGTTGCTGTTCCCACTGCCTGCTTCTCGTCGCCAGTGTGATAGATCAGCAGCTTCGACCCCTTCGGCATCTCGCGCAGATGCCGAACCGCAACCGGGTTCGTCACGCCATCCCAGATGGTCGTCTTTTCGCTCTCGAGCTTGGCAAAGCTGTATACGGTTGGCTCAGTCTTGAGAAGGTAATTCATGGAACACTATTTTCCCACATGGCTTAGCCTGGATTGCTTAACCTGGCTTTCTCAAGGCTCAAGCGATGACGCATAGAAGCGCCCCCGCTATCGCCAGCTTAATATCGATGCAGCTTGCGCGCCTCTCGTACCACGTCTTCCACCTTTGGCAGGAAGAAATGCTCAAGCGGAGGAGAGAATGGCACCGGCGTGTCGAGGCCTGTGATTCGGACGATAGGGCCATCCAGATCGTCGAATGCCTCTTCATTGATAATCGCGGCAATTTCGCCGGCCAGACCGCCGGTCTTCGTGTCCTCATGCAGCAAAATCACCTTGTTAGTCTTCTTTACGGTCTCTGCAATGGCCTTCCGGTCGAGCGGTAGCAGGGTGCGCAGGTCGACGATCTCAATCTCGATGCCCTCTTTCGCCAGGATGTCGGCTGCTTCTTGCGCCGTATGTACCATGGCGGCGTACGTAATGATGCTCAAATCGCGGCCCGAACGGTGCAGCCTCGCTTCGCCCAGAGGGATCGTATATTCGCCATCGGGCACCTCTTCCTTGATCCGGCGATAGAGAAATTTGTGCTCCAGGAACAGCACCGGATTATTGTCGCGAATCGCCGCTCGCATCAGGCCCTTGGCATCGCTAGGCGTAGCTGGGGCCACGACCTTCATGCCGGGCGTATGTACAAAGTGCATCTCGGGATTCTGGGAGTGGAACGGGCCGCCATGCACTCCTCCTCCAGCCGGGCCTCGCAGCACCATCGGAGCAGGGGCATTCCAGCGATAGTGGGACTTGGCCACCATGTTCACAATCTGGTTGAAGGCGCATCCGATAAAGTCCATGAATTGAAATTCAGCCACCGGCCTCATACCGGTAAGCGACGCGCCAAAGGCCGCGCCCACAATCGCCGATTCGGCAATGGGAGTATCGATCACTCGCTGCGGGCCAAAGTGATGAATAAAGCCATCGGTCACCTTGAAGGCTCCGCCGTAAATGCCAATGTCCTCGCCAATGCAAAAAACCGTTGGATCGGACTCCATCTCTTCCCAAAGTCCCTGCCGGATTGCTTCCAGATAAGTCGCCTGTGCCATTTGGTTCCTTCAAATCTCCAAACTCTAAGAATAGAGCCAAGAGCCGAAATCCGATCATCGTATCGTTGTATCGTCCCACTCGAATTTTCTCACGCGATCGGCCGCTTCCCGGAAGATGCTTCCTCTTCGCCTGGTCCCCCGTCGGCAGGGCCCAGGATATCGGCAGCCCATAGCTTCAGCAGTGCGAGGCCTTGCTCCAGGTTGGAAGCGTACTCGGCCGATTCGCCCAGTTTGAGTACGTCGCGGCGAACCGCCTGATAGGTTCTCATTCCCAGGATCAGGTAGACCCGTTTGGCTTTGCTCAAGTCGCGCGAGGTGACCGGTACGGGCAGCGTCTCATCCGCCTTCACCTGCATCCTTCGGCGCCCCTCGTCGTCCAGTTCGAAGGCGAACAAGGGCCGATCATACACGATCCTGCTCTTGAGGTTGGAAATGTCCTCAAGATCGCCCTGCTCGCGTTCTGAGAGGCCGATATGAACGGAAAACACCGTCGACAGAAAGTACAGACGTTCGAGAAAGCTCTGATGGCTCAGGCTGCGGACCTTCCGCTCAATCTCTTTGCTGATGATTTCCGCCGATGCCTTGGGCGAGGCCAGCACCTCCATCGGAACCACATAGCTCTTGCCTAGAGCTCCGATCTCCCTTGCCAGGAGAAGGCGTGTTGTATCGGAGAGAAAGACATCGAAGATCGAGGTTGCAAACAAAAATAGCGAAGCCTGAATTACGTTCGAATAGATTTCGAGATTGAAGAACGCCGGCTTCTTCCGTCCGCCCGCGGGCGCGCTTCCGTTGCTGTTCTGGCTTTGTAGTTGTGCGCTCGATTCCAGGAACCCTGCCTCGGCAATTTGCAGGCGGTTGAGTCCCTCAAGCAGGGAGCATCCGATCAAATCACAGACACTTCCATCCGTAAGCTGAGTTACCTGGCTCGATGTTTCCAAGTTTCCAACGCCTTCCCTTGACCAACATGCTCTTCAACTACTTCAAGCGAACGCTGTTTTTCAAACTACTTGAAGTGAATCGCCGCTTCCGTTTCCTTGAGCTTGCCGGTGTCCCGGACTGCGGTTTTGGGCATTCCATATTTGGGCCGGATCGTATGGCATCGTTCGTCGCAATAGACGCCCTCTCCGGCGATATGGGGCTCGGGCATGGGGGAGTTCACGGCGAACTCGCGATCGGCCTCGAGTTCTTTTTCAACCTCGTCGATCAGCGCCTGGTTCTTTTCCGGCGTCAGCCATTTCTTTTCCAGCAGAAACTTCTCCATACGATCGATCGGATCGCGCCGCCGCCAGTACTCGTGCATCTCTTTGGGCACGTAGGCCGCGGCGTCATGAATGGCATGGCCCTTCATCCGCATCATCTTGGCCTCGATCATGGTCGGCCCTTCGCCTCGGTGGGCTCGTTCGACGGCCTCACGGGTGGCGTCGTAGACCTGGCAAGCATCCGTGCCATCCACGATCACGGCGGCCATGCCGTAGCCTATCGCTCGATTTGCTAGATCCTTCACGGCCACTTGGTACTCCGTTGGCGTTGAGTAAGCCCACAGATTGCTCTCGACCACCAGTACCAGGCCGAGCTTGCGTACCGCTGCCAGATTGATGCCTTCGTAGCTCACGCCTGTGGATTGGCCGCCATCGCCAATCCAGGTCAGGCAGGCAAGTTCGCGTCCCTGAAGGCGCGCACCGAGCGAAACTCCCGCCATTACCGGAATTAGGTCGCCCAGCATGGAGATGGGGGAAACCATATTGCGTTTTTCGATGTCGCCATAGTGCGACGTGCCGTCCTTGCCCCGCGTCGGCGAATCGGCCTTCGCCATGTACTGCATCATGATGTCCCGCGCATGAAAGCCGCGCACAAGCTGTGAGCCCTGATTGCGGATCATGGGTGCAAACCAATCGTCAGGGCCGAGCGCATAAGCGGACGCGCAGGAGCATGCCTCCTGCCCCAGGCCGAAATAAACGCCGCCCACGACCTTGCCTTGTTTGTAGAGGTTCTCAAGCGCCTGCTCCATGCGGCGATTGAACATCATCCACCGGTAAAGCTCCACGCACTGTTCTTTGCTCAGATACTTGGATTCGCGAATGGGCGGAACTGGGGCGTCCAGGTTTCCCCGGATTTCGTAGCGGACGTCCCGCCCCCCGCAAACCTCCACCACTTCAAAGTCCGGCTGCTCCAGTCGCCAGTCGGGAATGCCGTACTCATTGTGGCGCACGGCCTGCTGCGCCTTCCCATTGGTTTCGGCCCCGGTGGCTGCTTTCTGGCCATTCTTTTGGCCGTTTTTGGAGATGACGGCTTTGCTGGTGGAATTCTTGTCCCCAGTTTGATTGGCGGCGGGCTTGCTCTTGGCTTTGGTGGTCATGATTCAGTAACAGTTTATAACGGAGACGGGCCCTTCTTCGAGACAGAAACCCTGGCGTTTCAGCTTAGGTGCATCCAGGAATTGGAACCCTCAACGCGGCTTTTCCGCCCTTTTCCACCGAAGCCTCGAAGCAAAGCCGCTCAAAAACGCATCCGGGGCGAATATAGAACCACGATACAGAACATGGAAGGCCGCTATAAGTGCTGGTACGTTGGTTACGTCGAAGGGAGAAGAGCCGGATTTAGGTGACCCTTTTTCAAGGTGATGCTGGCCGGAAAAGTTGCTGCCGAAGCGGCGGCCTTACGCCAGCCGTGTATCTTCCTCTCCCGCAATTCTCCGAAGCTTTTCTGGAGCGCGGGCGGGAGTGTCCTGCGGGGCGGGAGCCTGCTCCGCGGAAACTTGCTCTAGGGAAACCCGCTCTGCTGAGAAAAGATCGTCGAGGGATTCAAGCCACAACGTTTGTGCCTCGAAGACCCTGCCAAAATTACGCGAAACCATCTCGCTGGCCTCTTCCAGAGACGGCACCTTTCGTTCCGGACTGAAAACAGACATCTCTTGTGCCAGTGACGTGACCGGCTTATCGGCAATGCCGCAGGGCACGATCAGCTTGAAATAATCGAGGTTGGTATGGATGTTCAGCGCAAACCCGTGGGAGGTAACCGCCCGTGAAATGTGAACTCCGATAGCTGCAATTTTTCCCGGTCCGGCTTCGTCCTGTCCTCCCGTCCAAACCCCCGTGAGTTTGGGAATGCGCTGGGTCACCACACCCAGGTCGCCGCACGTCCGGATCAGCGTCTCTTCGATCTTTCGTACAAATTGAATGGCTCCCATGTGGGGCGTAAAAGCGCGCAAATCGAAAATGGGATAGCCGACCAGCTGCCCTGGCCCGTGGAACGTAACGTCGCCGCCCCGGTTGGTCTCCACCAATTCGATTCCTTTGCTCATCAGGAAATCGCGTGAGGCCACGATGTTGACCGCGCTCGCATTGCGTCCCAGTGTGATGACCGGCGGATGCTCCAGCAGGAGCAGCGTGTGGTGAATCTGCCCTTGCTTCACCAGGTGAACCAGCGTTTGCTGCAGACCAAGAGCCGTGGTGTAGTCCACTCTGCCGAGATAGACGACATTGATGACGCGAAGCTGCATTTGCTTATTTTAAATGCAAGGTAAGCGTCCTTGGTCACAATTGCTGCAACACGAAAATCTAGTTCTTACAGGAAAGTGGGTGCCCCATCCTTTGTGGAGAGCGCGCTCTTGGTTTTTGCGCTCGGAGCAAAGGGTGGGTTTTCGATAATGCGAGCAGGTACATCGATCCGCTTCTCCGTAATTTCCGCCGCTCTGTGACCTCTGAGCTTTTCCTCTGTGCCCTCCGTGGTAAAGATTTTGGTTTATTTTGGCTTCCGCATGATGAAGCTGGCGCAACTATGGAAGAGTGGCCCTTTGGTGTTTGCGTGAGAACTCCGCAATCGCCTGTCGCGAGCACACGGATTGCGGTGAGTGACCACGGTGGTCATAACCTGCAACACAAAAATCTACTTCTTACAGGAAAGTGGGTGCCCCATCCTTTGTGGAGAGCGCGCTCTTGGTTTTTGCGTTCGTAGCAAAGGGTGGGTTTTCGATAATGCGAGCAGGTACATCGATCCGCTTCTCCGTAATTTCCGCTACTCTGTGACCTCTGAGCTTTTCCTCTGTGCCCTCCGTGGTAAAGATTTTGGTTTATTTTGGCTTCTGCATGATCAAGCTGGCGCAACTGTGAGGACATCTTCCAAAGTATGCGTTTCATCCATAAAAAGGCGGGGCCAAGAGTGTGTCCGAAGCCGAAGCGCATCGGAGTCTCTCGGCCCAAGGATAGTCCCCATTCAAGGAGCAGATAATGATCGAACCCCCCAATATCGCAGAACAGCAGCAACGCGCTCCAGACACCAGGATGATGCCGCCCAGCTTTGATCCTGACTATGTGCACGGAGTGATCAGGGAATTTCTCAAGACGGCCATTTATCAAGGTGAAACGCCGTTGCTTCCGATGATCGATTTTGCGCTCAGTAAAGAGGCCGCGATCCCGCCGCACATCTTCGGCATGTTGTACGACAGTTGGAAGCCGGATACAGATAAAGAGGGGCTCTCGGTCTTCTTGCAGGCTTATGGTGACCGTGGTGAGCACAATGAGAGGAAGAGGATCTACTTCTCGGCCCAGACGCCCGATTTATACCTTCCGATGTACTCCGGAAAAGTTCAGCATTTTCTCGATCGGCTGTTTGATAAGGCTCACCGGGAAAAGCCTCTGATGCACTTCTATTTCGAGGAATATTTCGACCTCTATTGGGACCTTCATCTCGGCGTAAAAGGACGCGACGTCCCGGCTGACGTCCGGCAGATCGGCAAGAGTTTCATGGCGGTGCTGGGATACTGGTATCCGACCTTGCAGATAGTCCACGACAATTACATGCAGGTGCGCCAGCTTCGCCAGAAGCTGAAAGATTGGATCGATCGGCACATGCAGGACATAATCGATGGCCGGATGAAGAACTCGGAAAAGACCATGGTCCACTACTGGGTGAAGAACGGCGAACTCGGGCCGAACTTCCGCAGGCAGGACGTGGTCTTCGAGTGCTTCCATAACTTCCTTGCCTTCAGCCAGTGGGGCAATACCATTTACAACATCATGCTCCGCTTGCAGCAGACGGGCGGCGACAAGGCGGTTCGCACCTGGTTTGAAAAGACCATGAAACAGCCGGACGAAACCGACCAGAACGCCTTCACCCGCCTCGACCGGTTTGTGATGGAGTTGTTCCGCACGATCTCGCCGAATGCCGGCAGCTACTCGGTCCTCAATGTTCGCGAAGGCGCTTTCGGGACGGGCTATACGGGCAATAGCGGAATGATCACCCCTCATCCGGAAAGCAGCAGAAACCCGATTCATTGGAAGAACCCCAATGAGTTCGACCCTGATCGCTATATTCAAGCGGTAACCAGTGAGCAGAACGATCACGCTCGATCCAAGGCGATGGGGCTCGAAAAGTGTCCGTTCGAGCAGCACAAGTGGCCGGTCAAGGATGGCCGGAAGGTAGAGATTGCGAATAGCTCGTTCGGCGCAGTCTATCCGCGCCTGGATGGCAAAGCGTCACCAATCTGCGACGAGGCCGGCTACGCGCCCTTTGGCTTTGGCTATCGCCGCTGCGCTGGTGAGTTCCTCACCGTAAGCTTTATCAAGGATTTCCTGAGAAAAGTTTGGGCCGACAAGATTTCCTTTAAGAAGCTCTCGCTGGAGGAGCCGGCATTGTTGCCCGTTGGGCCGCTCACGGTTGTGCCGGATAATATCGGCTTCCATCAGGGATGACGATCGGTAGTGTCCAAACATTCGAGGGGGCTGTTCCGGAGATAGGAATTCGCGGGCGGCTCTCTTCTTTTTTTATTCACGAAATATACTCGCGCACATAGGGATCTTGTACCTGACCCAACTCCTCGGCTGTTCCGTCGAAGATGACTCTGCAGTCCTTCAGGATCAGGAAGGTTGTATTCACCCGCGAGTGATCTCCGTTCTCGATCGCCTTCATGTGCTTGGCGACCGGGTCGTAAGAATGGCTGGCCAGCACGAATCCATCTTGCAGCCGGTGGCTCACCAAGAGGGAACTCGTATGGCTTTCGTCCCGTTGCTTCATGATGAGTTCCACGATCGTGGTGGAGGTAATCGGATCAAGCCCTCCGGTCGGCGAGTCGTAGAGCAGGATTTCAGGCTGTGTAATGATGGCTCGCGCAATGCCCACCCTTCGCCGCATGCCGCCGGAAAGCTCCGAAGGCAGCATTCCGACTGTGTGCTCCAGTTCCACGAAACGGAGGGCCTCTTTCACGCGGCGGTCCACTTCGTTCTCGGGAAGTTTTTCCTCCATGAGACGGAAGGCCACATTGTCGTGCACATTCATGGAGTCAAAGAGTGCGCTTTCCTGAAAAACGATGCCCACTTTGCTGCGAAGCTCAAAAAGCTGCTCTTCGGTCATGATCGTTACGTCATGCCCCAGGACGAAGATGTTTCCTTTGTCGGGCCGTAAGAGGCCCAGGCACAGCTTCAGAATCGTACTCTTGCCCGACCCTGCCACGCCGAACAGGATCTTGGTCTCCCCGCGCCGTAGTTGAAAGGAAACGTCTTCCAGCACCTGCAGGCCGTCAAAGCCAATGGATACATCTCGGAAGACAATGGCCTCGTTTTCCGAATTCTCCAGTGGACTGTTTGGCGAGGACATGGGAGCGTCAGCGTAGCACTGTCAGCAGGAGTTGGGAGACCAGCACGTCGGTTGCGAGAATCATGACCGAGGACGCAACAACCGCTTGCGTCGTCGAACGTCCCACGCCCTGCGTACCGCCTTTGGTACTCATGCCGTAATAACAGCCGATGGTGGAGATGATGAAGCCAAAAACAATGGGCTTGATGAGCCCCGTCAGAATATCGTTGTAAGTGAGGGCTTGGTAAGCCTTATTCCAGTATTGATACGTGTCGAGCCGCAGCATCGCCACGGAATAAATGTATCCTCCGATCAATCCCATGAGGTCGGAAATAATCGTGAGGAAGAACATCATGAATACGGTGGCCGCCACCCTAGGAGTCACCAGCTTCTTGTAAGGATCGGTTCCCAGAGCGCGCATCGCATCGATTTGTTCGGTTACCTTCATCGAGCCAAGCTCGCTCGCCATTCCGGAAGCATTGCGCCCCGCCACCATCAAGCTGGTGAGAACCGGTCCTAACTCTTTCACCATGGAGAGCGATACGAGTTGTCCCGTAAGGGAGAGGGAGCCGAACCGCTGGAGCGTATCGGATGTGTTTAGCGCAAGAACCACGCCCGTGAAGGTTCCGGTCAGTACAACGATCGGCAGTGAACCGACCCCGATCAGGTCCGCCTGTTGGATCATGTCGGCCATGTAGCGAGGCCGTCGGAAAATGTTGGAAATAGAGCGGGTTGCTACGGCGTAGTAATCCTGAACCGCGAGCACATTCCGCTTGACGAAATCCGCTGGAGAGATCAGCTCCATTCAGATGCCAATATAGCAGAAGGAAATATGGCCGCGTTTTGTGCGTTCACGCGGGACGCCCGATGCGGTCGCTCCATGGTTGATGGAAGGAGCGGCCGCAAAACGGTTCGCTGCTTACGCCTGGTCCCTGGACTTCTTCTTGATTTCGATGCTCAGGCGCTTGATCTTTTGGTTGAGGGTGGAGAGTGGAATGTGGAAGCGTTCGGCCGCCTCCGTCTGGTTCCATCCGCATTTTTCGAGAACCTCGACGATAATGCGCCGCTCGCAGTCTTCCACAATTTCAAACAGGGAAGCGCCGGGCCGATGCTCAAAAATCTTTCCCGCCGCTCCGCGTCCCACCAGATGATCAGGCAGAAGGTCGATTCCAATCAGGGGCCCATTGGAAAGCACCACGGCGCGTTCCATTACGTTTTCCAGTTCGCGCACGTTGCCTGGCCAGCCATAGTCCATGATCGGTCGCAAAGCTTCCGGCGAAATGTGCCTTGGCGGTTTTCCGTTCTCTAGGGCGAACTTCTCCAGGAAGTGGTTGACCAGCAGCGGAATATCTTCGGTCCGGCTGCGCAGGGGCGGCAAGTCGATGGTGATGACGTTCAGTCGGTAAAACAAGTCCTCGCGAAAGCGGCCTTCGCGCACCAGCGTCTTCAGGTCGATGTTGGTGGCGGCGATGACGCGTACGTCCACCTGGATCTCATTCACGCCGCCCAGGTGCATGAATTTTTTGTCCTGTAGCACGCGCAGGATCTTGGACTGGGTCTCAAGGCTCATGGTGCCGATCTCGTCCAGGAAGATCGTGCCGCCGTCGGCCACTTCAAACAGGCCCTTCTTAGAGCTTACAGCGCTGGTAAACGCTCCTTTTACGTGTCCGAAGAGCGTGGATTCGAGCAGGTCGGTAGGCATCGATCCCGTGTTGACCGGCACGAAAGGACGGTTCTTGCGCGGAGAACTGCTGTGGATCGCCTTGGCGATCAACTCCTTGCCGGTGCCGCTTTCGCCCTGAATCAGCACGGTCGAACGGCTCGAGGCAACCTGCGACACCAGGTCGAAGATCTTGAGCATTACTTCGCTCTTGCCCACGATGTTCTCGAAGTTGTACCGCTGCTTGAGGGCCCGCTTCAGTTGCTCGTTTTCTTCTTCGGCCCGTCGGCGGGCGACGATGGCGCGCACGTCCGCCAGCAGCTTTTCATTGTCCCAAGGCTTCTGGATAAAGTTGGTTGCTCCGCCCTGCATGGCTCGCACGGCGTTGTCGACCGTGCCGTAGGCGGTAATCATGATCACCGCCAGGTGAGGGTCCCGGTCGCGAATCTCCGCCAGAACCTCCAGTCCGTTGCGGTCGGGCAAGGCGAAATCGAGCAGGACCAGGTCGTACGGGCGATCTGCCAGCTTCGCCAGGCCTTGCTCTCCGGTTTCCGCCGAGGAAACCGTGAAGCCTTCAAACTCCAGCAGGGTTTCCAAGGATTCGCGTATCTCGGCTTCATCGTCGATGATCAGCACTGAGTTCGCAGTGGAAATCTCGATAGGTGGACGGCTTAAAACAGCTACTTCAGACATTTACGACCTTTCTTATTAAGGGGAATTCAAGATGGAATGTGGTCCCTTGGCCAGAATAGCTTTCCACTCGGATTTTTCCTGCGTGCTCCTGAATGATGCCGTACGTTACAGACAAACCCAGTCCGGTACCCCGCGCCTGGCCCGCGCGTGGTGCGTTCTTGGTAGTAAAAAATGGATCGTAGATCCGATGAATGTGTTCCGGGGCGATCCCTGTCCCCGTATCGCTCACAGTTACATGCACTCCAGGGCCGTTCATGGTTCTTACGCACAGGCAGCCTCCACGGTTCATGGCGTCCTTGGCGTTGAGGAAAAGGTTCAAGAACACCTGTTGCAGCTTTCCCGAGTTCCCGTGGATCACGGGCAGGCGTTCGTGAAGATCGGTTTCCACCACGATGTGCGCTGTCTTGAGTTGATGCTCCAGCAGCGCCAAAGTTTCGGTAATGATTTTGTTCACGTTGACGTCGCTGAACTCGGCGGCGCTTGTCCGCGAAAAATTCAGCAGGTTGTTCACGATCTCCGACGCGCGAAACGTTTGACGTGTAATTTTGTCCAGGAGCCCTATGAGTTTGTCGTCTCCCTGGATCTGTTTTTGCAGAAGCTGTGCATAGCTGGAAATCACTGCCAGTGGCGTGTTGACCTCGTGCGCCACGCCTGCCGCCAGTAGGCCGATGGATGACATCTTTTCCGCCTGGCTCAATTGGGATTCCAGGTCGATGCGTTCGGTGATGTCGTCTACGATGATGAGCCGTCCGATCACGCTGAACATTCTGGTGACCAGCGGCGCAATCGCGATGTTGGCGATCCGTATGTCGCCCGCGGGCGTATTCATGCGGAATTTGTAGAGGTTGTGGATGCCTGGGTTCTGGCGGACGCGATAGTAGTCCTCGATGAACTCTGCTGGAAACACCTCGCTCAGCCGCTGTCCCAGCACCTGCGACCGTGGCATCGCATACATCACTTCCATCTGCGCGTTCCACGATTCGATGCGATCTTCCAGGTCCACCGCCAGCACGCCCACGCTGATCGATTCCACGATGTTTTCGTTGAAGTCCTTGAGCCGCTCATATTCGCTGGCCTTCTCTTCGAGCGAGGCGTAGAGCCGCGCGTTCTGGATGGCAATTCCGAGATACCCCGCCAGCGTTTCCAGTAGGTCCACATCGTCGCTGGAGAGGAAATCTCCCGCCATGGTCTTCCCCAATCCCAGAACGGCAATCGTGCGGTTCTGGATGGTGCAGGGAATGTAGTAGTTCAGGTCGAGGCCCGCGATGGTTTCGCGTGCGGTTGCACTCTCCCTCAGCGCCTTCCGGGTGTTGTCGAAAAAGATATGTCCCGCATATTGCTCCGGTCGGTCCACCACCAGGAAACTCAGGTCCAGGGGAGCTGAATAGGAGATGCCGGACGACTTGGCCATCACGAACTCCTGCGGGCCATCCGAGGTTGCCAGGAAGATGGCAATGCGGTCCACCAGGAGCGTGCGCGAAAGGCGCTCCACCACAGAGGTCAACATGGCTCCCAGGTCGGTTTCCGAATTCAGTTCGCGGCCGAACTCAATCATGGTCCGGCGGTAGTCGTAGCGCTTGCGGTAAAAGAAGCGGTCCACTCGGTCCTGGAACCAGTTCTTGAGCGGATCGAAGGCCAGCGCTGTCATTGCGATAGCGGCGATTAGGCCAAACGGTCCTGTGCTGGGAAGGCGGGCATGCACGGACTCCGCCATGATGCCAACCACCACCAGGTATCCGCCCACAATCGCCCCTGTTGCCAACGTGTAGGCGACGCCCCGTTTGAAGATGATGTCTACGTCCATCAACCGGTAGCGCACAATCGCGTAGCCGAAGGTCAAAGGTAAAAAGACCAGCGAAAGAACGGAGATGTTCATTGCCGGGGTGGCCAGCTCCCCGCGCAGGTAGGGAATCACGTTGAACAACGTGAAGGGCACAATCGCCAGCAGTGTTCCGCCGGAAATCCACTTCATCTGCTGGCGCAGGATCGGCACAAAAGCCTTCCGGTAGCCGATCCACAGAACTACTGCCGCCGTGATGAAATACAGAGTCAAATACGACAGTTCCAGCCGGTCGAGGTTCCAGCGGAGGGATTCGGTCGCCGCATATTGCAGGATCGCCACTACGTGGATGGCCGCCAAAGCCAATCCCGGCAGATAGACGAGGGAGATGAGCCACGGCCTGCGCTGCAGGACCTTCGCTTTCTCCGGGAAGGTCAGCGAGAAGTGCAGAAACAGCGCTGGTTGCAGCAACAGCGCCGCTACGTTTGCCCAATAGACGATCGCATCGAAAAGGTTGAATTTACCTGTGTAGTGAAATGAATAAAAAACGAACGACGTGAGGCAAAAAAGATAAAAATGCGTGGACTTGGGAGCGGTCCAGCGGCGCAGCAGAACGTAAACCCCTATCCCCAGATAAATCAAGGCAATCAGGCGTAGGCCGAGAAAGCGGGATTTGTCCGCTTCGGCCAGGATGACCGCGGGTGCTGAGAACTTTACGCCATGGCGGTCCAATTCGTAGCGGGCGTTGGTCCAGATGCCGATGCGGTAAAGTTGATGTACCAGTGTGCCAAAGCTCTTGATGGGAACTTCGTTGATCGCCAGCAGGTGATCTCCTGGCTTGATGCCCGCCTTGTCTCCCGGCCCTCCAGCCACCACCTTTTCCGCCTGGATGGTCTGGCCACTTTCTTTCCACCAGACCCCATCTACAGGAATAGGGTTCTGCCGTTCTTTCTGAAAATTGATGGCCGCAAAGACGATGGCAGTCAGCGTGAGAAAGCCAAGAATAAGGGCTGAAAAACGAAATTGAAAATCTTTACGCATCTCGTGCTTCAAAATTCGCGCAGCTTCCCCGCTTCCAAAAGCGTTGGGAGTGCTTGGTTTCCTTTGAAGCAAGTCAGATGCCACTGAGAAATACCTGGGTGCTCTCAATAAGTCTTGAGATGATAAGAGTTTACGAGTCTACGAAGAATTATAGGTGTGTTGCTGCCTGGAAGCTACAAAATTTAGGATTTTACTGTGGGTTTTTGTAGAGTATGCTTTGCTGCCTAAATATTGCTTCCAAAAAAAAGATTACAGGGAGTCTTTTGCCAGAAAATCGACTTTAAAACAGGTGATTTGCAAAGTCGATCTGCAAGAAAAGTTTCGGAAGCCGTAAACCCCTTAACCCGTTTTTGGGTGCGGAGTATCCAGGAATTCGATTTGCAGCGAGGATTTTCCGTCCCGGTTTGCGTTTTGATGTCTGCGTTTTGATGTCGGCGTTTGTGCCGTTTACGTTTGTTTTTTGCCGGGACATGGCCGTATCGGGAAGCGAGATAGCACCGAGGAGATCGAGATGAAAAAAGCGGGACGCATTTTGATGTGCGTCCCGCAAAAACAGAAGCGACAGAGGCGATATATCACTTAGTTGGATCGACCACTGATTGGACTGGTTGCCTTCCGGGAATTTTTAAATGTCCACACAAAGCCTTTGGGTCGAGATCGACGGTCAGCGGATGCACTGTCTCAAAGCGGGCAGCGGCCCCCCCCTGCTTCTCGTACATGGCCTTTTGGGCGGATCTTTTTCCTGGCGGTTCAATGTGCCGGTTTTGTCGCAGCGCTATACCGTCTATGCCGTTGATGCGCTGGGAGCCGGCCTCTCCGATGCCGATCCGCAAACCGATTGCAGTATGGCCCGCCAGGCAGTCCGTCTCGCAGAGTTCGTTGAAAAGGTGGGAATTCGAAACGAAGAGTTTCGTGTGATCGCCTCTTCCTGGGGCGGCGCGGTCGCGCTGCTCTTCGCCGCACAGGAGTGTAGGGTTCGGTCGCTGATTCTCTGTGCCCCGGTCAATCCTTGGTCGCAATACGGCAGCCGAAGGGTTCGTTTCTTAAGCAGTGCTACGGGCAGGCTTCTCTTCCACGCCGCCATGCCTTTTTCCCGGCCTTTGTATGGCGTCGCCTTGCGGCGAATGTATGGGGATCCAGAGCGCATTCCCGAGGGAACGCTGGAAGGCTACGTGCCGCTGACGCGTCGCCCCGGTCGGCCATACAACCTGCTCAACACCGTGCGGCACTGGCGGCGGGATCTGGCGCTGCTCCCTGATGCGATCGCAAAGATTTCCGCTCCAACCTTATTGGTTTGGGGAACGCGCGATATGGCCGTCGATCTGGGATCGTGCTTTTCGTTGGAGGAAAACCTGGAAAACGGTGAACACATTCTTCTTCCAGGCGTGGGGCATCTTCCCTTTGAAGAGGCGCCCGATGAGTTCAACTCCCTGGCGCTGGAATTCTTTGAAAACGACGGCCTCAACAAGCCCTGCAAAGAAAAGCCCTGCAAACGAAGGCTCCGTGAATAAAGCCCTGCGAAAGAAAATTCCGTGAATAAAAGCCCCGTATGAAATAGACGAATAGACGCAGGGTGCCCCATCCTTTGCGGAGCGCGCGCTCTTGTTCTTTTGCGCCTCGGAGCAAAGGGTGGGTTTCGATCATGCCACCCCGCAAGGTTCTATCGGACGATATTGGTCAAGCGAAGCCAGAGAAGGATGCTTTGTACAACCGTGGAAGAGCGGCCTACATCCGGATTTCTCTCCATAGGAAGACTCTCTCCTCGCTGACCTGCAAACCAACTTTGTCTTTGAGTCTGAGTAAGAACTAGATTTCCATATTACAGATTGTGATCGTCGTGGTTGCTGGATACAACTGTGGCGATCACAAAGGCTATTTTGTGATCCTCACGCCGCGCTCTATGGGGCCGCGCACTTTGCACGAAGATAAACGCATGCACAACTGTGGAAGAGCGCGGCTTCAGCCGCGCGCTGGAGTTTGTACATTTGATCGCGCTCTTAGGAGGCAGGACTAGAGTCCCGAAGGGACGATTGATAATAGCCCACCATGGGTTCGGAGCCGTTTAGGCGACGAATCCTAATGGTGGGAACCGTTCCAATAGAAATAAAAGTCCCGTTAGGGACGACTGAGGTTTATGTCTCATAGCCATGTCTGCTGCCTGGTTCACATCGTCTTC
>DATGIO010000104.1:0-82539 GCA_035295685.1 Candidatus Angelobacter sp.
TCAAAGATCTGCCGCGAATCAAAATTGAAGCAACATGGGTACCGTGGACAGACAGCCGCCTTAGCGCACTCTCGGGCTATCGGGCGGGAGTGATTTCGCCAGGATGGTATCGCCATCTGTGGCGTTTGTATACGCGCAACGGCCAGTTCAGCCCGGAAGAGTTTACCTCCGTATGGCAGTCGCGCACTGCGTTCAAGCTTCGTGAAGAAGGCTATATGACCTCGACTGCTTCTGCAATCGAAGCCACACGGTTAGCTCTCGGGCTGGCTGCGCTCCGCGACTTGCCGATGCCCGGCATGGCTGAGATGCGCGAGGCGTCGCTGGCCGCAATGTGTGATGGGAACCCCGTTCAACTGGCGATGCTGGAACGCAAGTTGTATATCGGAGAGTCTATTGGCGAGATAGGCGAGCGCGTTCCCCAAAATCCGCTGGCGCGCGACCTCGCCGCCTGGCAACGCAAGACGCGACTGAAGCCCCAAGACCTTGAATTGGAGGTTAAACTCGATCTTCGCTCCGAGGCTGGCCTGCTGAAGTCAACTCTGCTGCACCGCCTGAATTTGATTTCTGTTCCCTGGGGTAAGTTGATGGATGCTCAGGCGGGCCGGGGTACGTTCCGTGAGGTATGGGTCATCCAATGGGACCCGAGGTATTCGGTTTCGCTTGCGGAGGCGCTGGTCTTCGGCGTGACCATCGAGCAAGCCGCTGCAAATGCCACGGTGAAGAAAGCGCGCGAAACAACTTCAATCGCGGAGATTGCCGCTCTTATCCAGAGCGTGCTGGTGGCGGACTTGCCTGAGGCGGCTACCACGTGCATCGAACGGCTGCAGGATGTAGCGGTAAGCTCCAGCGACATTACCGACTTGATGAACACAGTGTCTCCTTTGGTGCGGGTGCTGCGCTATGGAGCTGCTCGCAGGCTGCCGGAAGATGCCTTACGCTCGTTGATACTCTCGGTGAGTGTCGAGGTCAACGCCGGGGTTCGAATTGGTTCGCGAGGATTGGATGAAGCGGTGGCTGCTACCCGCCTTTCGGCGATGGAATCCTATGACGAAGCGCTGCGGCTCTTCGGCGATGAGGCTCTGACTGCCGCATGGAGAGCGGAACTGGGAAAGATAGTGGGAGACGACCAGGTTACATCGTCGATTGCGGGACTGAGCCTTCGCCGTTTGCATGACGTACGCGCCTGGGGGCTGGAGAGTGTTGCAACCGAGTTTGAGCGGCATACGGGCTCGCGGCTGCCGAAAGAGTCGGGCGCTTTTCTGGAGGGATTTTTGCGTGGAGGATCGGAGGTGCTCCTGCAAGATGAACCTCTTCTGCAATTGCTCGACTCATGGCTTTGCGCGCTCAACGAAACGGACTTTAACGATTCTCTGCCGCTACTCCGCCGAAGCATGTCGAGCTTCGATACGGTTGCCCGTCGCCGCGTTCTGGAGAACGTTCGACGTGGCCGCCAACAGGGTGCCTCAGCGGCCCCGCCTCTGGCCGCGGAATTGAATCCTGCCTTTGCGGCGGCTCTGCCGCTACTCTACAAGATCCTCGGTCTCGGGGAGCCCTCATGATTTCTCAAAAGGAGCGATGGAGGCGTTGGCAACTCGCCGTGGGCGCTGAGAATGAAGAGGAAGAGGGCGGGCTATCCGATCGTGACCGCCGTCTGAATGCCGCGCTTGCGGCGCTCTACGATCAATCCACCGAAAAGCGTAGGGGAGGATTGGGCGCGTCCTCTCCACGCGTTGCCAAATGGCTTGGGGATATTCGCGAATTTTTTCCCGCTTCGGTCGTCCAAATCGTTCAGAAAGATGCGTTTGAGCGATTGAACCTGAAGGCTCTGATGCTCGAGCCGGAATTTCTTTCGACTCTGGAGGCGGATGTTCATCTTGTCGCCGATCTGATCGCGCTGCGCGCCGCAATTCCAGGCAAGACGATGGAGACGGCGCGGCAGGTCGTTCGCAAGGTGGTGGACGATCTCATGAACAGGCTTGAGCACAACACGCGCGAAACCCTGAGGGGCGCTCTGAACCGTTCTCAGCGGACCCGCAGGCCGCGTCACGCGGATATCGACTGGCCGCGAACCATTGGCGCAAATTTGCGCCATTATCAGCCCCAGCATCGTACGGTCGTACCCGAGACTCTGGTGGGATATTCTCGCCATACCAAATCCCGCGCCAAACTCGATCATGTTGTCCTGTGTGTCGATCAATCGGGCTCCATGGCGACGTCGGTCGTGTACTCATCGATTTTTGCAGCCGTAATGGCGTCGATTCCGGGGTTATCGACAAAACTCATCTGTTTCGACACGTCGATTATGGATCTCACCGCCCAGCTGGCAGACCCTGTGGAGGTGCTCTTTGGAGTCCAGTTAGGCGGAGGCACGGACATCAACGCCGCTCTTGCCTATTGCGAAAAGCAGATTGAGAATCCGGGGAAGACTCATCTTGTCCTCGTTACCGACTTATACGAGGGAGGAGATGCAAACGCAATGCTGGCCCGCGCAGTGGCCATCAAGGAAAGCGGTGTGAACCTGATCGTTCTGCTGGCGCTCTCTGACTCGGGACATCCGGCTTATGAAGCGAAACACGCCGAGGCCATTGCAAGCTTTGGATGTCCTGTATTTGCATGCACGCCCGATCAATTTCCCTCAATGATGGCTTGCGCGCTCAGTGGAAGAGATCTGCAAGCTTGGGCCGTTGAACAAGACGTTGCGCTCATTCGGGGAACTTAAAACATTCTCGCCATCGGCATTGCGGATGGTTGTTGATGTTCAATCTTCCTTCACACCCGAGAACAAATCGGTCTCATTCTCTAACACGCCTGGGATGGCGCAGGCCGCCAGATGAAAGCGTTCTTGGGTGCTGCGCTTATGTACCGTTGATTCGAAATAGGGGAAAAGCGGAGCCTGTGAGGTGTGGCATCGGAATGCCGCAATTTTGGTTTCGCTGCCGCGGGTCCCGATCTCAATGACTGTTGTGACCGGCGGCAAAGAGACTCGTGGACGGTCCGGCATGGTGAAGAGCGCGGTTGCGTAGTACAGCTTCTGTGCCTGATATGACTTCAGTCCATTCGTCAGTTGCTGCGGAAACCTCATATCGCGGGCGGCCCAATGAAATGCCATCGTGGCAAAGATCGAAACCATCGAGTGATCGGGATGGGCTGTGAATGCTCCCTCTGTCCCAAATGTCATAACGACATGGGGGCGAAACTCGCGGAGGCGATGGGTTAGATCCTCCACGGCGGGATAGAAATCTTCCCGGTCCAGCTTTCCGTCGGGATAATCGAGCACCAGGCCCTTTGAGACGCGCAGCAGATCGCAGGAAGCTGCAAATTCCCGCTTTCGCATGGCGGACAGCTCTTCGTCCGATTTTGCCGCGGCCCGATGGGTGGCCGCCTGTCCGGGTGTCAGACAGATGACCTGTGTTTCGACGCCCTTTTCGGCATAATGGAGCAAGGTTCCTCCAAAACCTCCAGCCTCGTCATCGGGATGAGCGGTAATACATAGCAACCGAAGCATCTTTTTTCGCGGTCTTCCTTTCTTATGATGAATGGCGTTGAATCTTAGTTCTTATGTAACACGCCGGAACGTTTCACGCCAGATACCGCCCCCCTAATAAGACAAAGTTGGTGACTCGGCCGAATGAGAAGATCCGCCTATTCCCGTCAATGCCTCATCGGATGGATGCTGGCGGCTGGACTGTGCATGGCGGGATCGAGAAAGGCGCTGCCAAACTCGCCGGGGCAGGGAACGTATCATGGAATCATTCCCGCGGGCTACAACATTGTGACCCTCAAGCCCTCGGGCGCTATTGTCTCTTTGCTTGGGTTGATTGAGTGCCCTGAGGTGGAAGGTGCTCATCAAGTCGCCGAGGGGCTGAAAGCCAAGGTTGTTTCCGCGGATGGCAGCTATCTGGAACGATTTCCGGAAGAATTTAGCTTTCGCATCACCGCGACTCTGCGCAAAACTCTCGTAACCGCTCCTCTGGATGTTGTCACCACCGACTCCCTGCCTTCCGATTTCCTTCTGGAACTTAAGTTCCGGCTTAAATCGTACGATGGCCTCAAGGTTGAGGAAATTCAGCCGCAGGTGGTTGAGAGTATCGGAGTGCCCTCGGACGTTCCCTATGACGAGCGGGTCTTTCGGATCGCGTTTAGAGTCAACGATCTCCCCATAACCAGTCGCGTGATCCTTTATGTCTCATCGCCTGAAGACGAGCCTTTGGCGCATTTTAACTTTGAGCTTCTTTGAATCGAGCTTCCGTTGAATGGAGCTTCGTTGCATGATAAGCCCCGCATGGCCCGCACGGAATGCATGGAATGATAAGCCCGCATGATCCCGCTTTACCGTTGAACGCAGGATGACTCTAAGAACCGGGATTATTTTGCCAGGGCCGTTGCGCTTGCCACGGAAGCGCCACCGGCGGCTTTTCCAGGCTCGGCGGCCTCTGCCGGCAGCCACGCCTTGATCTGCGGGATGGCCGCCTCCGCAACTGCTTCACCTGCCTGGATAAGTTGTGGAGCCCGCACAAAATCGTCGTAGCTGAACTCTCCGATTTCAGGCTCTAGAACCAGATCGGAGATTGGCTTCCAGATCTCGCACATTCTTTCCTGGGCAATCGAAAAGCACTGGCCGATTACATCGAATACGTGCCGGGGCCCCTTGGATTTCATCCAGTGGGCGCTGAGGTGGATGGATACAATGCGCTCCGCCCCCATCTGCCGCAAAGGGGCGGCCGGAACAGAATGGGCCAAAAGGCCGTCTACGAGCAGCCTGCCGTTGATGTTTACAGGCAGAAACATGCCCGGATAGGCGCAGCTTGCTCTCACAGGATCGACCAGGTCGCCGCTGGTAAAAATAACGGGCTCGCCGGTAATCACGTCGGTAGCCGCCACCGCCATGGGAATCGACAATTCTTCAAAGGTCTTGCAGCGCAAGATCTTCTTGAGGAAAACCGTCATCTTGTCGTTGCTGAAGAGGCCTAGGCGCGAAAAACTCCACCGGGAAAAATCTTTAAATCGCACCTGGGATGCGATCTCTTCCATTTCCGTGGCGCTCATGCCGCTGGCAAAAGACGCGCCGATCACGGATCCGACACTGGTGCCGGCGATAAAGTCAATCGGAATTTTTTCGCGCTCGATAACCTTGAGGACTCCGATATGGGCAAGGCCGCGGGCAAAGCCGCCGCCCAGAGCCAAGCCGATCAAAGGCCTGCGAGAAGGTTCCGCCGGAGACTCTTCCGGGGACGGTCGCTTGAATTCACGGCCGAACGCCTGGACCGAGCGCACAAGCTTATTCAGTGGGTTTTTCAAAACCGCGCTCCCAACGTAGCGGGCTTCCGCTGCCTCAACTACTCTTTGTGATGCCCTATGCAACTATAAACGATGCAATCATGCAATAGTTTCTCTCGGTAGTGATGCATGAATGCCAAAGAAATTGATAACTTTGGTAATGTCTTGGATTGGATTACTTGGTTGCTGAGCAACCAAATATTGCGAAAGAGGGCGTGGCGGCCAAATGCTTCGTGAATTTTCGGCGGGCGCAGTCGTATTGCGGGAGGTGGGCGGCAAGTGGTGGATCGCTGTGATTGAGCCCACTCGTGCCAGCGAACCGGATACAAACAGAGCAGTGATTGCCCTACCTAAAGGGAATATTGACGCAGGCGAGAAGCCTGAAGAGACGGCAAAGCGAGAAGTGTTGGAAGAGACCGGTATCCACGCGCAAATGGTGGCTAAGCTGGCAAGCACTCAATACGTCTACCAGCGCAAATGGGCCAACGGAGAAAAGGTATTCAAGATCGTAACCTTCTATTTGATGAAGTATCGGTCGGGGTCCATAGGTGAGATAACGGAGGAGATGAAGCATGAGGTCACCCGCGCCTATTGGTTACCGCTCGCCGATGCTGCCGCAAAGCTGAGCTACGGCGGCGAGAAGCAGATGGTAGCCAAGGTGGTGGAATACCTTGAGCAGCATGCTGAGGAGTTGCGCGAATGAGAGGGTCGAATTGAGATGGTCTAATAAAGAGACGGTGTAATAAAAGAGATGGCCTTGTGCGCAACTCGTGTTAACCCATCGTCCTCTTAGCGCTTCGGATTGGCTGCCCAGAATAGTACAAAATGATTTTATCGTTCGCTGGTCATTGCCTTGCTGAGAGGCGGAACAACGTCTGCATATCCGGTCAGGCGGCTGATTAGCATCGAAACTGCCACTGCAATAACCGCCATCGATACCAGGCAGAACGCAGTCGGCAAGGCCCCTCTCAATCCATCGGATTCAAACTTGACCCACATGTAGACCGGCAAGGTGTGGGGGTTGTACGCCATAATGAGTGTAGAGCCGAACTCTCCCAGGGCTCTGATCCATCCAAGCATCAGCCCGGAAGCAATGCCGGGCCAGGCTAAAGGCAAAGAGACACGCCGAAAGATCTCCCAGCGTGAATCCCCAAGTGTTGCTGCCGCCCATTCCAGTTTTGTGTCGACACTTCTGAAGCCCGCAAGCGCCGAGATAATCACAAACGGCGCGGCTACGAAGAGTTGTGCTAGAACGATGCCTGCGAGATTGTTGGTAAGCCTGATGTTTTGCGCTTCAAAAGACCCGCCAACGATTCCATAAGGCCCAAAAGTCTGCAGAAGAAGGATGCCGCCGGCCAAGTCCGGTACAACGAGAGGAAGAAAAATCAGGCTGATCCACAAGCGTTTGAAAGGAAGTTCGGTGCGGGCCAGCACGTAGGCGGCAGGTATCCCGAGAAGGGCCATGATTGCAACCGTAAGGAGCGACGAGACCACGGAGACCTTCAATGCTTTGATGGCATCAGCATGGCGCAATGCGGCGCCCCAGGTCGCCCACTCGATGTTGAACATTAACGAAGCAACCGGCAGAACCAAATCGATAAGCAGCAGGCCGCCCAACAATCCAAAGACAATGTAAGTGATGTTGATCCGTTTCATGGTTTGGTGTTCCTTGCGATCAGCTCGCGCAACTGGGCGGGAACTAGGCTTGTGTCCCCTGCAATTGGATGGTCGACCATTCCAAACCCAAAATCTTTCAGCAGGGCGCTAGAAGATAAAAGAAACGTTGCGAACTTGATTGCAGCTTCCCGATGTCGAACCGTTTCGGGAATGGTGATGGTGAAGAGGATCGGCGAGCCTTGCACATGTCGGCCGGATGGCGTGGTGTAAGACTCCTCGGCGTAGAGGCTGGCGAAACGCGCGTCTCCCTGATTGATCTCTGGAGGCAGTTCGAGATAGGGCAGTTTGTGCGCGATAACCTCATGCTTGTAGAAAATTCCCGCGTCGAATTGCCCCGATTCCACACGGGCCATCAATACGATTTCCGGAAAAACTTGGTCCGGGTTTTCCGCTTCGCCCAATAGCTTAGGAATTTCGGGCCGATGGTAGTATTTGCCGGCCAGCCTGAACAAGAAGAGTGTTCGATAACCTTTAGGATCGATGGTGGGATCGCCTCTCCCAAAGTGCACGCTGGGCGTTTCCAGGATTTCATACCAGGGCAGCCTCCCTGTGCTGGCCTGTTCAAATTTTGCCGCGAACTTGCTGCGCGGATTATAGGCCAACACCAATTGCGAGGAAGCCACAGGAACATACCATTTGACCAGGTTGCCGTTGTTCGGCCCCATGAGCACACTCACGTTCACCATGGGATCGGCCGAGATAAAGATATCGGGAGTGCGTACATGGTCGCGGATCATCTGCGCCGCTCCCAGGGACCCCTGCGCTTCCCCTTGAAAGGCGTACCCTGTAGCTTTCGTAAAGGCCGGTCCAACGCCGTTCTCCATCACGGCTGCCAGCGAGCCGGCGTAGAGTACCGAGACTGTCGATTCCTCGTTCTGTGCCGCGGCCTGCGGAGATCCGGCCAAAGTAAAGAAAGTAAGGAGAAGGAGGCATACTCCAATCAACCGAAGTGAGCTTGGCGGATGCGACATTCGATCGTTCCCGTGGACGGTGGGCCTATACGGCTCGCAAGAAGTGATCGATGGCCGCAACTTGAATCTTGAAGATTTGATTGTTGAAAATTTGACGATTGAAGACGTCAAGATCATGGCCCCGTACTCTCGCTTCCTTATGGTTTGAAGAATGAAGGATCGTGTTGCTGGCCAAGGAGCGATTTGCCGATCGTTGCCAGCAGATGATCGTCATTGTCATGACGAACGTAAAAAGATAGATCGCGATAGATGCGTTCCAGCGGACTTGGCCTGTTGAGGCTTCGAGCGCCGCAGGCGCGAATAGCGCGTTTCACCGTATCCTCCGCCAGATGTTCGATCGTGTGGCGGGCGCGGCTTCCGGCAAGCTGGGCTGCGTCGTGCTGCCCGGTTTCCCACATCTGCGCTACGTGTCGCAGCCACAGATGGCCGGTCTCAACATTGATGGCACTCTGCGCAATGTGGTGCTGAACATACGGGTCGGCGCCTTTGTTCTGCGAACGAACGTATTCCAATGCAAACTCGTAAGCGCCTTCGGCTGCCCCCATGAAAGTCGCGGCATAGTGCGGAATAAAGCATGTCTGCCAGCCATCGAGAAGGTACTGTCCCGGATGGCCGATCATGTTTTCATCCGGGATGAATGTCTGATTGAATCGGACAACATGGCTGGCCGTCGCTCTCATGCCTATCGGGTCCCACCAGGAATGGTCCGTGCTGATGGAGGGATCGGAGAGATCGCAAACCAGCAAAAGCTGCGCTTCCACACTGCCGGTGCTATGCCGCGCGCCTCCAGGTCCAGCAGTGCTCACCAGCAGGATGGCCCACCGCGCGCCTCCTGCGCTTGTGGCGAAAGCTTTGGTGCCATCTACCACATAGCCGTTCTTGACCTTGGTGGTTGTGGTTCCGAATTTCATCTTTTCTGTGGAGGCGCGGGCCTGGGGCTCGCCGCTCCATGCCACCCACACATCTCCGTTTTTCACGACCCCATCGAACCAGCGCTCTTTTTGGGTGTCGTTGGCGATGCCGCCAATCAGCACCATCGAGTTGGCGTGTCCCTCCCAGCAGCGTGCGAGTGAAAGATCGACCTTGGCAATTTCCTTCGTCGTTAGCCACAAGGTATAAACGTTGCCGCTGAAAGGCCCGAGGCCCAGGCCGCCATGATTCTTGGGTACGGCGGCAGAGAGCAGCCCCGCTTCAAAAAGGTCGCGGAAATCCTCCGCCGGGAATGAGGCGGTCCGATCATAGGTTTCCGCGCGTGCCGCAAAATGGTTTTGCGCCAGGTCGCGCATGCGGGCGACGATTTGTTGCTGTGCTCGATCTGATTCTGCGGATGTGGCAGGGTTCATTTCGATTCTTCGTGCTCCGCGTTCGTTGGTTGGGCTGCGCAGGAGTTCGCTTCCATTGCGTTCCTTCTCCCTGGGGTTAGACTTTGCTGGTTCAAAAGCTGCATTCGCATGTCTCTGCACTGTGCGGCGCGGATTGCAAGATTGCATCCTGAAAGGAAAAATTGGCGGTATTCCCGGCTAATACTGCCGAACGGCCGATTGCGGCCGGCATCTCCATGCCGGTCATGATTTGAAACTGCTTGCGTACTTGCATCAGCAACACATCGTGACCGTCAATCATTGAACCTCCCCGTGCCATGATGGTGGAAACTAAGGGAGTTGGTTGGGCTCCATAAGCCAGGTCGACGAGCTGAGTTCCCGAACGAAGGGAATCGATCATAAAGGGAAAACCGTCGTGATCGCGCCCTACGGGCGTGGCATTTACAACTAGATCGAATCTCTCGGCGCGAAACTCGGAAAGCGGAACAAAAGGCAATCTCAAAAGTTCCATCGCATAGTGTCCGCGCTGCCACCCTCGATTCACCAGGGTAACTTCCGCCCCTGCCTCATGCAAAGCGGCTGCGATTGCCCGTCCGGCGCCCCCGCAGCCTACAACGGCGGCTTTCAACGGGAAGGCCTTCTTCACCTTTGCGATACTCTCTGGATCGGTTGTGGAAGCCTCCCACAGATCGCCTTGCCGCGCAAAGACGTTGCACGCTCCCACCTTCCGTACCATGGGGCTGCATACGTCGGCCACAGGGAGGGCAGCTTCTTTATAGGGCGATACGATCACCAGTCCTTCAATGGAAAGCCCCAACTCGCTCATGGCTGGGGTCTGAATCATCTCTTCCCAGAACTCCTGAAAATTCTCCGTGTGAAACGGAAGGAACAAGGCCGGGCTGTTTAGCAACCGATATCCGGCATTGTGCAATCTGGGCGAGGGAGATTGGAAAATGCGGTTTCCCACCATTCCGTAAAGTTTTTGTAAGGGGGAAAGGGCAGGGAAGCCATAGTCGGCGATAAGTCTTTGAACCTTCGGAATGCCGCTTTGTGGATCAGGATTGTCGAGTTGGCCCTGATCGAGTTGGCCCTGATCGAGTTGACCCCGATCGAGTTGGCCATGATCGAGTTGACCATGATCGAGTTGACCAAAGATAAGCGGAGCACCGAAGTAGGGCGAAAGCAGTCGGCTCCAGCATCCGCAGGGGCCATCGCTGTAAGCGATCACGTCGGCACGTTTAAGGCGTTGCAATAGTAGAAGCGGATACAGCCCATCGCTCGTTTTGGATGCACAGGTAACGAAGCGGTAGTAACGCGCGGGCGTTGTTTCAATGCGACCCAAAGCGGAATGAAGAACGGCATGAAGATCGGATTCACAAGTCGCCGAGCCTCGCCATGAGATCAGCCGCTTGGTTGCGGGAATCGCCGCCAGAAGATCCGGCGTCAGGTCCAACTCGCACTCCAGTTCGACCAAATCGTATTCTTTGGCTGCCGCGGCTAGCCGGCTGTGCCGCTCATTCAAGGGGCCGTCAAACTCGCCTCCGGCCCTGCTACTTTGTAGCGTATAGAGGAGCTTCCCGGGAAAGTTGTCCCGCAGCCAATCGGCCGGGATGTCTCCAATAAGGTCCGATCTGATTTGCAGCCAGGTAATGGCTCGGGGAATTTCGCGGATGTCTGCCGCCCGCTGGGGAATAGTCACTGCCGCAACCAATGCGACTGCGTTTGTATTCATCATTGCCTCTGGCACAAATTGACGAAAAAACAACGCCGCGCCTGGGTGCATCAACGTTCTTCGATCTCATCATGCGTCCTGATTTTAATGCAGACACGGGGGAATCAGGCCGCTTGAAGGCGAATCTTCCTAAGCAAAATCAAAAAAGAGAAGCGAATAGGAGGCTAAGGCAGGGTTAGAATCTTGTCAATAGTTCCTTCAATAGTGTTCTGCCTCGAATTTAAATTGAAGAGGTGAAATCGCGATCTTAATTTTGGAGTACCAAATTGGGCATCAGGAGTCTAGCACTTCAAGATTATAACTTCTTAATGTGGAAGCCCTCCGCTCGTCTTGATCCTGAGTGACTCGGCAAACCCTAGCAGTATGTAGCAAAGGACAGTGCAGTCAGAATCAAACGCCAGCCAAACTATCCATATTTTTGCTTTAGCCCCCTCTTCTTTCATCGGGGACGGCTCGAACGGGCAGGCCACCATTGCAAACGAGAGATGTAGTGAATGAGAAGGTCATTGCCGAAACGAGAGCATTAAAGAGAACAGAAGACAGCCAAAGGCTTCGGTTTATAGATTTGTCAGAAGCGATTCCTGAAGACAACTACGAGTATGTTATTGTAGGCTCCTTTTGCTACAGCAGCATGAAGCTGGTTGGTCCACGTTGAACGCTAAACAGTCAAGTACACCAATGGAACGAAGGCGTATCGTATTGCTGCTCTGGATGTGCATTTGCTGCGTTTCGGAAAAATGCAAAGGACTCGACACGTTGCGGAATGATCCAAGCGACAAGCCCCAGCCCAATCAGGGAAGATGTTGTTGCAACAGCACATCCCCGCACCCGACCCGAAAGAAACCCGTAAGTGGACCGAGTGCCCAATCCCATCTTTCACCAACCCCAACCCCAATTCCACCAATGCCAACTCCTAGTCCTACGTCCAGCCCTCAACGAGCAGATACGACTCCGTTCCCCAAATGGGAAGATCCCATTGTCAAGGGAATCGCAGCAGGGGGATTATCCATGGTATCCCTAGGATTTGCGGCATTCACCTTCCTTTTTAACGCTCTTCTTGGCATAAGAGACGCTGGCCCTGGACTCTATGTCCTCAGAAAAAAACTGAGGCTTGCCCTTTATGGAACGGCTGGCATTGTTCTCTTGGCAGCGATTCTCGCAGTTGCGGCATTCTCTTCCGTTGCGTGGGGATTTCCCCTCCTAGGTTTCGCATCCATTGTGCTTGCTATGTTGGTGCTCGTAGTCATTTGTTGTGTTACGGGCTATATTGTAGTGCACGTTTCCCAAGAAAGCTGAAAGCCCCCGTGTCCCAAGCGCCTGAAACCAAATCGACTATCGCTATCCCCTTCGCTGTACCTTTGGATATTAGCGTCCTTGACCAGAAACGCCTGGAAGGAACGAACCTTCTGGCTCTCTATGAACGGAACAAGCAAGACTTCTCCGACATCGTGACCTTATTGTGTATCGACGCAATTACCGATCCCGAAAATGGAGATGTCAAAGACCGACAGAAAGGATTTAATTCATGTTGCGATCTTCTAACACAATACTTTCTGGGTGCGCCAAGCGAGACCTTGGTTGTTGCTGTCGATGAACAAGACAGATATGTGAACTTTTTCGGCAAGCTGATATTGGACCATGTGGGAAATCAAAATATCAGTCCACAAGCGCTTTACGCATTTGATGGCTGTGAGGCACACTCGCTTATATGGCAGTTGGTACGTGTTTTTGTACGCTACGTGGCAATACAGGTCTTGCGGAAGCGTGCGTCGCTGTCGGAGGCTGACATCCCCTTAGCGCGTGAACGGATCAAACAATTACAGAACGGTACAAGAACCCTGAAAGCGGTTCCGGAACGTCAGCGTACCGTATTCCGCTAAATTATTGATTGACAAGGGGTTAGGCGGAGCGACACGAAATAATTGCACTTCAGTACAGCCCTAGGTGAGTTTTTCTTGCGATTTTTGGGCTAGTAGCATTAGCATGAGGAATCTCAATGGCAGACGACGTCAAAAGGAAACAGAAAGCCGAAGCATTCGCTGATCGGATGGAAGCGAAGATGCGAGAACTTGGCTCAACCGGTGATTACTTCTGTGTAGCTCAGCGGGAGCGCTGGCGCGAGCATTCCATTAGGGCATATTTGGGCTTGTCGCAAGAACCCGAAGTCGATAAATCCGCAGTCTTACCGCCAGCAGCAGCACGGAGCGCCTCCAACTCCTAACTGGTTGCGATCTAGCGATTCTCGAAGCGCATTCGATTTTGGCCCATACAGTATTTTAGTCAAGCACCCACGGCCGACAAATTGAGTTCCTGTCCTCCCTACAGCCTTGTGGATCATAAGACAAATTGTTGCCAAAAATGTCGGCTGGTGGCGCGAGTTGTTTGGGTGTCTCCCCAACTGCTTTTGGACTGCGTAATGGAAGAGCAGAATATAATTCATCGATTCCAAATGCCTAACGCTTGGAACCCAGGAGTCGATAAGCGTCCCATCCTCTCCACATTGCTTACCAATGATGCTGCAAAACGTCGAAACCATTAACCAATCGGAGGTTTCGTTGCAGCAGTTCAAACTCTCTTCCCCTGTTTCAATCATTCTCATTCTTCTTGGCATTTTCCAGGTGGCTGGTTCGCAAGCCTACGCGCAGGCGCCTGCTCTCGCGGGTGGTCCTATGCTCGAGTGCTCCGGCCTTCCGTGCGTGGATGTCACTTTGGCGAGCGGAAAACATCTGCGTATGCTGATCGACACAGGCAATGTCAACTCGATGCTGGATGCAGCCGTTGCCAAAGATCTGGGTCTCTCCCTTGAGCCGGTGATGGGCCAGGATGGAAAGCCTTTTCCTGGCTACAGCAAAGCCATTCTCAAGGGTGCAAACGTAGGCAATGGAGCTCTTGGCGATCTTAAGGTGCTGGTGGCGGATATCGGAGAGTACATCAAGAAAGACCAGATGCCGGCGGCGCAGGGAACGCTCGCTTATACGGCCTTCAAGAATCGGCTTCTTGAAATGGACTACAAGAAGCATACAGTCTCTTTTTCGGAACCGCTTGTTTCCGATGTGGCGTGCCCGGTGAAATGCGGCGAATTGACCTTCCCTACGTTCGGAAAAAAAGGGCCGCCGATTGTGGTCGCCACGCAGTTCTCCGTGAATGGCAAGGAGGTTGCCGTGCAGATCGATACGCTCTTCTCCGGGACCATGCTGATCTATCCCACATCGGTGACGAAGCTGGGCCTTGATCGCGAGAGCCATTCGGCGGAAAAGCGGTTTTTCAAATATACCGACGGCGGAGTGGATATGATGGAAGGGAAGGCGTCCACCGAAGCGTTTGCAGGAAACGTCCTGGCAAAGCCTGCGCCCGTTTATTTTGCGACCCCCGCCGTTCATCTGCCCGACGGAATGTTTGATGGCACCGTCGGACATGAGCTTTTCAGGCACGCGGTACTCACGCTTGATCTGCATAATAATCGGGTCTGGCTGGCAAACTGAACGGCGAGGCCCGGTGAGAAATACCCGGTGAGAAACACCTGGTGAAAAACAAAAGACGAACCGGATTCCATCCGCTGCCGGCTTGCGCCAGGATGGAATCCGGTTGAGGGGTCAGTTGCTTGCTGTCCTACCAGCGATGCTCGTCGTACCCTTTGCGGTATCCTTCTCGATATCCTTCGCGGTAAAGGTCTTTGTACTCCTGCTTGCCGCCAAAATGTTTGTTATAGCCGCGATCTGCATCTTCGTATTTGTCATCGTGGGTTGGGCGGAAGCTGTGTCCGGTACTGCGGTCCCGGGCTCCATCGCTTAAGCCGTCGTGGTAACCGATCTCGCGTGGGCGGAATTCGTAGCGTGGCTCTTCGCCGCGCCGCCAGGCGTCCCGGTAGCCGCGTTCATATCCGGCTTCATAGGCGCGATAGTCGTCTCCCCTCCAGCGTTCTGTCCAGCTATTCATCCGGCGGTCATGCTCAGCGTCCCACCGTCCTTGACGCAATCCGTCACGATAAGCGTCCCTGTCGCGGTCCCCATCCTGATAGCCGATGGCCAATGAGATTTGGGCGGCGGCCAGGGCGGAACTGCCAACGGTCAATGCCACTCCTACAAGCAAGATTCGCAGCGGTTTCATAAGTTCTCCTGTTCGGCCAGTCATTGCTTTCAGTGATTCCGTTCCGATAAAACCCGTTGGTCAGGAATTTGTTGTGTCGTAGCGTTTTCAGAGTTGTCTTTTTCGGCGTTGTGGGCGCGAGAACAAGATTGACAAGATGAAATGAGAGAGCGGCCAAGTACGGAATGGTTCATTGATTCTCCGGGCGACGATTCTCTAGGAGACGACTAGCGACTGGGTTGAGCAACAGGTGGACTTCTTGGCGATAGGTGGAAGAGAGGCCCTTTTAGGACTGCGTTGAGCGTGTCGACAAATTGCGGCAGTAGAACATCTGCTGAGGAAATCTGTTCTCGACACATGCTCTACAGTCCCATGTTTGTTTGGCGAGGGGACAATTGTTTAGCGGAGGTGCAGCTTTTCTCTTGGAAGACTAAATAGCCGAAAGCCGAGGTGGAAAAGCCAAGTAGTGATCTTGCTTTCTGGCTACGCTCACGCTGAAAACATTTTTCCTGTCTAAAACGAAAACGGAGGAGACGCTTCGGCGTCTCCTCCGCTTGCATGCTCCTGCGTCCTCTGCTAGCCGCGGCCGCCGTACGTCTAACGCCGGTCGTAGTGATTGCCACGATAGCGGCCGTCGCGATCGTGGTCCCTATCAAAATGCCATCTGTCGTGGTCGAAGTCGTATCTGCGGAAACGATCGTCGCGGTCGTGATCGTACCGATCGCGCAAATAAATCCTTCTGTCGCGCTCCCGATCGTGGTCGCGGTCGTTAGGTTGTGCTGCTGCCAATGCTGAACTTCCTGTGATCAATGCGGAGGTAATGAGCAAGATTCGTAACCGGTTCATACAACTTCCTTTCCGCTACGCTCGGCTTTTCGTGCGATCGATCTTGGTAGCCGGGTCTTAGCTGTTTCGTCCTTGCACTGGTAGAAACACGTTCGCGGGTATATGGTTCCGCAAGGGCTTGTGAGGAATGATCTAATTTTGTAAAGCGCCCACCCTAGCCCACAATACGCCAGTCGCCACTCCAGTCATCGTCGATTGAAAAATCGGAGATCACGTCTCGCTCCCAGCCAGTTTTTTCACGAACTTACGCAGCTCCGATCCTTTGTTGCCCGCAACTCTCGACAGTGGCTCCCGTGGTTGAGGGGCCGGCTTCCAAAGCCTATTTCGACGAGTCCTATCCATGTTGGAAAGTACATTCGGACTGCATCTTTTTGCATACATGGCCAAACTGGCTCTTCTGAAGTTTTCACACAACATTAAACAAACCTTGCTCTGTGGACGTGTATCGTTTCAGCCAACTGAAGTTTTCGTGTTACCTCAAGCCCAAATCAATGAATTGAATGGAGCACCCGATGGCCACCGCCTCACCGGCACTACAGGAGAAACTCAGCAAGGGCCCTGGAAAAATAGGCACTCTGATATTCGGACTTGCCGCACTTGGTGGCTTCAGTTACATCGGTTACCAGTTGGCCAGCGACCTCTCTGGGATCAAAACCACATCCTTCTTTCCTTATTTGCTTTTGGGGCTGGCATTGTTAGTCGCCCTGGCTTTCGAGTTTGTCAACGGCTTCCATGACACAGCCAATGCCGTTGCCACAGTCATCTACACACACTCGCTTGAGCCGCATGTGGCTGTGGTTTGGTCCGGAGCCTGGAATTTTCTTGGAGTACTGTTTTCCTCTGGGGCCGTGGCGTTCGGCATCATCTCACTGCTCCCGGTGGAATTGATCCTGCAGGTAGGGAGCCAGGCGGGATTTGCCATGGTGTTTGCCCTTCTAGTGGCCGCGATTATATGGAACCTGGGCACATGGTACTTCGGGTTGCCGGCCTCAAGTTCGCACACGCTTGTGGGATCGATCATCGGAGTAGGTATCGCCAATCAATTGATGTCGGTGAAGAGTGGAACCAGCGGAGTAGATTGGGCACAAGCGTCAAATGTCGGCAAATCGCTTTTGATTTCTCCGGTGGTGGGATTCATTCTGGCCGGTCTGCTGCTGATGGTGACCAAGCTCATTATTAAAGATGAAAGGCTCTATAAAGCTCCGGAAGGGACCGAACCGCCGCCGTTCTGGATTCGCGGCCTGCTGCTGTTGACGTGCACCGGGGTCAGCTTCTTTCACGGATCGAACGACGGTCAAAAAGGTATGGGGCTGATCATGCTGATCCTGATCGGCACCGTTCCAACTTCCTATGCCATCAACCACGCGGTTACCGCCAAGCAAACCCAAGACTTCATTGCCGTTTCCAAGGATACCGTCGAAACCCTGAACAAATATGTCCCCCCTGCCGCTGTGACAGCGGATCCCACCCAGGAAGTGTCCGACTACGTACGTACGCGCGAGTTAAAGCCCGGCACAATCTTGGCGATGCGCCAGTTAGTCAGCGATATAAGCAACGAAACATCCATATACAAGGAACTCGCGAAAGTCCCCAATGAGCGGGTCCGCAACTTCCGCAATGACATGTATCTGGTGAGTGAGGCCCTGCGTCTGATGCAGAAATCCGGCGCGCCGCAATTCGCCGCAGACGACGCTCTGGTTCTCAAGAACTACAAGAAGCATATCGACAACGCCACAAAGTTCATCCCCGGCTGGGTGAAAGTTGCCGTGGCCCTGGCTCTTGGAATGGGCACCATGGTTGGGTGGAAGCGAATTGTAATTACGGTAGGTGAGAAGATCGGAAAATCCCACTTGGCCTACGGTCAGGGAGCGGCGGCGGAAATTACAGCCATGGTGACGATCGGCGCTGCGGACGCCTTTGGGCTTCCAGTCAGTACGACCCACGTGCTTTCATCCGGGGTGGCTGGTACGATGGCGGCCAATCACACCGGTTTGCAATGGAGTACCGTGCGCAACCTCGCCATGGCATGGATACTTACTCTTCCGGCCTCCATGCTTTTATCCGGTTTCCTCTTCTGGGTCTTCAGGAATGGATTGAAATAACTCGATAGCTACGGTTCGAATCCCGGCCGCGTGTTGCGAGGCGACCGATCGTCTCGCAACATGCCGATGCCTTCCCGATCCGGCTTCGTCGCAAATCCTCAACGCCCGCTTTCGGAAAAAATCCCCATCGAATTATGTCTGATGGCAGCTTATTTTGGCTGCTCTCAAGCGATAGGCTGGATATGATTCAGTCACGCACCAGGGGAGGATCCTGCACGTTGCTGCCTTTCCCGCATGAACGCTTGAAGCGAACTAAGTAACCGGATCCAGGTTCAGGGCCTCGATCTCTTGAAGAATGATCTTGAGACGTTGTTCGAGCTGTTTCTTCGTCCGAGGCTTGCGTTCGGTTCGGGCAAATTGAGTGTAGTTTGCGATCGAGTAGCGATAATAATCCGCTGTTTTCTGCAGTAATTCAGCTTTTTGAGCATTTGGTGTGGACATCACTTCTCATTCTACGCTGGCTGAACCTTTATTGCAGCCTTGGGAGTTCGGTGGTTCCGTGGTGTTTCCGCTCCTGAATGTGGTCCCATACCAATTGATCTGTCACCCAGGCGGCCTGCTTTTTAGCCATTGCAACGTCTTCAAATCCCGGATTATGGCATATGCCAAACCGTTGGCCGCAATTGCCGCAGACAACGGTTTCCATCAGCACTGCGCTTGAGGCGGTCTCCGAGGGTCCTCGGAGACGCCGCGCAACTCCATTCGGGTTCACCAGCGCGGCTCTCGACGTTGACGGGGACTGCGGTCGTTGCGTCGCCCGCCGCCGCCGTCGCGGAATCCACCGCTACGCGGGGCTTGTGGCCTTGCTTCGTTGACTGTGAGCGCGCGACCGCCCATTTCCTTGCCATTCAAAGCTGCCATCGCACGTTCCGCTTCGTCGTCATTGGACATTGCGACAAAGCCAAAGCCGCGTGACCGTCCGGTATCGCGGTCAGTCGTCACGGTAACGCTCTCGATAGCGCCATACGGCTCAAATAGAGATCGCAGTTCGGGTTCCGTCATGCTGAACGAAAAATTGCCTACGTAGATTTTTTTCACTTTTAACTCCTCTGGCGTGAATTGGTTTGATTTGGCTGTTCTCAGCAAAAATAGGCAGGCAAGGAGGTGGGAACTTGTCTATCTGAGTCGAGGACAACTTAAGTGTCAGTCTTTATCCTACCACCAACGGCTGACGTTATGCGAAAGGAAGGAATGGACAACCCCGAAGGATAAGAATTCGATGGGTTTTACGGGGTCCTGAATCCAGAAACAGGCAGTTTTCAAGAGCGGCCCGCGCTTTTCGACTGTCTCAGCTTGTAACGCTGGATCTTTCCGGTGGCGGTCTTGGGCAGCTCCTGCAGCAGTTCAATCCATTGTGGGCATTTGTGCGGAGCGAGCCTGGAGAGGACATGCTGCTTTAACTCCTCGGTGAGTTGATCGCCTCCCTGTTCATTGCTTAAAGGAGTATCGCCTTTCAGGACCACAAAAGCGGCGGGTTTCAGCAAGGAATTGGTGTCGTTGCAACCGATCACCGCGGCTTCCTGAACCGCGGGATGCTCCAGCAAGATGTTTTCGATCTCGATCGGGCTCACCCACAAACCCTTCACTTTCATCATGTCGTCCGTGCGTCCTACATACCAATAATAGCCGTCCGCATCGCGGTAGTATTTGTCGCCGGTGCGCAGCCAATGTCCCTGAATGGTCTCCTTGGTCTTTTCGTGCTGGTTCCAATAGCAGGCGCAAACCGAATCTCCTTTGATCAGGAGGCTGCCGATTTGGTTGTCGGCGACGGGTTGATCGCTTTCGTCAACCACGCGGGCCTCATAACCTGGTAGCAGCTGGCCGCTGGATCCTGGCTTTACCGCTCCGGGGCGATTCGAGATAAACATGTGCAGGGCTTCGGTCGATCCGATCGCATCCAGGATCTCCACCCCGAATCGCTCTTTGAATCGGTGAAAGAGCGCGGCCGGCAGCGCTTCTCCGGCGGAAATCGCATGGCGTACGGTGGAAAGATCGAAGTCTGTTGCTTCTTGGTTCTCCTTTGACTCCCGCCGATAGGCAAGCAGAGAAGAGTAGTTCGAAGGCACGGAGAAAAACAGTGTCGGCTTGAAGCGTTCAATCACGCCATAGACGTTCAATGGAGAGGGAGAGCCGGGCCACAGAATGCTGGTTCCGCCTACGGAGAGGGGAAAATACAGCCCGTTTCCCAGGCCGTAAGCAAAAAACAATTTGGCAACGCTGAAGAAGCGGTCGCTTTCCGTGATGTCCAGAATGGCTTTGGCGTAAAGCTCCGAGCAAATCACCATATCGTGATGTAAATGGACGCATCCCTTGGGGAAGCCGGTGCTGCCGGAAGAGTAGAGCCAGAAGGCCGCGTCGTCTTTGCAGGTGGGCACCGCTTCCAGCTTTGGAGAGCCATGGTCCAAAAGGTTCAGCAGGTTCAAAAGGTTCAGCAGGCTTTGCAGGGAAGCCATGCCTTGCGGGGCCGCGCCCGCGATCACGACTGTTTCCAGGTAGCGAAGATTTGCCTTGGGAATTGCCTGAAGCTGCGGATAGAGGGATTCGCTGACAATGGCGATTCTTGCCCGCGAGTCGTTCAGGATGTACTCGTACTCGGCGGGCTTCAGCAGCGTGTTCATCGGGACCGGAACAATCCCGGCTTTGATTGCCCCGAAGAAGCAGTAGGCGAACTCGGGCGTATCTAACAGCAGCAAAGCCACACGTTCTTCAGAGCGCACGCCGAGATCTTTCAGCGCATTGCCCATCCGGTTGACCCGCTCAAAAAGCTCTTGGTAGGTCACTTTTTCGTCGCCGCATTCGATCGCGACCTTCTGGCCGCGGCCTTCCTGAATGTTGCGGTCGACAAAATGCGTGGCAACGTTAAAAGCCGAAGGTAGCTCGACCGTCCTCTGCTGCATCAGATTCTCTCGCCCCCGATTACCCTGCTTCTCCCTGGTATGGTTTTGCAAGGTAGAGGAGGGCACCCGGCCTCCCCGATTAAAAAAGGGCAGATAAGGCTAACAGATTGCCACTACTCCCGCCATGGACATATCGGCAAATTTGAATCGATTCCGGTGTCAATAGTTCAAAACCGCTAATCGGTAAAAGAAAAATGCCGAGTCAGGAAGAGCGCTCTTTGGCCAATGGAAAATCCTTGCGGAAGCGCCACGAATCGGTCAAACTAGGTCATGTTTGTGCGAAATCACCAGGCTGGACCTTGAGCTTTTGATCTAGACGCGGTGAGTATTGCCTTTGAATTGATTCCACTTGATTTTTTTGCATTTTCGCAACTGACCCCAAAAATCAATCCGAAATCAAGTGTTAGGGACACAAAACCAACCGCCGTAATTCGGTCCCTGGGAACTTTCCTCCTCCTTACAGCGTAACTTGAAGCGCAGGAACGATATTTTGCGGTTCTGTTAATAAGAAGTTCTTCTCTCCGTCAAGGAAGTTAAGAGAGGAGCACTGGAATACGATGCAGGCCACCATGCCAATGACGCAAGCCAAGATCGGAGCCGTTCCCAGAAGCGACAGGGAAGAGGACCGGCCCGAGTTTGACCAGATGTTTATGGACAATAAAGATCTGGTATTTCGAGCTGCCTATCGAATTACGGGCAATGCCAGCGATGCCGAAGACGTTCTGCAGACGGTCTTCCTGCGGTTGTTGCGGCAAGATCAACCGCCGGAGATTCGTCATCTGCGCGCCTATTTGCATCGCGCCGCGGTGAATGCCGCGCTCGATACCTTGCGCATGAAAAAAGACGCCCAAAACGTGCCGCTTGAAGATTCTCCCGCTTTGCCGGAAGTAGCAACACTTTCCGGAAGGGTGCCTGGAGAGCTTCAGGATTGGCTGCGCCAGGCGTTGGCAAAACTCAATCCTCGCTGGGCGGAGATGTTTGTCCTCCGCTTTATTGAGGATTACAGCAATGGGGAAATTGCCCGGCTGATGAAAACTTCTGCGGCGGTGGTGGCCGTGGTTCTGCATCGAACGCGTGCTCAACTTAAAAAAGACTTCATGGCATCGACGGGAGGTGGACGCTAATGCATAACCCAATGCAGAACAACGAGAAGCCGCAGGGAAAATTGGATCAGGCTTTGGCCGCATTGCGGGCGGAACAGCCTGAGCCTGGCGCAATAGAAGCCGCGAGCGAGCGGGTCAGAGAGCGCTTAAGCCAGGAAAGCCACAATCGGATTATGTCGTCTCAAGCCGGCCTCGATAACGGCTGTGGAAATGTGCGGATGCTTCTGCCTCAATATCGGGCGGGCCAGCTTTCTGCGTCGAAGGCACTGCTGGTGAAAGACCATCTTTATGAATGTGTCTCCTGCCGGAAAGAGGCGGAAACGGGAATTGGCGCGCCTCTTGTTGCCTGGAACCGCGAACTGCCGAAGCCTCAACAGAATCAGTTCCGATGGATTGCCGTAGCTGCCGCCGTAATCGTGGTAGCTGTTTCTTCCTATTTCGTCAGGGAACGGCTTGCCGTTCCGGAAGGCAGCCGGGCGCAAGTCGAATCCACCAACGGTCTTTTGTATCTTGTAAGCGCTCGTGGCCAGCGTCCTCTCCAAGTGGGAGAGGAGATCAGCGAAGGCGAAAAGGTTCGCACGGCCGGTGGAGCGCGCGCTATGCTTCGCCTGCGTGACGGCTCGCTGGTGGAAATGAGCGAGCATGCGGAGTTCTCCGTGGCGGTGCGCCGCGTCGATACCACGATTCATCTCGATCGCGGCAACATCATTGTGCAAGCGGCCAAGCGAAAAACAGGCCATCTTTACGTGGCGGCCAAAGACTGCCTGGTCTCCGTAACCGGAACCGTGTTTTCAGTGAACAGCGGCCTAAAAGGTTCGCGCGTCTCCGTGATCGAGGGTGAGGTGCGGGTGGCGTCCGCGGCGGCCACCAAGGTCCTCCATCCTGGAGACCAGGTGTCAACCAATCCCAGCATTGGTACGGTGCCGGTACAGGATGAGATCGCCTGGAGCGGAAACCTCGACAAGCACCTGGCCCTGCTCGCCGAATTTGCCCATCTGCAGAACAAGCTTGCGGCCGTCGCCATGCCGGGGATGCGGTTTGGGAGTCATCTATTGAAGCTTCTGCCGCAATCGACGCTGGTTTATGCAGGCATCCCGAACCTTGGCGACGCCATTCATCAGGCCGATCAGCTTTTCCAGCAGGAGCTGCAGGAAAGCGCGGTATTGCGCGAGTGGTGGGACCAGCAACTAAAGTCCGGTCACAATCACAATAACTTCAACTATGAAGATGCAGTCCAAAAGCTTCAGCAGTTGGGCCGGTATCTGGGCGATGAGATCGTGTTTTCCGCCAATTCCCAAAACCGCAAGGGAGGGATTTTGCTGGTGGCCCAGGTTACGCAGCCGGGACTCAAGGATTTCTTGAAGCAGCAGTTGTCGCAACTGGAAAATGGAAATGGATCGCATCACGGCGGAATCAATGTGCTCGATGAGCAGGAGTTGATGAGCCAGCGGCCGGGCGATTCCGGCAAGGGCCTTCTGGTGCTGGTGCGGTCTGACTTTGTTGCGGTGTCCTCGGAACTGGAGACGCTGCAAAACTTCGACCTGCAAATTCACCGTGGAGGCGGCGGATTTGACTCCACCGCGTTTGGACAGCGCTTGCTCCAGGCATACAGCGGAGGGACCGGGCTTCTCTTTGGCGCGGACTTGCAGGCGATGGAAGGGCACATTGCCAACGAAGGTCGCGGAAATATGTTGGAGAACACCGGCTTCGAGGGATTGAAGTTCCTGATCGCGGAGCGCAAAGATGTATCGGGTGAACCGCTGAATCATGCGGAGCTGACCTTCAATGGACCGCGCCATGGGCTGGCTTCTTGGCTGGCGAATCCCGTGCCCATCGGGGGACTGGACTTTATCTCCGCCAATGCGGGAGCGGTCCTGGCGGTGGCAACCAAGACTCCGGGCCTCATGCTGGATGATGTGCTCAAGATTGCCAAATCCAAAGGCAAGGGAGAAGAGGAGCTTCAGCGCGCGGAAAGTGAACTGAAGATCCGTTTCCGTGAAGATTTGGCCAATGCTCTTGGTGGTGAGTTTACGTTGGCCCTGGATGGCCCGATTCTGCCAACTCCCTCATGGAAGTTGATTGTAGAGGTCAACGACCCTGTGCGGTTGCAGCAGACTATCGAACAACTCGTCACCGATGCCGGCGCTCACGCACACAACGGTGAGTCGGTAAAGCTGGACCAGACCATTACAAACGGGACCACTCTCCATGTTCTGCGCTATGTGGAGCAGGGAAAGACGGTTGAAGTAACCTATACCTTTGCCGACGGCTTTCTGGTAGCTGGACCGGGCGAGGCCATTGTCATGGATGCGCTACGAGTGCACCAGAACGGCGACTCCTTGGCAAAGTCAAGCACGTTCCATAGCCTGATGCCGCAAGACAAATTTACGGATGTCTCTGCGATCCTCTATCAGAACATCGCTCCAGTGATCGCGCCGATTGCCAGCAAGCTTAGCGCGTCCCAGTTGCAGTCGCTGGGGCAGATTGCCGCCGAGACCAAGCCGAGCGTGGTGTGTGCTTATGGCGAGGAGAGTGCCGTTACCGTGGCCAGCAATAGCCGCTTCTTTGGGCTTGACTTGAACACGCTGGCGGTTTCGACCTTGCTGAAGATCGCGCATCCTCCAGCGAGTCCTGGGGCCACGAACTGAATCACTTAAACACAGAAGGCGACATGTCCGCTGTCATTGAACTCGATAATCTGGAAGTAAAACTTGGGAATCGCACGATTCTCGATCGATTGCAGGGATCGCTCTCAGGAAGGTGTATTGGTCTGTTGGGGCCGAACGGATCGGGGAAGTCCACTCTGATCAATACCCTCCTGGGGTTCTATCCGCCGTCGTCGGGTTCAGTCCGCATCTTTGGCGAGAGCGTGCAACAGAGCTCGCGCCGCCTGCGGGCCTTGATTGGATATATGCCGGAAAGCGACGCTTTTATCGCGGACATGAGCGGCGTCCGTTTTGTCCGGTATATGGCGGAAATCTCTGGGCTGCCGAAGGAAGAGGCCATGGAGAGGGCGCACGAGGCCTTCTTTTACGTGGGCCTGGGTGAGGTGCGCTATCGCAAGGTAGGAACCTATTCGCTGGGAATGAAACAACTGGTGAAGCTGGCCCAGGCGCTCGCTCATGGTCCCAGGCTCCTGCTGCTCGATGAGCCGACCAACGGGCTCGATCCGCAGGCGCGCCAGCGGATGCTTCAATTGGTGCGTGACATTCGCGATACCCACGATGTCCACATCGTTATCTCTTCTCATCTGCTGCGTGATATCGAGGAGTGTTGCGACCAGGTTCTGATTTTGAAGCAAGGTCGCGTCGCCGCGCTCAGCAACCTTGAGGACGAGCGCAAGGCCAATCTGAAATTCGTGGAGCTTGAAATCAGCCAGGCGAACGGTTTTGTCGATGCCGTTGAGCGCCTTGGATGCGAGTGTGCGGCCTTTGCCGGCGGACGGCTGAAGATCGTGCTCCCCGAAAATGTGGAGATACGGCAGATTTATCGCTTGGCTGCGGAACATACCGTGCAAATCAGGCGTATGAACTACAGGCGCGACTCTCTGGAGGATATCTTCCTGAAAGCCATGGAAGGAGTTCCGGCGGCGCCTGCCATGAGGATGGACGCAAGTGGCCGTTTATAAAAGGACCTACAAAACCTATACGGGCGCGCTCACACCGGATTGGTCGCGTTTCACGGTGCTTTCGCGATATACGTTTTCCACGCTGTTTGACTCACGTCTGTTTACCGCGTATTCCGTGGCCTGTATGATTCCCGTTCTTGCCGGGATCGCTTTCATCTACTTCATCCACAGCACAACGGCGCAAGCCCTGCTTGGTATGAATGCTTCTCGCAATCCAAATATTCTGGTCGACGGAAACTGGTTTCTCAATTTTTTTCAGATTGAAACGATCATGGCGTTCATCCTGGCGGCCTGGGCCGTTCCAGGCATGATGTCCCGCGACTTCGCCAATCAGGCGTTGCAGCTCTATTTGAGCCGCCCGCTTTCGCGAACGGAATATTTGCTCGGCAAGATCTCTGTTTTAGCGGTCTTGTTGTCGGCGATTACCTGGATTCCAGGGCTGGTATTGTTCTCTCTCCAGGCAGAGCTTGAAGGGCATGGATGGGGATTTGAGAATCTCTGGCTGAGCGGCTCGATCGTAATTGCCGGCTTGCTCTGGATCGCTCTCATCTCGCTCCTGTTCATGGCCATCTCCGTGTGGGTTAAGTGGAGAATCGCCGCTACCGCCCTGATGTTGGCGATCTTCTTTGTGCTTCCCGGCTTTGGCGTGGCGGCAAACGCAATTCTGCGCACCACTTGGGGAAAGTTGATCGACCTGCCCTACCTGATGTCGGTGATTTGGGTTCATCTTTTTCGCGGCAACCGCCAGTTCCGTCATATGGCTCAACTCGACCTCGTTCCCCTGTGGGCGGACTGGACTGTTTTGCTTGGGGTTTGCCTGATCTCGCTATTGCTCTTGAATCGCAGACTTAGAGCCAAGGAAGTGGAGCGCGGATGACCCAAGACAACAAAATCGTCTTTGAGAACGTCTCCAAGTTTTATGGAGAGGTCTTGGGCGTCAACCATGTGAACCTCGTGCTGCCGCCAGGAGTAACCAGCCTCGTTGGTCCAAACGGGTCGGGAAAGACCACGCTCATGAACCTTCTGACCGGCTTGGTGCGCCCCACGCAAGGCTCCGTCACGGTGCTGGGGCTGACTCCCAACGATCCCGAGGAGTTCTTCCGCCGGGTTGGCTACTGCGCCCAGTTCGACTCCTTTCCCAAGGGTGTGACTGGCTATGAGTTCATTTTTCAGTCCTTAAGGGTTCGTGGACTTCATACGCCAGAGTGCCATCGGCTGACCCGCGAGGCGATTGAGCGCGTGAGCCTGGGCGACGCCGCCGGGCGCAGGGTTGCGGGCTACAGCAAAGGAATGCGGCAGCGGATTCGCCTCGCTCAGTCCATTGCCCATCATCCCACGGTCCTGGTCCTGGATGAGCCTCTAAACGGGTTAGATCCCATGGCCCGCGCCGAATCCATCGCCTTGTTCGAAGCCCTGGGAAAGGAAGGCTTGCATGTTGTCATTTCCAGCCACGTTCTGCACGAAGTGGACAAGATTTCCGATCACGTTGTCTTTATGAGCTATGGCTATGTAGTGGCGGAAGGCAAGATCCACGGTGTTCGCAGTGAAGTGAAGGAGCATCCCATGCAGATCTTGGTGCGGTGCTCGAAGCCGAGTGTCTTGGCATCCAAGCTGTTTTCTCAGGACCATGTAGTGGAAGCCAAGTTAAACGACGACGGCAAGGGACTTCTGGTGCGGACTCAGGACGCCGATCAGTTCTACCTGTTGCTCAACCAGATTGTGTTGCAGGAAGATCTTGCGCTCGAGGCCGTTGCCCCCGCCGATGACGATGTGAACTCGTTATATCAATATCTGATCGGCAGCGATGGAGCCTCCGTATGACGACTCTTACCTCGGCGCGCCAATTTTTCCGTGAGGCTCCCTGGCAGCAGTGGACCGCCCAGTTGCTGGCAATCATGGGGATTGAAGTCAGGAAGAATTTCCTTACCCGTCGCAGCATCTGGATCTATCTCGTTGCTCTCGGCCCTTTGGTGCTGATTGGAGGCCACGACTTTCTCGACACCCGGTGGGATGCCGAGCAGATGCGGAGAGACACCGAGATTCTGGCAGGAATCTTCCAGCTCTATTATCTTCGCCTCGGCATGTTCTTTGGGTGCATGGGACTCTTTACCTGGCTCTTTCGCGGAGAAGTCGTGGAGAAGAGCCTTCACTACTATTTCCTTGCTCCGGTCAGGCGCGAGCTTCTGGTTCTTGCCAAGTTTCTGGCGGGAACCGTGAGCGCCACCATCATTTTTGGGGTGGCGGTATTTCTATCGTTCGTTCTCCTGTACCTGCCCTACGGCGAATCGGGGCGGGCATTTGTATTCAGCGGACCTGGCCTGGGCCATCTGGCCGCCTATCTCGGTGTTACCGGGCTGGCGTGTCTTGGATATGGCGCGATTTTCATTGCATTCAGCCTTGTCATCAGAAATCCCATCATTCCGGGAGCCTTCGTCCTGCTTTGGGAAACGTTTCATCCTGTATTTCCCTCCTTACTTCAAAAATTGAGCGTGATGTTTTACCTCAAGCAACTGTGCCCGGTCGCCATTGCTCCAGAAGGCATGATGGCCCTGTTTACCGTGGTGGCTGCGCCGGTGTCAGCCTGGATCGCGGTTCCCGGATTGATTCTTCTGAGCGCTGCGATCATGGTCTTTGCCTGCACCCGCATCCGGCACACGGAAATCAACTATCTTGCGGATTAACCAGGGAAGGGATGATGCCAGGGAAGGGACGATGGATGATGAAGGCGGCTTCATGAACAACTTCACTGTATGGCGTTCCATGCCCTGGTTGTATGCGTTTCTGTGCGGTTTTGATTCCTTGCAACCACGCTGAAAAGCGCTTTAGGGCTGTAAGATAAGGGTACATGCCAATCGACCCTAAATTGCTTAGAAGGCTGTTTGCAGGCGGAGCCGTTCTTGCTGTCCTGGTCGTATCTGGTTTTTATCTGCGCGGAATTCTGAAGGTCAAAAGGGATTTCGCAACTCTTCCTGGCAAGATCGACGAACTGCTTTCACAGAGCACCACGGGCTTTACCTTTTCCAAGTCTCAAGGCGGGCGAACGTTATTCACCATTCATGCCTCGCGTTACGAGCAGTTCAAGGATGGAGGGCGTGGCATCCTTCATGATGTAAACATCATTGTCTACGGGCAGGAAGCGAACCGTTTCGATCAGATTTATGGATCGGACTTCGAGTACGACGAGAGCAGTGGCGATGTAGTTGCCAAAGGTGAGGTCCACATCGATCTGGAATCGGATTCCGGCGGCGCCTCCCGGCCCGATCAGGCGCCTCCCGCGGGGATGAAGAATCCGATCCACGTGAAGACCAGCGGTTTAACCTTTAATAAGAATACGGGCATGGCTCATACCAAGGAGCGGATTGAATTCCGCATCCCGGAAGCGAGTGGCTCGGCGATAGGCGCCGATTACGACTCGCGAGTGGGTATGCTGACCCTGCATTCGGACGTTCGGCTGGTCACGACGGAAAAACAGAAAGTATCGATCGCGGCGCGTGAGGCAACAATTACCAAGGAGCCTAGGAAAGCGATTCTACAGTTTGCGCGGATCGATCAGTTGGCGAGAAGTGTGGAAGCCGACAAGATTACCCTCCTGCTCCGCAACGACAATATGGTGGATCACATTCTCGCCTCTGGCAACGTTCGGGCTGTTGAGCCCGGGCCCAAGGGATTTCATCTGAGCGCTCCTGAAGCTGAGGTGGTGATGGGAGAGCGCGATCAGGTTCGCACCGGTTCTCTTTTCAATGGTGTGGTGTTTGAAAGCAGTGGGGAACCCTCCACACATGGTGTTGCCGGAAAGGTGCAACTGGATTTTGGCCCGAATAACCAGGTGGTCAAGATTCATGGAGAGAATGCCGTTCAATTGAGTCAGGGGCCTGCAGGAACCAGCAACAAGTCGATGCAGCTCCAAACGGACGCTGCCGATCTCTACATGAAAAATGGCAAAGTTCTGGACCGGGGCATTTCGTCGGGCTCCGCGCAAATCATTCAGACCCAGAACGCCGGAGACAAAACGACGATCACTGCCGGGCAGCTTCAGGCAAAGTTCAACGACCAGAATCGAATTAAGTCCGTCGTGGGCAGCTCGAATACCAGGATCGTTGCATCGTCCCCGGGCAAGCCGGATCGAATCTCGACCGGCCGCGACCTGGTTGCGCTTTATGACGACAAGGGAGAGTTGCGAACCGCCGAGCAGACTGGCGATTTCCATTATCAGGAGGGACAACGCACCGCGACCGCAGAGCGTGCTCGTTATGTTGCCGGGGAAGAAACATTGTTCTTAAGCGGCTCTCCCAGAATGCAGGATTCGGGTATGGCGATGACAGCCGAGAGCGTTTTGCTGAATCGCAAGACCAATGTTGTCAGCGCCCAGGGAGATGTGAAGACAACATACATCCAAGGTAAACAACAAGGCGGCGGAGGGATGCTTGGCTCCTCCGATCCGATTCACGTGACCGGCGCTACCATGGAGGCCAGCCGCAATAGCGATGTAGCAAAATACACCAATGCGAGGCTCTGGCAAGCTGCGGATGTGATTGAAGCTCCTGTGATGACGTTCGATAAGGCCCATAGCAGCCTCGATGCGCAAGGCACGGCGCAAAGGCGGGTTACGGCGGCTTTTACGGAGAAGAATCAGAGCGGCAAAGCAACTCCTGTCAACGTGAGTGCAGACAGGCTCGTTTATGCGGATGGGGATCGGAAGGCGATTTTTACCGGCAACGTACTGGTTCGCGGCGCGGAAACTACGATGACCGGCGATACGGTCGAGATCTTTTTACTGCCTCGCGGAGGACAACCAGGCAGCCAACTCGATCATATTGTTGCACACGGCAATATCGAAGTGCGGCAGCACGACCGAAGAGCGGTGGGCAATCAATTAGTCTACACGCCGCAGGATGAAAAATTCGTAATGACCGGCGGTAACGGGCGCGAGCCGCGTATCTTTGATTCAGGGCAGGGCCAGGATTCAGCGAGGGGCCAGGTTACCGGCGTTTCGTTGACTTTCTATACCCACGATGGTAGGGTGCTCGTAGATCGAAACGAATCATCGCAAAGTCAAACGCAGCCTAAGAATCAGAACGCGAGCCAGAAGTAATGCAGACCCTAGCGACGGACGAAATAGCAAAATCGTACCGGGGACGCAGGGTGGTCAATGGCGTTAGCCTGCACATCAATCAAGCCGAAGTGGTAGGCCTTTTAGGCCCGAACGGCGCCGGCAAGACCACGACTTTTTATACGATCGTGGGTTTGGTTCCTCCGGATAGTGGCCGCATACTATTGGATGGCGAAGAGATCACCGACGTGCCCATGTACCTCCGGGCGCGGAATTACGGGGTGAGCTATTTGCCGCAGGAACCATCGGTCTTCCGCAAGCTCTCAGCTCAAGAAAATATTATGGCTGTTCTTGAGGTGCAGCCTATTGGCTGGCAGGAGAGGCGCCGGACGCGCGATCAGTTGATCGATCAACTAGGGCTCGGCCATATTCGCGACACCATGGGGTACGCATTGTCAGGCGGTGAGCGGCGGCGAGTGGAGATCGCTCGTGCGTTGTGCATCTCCCCAAAATTCATCCTTCTGGACGAACCTTTTTCAGGTATTGATCCGATTGCGGTTCTCGACCTGCAAAAGATCATTTTCGATTTGAAGGCCAGTGGAATCGGAGTCCTGATTACAGACCACAATGTCCGCGAGACACTTTCCGTTACGGACAGGGCCTACATCATCAACGAGGGCCGCATTTTTCGGGCGGGCACGCCGGAGCAGCTCGGCAACGACCCTGAGGTAAAGCGCGTCTATTTAGGTGAAAGTTTCTCGTTCGTCTAGCGCGTTCTGTGACATCCTGAAAACATTGGGGATATAAAGTTTCGGCTGAAAGATTCAGGAACATGCGCTGCCGTCGCCAAATTGATTCTACAATAGGGGTAAGCCTTGCTCCGTTGCGTAAGCCCGGAGCCGTATTGCCTACGGATTACAAGCGTACTCTTTTGGTTCGTAGGCCAAGGTGTTAAAAAACGTTCAAGCAGAGTTGGAATGGTATTACTCCAGAACAAACTGAATTTACGGGTTACCCAAAAACAGATCCTCACGCCCGGGTTGGTGCAGATGGTGAGCGTGCTTGCGCTCAACAAGCTCGAGCTCAAGGAGATGATCAACACGGAAATGGTGGAGAATCCGGTACTGGAGGAGTTGGATTCGAGCGTACCGCTTCTGGATGAAGTTGCTGGACGCGAAGAGGCCCGCGAGCGAGACGGCCGAGAGGATGTGCGGCAGGAGCCGCAGCAGGAAGCCTCTCCTGCAGAAGAGAAGAAAGATCCCTTCGATGAGATCGATTTCGGCTCGTTCTTCCGGGACTATCTTGATCCCGGCTATCGCAGCTCTGCCGACTTAGAAGAAATCGAGAGACCCTCGTTCGAGAATTTCCTTTCGCGGCCCACGACGCTCACCGATCATTTGATGTGGCAGCTTGGTTCCTTGACATTGCGGCCTGAAGTGGTGGCCGCGGCTGAATTGGTTGTCGGCAATTTGAATGAAGATGGATACTTGACGGCCACCGATGACGAACTGATGAGTGTCGCTAGGGGCATTGTTGAAGACGTCGCCGAATCCGATCCGGCCATCTCGAATGGCGCGATCGAAGACATACAGGCCAAAGATTTGCGAGGAGAAGATTTGCTGGGAGAGGATTTACCGGGAGAAGATCTGCCGGGAGCAGCCTTACTAGCAGATTCGCGGAATGGATCCGGCCCAAGCGGAGGCGCGCTTTTGCAGTCCCACGACCTCAAAATCGTCATCTCCCAGGCGCCGCAGGTAGGAGCGCAGGCCTCTTTGGCAGAACGGCGCTCAGGACCGCGTGCCGCATTAGTTGAGGTGACGCGGCAATTTGGACCCGAGGATCTGAGGGAAGCGATTCAACTGATTCAGCGCCTCGATCCTGTGGGTGTAGCGGCGCGGGATTTGCGGGAGTGCTTGCTCGTGCAGCTTGAATACCTGCAGAAGACTCGCGACATGGAAGGTTCCGACGATCCCGAAAACGATCAGGTGATCGAAGACGCCGCCAAGATCGTGGATGGGCAAATCTATCTGTTGCAGAACAAACAGTATAAGGAGATCGCCAAGGCCATTGCCCGGCCGATCGAGTCCGTGATTCAGGCCCATGAGTTCATTCGGACGCTCGATCCGAAACCCGGCCTGCGCTACAACAAGAGCGAGCCAAAACTGATCGAACCGGATGTTGCATTCGTCAAGCAGGGTGATGAATATCTCGTACTGATGAACGACGAAGATCTGCCGCAGTTGCGTGTAAGTCCTACCTATCGGCGTATGTTGCACCAGGGCGATGGCGTGGAGAAAGATGTTCGCTCTTACGTGAAGGAGCGCTACAAGTCGGCGGTGCAGCTCATCAAGAATATTGAGCAAAGAAGACAGACAATCCTGAAAGTTTGCCATGCGATCATCGGGAGGCAGCGCGAGTTCCTCGATCATGGCATCGATTTGCTGAAACCCATGATGATCAAGGAGGTAGCCGAAGAGATCGGCGTTCATCCCTCCACGGTCAGCCGAGCGGTTTCGAGCAAATACGTGCATACATCGCAAGGCGTCTTCGAGCTTCGGTATTTCTTCTCGGAAAGCGTTCAGGGCCCCGAGGGCGGCGGTACATCGCTTCTCATTCTCAAGCGAAGGGTAAAGAAGCTGATCGAGGAAGAGGATCGCACTCGGCCGCTTACGGATGAACAGATTACGCGCATCCTGCAGTCGCAAGGCATTCAGGTCACGCGCCGGACTGTGGCCAAATATCGCGAAGATATGAAAATTCCGAGCACTCATCAAAGGAGGATCAAGAACTAGTACGAAGCGCGGCCCCGAAGGCCTTGCGCTGTTATTTTGTTAAAGGAACGACCTATAGCCGCCTGTAGGCGCTTTTCTTTTCCAGGCGCCAGTCAGACGACTCTCAAGAAAAAAAACTAGGAGGAGAGTCAATGAACGTGGAATACACTGGCCGGCAGTTCGAAATCAATCCCACCATCCGCAAGCAAGTAGAGACCGGGCTCGAAAAAATCCAAAAAATCTTAGGCAGTAATTTTGATTCTCACGTAATCCTATCGACCGAGAAGCGGCGGCATATCGCGGAAATTACCATTACCGTCCCCAATCAAGGTCCAATTGTAGGTCTGGCGGAAGCCCCGGACATGAGCGCCGCCATTGTCGGAGCGCTTCATCGCATTGACAGGCAGGCGGTCAAGTACAAAACCCGATGGAAGAGCAAGAAGCGGCAGGCGCGCAAAAGGCAAAATGGCCATGCTGGCCAGGAAGAGGTTGCAATGGCTGTGGCGGTGGGTTCTTCGCTGGAGACTGCCGTTCCAATCACCGTCCACTCGTTTCCGGCTGCCGTAACATTCTCGGAACCGCATGTGGTTCGAAGCTCCGACTCGGTGTCTCTGCGCCCACTTACGCTCGAGGAAGCCGTCAAGGAAGCGGAGTTTCGAGATCGTGAGGTTTTTGTCTTTCGCGATGTGGAGGGCCGTGTGAAGGTATTGCATCGCAAGAAAGACGGAAAGCTGGAATTGATTGAAGCTCCTTGAAAGCTGGAAGACGGAAAGCTGGAACGGCGGAGTGACGGAATAATGGAACGATGGAGTGATTCCGTGTAAATGGTCAGGTAAATGATTTCGGCAAAAAAGGGCGCACCAAGGAGCGCCCTTTTACCTTTGCACCGGGGGGCTTGTGGAAATGGATGCGGCAAGTCGGGAGTTATAATCGAATCTCACATCGAGTTTGACATCAGATTTTGACAATGAGCTATCAGGTTTTAGCGCGCAAATATCGTCCGCAGCGCTTTTCTCAAGTGATCGGGCAAGACCACGTAACCGGTACGCTGCGGAACGCCATCGATCGGCAGCGGATCGCGCACGGGTATATCTTCAGCGGGCACCGCGGGATTGGCAAGACCACGATTGCGCGCATCCTTGCAATGTGCCTGAACTGTCGCTCCAAAGACCGGCCTTCTGCTGAGCCGTGCGGCGAATGCGATTCATGTGTCGAAGTGCGTGCCGGAAGTTCCGTTGACGTAATAGAAATTGACGCCGCCACGAATCGTGGAATCGACGAGATTCGCGAGTTGCGGGAGGCCGCGCGCTATCGTCCGGCCCGCGATCGCTACAAGATCTATATTCTGGACGAGGCTCATCAGATCACCGATGCCGCCTTCAACGCCTTGTTGAAAACATTGGAAGAGCCTCCGGCGCATATCGTATTTATGATGGCGACCACGCAGCCGGAAGATATACCTCAGACCATCCGTTCGCGGTGCCAGCATTTCAGTTTTCGGGCCGTGAAGTTTGACGAAATCGTAACTCAGCTTCGTTCCATCTCGCAGCAGGAAGGTATTCCGGCAGAAGACGAAGCGTTGGCCGTGCTTGCGGAAGCGGGCGATGGCTCCATGCGTGACGCTCTTTCGATTATGGATCAGGCCATCGCCTGCTGTGGGGTCCAATTGAGCGCTGAACAGGTGCGCAGCCTCGTGGGAACGGTTGGGTCGGAGATCCTGGAAACGTTGATGGACGCCGTCAGCCGCGGCTCCAGCGAAGAGGCGTTGAACCTGGTTGATCGGATCATGATTGAGGGCCAGAATCCAGCTCATTTCGCCAAGCAGCTTGTGCGGTTCCTCCGCAACTGCGTGGTTGCCAAGATATCCGGGACCGATTCCGCGCTGCTTCAGGTTTCAAGCGATGAGCGAAGTCGAGCAGGCCGTGTTGCAGAAAAGTTTTCTGAAGAGGATCTGGCGCGATTCTTGCAGATCATGCTCAATACGCACAACGAGCTTGGCTACAGGCAGGAGCAGCGATTCCATCTGGAACTTGGGGTTCTGAAACTAGTGCACGCGCAGCGGATTCTGCCGCTGGAACAAATCCTGAGCCAGTCGGCTTCGGGAGCTGCGTCTTCGGGCTCGGGAAGTGCAACGCCGGGAGGACGGTCTTCTGCCCGCCAACCATCGCCTGTAGCAGCGCCGGTGGCAAGAAGCTCGGCTGAGGATGTGGCTGCCTCTATAGCGTTGCCCCCATCTGAAATTGGAGCAACACAAGCTCTCCGCTCTGCGAAAAGAACTGAAGGCGTCTCGCCGGCGTCGCCGTTGCCATCGTCTTCATCATCCCCGTTTGAGGCCGACCGCGGACGTAAGATGCAGACTCTTGAACCGGCCACGGATCACGTTGCGGGGAATGGGGGGCAGATCGGCGTTCCTGAGCCTGTAGTTGCAGTGGTGAAGGAAGCGCCGCAAGATGTGGCTCTGGATGCGAGCTCAATTCTGGGGAGTGTAATCACCGAGTTGGAAAACTCCGGAAGTCGCTCTCCGGCATCTTTGTTAGAAAATGGAGGCGCCGCGCTGCAGGGAGCGGAGTTGGTGATCACCGTCGCTCAGACCGCTAAACAGATTGACGTGATCTTTTCCACTGAGGCTCGGCAGGTAGCAAACCGCGCCGCCTCTGCAGCCGCTGGCCGCCCGCTGAAGATCAAAGTTGTGAGTGGGAACGTTCCTAATGGAGGTGCTTCAGCCGCTGTGCGTCCTGTCCGCGACTCAGGGAGCGCGCGCGGACGCGCTGCGAACGAGCCTGTCGTGCAGCGTATGCAGGAACTATTTGGGGCGGAGGTCCGGACAGTGATCGACCAGCGTCATAAAGATTAGGAGCAGACATGGGAGATTTTAATGCGCGCCAGATTCAAGAGATGCTTGAGCAGGCGCAGAAGCAGGCACAGGAACTACAGCAGAAGATGAAGCAGACCGTGATCGAGGCTTCTTCTGGGGGTGGCAGCGTCACCATCAAGATGAATGGCCAGAAGCAAGTGTTGGAGACCAGAATCGCAAAGGACGCTTTGGAGAGCGGGGATATCGAGATGCTTCAGGATTTGATTACAGCCGCTGTCAATGAAGCGGTTCGCCGCGTTGACGCGGCGATGCAGTCGACCGTCGGCGGAATGTTGGGTGGCCTGGGAATCCCTGGTTTGTAAAGCCGCTCATTGATTGAGGCCGCGCATTGATTGAAAGAGATTGATTGAAAGAGATGATTGAAGAGAAAGACAGATTCCGTTGTCTGTCCTTGCCTGTTATGTTTTCTGAAAATAGGGGTCCAGCGTGTCAAAGTTTGCCGAGCCGATGGCTCTCCTGATCGACGAACTCAAGAAACTGCCGGGCATCGGCGGCAAAACCGCCCAGCGGCTCGCCTTTCACATTCTTCGTTCCAGCGCGGAAGATGCCGAAGCTCTAGCGTCCGCGATACATAACCTCAAGGAGAAGCTTCACCTTTGCTCCGTGTGCAATAACATCACGGACGTGGATCCTTGCACGTACTGCTCGAATGCCACTCGTAACCAACGCTTGATCTGCGTTGTGGAGGAGCCGACCAATATTGCTTCGGTGGAAAAGACGCGCTCCTACAACGGGGTCTACCACGTGCTGCATGGAGCGATTGCTCCCTTGCAGGGAATTGGTCCGGAGCAGTTGCGGATACCTTCGCTCATCAAACGCATTGACAGCGGTAGCGCGGATGAAATCATTATTGCCACCAATCCTACAATGGAGGGCGAGGCGACAGCCATTTACCTGACGCGGCTGATCAAAAGGCCTAACGTGAAGGTGACGCGCATCGCCACGGGAATTCCTGCTGGAAGCGACATAGAATACGCCGACGAGGTGACTATGCTGAAAGCCATCGAAGGCCGCAGGGAGCTTTGATAAGCGAACGCACTACCTTGATATGGGTTCAAGGCGAAATCAATTTTCCTGAAGTTACATCTTCTTAACGTGCATCCATATTGCGAGATAAGTTTCTAAGCTTTTTGGGCTCCTCCTTACCGATCAAAAGATAGGCCCATTTTTCATCCTCTTTTAACCTCCCTGGGATTCACCGCTACTTAAAATCTTAAGTTTTTCAGAGTGACAGGTTTCCCAAACGGAGGCTAACATCATGACGGATGGCAAGCGTATTTTCCCCTGCTTGTTATGGGGCATTTTGGCCCTTTCTTCCCTGACTGCCACGGCTCAGCAGAATCTTGGAGCAATCACCGGTACGGTTGCCGACGCCACTGGAGCGGTGCTGCAGAAGGCGTCGATACAGGTCGCGAACAACGATTCAGGCTTGAGCAAGTCTGCAGTCTCAAGGGATGATGGCTCGTTCTATTTTCCCGATCTTCCGATTGGAACTTACACGCTCACATTCACCAGCCAGGGCTTCAGAAAAGAGGTCCATAAGCAGGTGCTGGTGCAAGCTAACCGCACCACCACGCTCCAGGTGAAATTGCAGCCTGGCGGGGGAGATACCTCCGTTGAGGTCAATGCAACGCCCTTGTTGAATCGAGTGGATACCACCAATGGTTACATCATGAACGGCGATCAGATCGACGCAGTTCCGCTGGGAACCGGAAGCTTTACCCAACTGGCGGTATTAAGCCCAGGCGTCAGCGCCGATTTTCTAGGCGGTACGGACACCAATGCGGGATTGGGTAATCAGAGCATCTGGGCCAACGGCCAGCGCGATACCAGCAACAGCTTTACGGTCAATTCGATCTTAGCGACAAACTTGTTCAACGGAAAGTCGTCGAGCGAGGTTGCCGCCAACCGCGTGGTGCTGAATACTGGAGAGAACTTCCTGCGTGGTGGAGTGATTCAGACCAACACATCGGTCTATGACGCGATTGCACAATCCTTGCCTTCGCCTCCGCAGGAAACGATTCAAGAATTGCGAGTCAACACTTCCATGTACGATGCTTCGCAGGGAGCCAATAGCGGCGCCCACATCGAAGTCCAGACACGTTCGGGCACCAACCAGTATCATGGGCAACTCTACGGACGCCGCCAGAGCGACGCGCTGAACGCGGATTCTTTCTTCTTCAAGCAGGATGGGCTGGCGACACCGGTTCTGCATCGTGGGACCGTGGGTGGTACCTTCGGCGGCCCGATCGTCAAAGACAAGCTGTTCTTCTTTACTTCGTATCAGTGGACCAGCGTGCATGATCAGTTGAACGCTCTTCAGCAGATTACAGTGCCGACGGAACTGACCGACGACCGAAGCGTCACGGCTCTGACCAATCTTGCCAACACTCTTAACGGCGCGCCGATCACTACAGCGCTGGATCCGGCGGCGGTCAAACTGCTGCAGTTCAAGCTGCCGAATGGGCAGTTCCTGATTCCCTCGGCGCAAATCACCAATCCCGACCAAGTCAGCGGCGGACTAAGTTTCACCAACAATCTGTTTGGCCAGACCCCGACGTTCACAGCTCACCAAGCCAACGGCAATATCGATTACATCCTGAACAGCAAAGACCAGATCTTCGCAAAGTACTATTTTCAGGACGATCCAACGACCTCGCCGTTCACCCAGAACGACAATTTGCTTGGGTTCCCGCAGCAATTGCAGGCCGGCAGCCAGGTGCTGTCGCTGCAAAACGTAGTGAGTCTCTCCTCAAACCTCACCTGGGATCAAAAGCTGGGATTCATACGCCAGCGAGTCTTTTCTACGGTGAGCCAAGCTCTACAGCCTTCGGATGTGGGCATTAATCTTTTTGGCAGTAATCGGTTTCCTGGGATCAATATCAATCAGGTAGGAGATCCCAGTCCCACGGCAACGGGGGTATTCGGCAATGGGCTATCGTTCGGACGCGGGTCCAATTTCTCCGATACCGGCTCTTTCCAGAATCAATTGGAGTTAACCTCGAACTTGCATTGGCAGGTCGGACGCCACACGCTATCATTTGGCGGAAATTGGGACTATGCGCAATTGAATATCATCAATCGCGCGAGCCAGGTCGCTGCAATCGATTTCAATAGTTTTGCGGACTTCCTGACCGGCAATGTTCGTCCCGGTTTTGGCAATACCGACCTTTTTCAGGGACCGACCAATCGCTACTATCGCGCCCCGCAGGTTGGCCTTTATGCCCAAGACAAGTGGCGCATTACGGATACGTTGAATCTCAGCTTTGGTCTCAGATACGACTGGGATGCCGGACTCACCGAGAAGACCGGCAATCTGATCAACTTTGATCCTGCCAAGTATCAATATAATTTTCAAACAAACCAAATTGTTAATGACGGGTTGGTTGTTGCTGGTAACAATCGCCAGTTTGGTACACCGGGAACAAGCGATTCGACTCTTAACGGACGGCAATGGGGCATCGCACCCCGCGTAGGCATTGCCTGGAGTCCGAAGTTCCTGCCTAGCGTCGTCGTGCGCAGCGGTTTTGGCGTTTATTTTGACCGAGGCGAATTCTTTGCGGAATTCTCACCCAGCGCAGGAGGCGGATTCAACGGCCCATTTGGAGTGACCTTGCAGCCCCCATTCGTTCAGCAAGTCGTTGGTGGCAATGGCGGCACTCTCAGTAACCCCTTCGGCACGGCTCCTCCAGCGGGTCCTCCAACCAGCCTTCAGGCATTTCAGAATGGATTGCCGACGCTTACTACCTTGTCCCAATGCACTACGAGCAACATCAACAATTGCTCTCCCGCCTCTCCTTTCTTATTTGGCGGCTATGACACGCGCAACAAGCTGCCCTATTCCGAGAATTGGAATCTGGATGTGCAGTGGCAGGCGACCAATACAACGGTTGTAAACGTCGCTTATATCGGTAACCATGGCCTGCATGAGACACTACCGATTCCGTTCAATATGCCTCAGATTGCGACGGCACAAAACCCTGTGAATGGCCAGACATCGTCGTATGGCTTTAACGTAACCTCTACGGAAAATATCATCACTTCAACCGGTGGCAACGTCGATCTTCGGGTCCCCTTTATCGGATACAGCCCCAACTCGGTTCTATGGGAGGCTGAAGGCGTTTCCTGGTATCACGCGCTGCAAGCGCAAGTTAACAAGCGCTTCGGGTATGGATTTCAAGGCGGCGCTTCTTATACGTGGTCGCGAACCCTGGATGAAGGCAGCGGGCTCGGCCTATTCTTCAACGGAAATAACCCTCTCAATCCCAAAGGCTCCTACGGTCCTTCGGACTTCGACCGTACTCATGTACTGTCGTTCAGCTATGTCTATCAGATCCCCAAGATTGTCTCCTTTAAGGGAGTGATGGATAAAGCGTTGAACGGCTGGGGCATGAGTGGCATAACTACATTCCAGAGCGGACAGCCCTACAGTATCGTCGATTTCAGCGGTTCAATCGGCAGCCTGTTCTTCTCGAATAACGACTTCCTCACCAATCCCATTGTGCCGCTGGCGCCTGGATTTACTCCCGGCACCGCCAAGACCGGACACACCCTGTCGTCATTGAACCCGGCAGCGTTTCAGCCTCAGTTCCTGCAGCCCGGCCAGAGTGGTGTTCCAGCATGCGATCCCACTGGGGGACCGAACGGAGGCCCGCTGTGCGACAATCTCGAGTCGGTTTTTGGCAACGGTGGCAGGAATATATTCCGTGGGCCCTTCCAGAAGCGCGCCGATCTTTCGCTCTTCAAAGAAACTCCCATTGGGGAGCGAGTCAAAGCAAAGTACAGCTTGGATGTATTCAACGTTTCCAATACGCCGAGCTTCGATACTCCGAACAATAACGTGTCATTCTTTAACTTCAGCTCACCACCAAAGTTGCTGGCCACCCCCTCGGGAAACCTTGGGCAGATTCAGCACACGCTCGGGAGTCCGCGCCTGGTCCGGATGTCGTTGCGGTTTGATTTCTAGGCAGCGGATCGGGCGCAAGTCGGCACTCAAGGACAGCCTTTCGGGGCTGTCCTTTGTTCTTTGAACGCAAGCGCGGCTCGAAGCAGAAGTAAGTTGAAGGTGAATTAATCCACCTTATCCTGTGATCCTGAGCTCCCGGCGTTCGGTCACCACTCAATTCCGGGTTAAGCCAATCTCGAGTATCCGAGTCTCTTTGAAGGTGGTACGAAATACCACCCAAGCAAGTTGTCGATTAGCCTTTTAACTTGGCAAGCAGATCTTGTGGATGTACCGGCTTGGACAGAATCTCAAATTCATGGCCCTGAGTCCGCGCCTTTTCAAGCAGATCAGCAGTCGCCGCCTTGCCTGAAAACAGAAGAATCTTACAGCCGGGCAGCATCTCCCGAATACGTATCGCTGCGTCAATTCCGTTCATGTCCGGCATCATGACATCGCTGATCACCAAGTCCGGCTTTTGTTCGCGGGCGCTCTCCACTGCTGTGCTTCCAGTATAGGCGGCCGAGGCCTCAAAGCCGTTCTGGTTCAGGATAATTGCTAACGCATCGGCTATGACGCGCTCGTCGTCAACAACAAGAACTCTGCGTCGGGATGTTTGGCCATTTTGGGAAGGGGAATCGTTCGAAGGGCGAAAGATGGACATGCAATGCGATCTCCGTCCCTATGAGAGATGCTGAAATTTGCACAAAAGAAATCTTTTATTCGCAGACAAAAGAACAGAGAAAGAAACGGAGAAAGGGACAACGCTAATACTACTGTCAGGTTTGAGATAGGTGAGGAGATTGTAATGTAGCGCATGGAGGTTCAAACCCGCAGGAAATGGGGGGATCGTTCACCGCCGCGAGCCCCATCTTCATCCACAACGATTGGCGAACCTCGGTTTGACCGGAAGGCTACCTCTAGGAGGCAGTCTCAAGAGAATCATAAATTGGCTGCTCTTTCTGAATACCCTTAGCAGCCATCTTGAATCTACGAACCGGCGATTGCCTTCTTCCGTTTTGCCCTCTGCTTCAGGATTCGCTTCTGCCTCTCCACCTCTTCATCGCAGTACATGGTTTTGCGGCATTTTGGCGTTCCACAGTAACAAGGGGCTTCATCGCCGGGTTCGGCATCGTGCAGGTTGTAGTCGTAGGTAAGCTCTTCTCCAGCTTTGATATCTCGCAGCGAGAGAATCCAGATGTGATCGTCAAACTGGTCGGTTTCGCAATTTGGTTCGCAGCAATGGTTGATAAATGCGGCCATACCGAATCCATCAATGACGATCTTCCCACCGTCCATGCTGAAGAGATAAGTAAGCTCTGTCTCATCGTACATGCCTTCCGTCTCTTTTCGGGTGAGGCGGCGGCCCGTGTATTCAAGAATGCGAGAGCCTTTCTTAATGGGAGCCGTCGCATAAACTCCGGCTCCATGCAATGGGGAAGACCTGATAATGACCGATGGATTCATGACCCTGAAGAATGTTCCTATTTTTGCTGGTTGGCCTGGCGGCTCATGGAGCGCTGCAAGGTCTTGTCGAGTGCGCCTTTTGCTATTTCGTACTCCTGATCGGAAAGCTTCCCTTGAATGCGCTCGGTTTCAAGTTGGAACATCTCTTCTTTGAGCACATCGAGAACCGAGGTCGCGGCTGCGGCGGGTTGCGGTACAGGTATGGGCGCTGCGGCTGCGGGCTTGCTCATCATAAAAGTGAAGGCTGCTCCGCCTCCCAGGAAAATCGTGAGCACGCCCAGGAAAGCCCACTGGCCGGAGCTGATAGGGTTGGGCTTCTCATTGGGAACGCCTAAACCCCCGCCAGGGCGCATGTCTTCTCCCTGTGAGCCGCGGGCAGCCCCACCTTGCGCCTGCTGGGGCGCATTGTCGTCGGGAAGGACTCCCATTCCGGAGACCGCGAAGCCTAATTGGACGCCGGGAGCCGCCTTATCAACCACATGGACCTCGACATCCTTAATAGTTGCATCAACGGACCATTTATCGGTCGATTGAAACTGCGTGCCGGAATCCGCCGCAAAGGTCATTGATTTAGGGGTAACTACATAAAATTTGTCTTCAACACCGGCAAGCTTGGGCTCAAATTTAAGAAGGCCGGAATAAGGGAGGGTGTAGACAATCTCAAAATGAGTCTCGCCAGGTCGCACTGGATAGAGGAACGCATATTTGTTTTTTTCAGCTTGCGGTACTGGTGCACTCTTTAGAGGCATGCCACCCACTGGCATCGCCTGCCCCTGTGAAACCGTCGCCCCTTCCGGCAAGTAAAACTCAAAGGTCGGTTGCGTTCGCGGAGGAGTGGAGGCATTTTTTACAGTGAAAAGCTCAACGATTTCCGTAGTGTTGCCTTGAGCTTGAAAGACCACCGAGTGATCGATCCTGGAGACACCTTCCACCACAGGCGACGAATCGTAAACCGTCATGTTGACGGAGGTTCTTCCGGGGAAGGCCGGTTCGTGATAGTTGACCTGTTGATGCCTGACGCGGATCACATGAGGCACTTGTGCATTCGCCAATTTAAAGCTGAATTCGCCTCTGGCGTTAGACTTCGTTCTGGCTTCCTCCTCCATGGTCTTGTCCAGCTTCAGAAGAATTACTTCGTCTCCGGCGGCTGGCCTGTCGGTGGTGCCATTTTTGATTGTGCCGGTGAGCACCTGGCCGAAAGCCGCTGCGGCAAAGATAAAAAACGGGAGAAGGAAAATAAGACGCTTCACAAGTCAAAACTCCTCAACAATAAAAGCGATGCAATAGGAAAACAGTAATGAAAACTGCACGAGGCAAATTTAGGCTCGGACGGATTCTAACGCATCGATCTCCGCGAGCACCCGAGTTGCCTCCGCCTCCATGCTGGAGTGCATGGATTCGAAATCCGCTTCGGTGAACTTACCGGACTTATGCTCGAAATTCAAATCCCGAAGGTTTTCGTAGATGGTCTCTTTGCGCTCCTGCAGATATGTCAGCCGGGTCTTTGTCTCCTCCCCTGCCAGCGGCACGCTAGAAGGAAGAAAGACATAGACCAGAATAAAAGTGGCGACTAAGCTGGCAAAGACATAGACGAGCCAATCGGGAGAGAAATTCACAGCTCCGTCTCCTTGCGGACCCGATCTTGAAAGTACTCCAATTGAACGCCAGAGGGGGCTCCGGCGATCGCAACATTGGGAGTACGGCGCCACTTGCGCAACAGCAGAACCAAGCTCAGCACGGCAAGGATAACGAGAATTGGCGGTACCAGCCAGATCAATAGCTCAAAGCCATGGGTCGCAGGATCCACAACAATGGTTACGCCGTATGTCCTGCGGAACCAATTGAGCACGTCTTCGTCGTTATTGTAAGCAGTGACCGATGATTTCAGCTCGCGCGTCATCCGGTCGGAGTCCGGGCAGCCGACGTGGTTGCATTTCAGCAAGATCTGCCCGCAACCGCAGGCGCACATCATCTTGTTTCCGAGCGTATTGTAGCGATCTTTCACTGTATCGGTGCCGGTATCGGCGGCAACCAGGAAAATCAACGAACATGAGAGAACCAATGCTTGGAGAATCCGCTTCATTTCACCACCCCCGCCGGCTGCATCCCATCGCCTTCAAAAACCGGAACCTTGGCCGCAACTGTAACTGGAGACTTCAATGGCGGCGCGTTGGGCACGAGAGCGATTCCTGTGCCAGCAATAATGACAAATACTCCAATCCAAATCCAAGCCATCAGGGGATTGACAAACGCCTTGATGACCGGCTGCCGCGTGCTCGGATCCAGACCCGCATAAATCACGTACAGGTCTTCTTGAAGTGTGGAGTGGTTGGCCACAATGGTGCTGGGCTGCTGGCTGGCCTTGTAGAAGCGGTGCTCGGGATAGAGCGTGGTGATCAGTTTGCCATCTTTGTATGCATCGAGCATTGCTGCGCCCGACTCGTAATTGGCATTGTCGTCTTGCGTGTCTCCCCGGTTGATGAGCGTGTAGTTGCCGATCTGGAGCTTTTCATTCCTGCCCACCGTTTGTTCTTGTTCCAGATTGAAGGCTCCGCCGGCAAAGCCGATGAACATGACAACTACCCCAAAATGAATCACGTAACCGCCATAACGCCGCATATTCCGGCGCGTCAGATGATACATAGCGCCAGCGATGTTGGTATGAAGCTTGTCTTGCAGAACCAAGCCTCCACGAATGAACTCCGCTGATATTGCCGTAACCACCAGGGCGCTCAGCGAAAACGCGATGATCGAGTAAAGTTTGGCGGTGTCCCAGAGTCCCGGACGAATTAGGGCTGCCGAGATGATGGCAGTCAGGGCGGCTGCACCGGCAGGTAGCGCAAAATTGCGCCGTATGCTGGCGAAGGACGTGCTACGCCACGCAAGCAACGGGCCTATGCCGGTTAGAAATAACAGGAACAATCCAATGGGTATGTTGACGCGATTAAAGAACGGAGGGCCGACGGTGATCTTGTAGCCCCGTACCCACTCGGAAATGATCGGGAACAATGTGCCCCAGAGGACTGCAAAGCACGCCGCAAGCAGCACTAGATTGTTGAAGAGGAAACTGGATTCCCGTGAAACCAGGGATTCAAGCTTATTTTCCGCTTTCAGATGGGACCTGTTCTTAATAAAGAAGAACATGCAAACCGTGAAGCTGATGCCCAGGAACCATACAAACCACGTGCCTATGCTGGATTGCGCAAACGCATGAACTGAGCTGACGACGCCGCTACGCGTCAAGAATGTGCCCAGGATCGAGAGCAGGAAGGTGGTGAAGATCAGCCAGACGTTCCATATCTTCATCATGCCGCGCTTTTCTTGCATCATCACCGAATGCAAGAAGGCTGTGCCTGTCAGCCAGGGAAGTAGGGAAGCGTTTTCCACCGGATCCCAACCCCAATAGCCACCCCATCCTAATACTGAGTACGCCCAATGAGAACCGAGCACGATGCCGCAGGTCAGGAACAGCCACGTAACCATGGTCCAGCGGCGGGTAATCTGAATCCACTTCTCGCCTGGATAACGCATGATCAGAGCGCCCAGTGCGAAAGCAAAAGGAACAGAGAATCCCACATATCCGAGGTACAACATTGGCGGATGGATCACCATTTCCGGATACTGCAGAAGTGGGTTCAATCCATTGCCATCCACTGCAACCTTGTCCATAACGCCGAATGGGTTACCCGCAAAGTTGACCAGCAGGAGGAAGAAGATTTGGATGCCGGCAAGCACCACCGAGGCATAGGCAGTCAGTTTTTGGTCGACTTTGTGCCGCAGTCTCAGGACGAACCCATAAGTCGAAAGCAGCCAGGCCCAGAAAAGGAGCGAACCTTCCTGCCCCGACCACAAGGCTGCCAGCTTATAGGGCACAGGCAGCGCGCGGTTCGTATGATGCAAGATGTAGGCTAGGGAAAAATCGTTGTTGAGCGCCGCCCAAACCAGAGCCAGCGCTGCGATCGTTGTGGTCACAAAGCTCGCCATTCCCGCGCGTCGCGCGGTCTCGCCTAAACGAGTGGCGGCAGGGTGACTGCTTACTAGCGAGACTACCCCAGCAATGAAACAGTAGGCAGCCAGCACTAACGCAAAAAGAAGGCAAAAACTACCTAATAATGGCATAAGCGTGCGAAAGCATAATACCCTTTCTGCAGGATTGCAACAGCCTTAATAACCTTTAATAAATCGATCATTCTCAAGCCGAGGCCCGGTGCCGTGGACCATCCAAGAGCTCTCTTATCAATGAGATAAGTTCCTCAGGTTCGCAGGGCTTCATACGGAAAATTACGTTGAGATCGGCGTATTCCTGATCGGCATCCGGTAAGCCGGAAATCACGATAATCGGAACCTGCTGATTGAAAGCCCGCACCTCGCGGACGAAGGAAACGCCGTCCATGTCAGGCATCAGGTGGTCGGTCACCACCGCGCCAATCTCTGTGTTGCCAGGCTCATCTCGGAGAATCTTGATGGCATCCGGGGCGTTGCCCACGATCTGGCATTCAATTTGAGCGCGTCGAAGCACCATCTCCCGGATCGAGAGTTGAGTCGGACTATCGTCAAGAAGCAAAACCTGTTTCAATTTGTCCGCCTTGTGCGCCTGCTAGGGGCTGGACGAACCTCGTCCAGCGCTAGAATCGAGGGAGGTGTTGCGGCGAAACGGGGAGCGATAAATCTCCACGTTCTCCGTAAAGGACGCCTTACAACAATTAAAGATTATAAGAAATCTTCTATCAGTTTGGGAGTTCTCCAGGCGAAATACTCAATAATTTTATAGAGAGAGTGACTCAGATTGAAGAAGCCGGTGAGATGTAAATGGTGAGGAGCAAAAGAATTGATAGACGCCCTCGGGAAGCCCGTACGGGTATTCCAACCGAATCAGATTGGGGTGATTACCAGGCGGATCTGGACCAAAAGTGGGCACACGACCAATATTGCGGCCGGTCGAACGCGGAAAGGCAGGATTATCTACGTAATAGCCCAATCGAGGCTGCTTCTGATTTGCGTTTCATGCCGGAAATCCCGTTCCGCTATTACGTCCTTGGTTATAGGGATCTTGTAATGTCTGGTAATTTAGAAGACCTTGATCGAGCGGATGCCGCCAGTTGTTTCTTAGGTCTGGTTGCGAATAAGCTTGAAAAGCAGCCCCGTTATATCGTTCCGGTAATGCCCCATCTTCTGCCTGCCATTGAGCATGTTGCACGACATCAAGCCGAGTTTGGTGCAGACGAGAGCATTTACGGTAGCTTTTCAGAAATGCTTGCTCGGATTCATAGCCTTTACGCGGAGGTCAGGGATAGGTATAGCAATTACCCTTGAAAGCGATTTGCAGCGTCGAGGGCGTAGCCCCATTTTCCCAGACTGTTCCCTGACACCGTGGAGTTAGATGATCAAACTGAGAATCCCTACAGGCCAGCAATCGCAAGGAGACCAAGGGTTGAGAACCACAAGTTGTGAATGGGATGTTTGGTAGCGCTACCGGGAATCGAACCCGGGTTTTAAGATTGAGAATCTCACGTCCTAACCCCTAGACGATAGCGCCACGCTTCAGGATGATTCTTTGTAAGTATAAGCAACTCATTTCGAGCTTGCAACAGTTCAGCCAAACGTCCTCGGCGAGAACTCCGCTGACGTGAACGTCCACGTCGCTGTGGCAAAATATGGGATTAAGGTTTGCAGAAATAACGCGCTGCAAGGCCAAATGCAAGGAGAAACAAAGCGATGGCTACAACGCTGCACTCCATTCGATTTCCAGGTGAAACAGATTCCTATCGCGCTGCGCGCAATGAACTCCTCGAAGCCGAAATCAGGCTCAGAAGGAATATCGAGGAAGTAGCAGCCCTTCGGCGGAAACTGGCTCAGGGTGGCGAGGTGCCTGAGGATTATGTGTTTGACGAAGGCTCTTCCGATCCGGTTCATTTGAATGATGTTCAAAATCACAGAAAGACCCGTATGTCGGAGTTATTTGCTCCAGGCAAGGACACCCTGGTTGTGTACAGCTATATGCACGGCCCGAACATGAAAACTCCTTGCACCTCTTGTACGTCAATTCTTGATGGCCTCAACGGCACATCGCCTCATTTGAACGACCGGATCAATTTTGTGGTGGTGGCCAAATCGCCGATCCAGAGGCTCAGAGCCACTGCCGCCGAACGCGGCTGGAACAATCTGCGGCTTCTTTCTTCGGAGAACAACACCTACAATCGCGACTATCAGGGAGAAAACTCCAACGGGGATCAGCAGCCTTCGCTGAATGTATTCGTTCGTCGCGAAGGCAAGATCCATCATTTTTACAATACTGAATTGCTCTTTGCTCCCAAAGACCCCGGACAGGATGGACGCCACGTGGACCTCTTGTGGCCGCTATGGAATGTCTTCGATTTCACACCGGAAGGAAGGGGAACGAACTGGCGTCCGAAACTCGCCTACGGTCAAGATCGCGGGGTATCGGTCAAGTAAGGAGGGAAGATAGTAATATAGATTCATGGCCACTCAGGACAACGTCATCCAAACTCAGGCGGACCAGAAGCTGCAGGCGGAATTTAATGAATGGGCCGCTGCGGGCCGCGGCGACGATATGGAGGATCACCACTCCGATATCACCAATCAGACCATCGAGCTTATGGATATTCAGTCCGGCGATCGCATCCTCGACTTGGGATGCGGCACTGGCTGGGCTTCGCGTAGGCTCGCGGCCATTGCGAACCGAGGCGAGGTCGTTGGAGTGGACGTCGCAGACGAAATGCTTCGCAGGGCCGCGAATGCATCCAGCAGCTTTCCTAACGTGCGCTATGTGTGGGGATCGGCAGAGAACATTCCCGCGCCCGACAGCTCTTTTGAAAAGGTTCTTTCCGTCGAATCCTTTTATTATTACGCCGATCAAGGCAAGGCATTGGATGAGTTGCGCCGCGTAATGGCTCCTGGTGCAAGGCTGTTTATTCTGATCAACCTGTATCGCGATAACCATTATTCTTTGCGTTGGGTGAGCGAACTAAAGGTGGCCGTTCATGCGCTTTCTGAAGCGGAATACTTGGCGCTCTTGACCAAGCACGGTTTCGAAAACGTGGAGGCCCGGCGTATACCAGATCGCAGTCCTACCCCAGAAGTGTATTCGGGGAAATGGTTTCGAAACGCCGATGAGCTTCGCGACTTCAAACGCATTGGAGCGCTGCTGCTGCTTGCCTCCAAGCCCAAATGATTTGGGGCCAAGCGGATATTGCATGTCTCAGCCCGAAGGCCAAAAATGTGACGCGACTACAAGAGAAGATGAGAAGGAGAAAGAGAGAAACAAGATATAGGAGAAGGGAAGAAGCGAAGACGAATGCGTGATCAGCTCCATCCCCTGCATCGTCCTCAACTTCAGCTGCAATTCTGCTGTTCCATCTTTGGCAAAAGTGTTAACCTATGAGTGTTGCCTGCTTGCGCGCCCGTAGCTCAGCTGGATAGAGCGATTGCCTCCGGAGCAATAGGCCGGGAGTTCGAATCTCTCCGGGCGCGCCATATAATTTCCTTTTAAATCAGTACATTAGCGACATACCCTTTCTTTCATCTCCAGTCAGTTTCCCCTACCGGTTTTTTCAATGGTTCACCACCGGCATCGCCTTCCAAAAATCGGAAGATGCTACTGCGGGTTCGGCATGGTTCTCCCGTACTGCCTTGCGGGGGGGCAGCCTATTTGCTGTCTGTGTCCCAATGGAACACCTCTTGTTGATGTTTGATGGCAAATTCCTGTGATCAACTCTTTCCACGCCTTAAGCGGTTGAGGAACTTCAAGTCTATTTTGCTCTTGACGGTCCTGCGATCTATTTCCAAACACTTGGACGTCTCCGCATAGCTTCCCGTTCGTGCATACACCACCGTACAATAGCGTGAAAGCAGATCGTCGGCAGTGAGCCGGCCTTCCCGAAACGCCGTGAAACATTCCTCCATGGGGCCAGCGCTCGGTTGGCGGGACGGGTGATAATTGCGCCTGATAAGAACGTTGCGCACACACTGCTCGAGTTCGCGATAGTTTCCTGGCCAACCATAATCGGACCCGAGATTTTGCTCGATCCATACCATCACTTCCGGTACCAAGTCCTGGGCTTCTGGTCCGGCCACTCGGCCAGCCATGTAGACCACTAACTCGCGCATGACCCGAGGAGAGTCTGCAAGTTGCTCGGCAAGCGAGGGCGTGGCAATCTGGTCCGAACAGAGCCGATAATAGAGGTCTTCGCGAAAGCTGCCCGAGCGAATACCCTCTTCAAGGTCGCGGTTAGTCGCAGCGATCAGCTTGCCTTGAAACTGCCTCCGGCTGGTGTCGCCCACCGGATGAAACGACTTAGTCTCGATCACCCGCAACAACTTAACCTGGATGGAAGGATCGAGGTCGCCCAACTCGTCTAGGAACACCGAGCCCAGTAAAGGACACGTCTCGAGCCAGCCCTTGCGGTCGCCGATGGCCCCGGTGAACGACCCGCGACGATGCCCAAATAGTTCCGACTCGACCAGCGCGGGAGACAACGCGGAGATATTGATGGGGAAGAAGGATCCGGTCCCATCGTCGGCAAAACTAAAGTTAGACGGGTCGAACGGAACGAAGCGCGATTGGGCGATGGCCTTGGCGGCGATCTCTTTTCCCGTCCCCGATGGCCCGGTGATCAGGGTTACGAAGTCGCCCATGCGCGCATAGAAAGTACGTCGGTACCTTCGCAAGTCATGTGTAAAGACCGACTGCCATACCGATCCTCTTAGTCTGGCGGCGGGCATGGAACTACCAATAATGTTCTGGAATATCTGCTCGAAAGCGAGCTGAATCTGGCGAAAGAACGCGAACGTATGGGCTGGATCGATGTGCTTCGCGAGGTTCCCTGGCGCCATCAAGTATTCCCACTCCTTTAAGAATTCGCCATAGAACTGCCAACGCTTCCGATCTTGTTTGCCGACTCCGGGGCCAAAGCTGGCGGTAAAGAAGCGCTCATAGTAGCGGTGATACAGCAGGTGCAAGACTGCATCCTCATACAGCGACATTTCGCGCTCCGTGACCTGCGCCCCAGCCAGGATCCGCGCTCTCAGATCCTCCACAACGGGACCAACACGCTGAATGATTCTCCAGACATTGATGCGGGGCTGGTCTGGATTGTCCACGGCGATGCTCCAGACCGGTTCACCTTCATGAAACTCGGTGCCCAAAGCAGAACGCTCATGCTGGGTCCGCTCAGGCAAGAAAGGATTGCAAAAAGCAAGAACCGAGACTGCTTCGAGAAACGACCGCTCCTGGTCTGACAGTAAAACGCTCATTGTGCATTCACTGTACACCCTTGTACATAGGATGCCTATATGGAACGCTTCATTCGCGGCGTCATAACCATGAATTTCATATAAATCAATCACTTACAGTGGAGGCCAATTTCGGCCAAAGGGGTGCATTAAGTATCGCCAGAGCGAGCGAAAGGGACACAAATGGAAAACGGTGGCTTCAAACATCTGCTAAGGAACGGCGGGTTTCATTCCTTCTTATGGACGCAGTTCCTTGGCGCCTTTAACGACAACCTTTATAAGATCATCGTCTCCCTACACGCGATTTCGGCGGCCAACGACGGAGGCTATCTGGCCCTTTCGGGTGCAGTATTTGTTGCCCCATTTCTCCTGTTCTCGGGATACGCCGGACGGTTGGCGGACTCTATCGAAAAACGGAGCGTCCTGATCGCCGTAAAGATCTTCGAAATCTTCGTCATGGGCCTGGGACTGGCGGCGTTCTTCACCACGCGAATTGAAATCATGCTCGTCGTGCTATTCCTCATGGCGCTGCATTCCACGGTTTTCAGTCCGGCCAAATACGGAATCGTTCCGGAGATGGTGGAAGACCGCGACCTGTCGCGTGCGAACGCCCTGTTAGAAATGAGCACGTTTGTAGCGATTGTCCTGGGCACCGCTGTGGGAACACTGATGTTCGAGTTTTGGAAGAGCGCGGCATGGAAGATGGGTATAGTCACGCTTCTTGTTGCCATTGCCGGTTTCCTTACCAGCTTGAAGATTACGCATGTATCTTCACCTCGGACGACGGCCCCGTTTCTCTGGAATCCATTCAGTGAGGTACTCACCGGAACCAGCCGTCTTTTGAAGGACCGACCGATGCTCCTGGCGGTGGTTGGAATTTCCTATTTCTGGTTTCTTGGCGCATTCTTCCAACTGGATCTGCTGCTTCTCGGTAAAGAAGTGCTGGGAGTGGACTCCCTTCACGTCGGCTTGATGGTTACCGCGCTAGCCATTGGAATCGGAACCGGAAGCATGCTGGCCGGCCGACTCTCCGGAGACAAAGTGGAACTGGGCCTGGTGCCGCTCGGCTCAATTTTCATATCCCTCTTGTGCATGTTGGTGCCTGCACTCAAAGGATCCTATGGCGCTTTTGTGTCGGCGCTGACTCTCCTAGGGCTCAGCGGCGGACTCTTTATTGTCCCGCTGAATGCATACCTGCAACAGCGCAGCGCGGAACGTGAAAAGGGCCGTATCATGGCTACCAATAACTTCTACAACACCGTTGGCCTCCTGCTGGCATCCGGGGCGCTTTGGCTGTTCCATGATCGCCTGCACGTCCCACCGGATAAACTGATCTTCTTTTCCGGCCTGCTCACCGTGCTGGTGACGATCTATATTGTCGCGCTGGTGCCGGACTATATGGTCCGGTTCATCTTGTGGCTGCTCACCCACACGTTCTTTAGGGTCCGCATCTCGGGCCAGAAGAACATTCCGCTCCATGGGCCGGCTCTGCTGGTTGCCAATCACGTCTCCCACGTCGACGGTTTTCTGATTGGCTCATGCGTTCAGCGTTTCATCCGCTTCATGGTTTGGCGTCCGATTTACGAAATGAAGGTCTTTCACTGGTTCATGCGCCTGTCGCATGCGATACCCGTGGGCAGCGGCGCGCAAGATCGGGCCGATTCGATCCGCCGCGCGCGGCACGAACTGGAAGCCGGGCATGTGGTCTGCATCTTCGCCGAGGGTGCCATCACCCGTACTGGCAACATGCTGCCGTTCAAGCGGGGCCTGGAAAGAATACTCGACGGACTGGACGTGCCGGTGATCCCGGTTCATCTCGACGGTGTTTGGGGCAGCATCTTCAGCTTCGAGAGGGGTCGGTTTTTCTGGAAGATGCCGAAGAAGATTCCTTATCCCGTCCATGTGTCGTTTGGGGCGCCGATGCCGTCGTGTTCCACCTCGCATGAAGTCCGGAGTGCGGTCCTTGAACTTTCCAGCGCGGCTGGCATTGCCAGGAAGGACGACAATGACCTGCTGCATCTGAGCCTCCTGCGTAACGCCCGCAAGCATTGGCGCAAACAGGCGATGGCCGATTCGAGCGGACGCACTCTGACCTATGGGCGGTCACTCGCGGGGAGTCTCCTGGTCGCCGAATGGCTGCGCAATAATCGACCTGCGGAAGCAAATATTGGCCTATTGCTGCCGTCATCGGTGGGCGGCGCTCTCGCGAACTTTGGAACGATGATTGGAAACAGAGTGCCGGTGAACCTCAACTTCACGGCAGGCCGCGACTCGATGGCATCTGCATGCGAGCAATGCGGTATCACAACGGTGATTACTTCGAAGGAGTTTCTTGCAAAGGCCAAACTTACCCGGCCTGAAGGCGCAGTGTTCCTGGAAGACATTCTTGGTCAACCGACTGCTGGCTCCAAGTTCATGGCACTGCTGACCGCGCGCCTTGCCCCGGCGGGGCTGCTACTGCGGCGCTATGGCCGCAGACCTGGCCCGGACTCCATCGCGCATATCGTCTTTTCAAGTGGTAGTACGGGGGCGCCGAAAGGCGTCGTACTCTCGCACTTCAATATCATCTCGAACATCCAGTCAATGACGCAGGTTTACCGGATCGGGCCCGGGGACTGTATTGTTGGAGTGCTCCCATTCTTCCACTCATTCGGCTCCACAGTCACTCTGTGGCTTCCGGCCGTGGTAGGTTGCAGCGCGGCCTATCATTCCAATCCTACCGATGCGAAAACAATCGGTAGCCTGGTCCAAAAACACCAGGGAACTTTCTTGCTGTCCACGCCAACCTTTTGCGCCAGTTATTCGCGGCACTGTACGCGCGAACAGTTCTCGACCCTGCGCTTCGCGTTAGTGGGCGCGGAAAAGTTGCGGCCCGCCGTCGCTTCGGCTTTTCGTGAGGCATTTGGCCTCGATCTTCATGAGGGTTATGGATGCACAGAGATGTCTCCGGTGGTCGCGGTCAACTCTCCTGATTTTGGAGCGGCACGCGAAACGCAACTCGGGACGAAGCCAGGGACTGTCGGACAGCCCCTCCCAGGGATCGCAGTCAAGGTGGTTGACCGCACGACTCTCCAGCCACTTCCGGAAAATCACGAAGGCCTGTTGCTGGTGAGAGGGCCCAATCAAATGCGGGGATACCTGGGACAGCCGTCTAAGACTGCCGAGGTGGTCCGAGATGGCTGGTACGTCACAGGAGACATAGCGCGAATTGATGATGAAGGGTTCATTCACATCACCGATCGCATGTCGCGATTTAGCAAGATCGGCGGCGAAATGGTCCCACACCTGCGGCTAGAAGAAGCTATCTATTCGATCGCACCAGATTGCCAGTGCGCGGTTACGGGCGTTCCCGACGACGTACGGGGCGAGAGACTGGTCACACTCTATTCCCACGCGACCATGGCGCCTGAGGAACTTTGGCGGGCCCTTGGAAAAACAGACCTGCCAAGGTTGTGGTTGCCAAAATTGGAAAACATCTATCGAGTGGCTGCTTTACCGGTCCTGGGAACCGGCAAGGTAGACCTCAGCGCAGTCAAAACTCTGGCCGAGATGAGTTCTCGGCGGTCCGCCCGGACAAGTGGACAGGAGACCGAGTCGGCGGAACACGCCTCCGCGTCATGAAATTCCGCTCTCTGTCGTGCGATGCCGTAAACGCGGAAGCGAAACGACAAGTCAAAATCGCTCCAACGGTAAGATAAAGAGAAGCCGAAGGACCAAACCCAACCGTTGTCCGCTTTTTGAAAAGGACACAACAACCTGGTGCGTGGAAACTCCATAGCTGCCACACTCGGGCCGAGAGTCGCAGATGAAAATAGGAATTTCCTGTATTGAATATGCTTTGCCCTCCCGATCAGTCTCGCTGCAAAACCTGCAAAAAGACCGCCGGCTCTCGTCGAGCGCGGAGCAACTCCAGGCCATCGGCTCGACCGGTGTTACATCAGCGATCTTCCTTCCGAAGCATTGGCGCTTCAGGCGGCAACCATGCTTTGTCAGCACCACGCAATTGATGGAGAAAGCATTGACCTCTTGATTTATGCGGGCGCCATTGCTTCGAGTCACTACATAGAAAGCCAGGAATTTCTGGGTAATTTTAACTATCCCGCGGCGCACCTACAGTATGAACTAGGGCTGCTACGCGCCGGCGTCATAGCCATCTGCCAGGCAGGGTGCGTCGGCATTGGACCGCCGTCGGCGAGCTGTGTGACAGCGGTCCAAGTGTCATCGTGCCTGTGTTGCGCCATCAGGAGCCGAAGCCGAGGGTAAAGATAGCCCTCTCCATCGAAGAGAGATGTGCGCGGTTTGTTGATCGCGGGTGAGTTGGGTTACGGCGTCGGGTTGGTATGCAAGAGATATTCGGCGCCGTTTGTATTGCTCACGGGAAAAGTTGCGGGTTGTGGAGTCGTCGAGAAATAAGTATGGCTGCCAAGAAAGTCGTCGCTGATGCCATCGTTGTCATATAACCCGACCTCGACTGATTCTCTGAAAGAAAGCGGCAGTTCCAGATACCATTTGTCGCCCTTTCCCATCGAGTGATAGCCGTTAGCAGGGAACCGCTGAAAATCCTTCTCTGCATCGACTTTGTATTGAATGTAGACTTCGTCTTTGCCCAGTTCGGACGGATTGATGCATTCGATCCATGCCAGTACGATGTTCGTGACTGCGGCTGTATTCACATTCGGAGCGGTGGCTTTAGAGGACATGGTGTGATCTCCTTAAATCTTAGTTTGAATTTTGCAACTTCTTCACTAACTAGAGCGAGATCTGTGGCTCTCCGGGCACGGGAAATTCAATAAAACTTTCCTGGCTGAATCCCATTTTGGAAACTCCGAAAGAAGCCCCGAAATTGCGATATAATCCCCTACTTTCTAGGCACATGACTCAACGGTCAGAATGCAGCTTCGCGCATTCCCGTTGCGGAAGAAGGCAACCGGGTTGGCGGATTTGCATAAGAGCATGCGCGTCAAAAGCCTATTCACGAAATCGTCCCGTCAAGACCGGCCGGAGCCATGGGGTTCCAATGCCCCGCCGCTAGCACCGACAGACACTCCGTTGGAAGAAGCGCGTGTTCTTGACAGCGGAGACGTTCTAAATGCCCGCTTTACTATCTCCACTTTCCTGGGCCGAGGAGGAATGGGGGAAGTCTATGCTGCTGAAGACGGCCTTTTGGAAACCATCATTGCCCTCAAGGTAATTCGTATGGGCCTGGCGGATCATTCCGAAATCCGCACGCGGCTGATTCGCGAAGTCAAAATTGCCAGGATGGTGACCCATCCGAATGTGTGCCGCATCTACGACATTCAGGAGTGTTCCCTGAACGGAACCAGCCTTTTGTTCCTCACCATGGAACTTTTGCACGGGGAAACTCTGGCGGAACGCCTGGGAAGGCCGCCGCGGCTGGAACCGGCAGAATCAGGCATCTTAGCGCGGCAACTCTGCGAGGCCTTGGCAACCTTGCACCGCTCCGGCGTTACCCATCGTGATTTCAAACCCGCAAACGTTATGCTCACGCCCAGTGAGCAGGGCCCGCGCGCCGTGATTATGGATTTTGGCTTGGCACGTCCTGCTCCTGGTTGGTCAAAAGAGGAAACTATCACGGAGACGGGACGCTTCCTGGGAACTCCGGGCTATATGGCTCCGGAGCAGGCTTGTGGCAATTCTATTTGTCCCGGGTCCGATGTTTATGCGATGGGTCTGGTAGTTGCCCAGATGATCACCGGGCTAGACCTGACTTCGCTCACGGCCACAAGAGAATCCGGACCGGCGCTCTCAGAGCATGCACGGGTTCTGCTGCAGCATGCCGGCCACGGGTGGATCGAGTGGATCCAGCGCTGCACGGAGTTTGATCCTGCAAATCGGTTTTCCTCTGCCGTAGAGGCCTCCCATGCGCTTCCTTGGCGGCAACCGTTCGTCATACATTCCCGCACGGGCCGCGCCCTACGGGCTGCGGTAGCGCTCGCGGGCGGGATTGCGTGTTTGGCGGCTGTTGCATCTTTGATCCCTAGGATTTCACAGAAGGCGTTGCCTGCGGAGCAACGCATAGCGATTCTGCCCTTTCGCCAGATCGCCGGCCAGCCGCTGGATGCTGACGTTCTTACGGGCTTGGGGGAGATGCTGTACCGGGACCTGAGAGAGTGTTGCACGGCAAGAACAACTTACTTTTTCCCACCCACGGATGCTAAGCCTCTGGGTACCGAGGCTGCAACCAAGGCGAGTCGCAGCCTGGGTGTAAATCTGATCTTCTCCGGATACATCAGCGAAGATCATGGCCGCATCACCGTGACCGGTGAGATCGCCGATGCGCTTTCCCATCAGATTTTCCGCAGCATTCGCCTGAAGACGGATTCAGACGGGGTATTGCAGCTCGGAGACGCTCTGGCTGCCAAGACGGCTGCCGCTTTGGGCCTGACTCCGCTAGGGCGGTCCAGCTCACCCAGGCAGAGTGTATTGGGAAGGGCGCTGCTCTACCGGCAGCGCGCGGCCGCTCATTTGGAGGGGCAGGAGTTGCAATGCCCGATTGCGCTCCCCTTATTGCAGCAAGCGGCGGAGGCAGATAAAACCTATGCTCCGGCTCACATCGATCTGGCGCGAACACTGATAGCCTGCTATCACTCTCCCCAAGATCTTTCATTCCTGGGCCGCGCAGAGGAGGCTCTGACTGTGGCGCGGGCGCAGCAGGGAGACACCGCTTCTATCCTTCTTCTTCGGGCCAACCTACAGCAGCTCCGTGGCAATTGGCAGCAGGCAATCGAAACCTTGTCGCAAAGCAGAAGTTCAGGATTGGAGACTGTGGAACTGCTCCGGGCGCTGGCCCTAGCCAGCAGGGATGCCGGCAATAGCAAGGCGGCGGAAGCGGATTTTCGGCGCGCCGTTGAGATGCGGCCCAATGACTGGCGACTCCAGTCGTCCCTGGGACAGTTTCTGTTGTCACAGGCGCGGTATGCTGAGGCGGCGGACAGCTATAGGGAGGCGTACAGACTGGCCCCGGACAATCTCTATGTTGCCGGCTCGCTGGGGGGCGTGTTGCTTTACCAGGAAAAGTTTACGGAAGCGCGCGAATTGCTAGAGCACGCGGCTAGCATCCGGGCATCCTGGAAGGACTATTCGCCTCAGGACTGGAGCCTTTTTTCCAATCTGGGATGGGCCCTGTTTCATGACGGCCAATTGGCGCGCGCCGAAGCGGCATTTGACCAGGCGACGCTGCTTGCGCCAAATGATCATCGCGCTTGGCGAAACCGGGGTGACTGCTACCAGCGGTTGGAGATCAAGGGGGAAGCGAAGGCTTCCTATCAGAAGGCACTGGATCTCGTCGGCCAGCGGGCAGCCGCTAATCCAGCAGATCATTCTCTGGATGTATTTCGCTCTCTTTATCTGTCCAAATGCGGCCGCTGTGACGAGGCATCGCGGGAAGCACGGCGCCTCGGCCGCTCCTCAAAAGATCCCCAGGTGCTCGAGAATTCCGCCATTGTCCTGGAGTTGTGCCACGCAAGGCGTGCCGCGGCAGAGACTTTGCGGGCGGCGTTCCAGAGCGGCCTTTCCTGGCGGGAAGCGCTCAGTACATACGAGTTCCAGAACCTCCTGCGGGATTTCCATTTTCCGGGTGCTCAACAGTAGTTCCGCGTGACGAGTGGACCTGAATCTGCCAACTGTGAGCGGAAAAGGCTTACCGGAAAATCCGGGAAAATTCTGATGGTGATTGTTTTATGCTGAATTTCTTGTCCCTGTGAGCTCGAATTCTCGCTGGAGTTAGTGGGCGACGAATGTCTCGAACACGTTTCGCACAACCGCATGCCGGGGCCTTCCGGCAAGAGTCGGCTCAAAAGGGTTGTGGATTCTTGCGCCGGATCCATCCCTGACGAATCATTACATAGAAAGGAAAACACATGTCTCAATCTGCCACTTCGACAAGAACCCAGGAATATGGAATTGTGATGGATCTCCAGGGTGATTCAAGCGGGCCGGCTGGTGGGCCTAGGGATAGTCAGAATGCATGCTTTACTTATCCAAATCGCCGAACGGTTGAACCGGGATCGGTTGTTTGGTTTTGCAACAATTTGCCGGTTGACGTGACAATCAAGTTTGTCTCCGGAAGTCCATTTACAAACGGATCCCCTTTGATAAATGTCGAGGCAAATAGCGTTTCTTATCCGTTGGTTGTTACGGAGAACCAAGGACCATACCGATACTGCATCGATGCTTATGAGCTAAAGTACTTTGGCCCTGATCCTGTCATTATTGTCGATCAGCCGTCGGGCCCTTCACCCTCTACGGGCAATAGTTAGACGAATGGAACTGGCGCAGCCGGCAATATCGGATGTTACCGAGTTGCGCCAGTTTCACGAGAAGGAACTACTTGGCCAATTCATGGAACAGCCATGCTTTGGCGATCTGCCATTGCCGTTTCACCGTCCCTGTGGAAAGACCAAGGGCGTTAGCCGTTTCCTCCACGCTGAAATCACAGAAACATCTGAGTTCGACAATCTTGGCCAGGTTGGGATCTCTTTGGTGGAGGCGGGCCAGCGCTTCGTCCAGGGCAATGATTTCCTCGAGCTCCAGGCGTGAGCTGACCGGGTCTGCTACGTTCTCCAGGAGTTCAGCATCTGGCTCGATTTCTGCCTTTCTGCGGCGGGTAGAGCGTGAACGAGCATGGTCGATGAGGATCTGGCGCATGGCGGATCCTGCAATCGCGAAGAAGTGTTTGCGGTCCTGAAAGTGTTGCTCACGGCCGGCGCTCAGCTTAATCCAGGCCTCGTGCACCAGGGCAGTGGGTTGAAGCGAATGGCCGGGTCGTTCGCTCAGCATCATGCGCCTGGCAATGCTGCGCAAATGGCTATAGACAAGCGGAACCACCTCTTCGGCGGCGTCCGGGGATTGCCTCATTTCAGCCAGCAAAAGGGTAATTTGCTCGTCAATGGATGATTTCATAGTGGTAACGCCGCCCTTCTATGCGCCTTTCCAATGATGCGGAGTATATGCCTTTATTACTCCGAAGGTCGGTCCGCATGATGCCGAATGCCAGTAGATCTCGAAAGGTGCAGGTTGTGAAGCTGCTTGCAACTCTTGCTATTTGGTAAAGCGAGATTTAAGGGCAGAGCGATCAATAAACTTGCCGGTTGGTCACGCCTGTAGCTTGCATTGTGGATAGATAAATAAAATGAAGCATCTCCCTAGAACTATTGATATACCGACTTGCGGGCGAATCGTTATAGAATCCTAATCTGGCAATTTGGCGCGTTCGGAATCTGCGAAGAAATTTCGGATTCATCTGCAACGATTTTGCCTGTAATGTCACTATTCCGTTAGCAATCCTTAGGCTGGCAGATTGAGGTTTCTATGTCACTTTACCGTTGGTCGAGTGTTTCGCTTTTGCTGCGCATAGTATTACTTGGGTTGGCAATCACTACTGCAGTTACAGCATGGGCCGTGGATGGATTCCAACCTGTTTCGCCCGATGAACTCAAAATGACGAGCGAGCCGAAGGCGCCAGGTGCACCCGCGATTCTTCTTTTCCGCCAGGTTGACCGGGATGACAGCAGGCGAGAAGCTGCTCACGAGACGAATTATCTGCGGATCAAGATCTTGACGGAGGAAGGCCGCAAATATGGCGACGTGGAGTTGCCGTTCTACACTGAGAGCGAAGATATCCGGGACATTCATGCCCGCACCGTCAAGCAGGACGGCACAGTCGTCGATTTTGACGGAAAAATCTTCGATAAATCTCTGGCAAAAGGGCGGCGGATCGGTCTTCGCGCTAAGACCTTTACGCTTCCCGATGTCCAGGTCGGTAGCATTATCGAGTACTTTTACACCGTTGACTGGAAGCACCTTTACGATTCGCATTGGATCCTTACCTCAGAGCTGTTCACGCGAAATGCCAAATTTTCCCTGAAACCGTACAAAAGCGCCAACGTTCCGACCATGCGGTGGAGTTGGCATAGTCTGCCGCCCGGAGCTGAAGCGAAGGAGGGGCCTGACGGAATTGTTCGCATGGAAGCCAGCAATATTGACGGATTCAAGCCGGAAGATTTCATGCCTCCGGCCAACGAGCTAAAGGCGCGGGTTGACTTCATCTACGAGTTGGAAATGCCCGACAAAGACCTGGCAAAATTCTGGCAAAGGATCGGCAAGAGCTGGAACGGCAAGCTGGAAAGCTTTATCGACAAGCGAAAAGTGATGGAACAGGCTGTAGCGGAGATTGTCTCTCCGAATGATTCGCAGGAAGCAAAGCTGCGAAAAATCTATGATCGCGTACAGGCCATCCGGAACAAGAGCTATGAGGTTCGAAAGACGGAGCAAGAAGAGAAGCGCAATAAAGAGAAAGCCGAGGAAAATGTCGAGGATGTCTGGAAGCGGGGTTATGGCAACAAGGCTCAACTTACCTGGCTTTATCTGGCCCTGGTAAGGGCCGCCGGTTTTGAAGCCTATGGCTGCTGGGTATCGAACCGGCGGGAATATTTCTTTACTCCTAACACGATGGAAAGTAGCAAGTTAAACGCCAATGTTGTGTTAGTCAAGTTGAACGGCAAGGATCTATATTTTGATCCCGGAGCGGAATTTACACCATTTGGGATGTTGACTTGGTCGGAGACGGGCGTGAGAGGCCTGCGTCTGGATAAAGACGGTGGAAGTTGGATTGAAACCTCCCTGCCAAAGGCGTCGGAGTCGCGAGTTGAACGTGACGCGAAGCTAAAACTCTCGGATAACGGCGACCTGGAAGGCAAATTAACCGTTACGTACACCGGGTTGGAAGCTATGTACCATCGGTTGAGTTTCCGAAACGAAGATGAAATTGCACGCAAGAAATTCCTGGAAGATGCGGTGAGGGCGCAGATTCCGGTGGCCGCTGAGGCGGAGTTGACGAACAAGCCGGACTGGAGTAGTTCCGAGACGCCTTTAGTGGCTGAATTCGACCTGAAAGTGCCTGGTTGGGCTTCAAGCGCCGGTAAGGGGGAAATCTTGCCCACAGCGCTTTTTACCGCAAACGAGAAGCGCCTCTTTCAGCACGCTACACGCGTATACCCAATCTATTTTAACTATCCTTTAGAGAAGCGGGAGGACGTGACCATTGAGCTGCCGGCCGGCTGGCAGGCCACCAACCTGCCGGCTCCACAATCGAAAGATAGCCCGCTCGTGGCCTATGATTTGAAAGTCGAATCTGCGAAAGAGGGATTGCGCTTGAAGCGCAAGCTTGCCATCAATATTCTGCTTTTGGAGCCCAAATACTATACCGCTCTGCGGAACTTTTTTGAGGGAGTTAGAACCGGAGATGAGGAACAGATTCTCTTACAGCCAGCCGCAGCCAGTGCGGGCAATTGACTTTCGGGTTGTCCTGGTTTTCTTTTGGAGCGTAGTCGGTTTACTTTTTTACGTACCCAGGGCCGCTGCCGACGGCGAAGCTCCAGCGTGGATGAAGTCCGTGGCGGCGGCCTCCATTCCCTCCTACGACGAGAAGACAAATGCCGTGTTGTTGTACTCCGAGACGAATCTCACGGTGTTGTCCGTAGATAGAATCAAGACCCATGTGCGCAAGGTGTACAAGATCCTGCGGCCCGATGGCCGCGGATACGGATCCGCCTGGGTCTACTTTAACGCGCCTGGACAGAAGGTCGAGAATCTTCACGGCTGGTGCATTCCGGCTCAAGGAAAGGATTTCGAGGTAAAAGAGAAAGACGCGACCGACATGTCCCCGCCTGGCGTCGAAGGCGGAGAGCTAGTGGACGATGTCAAAGTAAAGAGTCTCCGCATTCCAGCGGCCGATCCGGGCAACATCATCGGATATGAATATGAGATAGAGGAACGTCCTCTTGTCCTTGAGCATCGTTGGGACATCCAGGATCTCGTGCCCACCCGAGAGAGCCATTTTTCTCTTCAGCTTCCTGCAGGTTGGGAATATAAAGCCAGCTGGGTCAATCATCCGGAGATTAAGGCTATGGAGAGCGGAAGCAATCGATGGGAGTGGGCAACTACGGAAGTGAAGGGCATCCGCCAAGAGCCAAGGATGCCTCCATGGTTTGGAATCGCCGGGCAAATGGTGATTTCGTTTTTACCGCCGGGAGGTCTATCGCCGAAAAGCGGCTATACCAGCTGGGAGACTATGGGAGCCTGGTACCGGAATTTGTTGAGCGACCGGCTCCAGTCTTCGCCGCAGATTAAAGAGCAAGTTGCCAATCTTATTGCGGGCAAATCATCGTCGCTGGAAAAAATGCAGGCTCTTGCCGAATTCATTCAACGCAAGATTCGGTATGTAGCCATCGAGCTGGGCATCGGTGGTTGGCAACCTCATGCAGCTACAGACGTTTTTACGCATCGGTATGGAGATTGCAAGGACAAAGCCACATTGATGCGTGCGATGTTGAGTGATATCGGCATCGAGTCTTACCATGTCTTAATTAATACGCAGCGCGGATCGGTCGGTTCGGAGACGCCGGCCCATCGTGCTTTCAATCATGCGATTATGGCCGTCAAGCTGCCTGAGGGTCTAACCGACCCATCGTTGGTCGCAACAATGCAGCATCCCAAGTTGGGGAGAATTCTTTTTTTTGATCCGACCGATACCATCACTCCGTTTGGCCAGATTAGAGGGCACCTGCAGTTCAACTATGGTTTGCTAGTGACTCCCGACGGGGGCGAACTAGTGCGATTGCCGCAGGAGTCGTCTTCAATGAATGGAACTCAGCGCACGGCGAGACTTACGCTGGATGCTACAGGGGCTCTAAAGGGCGACGTTGAAGAGGTTCGCCTCGGAGACCGCGCCTCGTCGCAACGATGGGCTCTGCGTTCCGTAACCTCCGACAAAGAGCGGATCAAGCCGATTGAGAACCTATTGGCGATGTCTCTCACGAACTTCCAAGTCATCCGGGCGGCCGCCGTCGATGAAAAGCGCAACGACCAACCGTTGCGCTTGAGTTACTCGTTTGCGTCAGAGAAATACGCAAAGAGTGCAGGCACCGTGCTCCTCGTGCGGCCTCGCGTGCTGGGTGTAGAGGCTCTAAGCTTTCTGGAGACCAAAGAGCCGCGCGCCTTTCCAGTTGAGTTCGATGGGCCGGTACGGGACACCGATAGCTTTGAAATCACCCTCCCTGACGGTTACCAGGCTGGCGAGCTGCCTGCCCCCGTCGATATGGACTACAGCTTCGCCAGCTATCATGCCAAGACAGAGGTGATTGGACGTGTTATCCGCTACACGCGATCTATTGAAATCAAAGAACTTAGCGTCCCCGCGGAAAAAGTCGAGGAGCTGAGAAAGTTTTATCGCGTGATCGCCAACGACGAACGGAGCACCGTAGTCGTCAAAGCTCCGACTGCCCAGAGCTGAGGCCCGCATTTTTAGGTCTTTGAGTTTCTGGATGTCTTCTTCCAATCGCAGTGCGCGACGGCTGTCGGTAGTTGGCAAGCAACTGTGATCTATGTTCTTGTCTCTGAGTAAGCTCACCAACATTCAGATGGTGAGCTTCAATTTCGTCGGTTACGCGAGAAACGTAGCTGATCTTTGTCTTTGGGGAAATATCCATCCATCGATCCCGCGCTGCCCTGATCTTCGTTATCTACTGCTGAAATCTCAAACGCATGGCCGTCCGCAGAGCCGGAATAGAATTTGCGTAACAAACTCGTTTAGCATCATCGCAAGGTAAACAAATGCCCCAGCTTCTCTTTCTTAGTTTTAAGATATCTTTCCGATGCGGCATTGGCTTCAACCTCGCAGGGCACACGCTCCACAACTTTGATTCCCACAGATTTCAGGGCGGCAACCTTCTGCGGATTATTGGAGAGCAAACGCACAGCCCCCAAGCCGAGTAGCTTCAGTACCTCGACAGGAAGCTGAAACTCGCGATGGTCGGCTTTAAATCCCAGATGCTCGTTCGCTTGAACGGTGTCCATACCGTGGTCCTGGAGTTCGTAGGCTTGCAACTTGGCCATCAGTCCTATGCCCCTGCCTTCCTGCTGTTCATAGACAATGATGCCCGCTCCACTCTCTGCAATCATGGATAGTGCCAGTTCCAGTTGCTGGCGGCAGTCGCAGCGAAGGGAAAGGAAAACATCGCCGGTAAGGCATTGGGAGTGGATACGCACCAGGGGAGGCGTCCCATGTATGTCGCCGAGCACCAGGGCCACGGCGGATTCCATCCGGTGATTCTCGCCAAATCTTCCCTCGAATCCCATGATGCGAAAATGCGCAAAGCGAGTAGGGAAGTCGGCCTCCGCGACTTTACGAATTGTGTTTTGGGAATTCACTGGATCCAATGTAGTCAAGCGGACTTCGTTTCCACAATCACCAGTCGACATCTCTCCACCTGCGGTCCTTTGAATGGCCCAGCTACGGCATCGGTCGTGAGGCTACTCCGCAGTTGATCGCATTGCTAGAAAATAAGCGCCTCAGCTGCAGTCTACTCTGGTCTAACAATCCTGCTTTACATAACAGTCATCGTTCCGAAGGGACTTGATCCGCCTATATCCTCGGTTTTCCAGGAACTCTCTAATTTGCTTTCGCACGGGCAGCCAATTGTGCTCCACCGTAAGTACTCGAAATGAGTACTCGTCGAAGGGAAAGCTTTTCAAGATTGAAAACTCGGAACCTTCGGTGTCCAGGCTCCAATAGTCGATGACGGATGGAGCGTTGCACTCCTGAAGTATAGAGCGCACGGTGCGGGCGGCCTTGGATACGGTCTGCGGCATCCCGTTAGCGTCCAGGGAAACCCCCGGCGCCACTCGCGCGCGCCGCAAATGGGAGGGATGATACTCATCCAGAATGCCCCCAATAACATTCGCATCCTCCAGGAAATCGACCCTGCCTTCCCGGTCATAAAGGCAACAGTTCACGCAGCGAGAACGGCGATTCTGCACCAGTGAGGCAAAAAAAACTTCGTTCGGCTCAACGCAGATTCCTTTCCAGTCGAACGATGCCTCCAAAAGGAACGTATTACTTTCAGTGACTCCATCCGCCGCTCCTGAATCGAGGAAAAAGCCTTCACGCATTCCCGCGAGCAATTGGAGAACAAACCGATCTTGCTTGGTCTGTAAAGGCATATCCGAAGAGCCATCATAGTAAAAGACAATATTGGAATCAAATAGTAGACAGCATATGTCTTTTTTATTGATTGCAATAAGTTGAATACTCCTAATGTTCCATTTCAAATTAGAGTCTGCTAATGATAGACAATCTAAATGCCTGCTAGAAAATTAAGGATTTTGTTAGCGCTGATTTTCTCAAGATCTAATGATCTCAATGCGATATTTATTTTGCCTCTATACTCCTTGATGATTTCAAAACTAGGGATGCTATACTATTGGCTGTTCGTGCTTCGAGTGAGGCTGGCGGAGCTGGACGGCTCTACAACTCGAATTGATCTGCAAGATGGGAGAGCACCCCATGGTTGACGTGCTGTTTGCCCATTCATTCTTTATAAAAAACGACCCGAAGCAGCTAGCAAAGATGCGCCCCTATCCGCCGCTGGGGACTCTCTATGCCGCGGCCACGCTGCGTACACAAGGCTTCAACGTAGGGCTATTTGACGCCATGCTTTCAGAGGGCATCGAAGAGTTTCGCGCACTCGATGCAAAATTGAAAGCGCCCCTGGTCGTGTTTTATGAAGATCAGTTCAACTTTTTGAACAAGATGTGCCTGCAGCACAGCCGTAATGCCGCTTGTGAAATGGCGGAGATTGTGCGGGCTCGAGGCGGCACGGTTGCCGCGTCTGGCGCTGACGTGACCGACCATCCGGAAGTTTATCTTTCCAGGGGGGTACAATACGCACTCCTGGGCGAGAGCGATGCCACCGTGGCAGAACTGGCAGGCTCCGTGCTGCGATCTCATCTACCCTCTCCCGATCAGATTGCTGGGTTAGCCACAATGGATTCCGGTCAAGCTGGGTGCGTCCGGCGCACTCCGGCGCGCGAGCCGAGCCGCAATCTCGATAAATTCCCGTTTCCAGCCTGGGACTTGCTCGATGCGGAACGCTACCGTGACGCCTGGCTCAAAGCCCATGGGTATTTCAGCCTGAACATGGTTTCAACCCGCGGTTGCCCTTTTCATTGCAACTGGTGTGCGAAGCCGATCTGGGGCCAGCGCTATGCGATGCGATCGGCCGACAAAGTTGCGGAAGAGATGGCCATGCTGAAGCGCACGATTCGCCCTGACCACATCTGGTTTGCGGATGATATTTTCGGGCTTCAGCCGCAGTGGGTGAGCGAATTTGCCCGCGAAGTGCAAGCTCGTGAAGCCAGCATCCCGTTTATGATTCAGTCGCGAGTCGATCTCATGACCAAGGAGGCGGTAGAGGGACTGGCCCGCGCAGGTTGCGCCGAAGTCTGGTTGGGTGCTGAAAGCGGGAGCCAGAAGGTACTGGATGCTATGGACAAGGGCCTCAAGGTCGAGAATATAGCGATTGCCCGCCAGAGGCTGCGCGCGGCCGGCATCCGCGCCTGTTATTTTATCCAGTTCGGTTACCCTGGAGAGGACTTCGCCGACATCATGGCAACGGTCAAACTGGTCCGCGAAACGATGCCCGATGATATAGGCATTAGCGTTAGCAATCCACTGCCGGGGACCAAGTTCCACCAGATGGTAAAGGATCAGGTGGAAGACAAAGACCATTGGGAGCACAGTAACGATCTGGCGATGCTATTCGAAGGAAACTACCAGACCCCGTTCTACCGCAAGCTTCATCGCTTGCTGCACAGTGAGCTGCAGCTTCTGCATCGAGAGAGGAATTGTGAAGTGGTCCCGAACTCGGAACGCGAAACAGTGCGGGCCGAATGGGAGGAATTGACCCAGATGGAACGCGAGCAGCGGAGCGCCTCGCCAACAGTCTTGCCGCAGCGGAAAGCCGTCGCTGCGCCCGACCTGAGCAAGCGCTGGAATTGAACCGTGCCTGATATCCTCCTTACCCACGCCTACTTTCTCTACGAGGATGAGAAAGAGCTGGAGATCATGAAGCCCTATCCCACCCTTGGGCTCCTTTACATTTCTGCCTACTTGCGGCGAGCGGGTTTCAGCGTTGAAGTGTTCGATACGACGTTTGAACCCAGGGCCGCGTTGTTCCTCCGGCTTGAGTCCTCGCCTGGTGTAGTCGGTATTTACACCAATCTGATGACTCGCGGCCCGGTGCTGGACGTCATCAAGAAGGCTAAGAGCCATGGATGGACAGTAATTGTTGGCGGCCCCGAATCTGCAAACTATCCCACGGAGTATCTCAACCTTGGAGCTGACGTAGTAGTGGTTGGCGAAGGGGAAGATACAATGTCGCAACTGCTACCCGTGCTGGCGAAATGCGGCCCTCATCGGCTTGAGGGAGTCTTAGGAACAGTCTTTAGGGATGAAGCTGGGCGGATCGTAACCAATCCCGAACGCCCGATGCTGCCGGACCTGGACGGCATTCCCTGGCCGGATCGCGGCCAGATCGATCAAAAGCGATATGTGGATGTATGGCGGGAACACCATGGTATGGGCAGCGTGAATCTCATCACCGCGCGCGGGTGTCCTTACAAGTGCAATTGGTGCTCTCATGCGGTGTTTGGCTATTCCCATCGGCGGCGAAGTTATATGGATTGTGTGAACGAAGTCGCTCATATAAAGGAAGCGTTCAATCCTGACCAGGTGTGGTATGCCGATGATGTCTTTACCATGAATCATGGATGGCTGTTCGACTATGCTCGCGAACTCAAAAGTCGCAACCTCGTGCTTCCTTTTGAGACCATTTCGCGGGCTGACCGGATGATGAAGGATGATGTCCTGAAAACCCTGGCGGAGATGGGCTGTTATCGCATTTGGATAGGATCGGAGAGCGGTAGCCAGCGTATTCTGGACGCGATGCAGCGGGGTGTCACCGTGGAACAGGTGCAGTGGGCCACCAAGGCTGCTCAGAGACACGGCATTGAAGTCGGCATGTTCCTTATGTGGGGTTACGATGGGGAAGAAATACAGGACATCGAAGCCACTGTGGATCATGTAAAGAAGTGCAATCCAAACATCTTTTTTACAACCGTTGCCTATCCCATCAAGAATACGGGTTACTTTCACAAGACCGTTGGCCGCGTGGTTCTAGAGAAAGAATGGGCACAGGCCACCGATCGGGAGCACCGGGTGCGTGGACGCCACTCGCGCCAATACTATCGCTATGCCGATCAGTGGCTAAAGAATGAAGTCGCCGCCTATCGGCTTGAAAATAACAACGGCGTTGAAGCCGCACCGGGAAATGAGAAGGAAGCGGCGCAGGAGAAACGTGCGGCAGCCTCGAAAGCCCGCGCGATGATGGAAGCCGTCTCCACCGAGGTCGAAGCCTGAAGATTTTTCTCTTTCCTTAACACGCGATCGCCGTTGCGATTCGACCGAAATGACTGCCAGCCACAACGCCGCGTTAGCCTTCGACTCGATTGCTCAAGACTACGACCGCGACTTTACCCTGAGCACCGTTGGATCGCTGATGCGCCAGGCAGTGTGGCGCAGAATCCAGCCGGCGGCCATCCCTGGCTCGCGGTTTCTTGAACTGAATTGCGGCACAGGTGAAGACGCGTTGTGGCTCGCGCGCCGGGCGGTTCGCGTCATCGCGACCGATATTTCTCCCAAGATGGTTCACATAGCTCAGGCAAAGTTACTCGATGCGGGCTTTGCGGAAATGGTTACGGTAAGGCAACTTGGGATTCTCGATCTGGGCCAGGTCAGCGAGAAGCATTTTGACGGTGTGTTGTCCAATTTCGGCGGGCTCAATTGCATTGAACATCTTCAGGCGGTTGCCTTGGAACTGCGGCAGCTCGTGCGGCCAGGTGGCAAAGTGTTTCTGTGTATCATGGGGCCGGTATGCCTGTGGGAATGGATGTGGTTTCTTGCCCAGGGTCGGCCTGCGAAAGCCTTTCGACGGCTGCGGCGTGGCGGCGTGGATTGGTCGGGAATCAGAATTCGTTATCCTCAAATAGGAACTGTGGAGAAAGCCTTTCGTCCGGATTTTCGCTTGCTTCATGCGACCGCAATTGGAGCGCTGCTGCCGCCGCCTTATACTGAGGCTTGGGCGAAGCGCCACCCGCGCCTGCTGGCATTGCTGAATACATGGGAGAGGCGGCTCGAAGAACGTGCGCCTCTGGCATGGCTGGCGGACCACTATTTGCTGGAGTTCGAGCGAAAATGAACTCAGGTGTGGGGGAAGCCTACGATTCCGTCGCAGCCGACTACGACCGCTTGCTCGAACGCGATCAGTGGATGCGAATTGTGCTTTGGCGCCATTATTCTCACCTCTTCCACCCAGGCGATCGTGTGATCGACATGGGTTGCGGGACGGGCATCGATACATTATTTCTGGCCGGCCGCCAAATTCATGTTACGGCCCTTGACGCATCGTCCGGAATGATCGGCCAGCTTCTCAAAAAGATGCAGTTCCACGCGAACGCCACAAACATTGACGCTCGGGTCGTCTCGGCAGACGATTTCAGTAGCTTGCCCGCGAACGCCTATGATGGGCTCGTGTCGGCTTTTGCTGGTCTGAATACCGTTTCGGACTTGGGTAACTTTGCCGCGAATGCCCACCGTTTATTGCGCCCGCAAGGCAAGCTGGTCCTTCATATGCTGGCCCCTCCGGGCATTTGGGAACGGCTGAGTCTGATACGCCGAGGACGATGGAGAGAGGAGGCTGCCGCCCGGCGATGCAGGGAAAAGATCATCGTGGTATGTGGAAGGCCCTTACGGCACCTCCTGCTACCGGCGAGAGACACATACACGCAATTCTTTCAGCCGTACTTTCGCTTGCGGCGTCTATACTCTCTCGGATTCCTCTGGCCCTACCACTGGGATAAATATATACCGCACAGCCTGGCAGCTTTAGGCGGTCGGATGGAGCCCCTTATCGGTGGATATCCGCCATTTTCAAGTTGGGGAAGATTTTTTGTGCTGGAAATGGGCAAGAATTGATGGAGGCCTTTGCTGGGTGCACCAGCAGAAATAGCCTCCTTGAATCGCTGCGGGAGCAGCCCCGTAACCGGGGGCTACAAGATCCCTTTCCTGTCTTCACAAGAGCCTTGCTCCCACCTGCGGCGCTGTATTGTTACAGGCTTTCTTTCTGTGGCTGCCGCAATGGTATGAACTTGCGCGCCAAATCCAGTTCCCACGGATTTCCATACCGGCCGCTGTTATAGCGCCACGTGGCCAGACTCTTCAGCAGCGCCTTTCCCCAGGTCGGGGTGGAATAATCCTGCACTGTGGGATAGCGGCATTGCAACACCTTGGCGAAATCGCGCACTCGCTGCCGAATTTTCGGCGTCAGCCATGGCGCGTCGAGGTGGCACACATAGTTGATCCACTGCGGCTGTGTCCATTCTTCGGGTGTGACTGGCAGCTCCGGACCTCTAGGTCCATAGTTATTCAGCACCGGTAATTGCGCTTCCATCGACTGCCGCCGCAAGGCCGGATCGCGTTGCGGGGTCGGGCTGTAGAAATAGAGAATTGCTTCACAGCGCGGATGAATCTGCTTGATCTTTTTGATGAAGCTCAAGGTATTCTCGATTTCGCCCTCGGGGTCTTCTGGTCCGCCCAGCACAAAGGAGAACTCCGGAATCACTCCGTACTCCAGGCAGCGCCGGGCCACCTCGAAGGTGTGCTCGATTCGCGAGCCTTTGCGCATGCGTTTCAAGACTTCTTGGCTTGCCGATTCGGCGCCGATGTACGCCATGGTAAACCGGCCTCGTCGCAACAGTTCCCATGTGCCGGCGCTGAATTTCGCCAAGGTGTCGGCGCGTGCATAGCACCACCACGGCATCTGCATCCGCGCCATGACTTCAATCGCAGGTAAGCTCGACTCCTCGTTGTCGAAGAAATTGTGGTCATAAAACTGGACCGCATTGGCCCCGTAGTCGGTTCGCAACAGAGTTAACGCAGCCTCAATATTTTCGGCTGCCTGGAGTCGCGTATGGCCATTGAACATTGACACTACGCCGCAAAAGGAACAGTGATATCGGCAACCGATCGCTGCCTGGTGCACGGCGGTCCGCGTGCCCATGAAGCTAGGTCGAAGATAAGGAGTTACATCGCGCAGCCGATGGTAGGGCAGCCGGGCAAATTCGTCAGGAGAGCTAAAGCTCCGATCTGGGTTGTGGACAATGCGTCCGTGGGTCTGCTCCTTCCATGTTATTCCGCGAACCTCGGAGAGGCCGTCGCCCCCCGGAAGCCGTGCTAACAGGTCCAGGATCGTTTGCTCGCCTTGCCCGCGGACCACATAGTCTACATAGGGCGCGCTAATTGCCGACTCAGGATAGAGCGTAGGGAAATATCCTCCCCAGGCAATCGGCACGTAGGGATGAGCCGCGCGAATAGCAGAGGAGATCTCGATGGCTGTCGCCACCTGCGGACCTGGCATGACCGTTACGGCAACCAGAGCGCAAGGCTTTTCTTGGATGGCAGCCAGAGCATTCTCAAGAGCGTTCGGATCGACATTGCCATCGATGATCCTGTAGTCGTATCGGCCTTCAAGCGCTGCCGCCAGGGCCAGGAGCGAGAGTGGCAAGCGCACTGCCCGTGGCTTGCACATCTTCGGATTCACCAGCAATACCAATCCGGATTTCATTGGGCCGGCCTCGCGGAATAGATGGTCATGATTTCATTGCCAAAGTCGCGGTCGATGAGCTTTTGAATGTCAAAGCCCTGGTGCCTCAGAGCCGTCAGCATTCCCTGGGGATCTCCATCTGTTGAAAGCAAGACGAGTGCGCGGCCGCCAGGTTTGAGGACGGCCCGCAGACCGTTGGCAAAACGCTCAAAGACATTAATGCTTCGCCATGAAATGTCGAAAAGATCGTCCGGCTTAGGTTCGCCGCGAAAAAAAGGAGGATTGAAGAAAACCAGGTCGAATTGTTCACCTTGCACCGGTGAAAATAGGTCGCCTTGGCGCACCTCGACCCGGCCCTCCAGCCGGTTCAGCAGCACATTGACGCGAGCACAACGCACAGCCTCGGGATTGATGTCGATCGCAACCACTCGATGCCCGCGTCGCGCCGCGAATACGCCACAGATTCCCGAACCGGTCCCCATGTCGAGAGCCGAAGCGCCTTCCACAGCGGGCTCGATGCCAGCTATCATCCTGGCGAAGAAAGCACCGCTACGGAATACCACAGGGTTCTGGACTTCGGGTACGAGCACGAAAGACGCTCCATCCAGTCTTTCAATGACCGGTCGGCGAACGCGATGCAAGAGGAAGGGACGCCGCAACCACAGGAGGGCTCGCGTGCAGAATCGCTGCAATGGATTCACAACTGGCTGCTTCAGGGCCACGGAACCATCTTGCATAGGTTTAGAGGATAGCAGCAAAATAAGTCGCGCAACGGCGTTTCTAAGGGAAAGTATCTCCTTATGGGGTCTTGTAGCGGCAGGCTCTTGCTAATAGTTGAATCCATGGAATACTAAAAGCAATTTCTCGGGCTGCAAGAGGCTGCCTGTTAGTACAGTTAAGATATTTTAATAATAGACGCTTCGATGGTCTCAAAGCGCGCGAAATGGAGGCATTTTCTCTCAAATTGCGAGATGGAGAATTGATGGAATTTGTTACAGTCGGCCTTCAATCGCAATGCCTCCGCACGATAGCCACTAGCGCGTAAACCGAAACAGCCGTCCAGATTTACGCTTTCACCGCCTTAAGTCATCCCATAGAAGGCACCCGCTAAGCTAACCGGACAGCACCGAGAAATCAACGCGTCGTGAGCTCGCTTTTGCCTGAATGCAGCCAATCCTGAGCCTCATGCCACTCGACGATGGGAAGTCTATTGAGGTTGTCGTAATAATAGGAAAACTCTTGATCAAAAAGTTCTGCGGTCAAATCTTTTAACTTTACGTTTTTTCGTAGAGCTTTTATTACGCCAACGCCGTGGTCGATTTTGAGTATCTTAAACTCGATTCCTTCCGTTTGGGCCAGTTCAAAGGCCACCTTCCAGACGTCGCCCGTCCAGGCACCTTGCGAGATAATGGGTATATGATGTTCTATCCAGTTGCGTGGCAGCATATCGTGAAGTGCGATCCAGCCGCCATGATTTAATGAATTGATAGAGTTAATCACATCTTTTCGCACCTGTTCATAGGTGTGCATCCCATCGATGAAGATCACATCAAATCGGGATTTGTTTTCTTTAAAAAAATCATCCGATGTCTTTCTTATATTTCCACCCAGATATGGATCCACTCCCTTCTTGTTTTGAGCGGGTATTGAATTGAAAACGAGATCCGGGCCACAGCCGATTTCTAAATATGCCGGGTCATTAAAACCGTTCAGCAAGAGATTGACGACGGCGATGCGGTTATAGTTTATTTTCTCCCACTCCCAATCGAATGATCTCCTGTCTGCATGATGAGCCCACTTTCGAACCAACATGCGCTGCTTTGTGGGGGAGATGAATGGATCGAGATAGGAGCGCATGATTCGGGAAAAAATATTTGTCCTCGTGCCGGATGTAGACGTGACTTCGGGAGAAACGACTGTTCGCGGGTGCATTATGGCGTGCCGCCTCACTCTTGTCCAAATTGGCCCTCCCGGTTTGAAAATGGAAGCCAAGGAAGGAACCGAGCTTCTGAAACGTTTTGCTTTGCAAAACGCAAAACCAGCCAAAGGAGGACTCAGCATGAGTGTGCGTGAGAGCCCTCAAATCACATCATCTGTAGCAAGAAACCGCGTTTGTAGCAAGAAACCGCGTTCTTTACGCAGACTCTTTAGCCCAGTTCTCGGGCACGATCGCGGGCAGGGCCAGATCCAAGCCCTCACATGCGGCCATTTTCATAAATCCTAGGTTGGAATGCTCAAACCAATCCCGTAGCGCGCTTTGCCTTTTCGGATCGTGAATGTTTCCCAATACACGCCGGAATGCTGAAATGGTCATGCTCCCCGCCAGTGAATGCCCGAGCGAATCGGGCGCGAACGCCGAGTCAAAGAGTCGCTCATAGAGACTTGCTAGCAGAATGTTGTCGTAGACGCCCACTGCATAGTAGCGTTCCCGTTGAATCAGGTCTTCGAACTGGCTATCGCCAATGAGGCTGCCAAAAAGGCTGCGGCAGATTCGCACGACTGTGGTGCCGTGGAAATTTGTGACATGCAGCGCAGACTCCTCCGCACCTACACTGATGATTTTTCGCCCCGCAGCAAGCAAGCGTTGGGCTGCAAAATCTCCTGGTTGAAGGTTCACCACCTTGGGCCATTCCTCGAGTGACTCATAGTGGGAGGGAAACACGGGCGCGGGCAGCGCCCGGTAGTGGGCACAACGGCATAGCAGCGCGTAAATCGCGGGTCCCTCTTTCCCTTTGCGTGGAACAAAAGAAACCGCCGAGACGTCTTGGTCGCTAAACCTTTGAAGGTAGCCTGCCACCCATTCCCCATCCAGGACAAAGGCGTCGGCATCGAGAATGAGCAGGAAATCGCATTTTTCGTTCAGGGCAAAATCGTAAAACTCCATGAAATCGCGCGCTTCTGGTCCTGGGAGGCACAGGGAGGCTCCGAGAAAATCATCGGGATTAAAATCATTCGGCTCTCCGTCGCAAAAAATCGTTACGGTGACTGCTAATCCTCGCTGGGTAAAAGCTGGCATGAGTTCGCGCCGCACAAAGCGATACCAAAGCTGGGCAAGATCGGGATAGCGATGTGGGCTGGCGATAAGCAGGGTGGGTGCCGCAGGGGCTACATCCTTGTCTTGCTGAGGAAAGTTTTGGTGAGGAAGATCTGTCTCTTGCATTCAATTACCGTCGTCCTTCACATAGATTTTCAATGACGCAGGCGTTAGGCCGTTCGCGACCGCAAATCCATTCGACAAGTTTCAGAGATAGGGCGGATGATTCGATCTGGGATGATAAAGCCCGTTGCGATCAAATCCGCTCTCCCAGGTTCCGCCGATCCAGGCGCCATCCCAAAAGACCCCGCCCCAGAAAGTGCCGCCAAGAAACTGCCCGCCGCAAAATCGGCCCCCAAGAAAAACTCCGGATTCAAAGATTCCGCCGGTCCATTCGCACTCCAATAGGACTGCGCCGCGGCTGATCGTATTCGGGCCAAACGACTTCCGGTGATGGAACTCGCCGGCCTTGAGCACGACGAGATGCGCGTTGCTTTCCACAGTGTTTCAAAATAGCACAATTGACATGGCTCGCTCACTCTTTGGAGGGACCGATCAGAAAAGGCAAAACCACTGCACCCATTTCGTTCATGATCATTCATGGTTTTCCGGACGCCTTTCTGGTATGTGCTTGTGGTATGGTTTGTTCGGCGGTATCGAAAGGTGATCCGTGCCTCCTCTTGGTTTGACGCTGCGGAAATTGCTTCTTGGCAATGAGAAACGCCCTGGATGGGCCGTTGTCTCGGTAAACAACCCTGAAGACCATGTGCAGGTAACGCTGGAAGGAATAGGGGCCGCCCTGGACATTACTAGCAACCACGTCATTGTGGAATTGCTCCCCCTGCTGGTAGCAATCGGATTCCAGATTGACGATCTGCCCAAGATCCAATCGGCAAAGCTATGGATGACTTTTCGAGAGGCGGGCAAGATCATCGGACGGGTGAAGATCGCCTTCGAGCATGCCGTTGCGCTTCCCGGCTGCCAGCTCTGTATCTTCCGCACCGTCGGAGGCCGTGACTATTCACTTCCGCCGGTGAGGATGCAAGTGAACCAGCTCTATCATCGCTGCCGGTTATTTTTCGACCGCAACCCCCGCAACAAGAAGATGAAGATGAATGAGCTGTTTTACGTGTGGGTGCTCTACATGCGGCTCCGCCCGGTTTATCTAATGTCGTATTGTTGCGAAGAAGGATCGAATCTCTATCCCATGGACCTGATCGGATTCATCGGTCAGTACTATCTGCTATCGATCCGTAAGTCCGACCCCGGACTGTCTCTGGTTGCCAAAGCCGGGAGGATGGCCCTCAGCTCGGTGCCGGTGTCCTACCGGAAGCTGCTGAACCGGCTGGGAAGTAATCACGGGAAAGCCATCTTCGATTGGTCCAGCATTCCCGTCGTTCAAAAAAGCTCATCGTTTTATGGCATTCCCATACCGCACGACGCGCATCACGTGATGGAGTTGAAGTTGGTCGAGCAATTTGCGCTGGACGACCACATGGTGCTGGTGACCTCGTTGGCACATCAAGAGAGTTTCACATCCGGCACGCAGATATGCTTTACCAGCCGGTTTTTTCAACAATACTTATTGCGTCAAGGCCGGCCTCTTGAGGTCCACGAAGAGGAAAAGTAATTCCTCAGGAAATTTCCATCGCTGAAAGTCGTTGTGTTCCCCCGGCCCGTCTTGCATTCATCCTGCACCGAAAAGAAAGCCTGAAATAGCAAGAGGAATGCGGAGGATTTCGGAAATATTGCCCTTCCAGGAAATCCCCCGCAGTCGAGCTTGCTCGTCAGTTCTGGGCAGTCAGAAGATGAAGCTCGATGTTCATCATCATCCCGTGGTCTTCGTGAAACAAGATGTGGCAGTGCAGCACGAATTTTCCGGCAAGATACGTCTCGTCGAAGGGTAAGGTCAACTCGACCCCCGTGTGGGGAGGCACGTCAACATTGTCTCGGAAAGGCGCCTCGTTGTCCGTAACGATGTGGTCGCCGATTTTATTCACCCGGAAGTGGATCTGGTGGATGTGGAACGTGTGATTGATATCCGTGTTGTTGTAGATGGTCCAGGTCGGATGGCTGGGGATGGGGCAGGTTACATTCAGGACGTCCTCACGATATTGTAGGCCGTTCATAAAGAAATTACCGTTCGCGTCCTGCGTGAATACAAAGGTGCCGCGAGGATCGTTGCTCGGCGTCAGGATCTGACATTGGAGCTCGGCGGCTTTAGCCTGGGCAAAATCGCTGGGCAGAGGGTAGTACTTTGCCGGGGTGGCCGGAGCCTGTTGCAACGCCGCTAACCGCGCGCCGCTCTTGGCGTCTTCTTTCAACGCCTTGGTTGCCGCAACCTGCAAGTGCATCAATGTGCCCACGAATCGAAACGCAGTCTCTGGCGCATCGAGCGATGTCATGACGAATGGGCCGGGATTCTGCGGCCCGCGGACTAACATTTCCACGCGCGAGCCTGGAGGCAGGAGCCATCCCTTGCTTGAGTCAAGCGGGATCGGTCCTTGCGTCGGAAAGCCGTCGACGGCAATGATGAAGGCCTCAACGTTTGGCAGGGCAATGTTGAAGTAAGCGTCCGACCCCACGTTTCCAATCCTGAAGAACTGGAACTCGCCAGGACGGATTGTGATCGTAGGCTCATGAAGGGCGTTCACTGTGGCTGGAGGATTAAATCGGTCTTCAGCCTTAGCCTTGGGATTCGCAAAGAAAGACCGGAGGGCTCGCTCCATTGTGGCGGCCGCCGTCAGATCCGGTTGGCTATCTTTTAACAAAAGAATGTTCTCCTTGATGCCGACAAACGCGGGATATCGCGTCCTCAAAATGTCTCCGACAATGAGTGCCCCGGACATTCCGTTGCTCACCTGTGCAAAGCTGCATCCGTGCGGATGTGGGTGATACCAGAACATTCCTTCTGGGTGTTCCTTGCCGGTAATCTGCGGGAATGGGACCACGTAGTCGAAGGACTTACCCTCATGTATCTTGATGTTCACTACGTCATCCGACGGCTGAACCGGCGATACCTCAAATCCGTGATAATGAAGATTCGTAAACTCGTGGCCCTCAAGGCAAGCACTTCCAAGGTGTGCGAAATCAATGTTGTTCGTGAGCCTGAGTCTTAACTCCCGAAATGCATCCGGGTGGGTGCGGATAGTCGGCGGTGCGAAAGAAGGCGCGAAGCTCGTGGAGCCATAACGGGCGCTATAGACATTGCTACGAGCAGGCTGGCCCGCCCAAGTGATGTTCGCCAGCGCTGCGCGCAATTCAACGACGCCGCCGCGGTAGTCGATATTCGGAGGATTCACGAAGGGAACGGTTTGCGCCGACGTTTCGGGGGTGACCCATAGCAGCAAAGAGGCCACGGCCAGCGCCAGTGACAGGAACGAAGATCGGAGCGTTTTCCGGTTGGTGGAATCGGGAAAGTTGGAATGCGGAGGCTGAATGGCAGAAGGTACGATGGTCATACGGACGACTTTTCCTTTCAAATTCGGACATTCAAGTCTTGGCGAGGATGCAATTGAGAAAAACAACGCAAAACCTCATCGCAGCGTTTGTGGTCATGGGGGCTGGCTGCGCTCGTGGTGTCGCCATGGGGATGCGCCGATCCAACGGGTAAAGGCGGACGACTTGTTCGCACTCAGTCCCGATTTTTGGAGCTTTCACGCAGCCCCGCCCTTCTCTTCAAAGTTAGAGAAGGAAAATGATGAATTGTGATTGGCTTCCGCAAGAATAGAAATCGCATTGGAGCCGGTGCGTTCTTGCGGCGAAGTTTGTTTCTGTCCTCATTACCGGTCTATCTCCTCGATTCTAACTTTCTTACAAAAGAACAAGAAATAGACAGCTAGACTTATTTGCGAAAGAATATATCCGATTTGTCTTTTAGTAAAGCAAATAAAGAATTAGAGCTAGGCCATCTATATATGTGGCGCGACAGAGGCATGTCTCTGAAGTGGAGCGCACTTAAGTTTCTCGCGCATAGTTTGAGACCATCGCCTTTTCAGTTGGCGATCTTCCAGGTTACCCCGCGATAAAGTAAGCAGGATGGAGGAATCTGTAACGCTGGATGCGGTGTGAGGGTATCTGCGATTTGGTCCGCCTGAAAGGGAAGTCACAGCTTTCCATACACCGTGATATCAGCCACCATTTACCTCCTGGGTGGTCGTAAAATTCCATAGTCTTCTTCGATCACTTGGGGTCACACGCGCGCTCGTCCACAATGGGTCTTGCACCCCAGGTCTTGCCGCTAATGTGGCGAACTTGTGTTCGGTCTGGCGCAGCTCTCCCTGGAGATATTTCGGCCTGCGACTGGCACAGCCTCCTTGCTTCAATCCGGGCGGTCTCCAGTAGTGCAACCGCTGGGCCATCGGCTCACCGGCTGGTGGTGCACCCAATTGTTGGACCACTTCGGCCGACTCCTTGCCATCATAACCGCACCCTCCCATCGTTTTCGCCTCGAACATGGAAATTTCAGGACTCCTACTGGATTACCCATGCCACAGCAACGAAAATTTATAAAGTCCCTCCATCAGGATTCCTCGATAGTTAACGTTTGGTGAATGACATATCAAAATCTGTAGATCATTTTGTCCAAATGATGAAGAGCGGAAAAACAGGAATGGAAAATTAAAGCCGCGCCTTGATTATTTGAATATCCATAGATTATGGATAAAGTTATCTGAATTTAACGTACATTGGGGGAATAAATAGGCTTATAGAGCGCGTCTATTTTGTTTATAGTTAATAAATATTAATGAATATATTGACACTGCCTATTACTAAATATAAATTCTCTAATAGTTAGACCAACTCTTGTAAGCTTCTGAAAGATTCTTTTATCCACTGAACAAAGTGAACAGAAGGAGCCCCCAAGCTCCTCAGGAGGGTTTTATCCCAATGTGTGTTTTTGGCAGTACCCATTCAAACAGAGTCAATCGCTTCACTTCATCGTGTTCGATCGTCCTATTGCTCGCGTTCTTCCTCATGTTGTCATCCGCAGTCGCCTCGGCCCAAGTGGCTTCGGGAGTCACCGATCCCGGACCACAGGCTGAACCTACCCCAACACCCGCTCCTATAACGAATGGTCCTATTGTGCAAACAGTTGGTGGCGGCACAAAACCATCGGCTGCGGCGGCAGTAAGCTGTGCTGCCTCGGCGTTGAAAGGCTATCCGCTGCCAAACACTGGAGAATTTTCCAACGGAGCGACCACGTTGTTTCCTAATGGCGCAGTGCGCGCGGCTGTTCCTTCTCAGGGCGGCAACGTACTTCCCACCGGGCTTTCGGGTATGCCGGAGGATGAGGCGGAGTTCTTTTGCGCCGCTCTTTATCGCTTTCAGGAAGTCGATTCGGTTTCCGGTGTAGGCGCCGCAACCAGTGCAAATTCCTCCAATTGCGTGCCCGCCAACGGCGGCAGCAACGGTTCCGGCAGCACCATTCCTTGCTCGGAAGACGGCGGCGGGCTTGGTCCTCGCTTCAACGGCAATAGTTGTGCCCAGTGCCACTCCTTCCCGACCGTCTTGGGTGCGAGTCCCGCCACCAACCCGCAAATTGCAATGGCAACTCTCGATGGAGCTACCAACACGGTGCCCTCGTTCATCAGCCTTCACGGCCCCATCCGCGAAGCTCGTTTCATCAATGTTCCGAATAGTAGCGGTGTTCCGACCAGCGTCCTTGATGGCGGGGTTCACGAACTTTTCACGATTACCGGGCGCGTCGATGCCACCAATGCCACCAACGTCAACGGTACCACCGGCACTACTTGTAACATCAAGCAGCCGAACTTTGCCGCTGCCGTTGCCAACAAGAACGTGAGCTTCCGTATTCCCATTCAGGTGCGCGGAGACGGTTTGATTGAGCTGATTACTGACGACAGTCTGGTGGCGGACGTTTCGGCTCTTGCATCGCAGAGATCTGGCCCGGGCGGAGGCATTATTGGCGGCGTTTTCAATACCAGCCCCAATGATGGCACCATCAGCCGCTTCGGATGGAAGGCAC
>DATGIO010000105.1:0-51923 GCA_035295685.1 Candidatus Angelobacter sp.
GTGCGTCGTAACGTTGTCGTTCGGCCAAGACGCGGTCTGGATCGCCAACCCAATCGATTTCTCCCGGTTTGAGTTTGCGGAGAATTTCGTAGGCTTCCGGAAGATATGGCAAATGAAAGTCAATGTGGTCTCTCCTGAGCCGGACAATCAAACAAGAGAGTTTTCGGCCGAGCCAATTGTTTTGGTAGGGGATATTTTTGTCCATGGAGATGAGAACATCGAACCTCCCCTCTGCTGCGGCGAGTAATTGGCCATTTGTGACACCATGAAGGCCCACATCCTTGAGCAAAGAGACGCTAAAGTCGCGAGCCCTGTAGTATTGTGCGAGTTTTGAATTATAATCCTGATCAAACAGAATGGTCTTCATTGATCGATCAGGTGGAGCAGACCTTTTTCTCGGAGCGCAGCAATAGCCTGCTCCCGCGGAATATCAAACCCCTCGAGAAACTCCTCGAAGCCCCTTTTTCCGGCATGTTCCACATGGTCGAGGAGAGTTTGGAAGGGCACACGTGACCCCTTGAACACAGGATCTCCACCGTGTATTGCGGGGTCGGAGTGGATGACAGTGATTGTGCCCTGTTGCATCTGAATTCTCCTTCTTTCCTCCCATTATATCGGCGACGCGTCGAAATCGATCACGGATATACACCCCCGGATGTCCACCAGTCAGGATGCTCCTAAGCAGCGTCTGGAGAAGAGTTTAGCGCGAAATAACCATTCGCGAGCCGCTTGTTGCATGCGCGTGGACGCTCTGTTTGTTGTCACCGAGGGACGGACCATCGCGAAATGATTCTCGCACCACGCGATTCTCACCCCAGGAATCAATCAGGCCGCCCTTGCTGGTTCGTCGATGGCTGCCTGCGTGGGCTTAAGATCGATGGTGACGTGGTCGATCTTGCCGGTAAACGCGAACGGCAATTCATAGGTAAAGTCGACCGGTGAACCGATGTCCATGCCTATATCAAGCCCTTCGCCAAGCCCGAACTGGATGGGAATCGTCTTTTCCAGGCGGCCCCCGGCGACCTTCTTGCCGTTGACCTTCATGGTGATCTCGCCGCCTTTGCCCATTCCTCCGCCGTCGTACTTGAAATCGACCGTGATGGTTGCTTTTCCTTTCGGCACCCTGTCTTTGCCGGTGAAAGTGGGCCGGTCGATGCTTAGGTAGTTGTAGACGAACGTGGGTACACCGTCGCGCAGATAGAGTCCATATCCGCCCTCCAACCCTCCGTGGGTCACGATCATGCCTTCAGTTTTGCCGTCGGGGATTTCGATCTCCGCGGTGATCCTCCACGACTTGTTGCACATTGGCGGTGATGCGGCATCGGGCAGTCCAACCGTTCCGGAATAATAAGTCATCGACGTGCGGCCTCCGATGAGGCTTGGCCGTCCCATCAATTCGGCATTCATGCGGATCGTGGCGCGCCAGTCGAGTGGCAGTACGTTATACTTCGCCGCCTCTACCCACCACATATCCTGCAGCTGCCGGAGTTTTTCGGGATGTTGAGCCGCCAGATCCTTGGCCTGTGAGAAATCTTTGGTGATGTCGTAGAGCTCCCACTTCGCCTTGTCCGGGTCCCACTCTTCGCGCACCGGGTTCCAAGGTACGAATGAGGGCGAGGATGCCATCCATCCTTCGTGATAGAGTCCGCGATTGCAGCCGAGTTCAAAGTATTGGGTCTTGCGATGGCTCTCCGCCTGGGCATCGTCAAGCGCATGGGCAAAGGTCATGCCCTCGATCGGCTTTTGCGCAATACCATTCAAAACGCTCGGAGCGTTGATCCCCGTGACCTCATAAATCGTCGGCACAATATCGATGGTGTGGATGAACTGCGTTCGCAGTCCGCCCTTGTCTCGAATACGCGCCGGCCAGGAGATGATCATCGGATTGCGCGTGCCGCCAAAATGGCTCGCGACCTGTTTGGTCCACTGGAACGGAGTGTTCATCGCATGAGCCCATGCGGAGGGAAAGTGGTTGAAGTGTTTCGGTCCGCCCAATTCGTCGATTGCCTTGATGTTGTCCTGCCATTTTTCGGGAAAGCCGTTGAAGAACATGTTCTCGCACAGCGATCCTTCGAGACCGCCTTCGGCGCTGGCCCCGTTGTCGCCCGCAATGTAGAGGATCAGGGTATTGTCAGCATCGGGCAGAGCCTTGATTGCATCCACGATGCGGCCCATCTGCTCGTCGCAATCTGCGCCGTAGCCCGCGAAGACCTCCATCATGCGCGCATAGAGCCGTTTCTGGTCGGCGTTGAGGGAGTCCCACGCCGGCAAGCCCTTCGATCTCTCCGTTAGCTCGGTGTCCTGTGGAATCACGCCTAGTTTTTTCTGTCGGACAATGGTTTCCTCGCGGTACTTGTCCCAACCGCCGTCGAATTTGCCTTTGAATTTCTCGATCCATTGCTTGGCGATGTGGTGCGGCGCATGGGTTGCTCCCGGAGCGACGTAGAGAAAGAAGGGCCGGTCGGGAGATATGGATTTGGCTTGACGGACCCACGCGACAGCCTTGTCGGCGAGGTCGGATGTGAGATGGTAGTTGGGATCTTTCGATGCGGGAACCAGGTTTCTGTTTTCATATAAAACGGGGTTCCAGTGGTTCATATCTCCGCCATTGAAGCCATAGAAGTAGTCGAAGCCCAGGCCGTTGGCCCAGCGATCGAAGGGGCCGGCAGCGCTGGTCTCCCATGTGGGAGTGTTATGGTTCTTGCCGATCCAGGCAGTCATGTAGCCGTTCTGCCGCAGCACCTCGCTCACGGTGCCACAGCTTTTCGGCAGGATGCAGGTATAGCCGTCGTAACCGGTGGCAAGTTCTGTGATTCCCGCAAACGCCGCAGAGTGATGGTTGCGCCCGGTAATGAGGGCCGCGCGTGTCGGGCTGCACAGCGCCGTTGTGTGGAAATGGTTAAAACGAAGACCCTCGGATGCAAGCCGATCCATCGTAGGTGAGGGCACTCCTCCTCCGAACGTGCTGAACTGGCCGAATCCGCAATCGTCAATCAGGATTAACAGGATGTTGGGCGCTCCCTGCGGCGCTTCCGTGGGCTTGGGAAATTGGGGCGGGTCCGATTCAAGATAGGTGCGGCCCACGTCGCCGGAAAAGTGAAAATCTGGCCGCGGCAGGATATTTGGCGTAGCTCCGTTGTTTGGTTGAGACTTCTGCTTTGACGATTTGTTTGGCATGCCCTTTTCTCCCCCTATTGCATCACTTGAATCGCTTAAATCGACGGAACCGATTGAATCGCTCTTTGCAAGTTGGCGATGGGTCTCTCCCACCGCGGGCCGAGATGGGTCCGGCATCGATTCGTCTCCAAATCGGCAGAGATTTTTAGGATTGGTTCTATGTTTTAGAAGGTCTTCGGTAGGCGGGGGATTTCCCGACCGGCATCAGGTCGGGCAAAAAACGAGAGCTGCGGATGAATTGATGAGCGCTCTGATGGAACCGTAAAAGAAACGGGGCTCCAGGCATGTTCTGCACCCGAGCCCCATCCAAAAGGAACGATATGTCTTACATCCCCGCTGCGGCAGGGCCTTCAATATTGAGCACTTGAACAGCGGACGAATAGCGTCCCATCGGGGCCGACACCTGTACGCCCTGAACCAAATCGCGTACCTGGCTTAACATCTCGCGGGCGATCAGAATGCCTTCAGCCCTGGCGGCCTCCGCATTGGGTGCGCGGCCCATTCTCTCCACGATGGAATCAGGCACCGAGACGCGCAATTCGTTCTTCATGAACTCGGCATTGCGTACGCTCACGAGCGGCCAGATGCCCGCCAGCACGGGAATGCGGCAGTGCTCGATGCGCCGCAAGAACGTCTCCAGCAAACTGATATCGAAGACTGGCTGGGTCACCGCATAATCGGCTCCGGCTTCCACCTTGAACTCAAACCGCCGTATCTCTTCATCGAGGTTCCCAATGCCGGGGTTGGCCCCTACACCGGTCACGAATGCGGTGCCATTTCCAATTGGGTTGCCGCCGATGTCCAGTCCGCAATTTAGATTGTGGACGATGTTCACCAATCCGATCGCATCCACGTCAAAGACCGCGGTGGCATCGGGATAGTTGCCCATCTTGGGTGGATCGCCCGTAACGCAGATGAGGTTGTGAAGGCCTGTGGTATAGGCTCCCAATAGCTCCGACTGCATGCTGAGCACATTGCGGTCCCGGCAGCTAAAGTGCAACACGGTCTCAATCCCTACATGCTGCTGCACCAGAAGGCATAGCGCAAAATTGCTCATGCGCGCGGAGGCGCGGGGGCTGTCCGGGATGTTCAAGGCGTCGACGCCCGCCGCCTTCAGATACTTTGCCCCTTCCAGCTCCTTGCGAAAATCCACGCCCTTGGGAGGCACGACTTCCACGAGCGTTACAAATTCGCTCATGGCCAGCTTGCGGCCCAAGCCGGAGCGTTGGGCAAGGGGCGGAGCCGTCAGCTTTTGGCCTGTTGCGGCCTCGGCCTGTACCCGGAATCCGCCTGTCCTGGCCTTCACGTCGGTAATGCGCAAGGCCGCCTTCATCGATTTGATGTGCTCCGGAGTGGTTCCGCAGCAGCCGCCAACCAGGCTCACGCCCGCGGTCACGAACTTTCGGGCGTAGCTTGCCATGTATTCGGGCGAGCACATATAGATGTTGCGGCCTTCGATGCTCCGGGGAATACCCGCGTTCGGCTGTGCCGACAACGGGAGATTCGTGTTGCGCCGGATGCGCTCAATGGCTTCCAGCATCGCCACCGGGCCGACGCTGCAATTACATCCGATAACATCCGCTCCCCAATCGGTCGCCTTGATGGCGAAGGTCTCGGCGCTCGCGCCATCCAGGCAATTCCCGTCTTCGTCAATGGTTGCCTGAGCCACCACTTGCGTCTGCGGGCTTGCCTCCCGTACCGCCAGGAAAGCTTGATGCAACTCTTCCAGGTATCCGAATGTCTCTAAGATGATGAGGTCGACGCCGCCTTCAATCAGAGCCAGTGCCTGTTTGCGGAAGGCTGCCCGGGCCTCTTCGCGGGAGGTCTTGCCCAGCGGTTCAATGCGGATGCCTAACGGCCCCATGGAACCGGCTACCAGGACCGAAGCGCCCTTCTTGGCCATAAAGGCATCGGCTGCCTCACGGGCCAGCCTTGCGCCGTGAAAGTTAATGTCCTTGGCTTTTGCCGCCAGGCCATGGCGCTCCAGACGGTGGGAATTTCCGCCAAATGTATTGGTTTCTATGATTTCAGCGCCGGAGTTCAGGTAATCCTGATGGATTCCGTAGATAAGGTCGGGCTGGGTCAGATTCAGTTCGTCATAACATCGGTTGATGAAGATGCCCTTTGCGTACAGTAGCGTCCCAATGGCGCCATCGCAAAGAACAGGCCCTTGTTTCAAGCGTGAGATGAGGTCTTGTGACATGGCGCAATCATTAAGAATACAGCACTTAGGGTTCTCTGCATAACCTGGGAAGGGCAATCGCAGGAAAGAAATGTTGACCCTTGGGTGGCGCTTGGATTGGGGTGCCGCTGGGATTGGGTGCCGCTTGATTTTGTAATGGCTGGTTTTCTAATCGGCGGCCCTCGCTCGACCGATATTGGTGTTGGAAGCCTGTGTTCCCACAAAGACGTTATTCAAATCACGCTGCTGCCTCGGGCTCAAACAAAGAAATCAGAGATTGGGCGACTGAGTGGTCTCATGCCGACGCCCCCGAGCCCCTGACACAGCGAACACGTTTCGGGCCGACGGAAAACCGGCTAGGTAGAAACGGGCTAATAGACAACGACGAAAGAAAAAACGACTAAAAGAAAAACGGGTTAAAAAAGTGTGCAGGAATGCTGGTCTCCCAACGTTCTACCATTGGCGCAAGCCACCAAAGGGAGCGGTGTGCCTGTCGGCGATGCGGTGGAAACCATTGCTGATAAGAAAGTTAGCTGGATTCCGCTTTGTTATAATTTTCGATCAACTATAAGTGAGGGCAGGTTCCGTGGGTCGAGAGAAGCGTTTTGCCGGGCAGTTCGTGGCGATAGGAGCCCTTCTGCCGGTTTTATTGTTGGTGTTTTCGGGGTGCTACGGAGGCCCCCCCAAGAATGCGCAAGGAGCTCCCTTGAGCGGCATTAAAAAGCGCGTTCTTCTTACGAATGACGGCGCGACACCCATAGGCATCACCACTACCCCTTCGGTGATCATGATAGATGGGGATAAAGATGTGTTTTCCACTGTAAGCTTCCCCACAGTCTTAGCGCCTGGGAAGATGGTCACTTCCAATGGATTCACGGCAATCCTGGAAGAGAATAACCCGGAGTTCAGCGTAATGATCGGCGCCACCGAGGCGTTGGGAGTTAAGCCCACATTGACCAACCCTGTGGACGATCTCGCCATTTCTCCGGATGGAGCAACCGTCTATGCCGCGATCCATTCAGCGGGCACTGTAAACATTGTGACCGGCACGGGAGTTACCCCGACCCCTACTCCAACGCCGACTGCGACTCCAACGCCCACCGCCAGCCCCAGCACGACGCCCACGCCAACCGCGACGCCCACGCCTGTGCCAACGCCGGTTGTGGTGCCCCTCACCGTTCCCGGAGCGCAGCGTCTGGTGCTTAGCCCCCAGGGAACAAGACTGCTCGCGTTCCCCGACAGCCCCAACGCGCTGGTTGCCCCAAACACCGGTGGATTTTTTGTGATCAATACTGCCACCCAGGCGATTGTTGCTATTACCGGGCCCGCTCTCGATCAGCCCTTTTCGGCGGTCTTCAACACCAGCGAGACCCAGGCATTCATCTTGAACTGCGGCGCGGAGTGTGGTGGCACATCCGCGAGTGTCGTGTCCATAGACTTTAGTGGGGTATTCGCCTCTCCCCCCACACCGCCTACATTTGGAACGGTGGTTGCCGTTGCCGGAGCCACAATCGGCGCGATCAACGGCTCAACCCTCTTTGTGGCGGGTACTCCAGTACCAGCCGTGTCGGCGTCAAGCAACAGTGCTTGTAAGCAGTTAGGACTATCTAGTTGTGGGACTTTGACCGCCCTCAATATCGGCAATCCAAGCGCTCCCAGCGTCTCCGGTGCCACGTCCATTACGGATGGGCTCCATCAAAAGATGAGGGTGGCGAGTAACAACAAGCTCTATATTGGCGCTCGAACGTGCACGTTTACCACGGATCCCGCGACCGGAAATATCCTGGGCTGCCTTACCAGCTTCAACATAGGCAGTGGTGCGGTGGCCATTCCTGAGATATCGTCCCAGTTTGCCCGGCCTAATTTTGACGTTACAGGAATGCAGCCGATCTCCAAACGCAACATAATTTATGTCTGCCAGGGCGGGGAACTGGACATCATCGATACCACCACGGACGGGCCCCCTAAAGACGTGACTCAGTTGGATGTGGTGGGCCATGCGCTCGATGTCATCCAGATCGATCCATAGCCTGGGTCGTGGAGCGCGGACGAAGAACGGGTTTAGCCGGTGTTTGATTTACGGTTGATTTTGCCGTCATTTTCATGGCCCTGAAATGGTGGGCACAATGACCTTGGAAGGCCGATTGAGCCAGAATAGGATCGGCCTCTTGAGATCGATTGAGCCTTGAAAAATGGGCTTATTCTGGTTGGCTGAACGGGGTCGGTCCCGGATTTGAATCTGGCGAGAGCATTCATTCCACTTCATTATTTTTCGACATTCGAAAAAGGGTCGAAAAATGAAGGTGAAATCAAGATTCCTGAAATGCTTCACCTTGAGCCAGGGTTACACTCTTGCTTCCATTTGGGCCGTTAGCTTTGGTTCCTGTTCGGTTGCCGCAAGAACCTCGCGGGTAACCCGATCGTCAATCTCCACCGAGCTATCGAGTTCGACCGGATAGCGGACGGAGATTTCCAGCCCTGCGGGCGTGAGCTTCAAGCGGCTCTCCGGCCGTAGAGAGCGAGTCGATCCGGAGAGCGTCTGCTCCATATTGCGGTACTGCGCCTCCATCTTCGACTGATACTCCATATAAACCTTTGTCACAGCCTCCAGCGTCTGCTTTTCAACTTGGTGGTAATTGCCGCCTTGGGGAACCGTCAGCGTAACCTCGTGCCACACGAAGTTGGTTCCCGGAACCTGCTTGAACAGTCCGGCGTGCGGCTGGAACACCACCGCGTTGGAAAACGCCACCACGCGTCCCGTGTGTCTTTGCCCGGTGGTTCTGCTTACCTCCACCATGTGCAAGCGGATGAAGCCGATGTCGATCACGTCTCCGGTGACGCCCGCGATCTGGATGCGGTCGCCCACGCGCACGCCATATTTTCCAATGAGAAAGAAATAACCCGCGATGGCCAGGATCACGTTTTGCAGCGCGACTGCGGCGCCCGCGGTCAGCAGCCCCGCAAAGGTCGTAATGCTACCCAGGCCGCTCACAGAAGAGAAGAGCACCACCACGATGGAGACGCAGCCGACCACAATGCCGCGCAGCACCAGGAACTGGTGCCGCCGCCGCGCGTCACCGATGTAGCGGAAGGTAACCCGCCGCCAGATTTCGGAGAGCCCGAAAATTCCGCCCAGCACGGCTGCGAGAATGCTCAGCCGTATCAGCAGAGATCTCAGAACGGAATCGTGCCGCGTCTGCACAGCGTTGCGCCAGTTGGTGGCATTGTGGCGGTATAGATCCAATAGTACGTTCTGCTTGCTCAGGGGCAAGATAGCGGACGAGAGTTGTTTGAACTCGACGGTCAGGCCATCCAGTTCCTTGCGCTCCTCCGTGAGCGCGGACGAATCCTGGGAGGCCGATTGCTGCGCGAGTTCGTTGCTGCGCTGCACCAGGGCGCGGAGGCGGGTCGATAGCGGATCGCGCAGCGCCTTTGCGGCGTCCGCCAGGCTATTCGTTCGATCGATGGCTTGGCCCAGAACCGCGAGCTTGCGCCTTTCCGTGAGAAGTTCGCTGACAAGACCGAAGATGCCGGTGGTCTCTTTCCGTCCGGTCACGTCCATGGCATCGGCGGAGCCGGGAGCGCTATCTGGTGCGGCGTCTGACGCCGTTGCTTGCTTTTCGATGCTCCGCGCAAGAGCGGGAACCGAGCGCGCCAGCTCTTCGATGTCACTCCGCAGCCCGCCCGCTCCCGAACTGCCGGTAGCGCCGTTCATGAAGGTCAGCATGTTGCGGATGGTGTCCCTGCGGACCTGCAGCAGGTTCAACTGGCTCTCGGTTTCCGCGATTTGCGAGGCGATCACCTGCCGCTTTGCTCCGGAAGCTCCGGTCAACTGCTGCCGGAATGAAGCCAGATCCTGGTCAAACTGTTTGGCCTGCTGATCCGCTTTGGCTGCGGCCTCCGAGAGGCTTTGAAATCGGGAAGCTTCAACGGTCGCCTGCTCCGAGTTGCCGGAGGTGTGGCTGGCGGCCGCTCTTGCCTCGAGAGCCTGTGCTTCGACCCGCGCAAAATCGAAGGACAAATGTATCGCCTGGTCCGCAAACTGCCGGTTGTCGTTAAAGAAAACCGTGTCGCTCGGGTCGGTGATGAGCGCCTGCTGCGTCGTAAGCTGCTTGTGCCATACGATGTTCCGGTTCAGGAATGTCTTGATCTCCTCGGGAGTTGCAAGAGGGCCGTTGTCGGCCCGCAAAGCCGCGGGCACAATAAGGACCGACAGCAAAAAAACCGAGGAACAGAAAAGGACGATGCGCAGAGGGCTAAGCTTAAGGGATTTGGCCAATGGAGATGAAAGCATTTGGGTCGAATCTCGCGAAGCCTATAGTAGCATTCAAGATACACCTCACCTCTCGGCCGCGCCTGACCAAAGGGCCAATGGATGTTCGGTTCCGAACAGACTTGCATCGAAAGCGAACACCGGCTTGCGGATTCCTTGACCGCCGCTCGGGAACAGTGCCTTGATTCAAGGGTTTAGGAAACGAAGATTCAAGGGTTTAGGAATCGATGATTCAAGAGCTTAGGCAGCAATGGTTGGCACGAAAGATGCTTATCTCACGATATTGCAAGCTCGTTCGAAACATTCCTTCAAGAAGGGCAACACGCTCACATGAACTCATTTGTCACCAACGTGAGGCATTCGCTTCGCCAGCTGCGCAAATCGCCCGGGTTCACTCTCACCGCGGTTCTCACTCTCTCTCTGGCCATCGGCGCGGTTACGGCTATTTTTTCAATCGTGGAAAGCGTGTTGTTGCGGCCCTTGCCCTTTCACGATCCCGAGCGCCTGGTGATTCTTGCGGACAATCTTGAAGGAGTGCAAGTCGACGGCAATGGCGGCCAGGTTACCGCGCCAGACATTGTTGCCTACACTCGCGATACCCACACCTTTGAGCGCATGGGCGGCTACACCACGACGACCTACGAAGTTTCCGGCGCAGGCGAACCATATCAGGCGCAGGTCGCGCGTCTTGGCGCAGGAGTGCTTCCCACTCTAGGCGTAAGTCCCTTGTTGGGCCGCGTCTTCACACAAGAGGATGAGACCCGGGATGGCCACGTCACGGTCTTGAGTTATGGCTTTTGGCAATCGCACCTGCATGCCGACCCGAATGCCATCGGCTCCAAGGTACTGCTGGATCGCAAGCCTTACGTTGTCGTTGGCGTAATGCCGCGCAATTTCGAATTTCCTCTCTTGCCGGGCAGGCTCAACCAGAGCGAACTATGGATCCCGCTGAGCTTCAGCCAGGCGGATCTTACCCAGAGAGCCGCAAATTGGAACTACCAGATGGTGGCGCGGCTCAAGCATGGCGTTACCGCTGAGCAGGCGCAAACGGACTCCGAGATCGTGGCGCAGCAGATCATGCGCGGCTATCCGGCCTTCATGAACGGAATTCGCATTCACGCCGTTGTGCGCTCGCTTCAGCAGACCACGGTTGCTCAAGCGCGGTCGCTGCTGAAGATCTTGTTCTTGGCTGTACTGGTGGTGTTGCTGATCGCTTGCGCCAACCTGGCTGGCTTGTTACTCGTGAGGGCCATTCGCAACCGGCGTGAAATCGCGGTTCGGTTGGCGCTGGGCGCTCGCCGCACCGCCCTACTGGGCCAAACCATGTCGGAGGGCCTTGTCGTCAGCATCGGCGGAGGGCTCATCGGATTGTCCTTGGCCGCGCTCGCGCTTCGCGTCGTGACTCGCTTCCTGCCGGAGACGCTTCCCCGCATTTCGGAAATCAGCCTCGATTGGAAGGTAGTATTCTTTGCCCTGTTGTTGGCAGCGGCTTCGGGGCTCTTGTGCAGCTTGGTCCCGGCTTTTGCGGCGATGAGGACCAGCGCCAACGATGTGCTCAAGGAGAGCGGTCGCGGCGTCAGTGGTGGCCATTCACGTTTGCGCTCGGCGCTGGTGGTGGGTGAGATCGCGATTGCGATGATCCTGCTATGCGCTTCCGGCCTTCTTTTGCGGAGCTTTGAGAAGATGCGCTCCGTCGATCCCGGGATGCGGCCGGAGCACCTGGTGCTCGCCAACTACAACCTTCCATCGCAGCAATACTCAAAACAAGCCGCGATAGACTCGTTTAACGACGAGCTCTTACGCCGGCTGCGCGCCATCCCCGGAGTTCAAAGAGCCGCGCTGAGCAGCTTTCTTCCCATGACTGGAAATAGCGACAACAATGGTTTTATCGCGGAAGGCTATGTGCCTCCTCCAGGTGCCAGCCAGATCAACATCGCGGTGACTCCGCAGATTTCGGGCGACTATTTTTCGACGATGGGAATGTCGCTGCTTCGGGGCCGCACCTTCACCGAGGCCGATAGAGCGGGAACGCAGTTGGTGGCCATTGCAAGCCACAATCTGGCGGAGCGGTTCTGGCCAAACCAGGACCCCATTGGCAAACGCGTTCACATTGGCGGGCCAGACACGCCCACACCTTGGGTCACGATCGTCGGCGAGGTCACCGATGTGAGAGAAGCCGGCCTGGATGCTCCCGCCAAAGACACTTATTACCTGCCCGTAGCGCAGTGGATCTCCGACCTTAGTCCGATCACGTCTTCCGCTGACCTTAGCGGCAATAGCATGTTTGTGGCCCTGCGTTCCACACTTTCTCCCTCGCAAACCAAGGTCGAGTTGCAATCGGTCTTTCACTCGCTCGATCCTCAGCTGGCGATTACGCAATTGGAATCGATGGAAGAAGCCATTGATGGAACGGAGGCGCCCCGCCGCTTCAATACAACCCTTATCACTGCTTTTGCCACGGCCGCGGTCTTGCTGGCTATCCTGGGAATTTACAGTGTGATTGCCTTCACGGTGGCTTCGCGAAATCAGGAAATGGCAATTCGCATGGCGCTGGGTTCGCAGCGAGCGGGAATTGCTCGTCTGGTTTTGCGCTCCGCATTCATCTTTGCTGCGATCGGCGGCGGGCTGGGTTGGATAGGATCGTTGTGGACCTCGCGCCTGATCAAGGGATTGCTCTTCAACGTTACTCTTTTCGATCCGGTTGTGCTGGTAACGGCGGGAGTGGGAATCCTGTTGTTCTCTCTTGTTGCGGCGGTGCTTCCCGCGATAAGGGCGGCGTCGATCGAACCGATGCAGGCGCTTCGCTCCGAGTAGTCAGATTGGGAGGGATGGCGAGTTTTTCATTTTCAGAAGCGTCCGGTTGATCGCTACTTTTCGAGTGGATCGGCGGAGCTAGTTTGATTCCGGCTCAGCTAAATCGGCCTGCTGGGAAAAAGTATGGATGCCGCACTCCAGCTTTTTTCCGCCCCACCGGCCCGAGCGCGCATTATTGCCGTCCTCCGGGATTGTCGTGCACGGCTCGCAGCCGATGCTGGTATACCCGAGGTGATAAAGCGGCAGAAGCTCAATGTCGTTTTCCGCGATGTAGGCGGATACCTGGGCCCACGTCCAATCTGCAAGGGCGCTGATCTTAAGCAGGGATCGCCCGCTGGGAAGCTTGTGCTGCTCCACTTTCTTGAGATTCTTGCGTGAAGGAGATTGCTCCCGCCGCAGCCCCGTGAACCAAACGTCGTACTTGTCGAGCCCCGCCATGAGCGGCTCAACCTTCCTGAGTTGGCAGCACTGCGTGGGATTGGTCCGGTTTAAGATTCCAAACTTGGATTCCTGCTCGGCAACGCTGATTGAAGCGCTGAGATTGATCAGATTCAGGTTCCATGCCGCAGTCATTCTGTCCCGATAGGAATAAGTCTCGGCGAAATGGTAACCGGTCTCCAGAAACAGCACAGGGATGTTTGGAACGTGGCGCCGCAAGAGGTGTAGAACAACCATGTCCTCCGCCTGAAAGCTGCAAGTGATGCACGCCGCGCCGACGGCCTCTTTGAGAATCTGATCGATCAGAACATCCGCCGAAGCATTTTCTGTGGACTCAAGTAGCGCGGTCGTCATTGGCGTCTTCCTTGGCTGAACTTGGATTGCAGTTCATCGGACTGCCGTTCTTTAGATTGCAGTTCACGGAGCCAGTTCATGGCCGTTTCTCTCGCGTCCTGCTCGGAAAGAGCGGCAGCGTTGATTTCGAGCACCGATTTCTCTCCGTAAATCGCGGTAACGGCTTGCCGCAGCGAAGGCTGATCGGCATCCACGCTGAATACGGCAACGATTCCCATGCGCTTCAGCATGCTAACCAGCGGAGTTGCATCGACGCCTTGGAATTCTCCACCCGTCACAAGATGAACCTGCCATCCCTTTTCAAAGATCGCTTGTTCGAGCTTTTCGGCGACTTCGGACTCTCCTGTGATCCATAGCGCCGCTGGGGGGTGTCCGTTCCTGAGAGTGCGCTGCTCAGTTAGCGTTCCGCTTTGCGGTGCAATGCTTGCGGATGCTGAAGGCTCCGCTTTGCCCTCAATCATGCCGGCCGCCACCGTGGCATTGGTGATCGGGTCAATCAAAATAAAACTGCCCATGGTCCGGTTTTGGCGATATGGATCGAAGAACAACGGCAAGGTCGTCTCGATTTCAGCGACGGCGATATCGTTGGTTTGCAGAGCGGGGGCCGCAAGGTGAGCAAGCGTATTGACGTCGACTCGATGCAGGATGCGGGCAAGCTTGGCTCTTACCAGCCTGGTGCTTTGTTTGAGTAGATAGAATTTATCGCTTTGCGAAGGCTCGGTTTGCAGCCAAACGAGTTTGGCCCTTAAGCTGGAGGCAGACTGTGGCACATCGTTCTCGCCAACCAACAGGTCGCCGCGGCTCAAATCGATTTCGTCATCTAGTGTGACCGTGATTGAGCTTCCGGCGCCGGCGTGATTCAATCCGCCATCAAAGGTAGAGATCTCTTTGATGCGTGTCTTGATTCCGGAAGGAAGTGCTGTGACGGTGGCGCCACGGTGCAGCACGCCGGATGCGACCTGCCCGGCAAACCCTCGAAAGCGCGCGTCAGGGCGGATCACATATTGAATCGGCAGGCGAAGCGGTGTGGACGTTTCCGTCTGCTGAACCGGCAGGTTTTCCAAACATTCGAGAAGCGTATCGCCCCCATACCAAGGCGTGTGAGCGCCGGCATGCACGATGTTATCCCCCTTGAGTGCACTGACGGGGATGATGTGCACGCTGGGAATGCCCAACTGCGACGCAAGGGCGCGGAAGTCGCGTGAGATCGAATCGAAAACATCTTCCCGATAATCGACCAAGTCCATCTTGTTGATCGCCGCGATTACCTCGCGAATCCCAAGAAGGGAAGCGATGTAGGTATGTCTCCGAGACTGCGGGAGTAGCCCCTTGCTGGCGTCGATAAGCACTACTGCGGCATCGGCCGTGGAAGCTCCTGTTGCCATGTTGCGCGTGTACTGCTCATGGCCGGGAGTATCGGCAATGATGAACCGCCGCCGTGGCGTCGCAAAATAGCGGTAAGCAACGTCGATGGTAATGCCTTGCTCGCGCTCGGCCTTTAGGCCGTCGGTGAGCAGAGAGAGATCCATGAGGCCGCCGGAGCGGTTGATGCCGCTTTTCTTGATCGACGCGATCTGATCCTCATAGACGGATTTGCTGTCGTACAAGAGGCGTCCAATCAATGTGGACTTGCCGTCATCGACACTTCCGGCCGTGGTGAACCGCAACAGATCGGTTTCGCCGGGGGCAGGCTCAACAGGAGCGATTCTTGCTGCGATGGTCTCAATATCTGCGCTAATCATCAGAAGTACCCCTCACGTTTCTTGATTTCCATGGACCCTTCTTCGTCGTGGTCGATCACGCGGTTTTCACGCTCCGATTTGCGGAACGCCACCATTTCGTCGATGATTTTGGGAAGCGTGTCCGCCTCCGAGAGAATGGCTCCGGTGCATGGGGCGCAACCCAGCGAACGCATGCGGCACTTCACCATCTCGGCACGCTCACCTGGCAGCAGCCGAACGCCTTGTTGCAGCAGCAAAATTGAACTTCCGCGCAGAACGGCTTCCCGCTCTTTCGCGTAGTAAAGGGGAACGATCGGGATATTTTCCGCGTGGATGTAGTGCCAGATATCCATCTCCGTCCAGTTCGAGAGTGGAAAGGCGCGGATGCTCTCACCCTTGTTGTGTCGTCCGTTATAGAGATTCCATAATTCAGGGCGCTGGTTCTTGGGGTCCCATTGCCCCTGGGCGTCACGAAACGAATACACGCGCTCTTTGGCGCGAGACTTTTCTTCGTCGCGGCGTGCTCCTCCGAAGGCGACATCGAATCCACCCTCTTCAAGAGCATCCAGGAGGGAGCGTGTCTTCAGAAGCCCACAGCACCGTTGCGTTCCTAAATCGTAAGGATTCGCTCCTTCCGCGAGCGCCTTTCGATTGGTGTGAACGATCAATTCGGCTCCCACATGCCGCGTGTACCAATCGCGGAACTCGATCATCTCGGGAAATTTGTAGTTCGTATCGATGTGCAGCAGGGGGAAGGGAATTTTGCCCGGATGGAATGCCTTCTGGGCCAGCCGCAGCATGACCGAAGAGTCTTTGCCGATGGAGTACAACATCACCGGCTTGGAAAACTCCGCCGCCGCTTCGCGAAGGATAAAGATGCTTTCTGCTTCCAGCCTCTTCAAATGGCTGCTAAGTCGATTGGCCTGAATCTCTCCTAGCTCGGCAATTCCTGCCATAACGTTTCCCCTATTCCTTGTTTTGCGCGGCTCTTTAGAACGAAACCAAAAACAAACGAAAACCAAAAACAACAAACGAAACCAAAAAGCGAAAACTGGAAAAATAGCCGCAAAAACAAACCCGCCACCTGTGCGTCAGGTGGCGGGTGAGTTTCCTTCTTAGAATCTGAAGTCTATGTCGTACACTCACGCCCCAAAGACGCACCACGCCGTGTCGTCATACAACACATACAACATGCGTTAAGGAGGTGAGATTTCATGACTGAAATCGAAGCATACGGGAAATGAATGTCCGGTGTCAAATCTTCCACAAGTGCGTTATTCATCCCGTTTTCACAAACGGGTTGTGCACTGACAGATTCAAAACAAACTGAAGTGCCCACAGAGCTCAAGCTCCAGAGCTCCAGAGTTAAAGCTCCAAAGTTAAAGCTCCAAAGTTAAAGCTCCAAAGTTAAAGATCCAAAGTTAAAGCTCCAAAGTTAAAGATCCAAGATCCAAAGGTCCGAAGAGAAAAGAGATCTTAGGCCCGATTTGTTCAGATCCGACTTATCGCACAACACCCTGCAAAGGAGAACTAGCGGTAGCATAGAGCTTCTTCGGCATCCTGCCCGCCAGGTAAGCCGCCCGGCCAGCAAGCACCGAGTACTTCATGGCTTCAGCCATCAGGATCGGGTTTTCGGCATGAGCGATCCCTGAGTTCATCAGGATCGCGTCTGCTCCCAGTTCCATGGCAATCGCCGCATCGGAAGCCGTACCTACTCCAGCGTCGACAATCAGGGGTACGCCGGAAATCATCTCTCGCAGAATCTGAATGTTCGCGGTGTTCTGAATGCCCATGCCGCTGCCAATCGGCGCTCCCAACGGCATGATTGCGCTCGCGCCCGCATCGATAAGGCGTTTCGCGACCACAATATCGTCAGAGGTGTAGGGAAGGACGGTAAATCCTTCCTTCGCCAGGATGCGGGTTGCCTCAATGGTGGCCTGAACGTCCGGATATAGGGTCCGTTCATCGCCGATGACCTCAATCTTGATCCAATCGGACAGGCCGACTTCGCGCCCCAGGCGCGCGGCGCGGACTGCTTCATCCGTGGTGTAACAGCCCGCTGTATTGGGCAGAAGAAAATACTTCTTCGGGTCGATGTGATCCAGCAGTGATTCTTTGTTGCGGTCGAGATTCACACGCCGCACGGCCACCGTGACCATCTCCGCTCCGCTTGCCTCAATGGCGCGTGCGGTCTCCTCACCGGACTTATATTTGCCGGTGCCAACGATGAGGCGGGAGCGAAATTGCCTGCCAGCCAAAACAAAAGCGTCCATGGCATCTATTGTAATGAATCAACGCACAAGGCAAGGAAGTAGGCTGCGATGAAAGGTTTAACCGACCGGTGCGACTTCCACCGGGTGGGGGTCCTGATAGAGTTCTTCGATCTGCTCTTTGTATTTAGCTTCAACAACGCGGCGTTTCAGCTTCAGCGAGGGAGTGATCTCACCGGTCGCCACAGTAAACTCGTCGGGCACGATCAAGATCTTCTTGATGGTTTCGAAGTGGGCCAGTTTCTTGTTCAGGTCTTCAACGATTCCACGATAAAGATCGCGGACTTTCGAATGGCGAACCAACTCGGCTCGCGACGTGAAGGTTATGCCGTTTGCTCTCGCCCAATCTTCCAGCAGGGGAAAGTGCGGAGACAGGATGACCGAGGCGTACTTCCTGCGCTCTCCAATCACGGCGGCCTGGGCCACAAGCACGTTGTATTTCAAAGCGTTTTCAATCGGCTGAGGGGCAATGAACTTGCCACCGGAGGTCTTGATCAGGTCTTTCTTGCGATCGGTGATGGAGAGAAAGCCCTCGCTATCCATCTGTCCGATGTCGCCGGTTCTGAACCATCCATCGTCGGTAAAGGCGGCGTTGGTTTCTTCCGGCATGTTCCAATAACCCTTGAAGATCGTGGGACCTTTGGCCAGGATTTCACCATCGTCGGCAAGCCTGACCTGCACGCCATCCACGGGTTTTCCCACAGTGCCGATTTTGTAGGCAGAACGCCGATTGGACGAGATGACAGGAGAAGTCTCGGTTAGACCGTACCCCTCATAAATGGGAACGCCCATGCACCAAAACCATTCCGCGAGATCGGGGCTTAGGGGCGCGCCACCCGAGCAGTAAACCCGGCTGCGCCCGCCAAAAAACTGCCGAACTTTGGAATAGACCAATTTGTTCGCTATTTTCCACGTGATGCTTCCCGGCTCTTTGCTGGTGGCAATCTCGGATTTGTGCCGCTCACCTACCTGCCGTGCCCAATCGAGCATCTTTCGCTTGATGCCGCCTGCAGCCCGCCGTTCTACTTCCTGCCGAACCTTCTCATAGACGCGCGGCACGCTCACGATGATCGAGGGCTTTGCTTCTTGGAGCATGGTTGGAAGCTGGTCGAAAACCGGGCAGTAGGCGATGGTTGCGCCGTGTAGAAAACAAACGTAATCGACATGCCGTGCCGTCACGTGGGAAAGAGGGAGGAAGGAGAGGTAGGTATCCTGCTCGGCCCATTCGAAATTCTTGACCGAGGTGTTTGCACAGGAGGCCAGATTTCCGTGACTGAGCATGACGCCCTTTGAGGCGCCGGTTGTGCCGGAGGTATAGATGAGAGTCGCGATTTCGTCGGGCCCAATGTTGTGTGCCCGGTCGTCAAACGCCGCATCCCTCTCGGTAGATGCCTGATCGAGGAGCGACCACATGGGAATCACGCCCAACTCGGCCGTCTCGTCCATGACCACAATTTTTTCAAGCTTGGTCTGCGCTTGAATTGCCTGAATCTTATGAAGCTGTTCGCGGTTGGACAAAAAAATGACGCGCGCGCCGGAGTTTTGCAGCAGATAAGCGGTTTGCTCCGCCGTAAGCGTGGTGTAGATGGGAACATCGATGATGCCGCTGCAGACGCAAGCGAAGTCGGCGATCATCCATTCCGGGCGGTTCTCACTGAGAATGGCAACGCGATCGCCCTTTCCGATTCCCCATTGCCGCAGAGCACGAGCGGTGGCGGTTACGTAACCGTAATACTGGCGGGAGGAGACGTCTCTCCACCCCTGGTCTCTCCTGGACATTACATGCCGGTCCAGATCGTGGCCAATCGACGTGAAAAAAATCTCGGCTAATGTTTTAGGCTCCATTTTTGGGGACCGTTTCCATGCCTTTCAACACGATGTCTACGATCACGTCAGCCAAGCTGGAAAGAGGACCTTCCCATTCGCGGTCTGTAAGGATCCAGGTGGTCACCATCTCATCGACGGCGCCGAAGAAAAAGTTTGCGGCAATTTTGACCGGTAGCTCCGACCGGAAGACGCCGGCCTCCTGGCCCTCGCGCAGCACATCTCGAATCAGGTCGAAATATTCCACCAGCAGTTTATGAGAGAACTGCGCCAAAAACTTAAGGCTGTGCCTTAATTCGGTCTGAAAAACGATGGCCAGGCTGCGATTCGATCCGAGCCCCTCCAGGTGTAGATAAGCCATGCGCCGCAGCTTTTCGCGCGGATCGGAGATCTCCTGCAGGGCCGTTCGCGCCCTGGCGATGAACCTGTGGAACGCGGAGTCGATGGCCGCCATCAGCAGCTCATCCTTATTCTTGAAATAGAGGTAAATGGTGCCGTCCGCCACGCCAGCCCGGTCGGCGATTTCCGAGACCCGGGAATGAAAGAAACCGTGCTCGGCGATTACCTCAATGGCGGCATCCAGGATGCGCTGGTATTTGTCCGAGGCTCCGTTACCCGATTTGGTTGCGGTTTCTGCTTGACGTTTCACGGCGAAATCGTTGCATTGACTCGATTTGCAGAGGGAGATGCAAATAAATCAGGGCCAATTCTAACGTAGAGTAACGTATCCAGCTACCCGTAAAGCTAAATTTTCGCTGTCAGATACCAGTCCAGAAGGTGGCGAAAGGCGATCCCTCGATGGCTATATAAGGCCTTGGCTTCCGACGAAAGCTCGGCAAAGGTCTTATTCAAGGCGGGAAAGAAAAACAGCGGATCATAGCCAAAGCCCTGGTGGCTGCGCCGATGGGTCAGCAACTGCCCCTCCACCTCGCCCGCAAACGTTCCCAGGGTTTTGCCGTCCCTGGCCGCGGCAATCACGCAGATAAACTTGCCCGAACGTAACTTTTCAGGCACGTTCTCAAGCTGAGAAATTAAGAGCTGGTTGTTTTCTTCATCATCGGAATTCGTATGATGGCCGGTTCCACCCTTCACCACCGCGGCATAGCGGGCGGAATGAACACCGGGAGCGCCTTCCAAAGCATCGACCGCCAATCCCGAATCGTCCGCTACAACCAATCTCCCTGGAGAAAACAGGCTATAGTGTTCTGCTTTAATGCGGGCGTTCTCCTCAAAGGTGGCTCCACTTTCCACTGCTTGAGGAATGGATGAAAACGCCGGAAGAGCCTCTATCTCGATCTGATGATTGGATGCCGCTCCTTGAAAGTCGCGGAGCTTTCCTGGGTTTGAGGTTGCAATCACGAGTTTGGGCAAGGGCTGCATGCTCTTTCCATCATACTTTTATTGATTGAGGATGAGAATCGTTTTGGGCTTGGAAGTCATTCCCATGCCTGAAGGAGATACAAAGCAGTGTCACAAATTTAGATCGCTGAAAGGACAGAAAGAGATTATGGGGAAATTCGGTGTTGTGCTGCTTTCGTTGTCGATAGGTCTGTGTGCGGGTTGCGGTGGATCGCGAGGCGTCGGAGTTTCCGGGGCCGGTGGAAGCGGCACGGGCAAGCTTTATGTTTCAAATACGGTCGCGAATGCGATTCTTCATTTCAACAGCGCCCTGACGGCCACCGGCAATGTGTCACCCGGGGCCACCATCAAAGGGGCCGCAACCACCCTGAGCCTTCCGCAAGCGGTGCTCGTCATACCGGCTGTGGACCGGTTATTTGTCGCTAACCAGGGAAATGCATCGATTTTGATTTTCGACAACGCCAGTACGCAGAGCGGCAACGTAGCGCCAACCCATACCATCTCCGGCTCGGTAACGAACCTAACCACGCCTTTCGATCTGTCGTTCGACAACAGCAGGAACCTGCTGTATGTGGCGAACGGCGGCAGTATTCTGGTTTTTGGGAATGCCTCCACCATCAGCGGCTCTACACCGCCGCTGCACACCATGACTCCCGGATTTACGATTGGCGCAATTTTTGTTGATGGAGCCAATGATCGTCTTTACGTTGCAGACTCCGGCAACGCGATCGACATATTCGATGGCGCCAGCAATCTGGATGGGACGGTTGTGGCGAACCGCATCATATCGGGAGCGAACACGGCCCTTTCCAATCCAGCCGGCCTTCAGTTGGATTCAAGCGGCCGGTTGCTGGTGAGCAATCTGGGTACACCCGCGGTCACCATATTTGCGAACGCCGCTACGGCCAGCGGCAACATAGCTCCCGTCGCTACGGTTGCGGGGAGCAATACGGGCCTGAAGAATCCTCTGCGAATGACGCTGAACCCGGCGACGAACGATCTTTATCTAGCGGATGGCGGCGTTGGAGGAGTCGACATTTTTGCCAACATCGTTGCTGCAAAAGGCTCTGTGAATAGCGCGCCGGGAAGATCTATCGCCGGCGCATCGACTGGATTGGCATCCACCGGAGCCATCACGGCGACAGGAATTGCTTTGGATCCGACGCGCTAACGAGTTGCCTTGGGGTGCGAAAAGTGGTGTGGAAAGCTGTGCGGAAAAGCTGTGCAGAAAAACGGCACGGAAAGCGGCGCCGAAAATTGAGTCCCCAGGCTTACCCTGAGTTTGGAAAGCCTAGCGTGATGCCTGACGCGCGATCAGCGCAGCGCGCCACAATCAGGGCGAGAAAGAAAATGGCGCAAGATTACCATCCGCTTTTCGTTCTCTTGAAGAAAGCCGAAAGCCGAAGCCGAAAGTCAGTGGAAGAGCTTGGGTGGAAAAACCGTGGGCGGAAGAGTCCTGGGTGAAGAGTCCTGGGCGGGAAACCAAAAGACCGCGGGGCCATGCAGTGGACGATTTATTTATGATAAGACCGGACCATCGGGAGAGCCTGGGAAATATGTTTTTGAGAATGAGATCGGTTGTGCTGGCGGCTTTGTGCGTCGCCTTATGCCTCTTGGTGGGCTGTGTCATTTCGCCGCTGCGAAACGGTAGCGGAAGCAGTGGTGGCGGAGGAGGTGGAACCGGCCTGGGCCGTCTTTACGTTTCCGATTTAGGGAATGGTGAAATTCTTCGCTTTGATCATGCTCTGTCGGCGTCGGGGAGCACCGCCCCCGGAGCAACTTTTACCAACATTAATTCGCCTGGGGCCATGTTCATGGACACTGGCAATGACGTGCTCTATGTAATCGGCGTGGATAGCAACAACGGCGCTGCTTCGGTTTTTGCATTCAACAAGCCGGATACCCATACCGGATCGGCGTTGGTGCAAGCGGACCGAGGCATCTTTTCTACCCAGCTCGTTAGCCCGGTCGATCTTTCGGTGGATACAGCCAACGATTTGCTCTATGTAGCGGATTCTAATAACGGCAGCCCCACTGGCTTTATCCAGGTCTTTTCACCAGCCTCCACGAGTGGTACGGGCAGCGCGGCGTCCACTCCTACGCGCTCGTACTCGCTGAATTTCCAACCGGTGGCCATGTTTCTCGGTTCCAATCAGCAACTGTTTGTGGCAGACGCGCAAAACAACGTGAACGTTTTTAATGCCATCAATCAGAGGACTACTGGGCCAGGAATTACAACACCAGGAACCATTACCCCGGATGTCGTCCTAACCGCCGGTACGGCCACTCTATTGAATAAGCCCGTCGGCTTACAGGTCGTTTTCAATGATCTGATAGTCAGCAATTCGGGTGATCCAAGCATCAGGATTTATGGGAACGCGAATGCGCTCACCCAGACTCAGGCTCCCTCCGGGACGATTAGTGGAAGTGCAACTTTGCTCCGAAACCCTGCCCATATCGCTGTGAATGCGGCGACGACCGGCGGAGATCTCTATGTCTTGGACAACCAGGCGCAAAGCATCTTGGTGTTCACCAATATAAGCTCGGCGAACGGCAGTCCCGCGCCGCGGCAGATTACAGGTAATCCCGCGATCTCAACCTCGGCCACGGGGATCGCGCTCGATCCTACGCGCTGAGCTTTAAATGCCTACGCAGCTTTAAATCCGAACACCTTGCGGCTCTTACATAAGAAAAGCCCACAGCATCACGCAAAGGCCGGCGAAGGTGCTGATGAAAGAAAGCCTCCAATAGAGCTTGTCGTCGGCTACAAAAGAGATGGAGCACAGCACAATCGAGACTTCCAGGAATAACTCGGAGCCGTCGAAGAAGTTGGCTCGGGTGGTGAGCTGCGTCGTTTCCTTTTCAAGGTCCCTGGCTGTCTCCAGAATCTTAACGGCTCCTTCTTTTGAGCCTGATCCGGATTCAGATCGAGTTCGCCGGGGAGCTGGTTCGTTTTCGTTACCCGACCCACCGGACTTCGACTCCTGGGCTTGCGCGTTCTCCGGCTTGGGGTCTACAAGTTTCGATTCTTGTAATTTGGAGCTGCCGGAGCTGGGGGAGAGGTTTGCAGATTCCAGACGACTTGACTGTGCTTCGAGACCGTCAGCCCGGGTTGCAGCCGCATCCACGCTTTGGCTGTTTTTCAAGTCATCCTTGAGCTGCTTCAGAATAGCGGAATCCTTGAGATTGGGACTGTCACAGTTCTTTTCGCGGGGCAGGCCGCACTCCTCTTCTGCGGATTTGGAGAGATGCTGCACCGCCAGCGGCCTGCCGTTGGGAAGCAGCGTTGCCAGCTCCGCGATCATGCCGAACTCATAGGCGCGGGAGTGCTTTGCCTGATAGTAGCCATAGGCGTCGTTGACCTTGGTTTGGACCTTGATCGTCTCCGTGTGCGTCCTGTGGCTCATCATGGTGGCCACCGCCAGCAACACAGCCACGATAGCGGTGGTCAAACCAATCTCTTTTTCCCCGCGATGCTTCGCCTTTTCCGATTGCTCCTGCAGTTCTTGCGGATCCATTTCGCTCCCCCCGGTTTTGTGGTGTTTCTCTGCATAATATAATCTGTTCCCCCTGATCTTGTGGCGGCCCAGTCCAGAAAGCCGAATCGCAAGAGAATTCCCAATCCCAATTCCAAGACCATGCTACGCTGCTGGATCCTGGCGCTTCGACTCGCGAACCAAGGTTCAAAGAATCGAAAGCTAAAAAGCCCAAAGTCAAAAAGCCCCATGAAAGAGTCCCAAAAGGCCCAAGAGGGAATTACGAGCCCGAAGGGCCGGAGCGCAAAAATGCATATTTGCCCAGTTGGGTGCGGTGATCTCGCCCACCATCATCAATCTGTCAGGCACAAAGAAGCGCACAAAAATCGAACCTGATGGCACCCCATGGTATGTTGGAAATGCGTTGATCAACAAATATCGCTAGGCCAAGGTGGATGGAGCCGATTCCAAACGTTCTTGGATTCCAGCAATTCCTGTTGTAGAATGGTAGGGTTCCATGGGGTAAGCGCCCTTAGCTCAGCTGGATAGAGCGTCTGACTACGAATCAGAAGGCCGGGAGTTCGAATCTCTCAGGGCGCGCCAGTATTTTCAATAACTTACCTTCACCTAAAGCCCGCACAGAAGCATTCCATATCAGCATCAAAAAAGCTCAAATTGGCGCATATGGCCCAAAGCGTACGGCACACCTTTTGTGGAATGTCCTCCCGTTTGAGACAAACGTAATCACTGTCGAAGTACTCGCGTTTGGATTCCTCATGATTTGGCATTTGGCAGTCTCATCCAGCGATCTGCTTCGCGCACGGTGTACGTAATCACAAACGACCGTCGCTTGTAGCGCCAGCGCGTCGAACGCGAAGACGGGACAAACGAGATAATAAGAGTTATTTCCACGGCAAAAAACTAAGTTCTGCAATCTCGTCAGGCCAATTTAGCTCGTCTGATGCCGGAGATCTAATCTATTGTGAATAATGCCCTAGCGACTCGAATATTCCTGCCCAATATCAGGGCCAACATGACTTTCAACTGTCTCCATCGTCCTATCGCTCTTTGATCTGCCACGCAGATTCAGGGCATGCATTTTTTCGAGCCATGCCTTTATTTCCGAATCGTCGGATGCTGCCTGTCGCATGAGGAACGAAGTCGATTCAGCAAGGAGTTCAACGTATTCTTCGAATACCATTTTGTGTAATTTTATTTCCCTTGCGTGCTCAAGATATTCCTTCCCAATTCGCTTGGCAATATCTTCCGCGTCAGGAGCGACAATCTCAAGGATCAGATTCTTGCCCCTAGTAGCTAGTAACCCTCTAAATAAGTCGAGTGCCTTCATATCCGTGAGCGGAAATGAGTATCCAATTATGACTATTCGTCCAGCATCTTCAAGACCTTTTACGGCTTGTGCCCAAAGATCCTGTATGCTTGTTCTATAGATGTCATATTTTTTCTGACGAACTGGCGTAATCAATACTGGTGAAGAGGGAATGGTTCCTGCAGGGTCATTTTCTTCGAATGGTGATAAGAATCTAAAACTAGCCTTAAAAAAAACTTTTCCTGGTGGTGCAGAAAGTTGCTGTTCAGTAAAAAATTCTGCTGGGAGATTGGGGGGATAATAGCAATAGGTAGTTGGAACATAACCGCCCCTCCACCGGTTCTTAAATGTGGGATATGGGAGTGCAGAGTGCCAATAAAGAAATACATCGCTGGTATCGGCTACAGTCGTTTGGAACTCCCATTCATTGAAATCTACACCCATATGCGGCACCAGCCAATTTGTTGAGCCATGAAGCTTGAGTAATTTCCAATTGGTGACGAATTTGGCATCGCCCTCCATCGCATTTTTCCATGAGCCATCTAATACCGCTCGAAACTTCAGCCCGTATCCGATATTTGGATTCCAGCCTCCGCTATCCAATAATGCCCGGTCGAGGAGCGTATCCCAATTGAACGTGACGAACAAATCATTTGGGCTGCAGAACTCTAGTAGATTTCGATATAGTGACATCGGCGATCCGTTTTGAGCTTCGTTCAAGACGCTAGCAAAGATAAAGTTCATGTTCGTAAACACCATTGAATATGAGAGTGCGCGTGCATATTCAGCCCCTGTCAAATGGTGGTCTTTAGCCATTGCTTTTATTTGTTCCAATTCGCTCTCGACGGATGTCATAAAGGCTTCGATATTTTCATCAAATTGTTCAATTGTTTCGGGTGTTACATCGCGATATTCCTCCAAGAAGTTATTCAATGGCCCAACGTGATAGTCAAATCTCTGAGAGACCGGCAAATTGTGATAGGCTTTGAAAAACCCGCTAGCAAGTGGGACAGGTACTCCGAAGGCATTAAGATCATAGTGATGGGAGGCTCCTGCACCAAAAAGCCAAAACGTTTTGGGTGTTTTGGCCAAAATGCGCGCTCTTGCTTCTGGCGCTAGGTTCTGCCAGCAGAATTGGAGAAAACTATCATCCATATTTTCAACCGTGGTAGCGTCGGACATGGCAAATTCTCCAAGGCAGTTTATAGCCAATATTAAACTCCCGCATACCAGAATACTGCAACCTGCAGAATTAGAATTCGCAACTGGCCAGGAGCTCGCCATCAAATCTCCGTCACCGCAAGTGACCGGCTGAAATGAACGGTAAGAGTGTGGGGGAGATCAAAATAGCATCTTACATCCGGAATACAGAGAAAAATGAGAAATATTTTAGTGATCCGGCACTCCGTTGAGCATCTCGCTTGTAGAGTTGTTTTGTTCACGCACACCCGTCTAGCTCCTTCTCATTCTTAAATCCAGTAACGAGACCTACCAGATACCGTTCATTCATGCTCACCATGCGATGCCCGAGTTGATGAGATATAAGAATACGGTTCTCCCCAATTGCTTTAAATAGTAGTAGTATATGAAAATGAGTATTGTTTATATACTGGGAGCTGGAGCTTCCCATGGGGATACTCTTAAATCTCTTCACGAATCTCAGCTGCCGCCCAAGACGGCAAGAATACCCCTCGCGACCGGTTTCTTTGATCCAGTATTTTTGCGTCAAGTCGACTATGAATTCCCCGCTTTACGCAACGATTACCCGCAGGCATTCGAATATATTATGCGGATTTTGGGATTGCCAGAACCCAATCGCGAAGATGTCCTGGACTTCTGGAAGAAGACTGATCTTGAACAGGTCTTCACTGCACTGGAGTTCGACAGGGAATTTTGGGGCTTTGAGAGCGACTACGGTGCAAAATGCATTCTAGCTAGAAATAACCTTCAACGTTTGCTTTTTCGACTCCTTGCGCTTCCGACACACGGTGCTTACGGAGAAAATGCACGCCAGCTTGTTCGCTCGCTTGCTCCTGATGATTCCGTTATCACTTTTAACTGGGATTTACTGATCGATCAGGAGTTCCAGAGTGACCATGACGCCGACGGGCCCCAACACTACTCAAATTTTATTATGTCCGCACTGGAAGGGAATGGTGGCATGGCGGTGGACTATGGTCCAAACAGTGTTCGGGGAGTCTATCTGAAGATGCACGGGTCAATGAATTGGTTTCAATGTATCAATCGCAGATGTCCGGCCAATCAAGGATTGGTTCTGTGGAAGCAGACTCAACATTCTTTATTGCGGTTGATGGGTGCTCATTGGGCTAATGAAACATGTACGAGATGTGGGAGTATGACCGAACCGCTGATAATTCCACCTTTGCTAAGAAAGCCAATTGCGGAGAATTGGATTGTTCGCAGCACTTGGGGCCTGGCGCACAAAAAGCTCCTCGCGGCACATGTTGCGGTCATTATCGGTTTCTCATTCCCGCCCACGGACTTTGCAGCTCAGTGGCTCTTGCATTCCACTCTCGGGCTGCAAAGCAGTGTGAGTGTATTTGTGGTCAATCCAGATAATGGTAATCAATCATTTCGCAAGAAAATGGCTTCGCTTTTTCCAAGACATGTAAACCTCGACTTTACTAGCGTGGCACAGCTTCCGCAGATCATCGATGTAGCAAAACGCCTGGAACCTGAGAGAATCGAGGAAAGACGTCGTCTTGGGGTGGTTTAGGGGCGCAGCATTCGACGCAAGTGCAAAATCACTGAAGGAAGACTCAATATTGGAATCATTCAATTGGAATTATTGCACACAATGTTGCCTTAATATTTTTCAACGAAAGTCGGCAATATGTTTTCAATACCCATGAATCTTGAAAAGATCAGCATCCTGCAGGCCGTTCGACTTCTGGCCGCTTTGGTTCCTGGAATCATAATAGTAGTGGCCATCGCAATAACCTTTCCCGAGGGCTTCCAGCAGTTCATGCATTTTCCCGATCTTGGTTACTACACTAAATTATCCGTTCTTGTCGGGATAGCATATCTGAGCGGCTTTTTGTTAGACGAGGTCGTTACCGTATCTGTTGGTATGATCTTTGGCGTATTAGTTGCGTGGGTACTCAAGAGTGAAAAACGGAGGGCAGTTTTCAATACCCTCTCGCTCGCCGTTGCGCCATGGCGTGATCAAAATTGGCAGAGGCTCGCATCGGTTTATCTTGGTGCCGATCTCGCGCCACAACAGTCGGAACTGAAGCCCGGTTCGGGAACAGCGCAGACAGCAGCGCCCAATATACCTCCCGCAGTAGCACGTGGGGGGATTGCAGGAACGGGAGTTGCTCCCACGCGCACGGCGGGTGCTGTACCAAACGTTGGTCCAGCACTTGATGCTCAATGGAGATTCTGGTATTTAACGATAAAGTCTAGCTTCCCTAAACTGGAGGAAGCACATTCTCGTAGAGCAATTTTGGCAGATGTTACACAAACTTGCTCATGTGCTCTCTTTGCGGCGCGAATCATCGTATCAGGACACCACCATCTTGCTCTGTTCGTCGTCATTGCAGTCGCTTGCTTTTTCATAAGTGGATTCCACAAACTTATGCTGATTGGAATGTCTTTGGGATACTTGGCCTCGGATCTTACCGGAGCAGATTTGGGGGCTGCGATGCTCGACAAAATTCGTGTGGAGCGAACGAAAGAAGAGAATGTTTGACGCTCTGAATGCGGTATGTCTGAGACACCTAAAAGCAAATTTCTTTAGTGTAATTTCACGGTCGGAAATCAAAGGTACCGTGGATCGACAAAGGAAACGAATGCAAAAAGTGCGGAGGCCATCGCCGCTCTGAAGTTGTCACACTTGAGCGTCGCTTTTATAAACTTTGGTCCGTCAAAAAGGGTTCCGTTAGATCGGCATTGATGCCGCTATTACACAGCTAACATCCTCCAGAGGTGCGCTGATGGGCCAGTCTACGAATCAAACATGTCTTCAAGAATGTCTGCAAACTGGCGGTAATCGTTAGCTCGTTGACGGGCTTCTCTGGCAAATTCGCGCCAAACATCGGCGAGTTCATGTTCGCCGATCTTTTCGTGGTCGATCGCTCGCGCGTTTACCAGAAACGATTCGGCTTCAACGCTGCTGGCCAGGTTACGGAAGCGGGAAGGCAAGGGTCGATTGGTGACAGTGAACATCATGGTTGGAAAATTCTAATACTCGTGTCAATATTGCAGAAAAATGCACATATGAGTGCATGACGCTGCATTCGCAGAGTAAAGCTGATCGTCGTTAGGCTCGAGAACACTGCGTGTCATGGATGATAAAAGCGTAAAAGGAAAAGGCCACAAGACAAATCTGTCATGGTTCTACACAGGCGCTTGCGCCCAAGAAACGCGAAGTATTGATGCCGACACAACTCCATGCAGGCGATCGGCTCAGAAATCTCAACGCTGGCTAAATCAATCAGCCTGTAAAGAATCCGATGAAGGCTCAACGGCGGAAGAGCAGAAAATCTTCAAAGGCGGTAAGGAGAGTGGACGGCAAAGTTGAAGCGCATCTCGCTGCATGACATGTTGAGGGTTGGCATTTCTTGTCCGGTGGGCCATCAGTTCACGCGTGATGACGATGGCGTCTACGATCGTGTTTGCCGGATCGTGCTTGAGCCACAGACAGGCAAAGCCGTTTCGCGGATCGACATTTGGATGAAAAACCGGCGCGGCAATATATGCCTCTATCGGCAGATGGGGGAAATAAGCGGGGAAGTGGTAGCGAACAGAGTGACTCGTCCTGATTACCGGTCCGGCGTATTCCTCAGGGGCATTTCCGCCACGCTCGGCAGTTCGGGCGCTATGCTTGGCTTTTATTTGTCCGTCTTTTATTTTTCCACCTTTTGTATTTCCATCGGATACATTTCCATCGGCAGTTCCGATGCGTGGATTGTCAGCGTCTCCGTTGGGGCGGGGCATCCAAGCGGGGGAGTCTTGCAGTTGGACGGTAAAGGCGTCCGACGTACGTTCAACCGAGGGCACGATCTCCGGGTTTGACTTGGCAAGCTCCGACAGAATCAGCCATTCGTTTTCGATGCGTCGTTCGCGCAGGGTCATCCGTTGAGAACGATGGTGGAGACGCGCAGAATGTCGTTGGGTCGCACGCCCTGTCCGGTGAGGGGGCTTGCGAAATCGAGAGATTGGCCGTTCCAGACGACTTGCGGTTGTCCGTCGCCTTTCAGGTAGTCTCCGCGCTCGCGCAGTTCAAAGAGAATCTCATCGAGCACGGCGTCAAGAGTTTCATCATCGTCAATGTCCACGGTGAATTTCTGCTCGGCTCGCACGGTATCGAATAGGATTTGGTATTTCGGCATCGTTTATCCCTCGAAAGAAGAAACCTGATTGACTCGCTGGCCCACTTCCAGATGCTCCCTTACAACCTGGGGTAGCTCGGGCACCGTCCATCCACAGCGGCTGCACTGCCCATTGTGATCATCCCAGCAGAGCTGGCATTGCGCATGGTGGCAATAAAGACAGGCGCGCAACGGGGAACCGGTGTGATCGGCAGGCGTCAGGCACAGGGTGCATTTACCCACCCGCACCCTTTCACCAAGGTTGCCGGCCCACCAGTCGAAGTCCTGCGGAAACAACGGAACCTGGTTTTGCTGGCAAAGGCGGCATCGGCACTTGTCATGCTCCCAGCATAGTTCGCATGCCTGTAGCTTGCATCGTGGACAGGTAAAAACAAAAATATTGCGTGTCCGGCGACGGCGGCAGATCTGGCACTGGGAGGTCAACAAGAACTTCCTCGCGGCCCATCCGGCTGGAAACAAAGCGGCGAGGAAAGGCGCCGGCCATGTCGCCGCCCAACTATAGGTGGAGGAAAAAGAAGCGATGATCGCCAATGCAACGAAACTAGCAGAGAAACTAAGGACAGTAGGAACATAGCCGGCATATCCCATGAGCCTGAAAAGAAAGATGCCCGACATCAACAAGATTCCATTGAGGAATGCCGCAACCAGCGCCGCTGCCGTTCCTCCTTGTGCGGCAACCAACTGTACGATGGCCAACAGCAGAAACATGCCGGCCAGCAAAGAAGCATCGCGCCACTTCATCGGACCACCACCGGATCGGCAAGGTTTCGCTCGTTCACCATCGGGTTTCGCTCACTTGCGGCTCTATTTCGTTGAGAGGCGACCACGGTAAGATCCTTCGAGCCGCAGGCGGGGCAAATACCTCGTCTGCGAAGCCATGCAATCCGGTGATTTGCCTTAAACTCTGAACCGCAAGTCTCGCACAGAGCAAGTGTGCACACCGGGAATGACAATAGATCGCCGGAAACCTCCCCATGAAAAGGGCAAGCGGTGCTTCTGGCATGCGTCAACCGGCGCACCGGCTCAAGACTGCTAAAATCCATAGACAACGAATAGCTAGACGACGCATAGCTAGAAAATACATAGCTAGATAACGAATAGCTGCCTCGCGCAGGGCTCTCCGCATCTTCCTGCTCTCTTAATGCGCCGAACCCGATTTCCACCTGCATTCCGCCAACAATGGAAGCCATGCTCGGCGTACTAGTCCATCGATGTTGCGTCTGTTGCGGCAGAGCCGCGTCCGCCCAGCACGCGTGAACGGCAGACTCCCAATAGCTCAGTAGCGATGCCCGGCGCTGTCCGCTCAGCAAGCATGAAAAGCAGGCGCTCTCTCCTCCTGGCAGCCAACTTACCCTTCCCATTCGAAGGTTGGTGCCGCCCAATCCGCCGTCGCAAACCGGAATTGCAAACCGGGCCGATAGGAGGGCACATTCGGTTCTGGCCAGATCCGAATCCACGCAACCGAATAAAAGATCGGTTCCCTTGAAATCTTCTTCTTCAAGATCGGCAATCTCGGCGACGAGTCCACCCCATTCGGTTCCGGGAAACATGGCGCGTGCGGCATCGAGCATCGCTTCCACCTTAGCTTGGCCAAGATAAGCCGAATAACGCAAAAGCGCCGACCGGCCGATGTTTATGTTTTCCACCAAGTCGGGATCGACTAGAAAAACAGAGCCGCATCCAAGGAGGCCCAGATTTTTAACTACTTCCGCACCCAGCGCCCCCAGGCCGGCCACAATCACACGGATCCGATCCAGTGGAATGTGACTGGTTTTGGTGCAGTTATCATTCGTGAAGGACATGGCCTGCGGACCAATACTTCTTACTAAAAAGTAGCGAATATCAAAATGAACTATCCATCAAGAATCTATCAGTATGATCGCTGAAACTTATTCAGTCACGAGATAGCTGGCGGAATTTAACGGACTTTTAATGTGTCTTTCTTTTTTACATATTTTTTCCTGTTAAATTAGCACCTGCCGCAGCGAGAGTCACAATCTTCTCGACGTAGCCCCTAGCGGATGTTCTTTCATGAGCTTAAATCAAAGACTCTACTTCATGTCGCTCGTTGGGGCGACCGCTGGAGTTGCGGCATGGGCACTGCAGGCTGTCCTTCTCTCCCTTATTCCGGCTGGAAGTTACGCCTGGATTCCGGTAGTCACAGCTTCGGCGCTACTAGGCGGCCTCATTGGCGGCCTCAGCATAAGTTTTGACGATCGATGGTCCGGGAATCGGATCCAAGGGCGCTGGGTCGCCACCGGGACTTCGATCGGTATTGCTGCCGGTTGCCTATCCGGCGCATTGCATTTGCCACTTCGGACAGCTCTTCCTGGCGCGCTTACTCTTTCCGTTGTTCTGAGTTGGATTCTTAGCGGAGCCCTCATCGGCGTTGGCCTGGGTGGACGTTGGTTCTCCGTGAACCGTTCGCGCGTGGCCCACGGCATGATGGGCGGCATGGCCGGCGGGTTCCTGGGTGGAGTGATTTTTGGGACCATGAGCGACCTGGTGCCCGATGTCTCGCAAGCGCTGGCATTTGCGCTCACTGGAGCTGGCATTTGTTTTGGAGTCGCCTTTGCCCCAATCCTCTTCCGCGATGCGGTGGTGCGGCTGGTGGCCAGTGGAGACGCCCGGGTTTCGAGCAAGATTGGCGGCCGTGAGTGGGAGATCCAAGACGGCGATAGCTTCGTGATCGGCAGCGAGAGCGCCGATATGAGCACGACGAGTTACGGCAGGAACGTCGATATCTACCTTCCAGATGCGTCTGTTGCGCCACGGCATGCGCGCTTGTACGGAAAGAGCGGTCGATTCTACGTGACTCGCCATCCCGATATTATGTCCGAGGCCGGTGTGCGGCGTTTTGTTTTGCGGCTGCAGGGCCACTCCGTGACCGCGCCACGCGAACTGGTGGATGAGTCGCTGATTATTCTGGGCCGAACAACGCTTATGTTTGCCGCCAAGAAGGGCAAGGGAGAGAAATAGCGTGAAGAAGATTTCTCCTCTCCTTGTCGTCGCCGCTTCGTTTGTATTCGTGCCGCTTCTCGGATTGTCCGCTTTCCTTTTTCCGATCTGTGTGATGGGACAATCGGCGCCGGCCTCCTCGAACTACCTCAACTTCACAGCCACGCCGGTGCTGACCCGCTGCGAACTCGGTGCATCCCGGCCCTGCTTCCAGATCAAGTTTGGTTTTACCGATGCCGATGGAAAACCAGCGCTGGTGGCCTTGCCGAAACCTGCGGATTTGGCCTCGCGCATCGAAGTGCAGGTGGATGGGGAGACAGTAAAGCCGTTCTTTGCCGCGCTCGATTCTGCGCCGTCTAGTTCAAATCGCAAGCGCGTGGCGCTCATCCTGTTTGACGTTAGCGGAAGCATGCGAACCGCCGACGTTGCCGGGCATTCGCGTTTTGAGGCCGCTAAGACTGCAATCGACCAATATCTCGCCGAGTTTGAAGATGGCTCCGATTCGGTCGCCATTGTGCCGTTTGCAAGCAAGAATGTTGTCGAAACAATCGACAACGTGCCGTTCGTTACAACGCGCGCGGCGGCGGAAGGCCAGCTCAAGGCGATTCCGCTCCCCGATCCGCGGAACAATACAGCGCTTTATACCGCGACCCGTGAAGCTGTGGAACGGCTGAAGAGGGAGCAACAGAAGGGCGGCGGCAAAAGTGAAGCTCTGCTGCTGGTGCTCACCGACGGAAAAAACGATGTAAACGCGGCTCGCGGAGACGACAAAGGATTGCTCTCGGGCGACGCTGGACTCCAAGAAGCTTCGGGCGTGGTTCGCGCCTCGGGCGTCGATGTCTTTCCCATCGGGTTGGGCAACAAGTCGTCGCTCGATGAGAGCGCGCTGGCGAGATTGGGAACGCGCCCTCCTTTTATTACCTTTGAGGCAGCGGAGTTGCAAAGGGCCTTTCGCATGGCCCGGTCAAGGCGCGATAGCCAGGTGACGGCGGCTCTTCAGTTGCCGGAAGGCTATGGATCGCGGGCGCTGCTTGCCGGCCGCACCCTGCATTTTCGGGCCAAGCTGACTTTGGCCGATGGCAATGTGCTCGTGGAAAACCGCGAGGCTCCCTGGGCCGCGCCGCCGGTGGCCACACCCATCTTTGAGGCTGAATTGACCGATGCCGAGCAGCGGGCGCTGCTGGCTGATGTAAATGCGGGCCACCGCTCCTGGTGGGGGCTCCTTCGGCCTTTTGTCGTATTGCTCGGGTTCACGGCGCTCTTGTGCGGTTTGTGGTTTGGTTTGCCGAGGCTGATCTGGCCCGACCGGTATGACCGGCAGTTTTCCGCACGGCCGGTGCGGCCTGAATATTGGTCTCACGGACCCGCCGAACGCGAGGGCCACGTTGCATCAAAGCCGCCGCCGCCGGGCTTCGACGGAAGAGAGGGCCCCAATGTGCCCCGCCGCAAGACCAGCGACAGTACGGTGGTTCAAGTAGCACCGGAATTCGATCCAAACAAGACTCGTTTGAGCTAGTGGAGGAAGTGGATGCCAATTATCGACGTCAAGCGGCAGGGAGTGCGCCCAGCGGTACGAAAAGCCCCAACCAGTACTTGCGCGGTCACCATGCCGATGACCCTGGACAGGGTGAGCCGTGAAGTGCGTTCGGAGACGGAAGAGCCTCAAGCGCTCGAGAGCCTGCAAGACGCTTTTGAAAAGTTCAAACCGGAATTGAAATTCCGGGGAAGCGCGGGAGAAGAGGGCACGGAGTTTCGTGCCGACCTGCAGTTCCGCGGCATCAAGGATTTTGATCCGAACAACATCATGACCCGCCAGGAAGTGAAGGCCGAGGATGGCAGTGTGACGTATCTGCGGAACGACCTCGCCGACCTGAAAAATAACATCGACCTTTTGTATCGGCTGAAGGACCGCTGGAAGCTTCCCGCGGTGCGCCGCGCCTGGAACAATCCCGAGCAGCGGCGGGAGATCATCCGTGCGTTGAGCCAGTTGCGCGATGAACTCGGCAAGGTTGCCACACAAGGAGCGAAAAATGGCTGAGCAGGTCCTGACCAGAAGCACCAGTGAAATTCTTGGGGAAAGCCCCACCCGCGACGTGCTCTCGGAGATTTTCGCCGACCTCCATCCCGGCTTGATCGACGACCGCCGCACGATTACCTCGATCTTCACTCAGCAGTCCGCGAAGGAATTTTTTGATCAGCTCAATGACTTTACATCGCTCCTTAGCGAGGAAGATAGTTTCGAGGCGACCATTGAGAAGCAGCAGAAGCAGATCGAGACGGCGGAAGCCGTTCGCGACGAACTGCTCGAGCAGATCTACACCCAGATTCGTCCGCTGGAGCGCAGCTACCGCGAGCTGCAAACGTTCTTCGAGAACACGAAAGTTCGCGACGGCAAGCTGCGCAAGCCTGTAGAGCTACATGTCTGGAACTCCGATCCATCGGAGATTCGCGACGTGTATAGCGTGACGCTGGCGGCCATTGAGAATTTCTGCAAAAAGCGCAACGACAATTTCAACTTTCGCGACGACATCTGCAATCTGGTAGTTCCCGGCTGGATCACGCAACCGGTGCGCGAGAAACTGGAAACCATCGCCAGCGAGTGGGGCATGTTGCTCATCACCGACATTGACGATGAGAAGTCGTTTCAGAACGTCGAACGTAATTTCCGGCCCGGAGGCAAGTACGAATTTCTCAAACGGCCCGAGGATCGCGCCGCTTCCGACGTGGTGGTGATGGGGTATCTTCAGTTGCGCCCGAAGCACTGGTTCGAGAAAAAGGTTGAGGGTGGCGACGATTTGTACGGTCCTCCTTCACTGGCGTTTGCGGGCGCGGTCGCCCGCACGGACGACAGCGCGGGCATGGCCCAGGGGCCTGTGGGATCGCGTTTTGGCCAGGTGGTAGGGCCGGAGAAGTCGCGCATTGAGCCGCTGATCAGCGAGATGGAACACATCAGCATGGAGCGGCAGTTGATTCCTGTGATTCGCGATGCGGATAACCATCTATGCTTCTTTGGGTGCCGTACCCTCGCGGACGATCCCTACGGCGTCTACAAGTTCTTCACCTCGTACCGCATCATCCGTTACATCGAGCGGTGCTGCCGCCACTATCTTCTTCAGGTGGCGGGGCAGGTACTCACGCGCGATTTCATCGATGAGGCGATTGAGAAGCCGATCGTGAAGATGCTCCAGGAGCAGGTGGACGCGGGCACTCTTCTTGATTTCAAGCTCGATATCGACCGGGATGCCAATAAGAGGATGCAGGGTATCTGCGATCTCAAGTTGGAAGTCATGCCCAACGGCCCCGGCGAAACATTCCGCCTGAAAATCGATACGCCTGAGTTTGCCGCCGAAGGCGCCCAAAAACAGGCAGGCCAATAGACTAAAAGACAAAAAGATCAACTCTAAAGCCGGTCAGCGGAAGAGCTAAATTTTCTTCGATGGAGATCGCAAGGCCCGAGGGGCTAGAAATAGCAGATCGAATCGGGATTCGTTGACCTTCTTCTCTCAGCGCAGGTTCCGGTCCTGAAAGCCAGGGGCCGCTGTGCAAACCGCAGCACCCAAACGACACGGCCACATAAAGGCAATTATTGGAGGAATGACATCATGGCAAATCCTTTGCGGAGCACCGTTACGATCGATGGAGCTAAGTTTGACGCTCTGTCTTCCCTAGTCAGCTTTACTACATTGAAGGATCGCGCTGGTATGCCGGAGATGGGCAGCCTGGCAACCGAAATCAAGGTTTACGTCGATTTTCACGACGATAAGAACATGCCCCAGTCCACGCTCAAGAAGCTGTTCGATCTTACCCATGTTGTGACCCGCGACAAGGTCGTTGACATGAAGATCGAATATTGGAAAGACGACGCCAAGAAAGATGCCCTATGCAGCTATCGCTTCAAGGGGTGGATCAGCCGCTTTGAAACCGGAAATCCACTGTCGTATGCCACAGGCTCGACCGGCAACGGCAATCCTACCCCCGCGGGCATCAACCATCTCCTGGTCCTCGACCTTGAGCCTTCGATGAACCAACAGAACTTCAAAGACATTTCCATGGGCAACTAGTTCGTACTGGAGAACCGATAGCTCCCGCCGTGCATGCCGTCTGGCGGGAGCTTTCTGCAAATACTCATGCCGCCCGCCGAAAATTTGCGCGAACCTTCCATGGCCATCGCCTTCCCGTTGCGATTGGATCGCGGTCTCCTGCGCAAGGTTGATCAGCAGGACGCTGTGATGACCGTGATCGGAATCATGGCGCGCACTCCGAGCGGCACGTGGTCCGGCAGCTCTTCGTTTGGATTTAGCGACCGCTTTCAGGAACTATCGAATCGCAAGCTGACGCCGGAGGCGCGAAAGAAACTCTCCGAGCAGATTCTCGGCGGCATCAATCAGGCACTCAAAGAACTGGGTGTTTCCGGCTACGAGGCAATTGCGCTTGAAGAGGAAAATCGCGAAGACGAAAAACCGGGCCAGAAAGACGGTGTAGATATGCATGCCGCCATCGTGACGCCCGTGTTTTTCCTGAAGATTCGCTCTCTTTCGGCTGCGGGTGTTTTGGAGATGACGTTATGAACTCAAGCGCCGCGGAGATCGATCTCAAACTGCGCGAAGACTTTCGCCGTTACCTGCGTGAGTACGGAGTGGAGGCCCCGGTCGCGGATCCCGTGTTGGGCGTTTTCTTCAAGACACTTGCTTCCCAGATACACAATATCTCTTCGGAAACCGACCGCCTGCGTGGAGCCCTGCTGGACGAGTTGATCGAGGGGCTTGGGTTCGAGCGGCGCTTGGCGCGTCCCGCGCAAACCGTGGTCCAGTATAGGAATGACCGTCCGGCCGTGAATGTAGCCGTTGGCACGGAACTCATGGGAGAGTTGTCCGGCGGTGGGCGCATGACCTTTACCACCGACTATGACCTTGCGGTGTCGCCCGCGCGCGTGGCGTTTGTTTTGCTTTATCAGGGTGGATCCCTGCGGCTTGTGGGTGGAATGGAACTTCCGGCGGAGACGCTTCAGGCCGGCCCGTCGTACACCCCTGTGCCTATCGATCTCGGGCCGCATCCCGCAGTGTTGATTGCTCTCGAAAACCTGCGCGACACCTATCTCTCTCGCCACGGCTTTTTCTTTCAGATCAATCCGGAGGCGACCCTGCTTTCCGCGCAGCTTGGCGAAGAGAACTGGTGCCTGGGCGACAATCAAGGACGGTTTGGCGAGCCGGGCATCCTGCGGCCCTATTCGTCCAATGCCGGGCATCTTGAGATGCAATGGCTGAATGGATTGGAAAACCGGAACGCCGCGCCGGAAGGCCCCGAAGTTGCCAGGCTGCCTGGAGGCTTCTGGTCGGGGCGCTGCTTTGTTCTGCCGTCGATTCCAAAGGAGAAACACTTCGCCTGCCAGGTTCCTCGCGGACTGGAAACACCGTTGCGGTCGATCTTTGAGCGCAGCGCCATTCTGCTGAGCCGTTCGCGAGCCTGGATTCGCATCCAGCTTCCCCAGAGAATTGAGCCGCTGCATTCGGCCATCACCGCCATTCATGTGAATGCGGGCACAGCTTCCAACGTCGAGTGCCTGAACCAGACAATCCGCTTTGCCGACGACGGTTCCACGATTCCGATCAGCCGTGAGGCGGGCGCGCGCGCCTGCCTCGTATCGCCGCTTTCGGTCACGGGAGAAAGCGGTCGAACCTATCTTCCGGAGTTTCATCCATCGTTCGAGCCGGGAGTCGGGCGCTTCCGCCTGCATCAGGGGCACCTCACTCTTATTCCCGGAACCATGGCGGATGGCCGGTTGGATTCTTATGTAAATGTGCGTGTCTGGACCACCCTGGGCGCTGCCGGGAATCAGCTGGGAGCCACCGCGCTGCGCTCCTTTGCGAAGGCCGCGCCCGAAGCCCATCTACAGGTCACCAACATCACCGCGGCGGCCGGAGGAACAGACGGAGAAGAAGGCGGCTCGGCCCAGCTGCGCTTCGCCGAGTCTCTGCTTTCGCGCCAGCGTTTGCTCACGCGCAAAGACTTTGAGACAGCGGTCCGCGCTTTTGATCGCCGCATTACCGGCGTTGATGTACAGCCACAACTCACCCGGACCGCTCGCGGCGTGAGCAGGCTCCATCGCGTTGTCGTCACGGCGCGGCGGGACGCGTTTGTAGCTCCCGAAGAAGAAGCGCGGGTATTGACCGGCGACCTTCAAACTCATCTAAGCGAGAGGACCGCTCTTGATCTTCGGATCAGCGTGGAGTTGGCATGGGCATGATTGCCGATCCCGTGTTTACCGATCCAATGGTTGCCGATCCCATGATCGCTGGTTCAATGATTGCCGATCCAACGTTGGCCGAGCCCCCCGTGATGCCGGATCTTTCCGGCGGTGCCTATGGATTCTGGCACACGATCGATTCCGCGCTACATGTGCTCGATCGTCTGCGAATCTCGGAGTCCAGAATTACGATTCAGATGGCCGGTCCCGGCAGGCGTCCACTGCAGATTGTCCGCCAGGAGCCCAAGCCACAAGTCCCCCTTACTCCGTCAACTGCGATCACGCTCTGGGTTTCCGGCTTCGGAATGTTTCATGCGCTGCCGCTGCCCATGCGTGAATCGGGAGGCGAGGCGGAGATCGGCACGCGTGAAATTGTCCAGATCTTCGATGATCCCATCCAGAAAGCGGCGCATTGGTTCCGCGCCGGTGCGCCTTTGTTTGAAATCGGGCCGGAGAAATATGCGGCATGCCGCCGGTGGCTCGCCATTTTTGGAATCGACCATGAAGAGTGGCCCGAAGCGCTTCTCTATCCGTTATCTCTAGTGGCTCCGGTCTTGGCGCGTTTGGGGGGCAGGGAAGCTGGTATTCGCTTCGCATTTTCCACGGTCTTGCGTCTTCCCGTGCATCGTATTCGCCTTGTTCCGTCTCATCGGCTCATGGAAAGGCAGGACGTTTCATTGCTGGGCCGGGAGCACAGCCGTGTGGGCCGCGACTTCATCATGGGGGACCGACAAGAAGATTGTGACCGTATGGCAATTCAGTTTGGGCCTGTCTCGCTCGAAACCTATCGATATTTCCACACGCCCGATGGAACCAGGTTGATGCACATGATGGCGGCATACTGCGTGGGAGTCCATCAGACATATTCGCTGGAATGGCAGGTTGGAGACATTGAACGGCCTCCGCGGCTTGGCAGCCCGGGGGAGAACGGCATCTTAGGCGTCAATTTTCATCTGGGAAGGAAGGCGGTTGCATGAACTCCGATGAGGTCTGCAAGAACGCGGTGAACTGGGAATACGGAATGCTCATCACCCCGGAGCATTTTCTGCGGCAAGAGCGCTACCTGGAAGCCCGCGACCTATGGACACTGCGCTACTCCACGGGCGCCTTTGGGCTGGTCGGCGGCGGAAGCCGCCTGCCGGAAAGCGAGTTTGGCGCGGTGAGGCACGATCCCATCATTACTCTCACCGAAGATGAGAAGACATTGCGGATCTCCGTGACGCAGTGCCGGGGAATCACGCAGGCGGGAACGCCGGTGGACGTTGCGCAAATCCAGCCTCTGCATCGGCAGTTCGATAAAGCTGATTTGGCCGGCGTAAACGAGGCGCGCATCTATGTGGTCGCCAATCCCCACGAATACACGGCGATTGATGGTGCGGCCGATCAACAGAACCCGGAGATGCAAACCGAGCGGATTCCCGTCTATCGGGTGGAATTGCAAACCACGGGAGACTCCGCTCAGCACGCGCTTGCGATTACGCGCATCCGGCGCGCGCCTTACGGAGTGACCTACGAGAAGGATGCGTCCTTCATTCCTCCCTGCACCACCCTGGTGAGCTTCAGCGAACTGACGGCGGCCTGGCGAGAAATTCTGGATGAGCTGACCGGTCTGGCCGACCGCCTGATCGAACTCTACCGCGCCATGCAGGAATACATTGTTCTAGCTCAGGGGCGGGGCATCGATACGGAGTTGGACCGCGAGTCGTGGGAGTTTGTAAAAAAGATGGTCCCGGCGATCGAGGAGTGCCTCTACGATTCGATGGACCCGTTGCAGACCCCGGCGCAGTTCTTTGGACACCTGCGCAAGTTTATCCACGGTGCGGCCATCAACCTCGACCTGAATCCGCCGGTGCAGCAATACTTCGACGCATTAAGGACCGCCGGAGAAACGGCATTTGTGCCCTTGATCGAGCAGCAAAAGCAATTGCTGCGTAAGTCGCGCCGCTGGCTGGTGGATGACGATCTTCGCGTGGAGATCCAGTCGACGCTGGCATCCCTGCGCACACTGCGCACGCTGGAGCGTGCTCTGGAAGGTAAATATATTGACTTCCGCTTGAGCCCCACGCTGGACGCCATGAACTTTATTTTCGATCGCGGCGGAAGCGCGCTCTACAAGCTGGCTGCCAAGCCCGCCCGCCTTCAAGGCTTCGGCGATGAGATGACTTTCTACTTCGCCCACCTGCGGCTCGAAGGCCGGGAGAAATATCGCCTCGTCGTGAGCACCGGCCCCGACAAGGAGTTGCCGGTGGGCACACACCTGCCGATTGAGGTGCGGATCAATGAAGGCGCCGGAGGACGGCGCGCCCCTGTAAATGGCGCGGCTTCGGTGAAGTTTGCCGGGCAGCGTAACTTTGAATTCGACTTCGACGCGCCCGATGTGCCGACCGTAACCGACCTGCGTGTCTCGGTGCCGGCGCACTTTGCTCTGGAAATGGCGACGCTCTTTGTGCGGCACCGTTTTTACGCTCCGGAGGCGGACAAGGCTCCAATGGAAGTGCGGGCCGCCGCAGCAGCGGAGATATCTACCCACGCTGGAGGGTTCTCGGAACAACGCTATTCCGCTCCGCAGCCACCTCCAACGGCGCCCATTGTGTCCGTGGTGCAACCGCCATCTTCCGGCTCTCCGGCCTCTCCGGGGTTGGCCAGGAGCGCCGATGCCGTGGCTCCCTGGGAGAAGCGGCCGGAACTCACGCCTAGACCAACGACGACCCCGACGACAACTCCAGCGATAACGAAAGATGAACCACCACCGCCTCGGCGCCGGCGACTGGAATAAGAGCTGGGATCACCGATCCCGGCAGGATAGGAGCGCGACATGGCCATCAATCTCGATCAACTGTCCCCCAATTTCGAAGATGCGCTCGAACGCTCACGCCTCTTGGCGGAAACGCGCGGGCATAGTCAGATTGCACCGGAACATCTTCTCTATACGATCCTCGAGGGCGATTCCGACGTCGTTGCCCTATGCAAGCGGGCGGGCGTGCAGACCGGCGAGGTGATGAAGATCCTTGCGCAGCGCCTGGGCGGCGAGCGCATCGCGGCGGCCAAGCTCGAGCCGGGAACGCGGCCTACGGCTTCGCGCGCTCTGCGGACTTTGATTGAGAAATCGTTCTTGGAAATGCAATCGCGCCAAGCCGAGCGGGCCGAGCCGCTGGACTTTGTTGCCGCCGTGATGGCTCATGGCGAGGAGCCTCTGATCAAGGAACTGCGCGCCGCCGGAGTAGCGCCTGAGGCGTTAAGCAATGCGGTGGAGAAAACCGCATCCGCCCGCCAGATGTTGGGAGAAGTCCCTTCATCAGGCACGGCTGCTGGCGCGGCCAAGCCATTGGCAAAATTCGCGCGTGACCTTACCGCGATCGCGAGAGCAGGAGAGTTGATGCCGGTAGTTGGCCGCGACGAGGAGATCCGCCGCGTGATTCAGATCCTTTTGCGTAAGACGAAAAGCAATCCAGTCTGCGTTGGCGACCCTGGCACGGGAAAGACCTCGATTGTGGAAGGGCTCGCGCTGCGAATCGCCTCGGGAGATGTGCCTGAGTCTCTCAAGAATTGCCGCGTGATGGCGCTCGATCTCACTGCCATGGTGGCCGGGGCGAAATACCGGGGTGAGTTTGAAGAAAGAATCAAGACGGTTGTGGATGAGTGCCGCGCCAGCAAGGGAGAGATCATTCTCTTTCTCGATGAACTGCACACGTTAGTGGGAGCCGGTGGCAATGAGGGTGGAATGGATGCGGCGAACATTCTTAAGCCGGCGCTGGCGCGGGGAGAGATTCGTTGCCTGGGCGCGACCACCTTTGACGAGTACCGCGAAAAGATCGAGCGCGATGGCGCGCTCTCCCGGCGGTTCGATGTGGTGACGGTGAAGGAGCCGACGGATGAGGCCATGCTGGTGATTCTGCGTGGCATCAGAGCGCGGTATGAGTCGTATCATGGCATTCGCCTGGCCGACGATGCCTTGCAGGCCGCGGTTAAGCTCTCCCGCCGTTATCTGCGCTCCCGCTTTCTGCCCGACAAAGCGATCGACGTGATTGACGAAGCTTGCGCTCGCATCCGCATGCAGAAAGAGTCGAAGCCCACGCACATCGACCAGATGGAGCGTCTGCTGGTGCGCAAGCAGATGGAGCTTGAATCCACGCCGAGCGAAGCCAAAGGCCGGGCACAGCTTGCCGTGGAAGTCGACGATCTGAAAGTGCAGGTCGGCGCCATGGTGGGTGAATGGCGGGAGCAGAACGAGGCATCCACCAATTTGCAGAAGACCAAGCAGGCCATTGAGGAACAAAACGCGTTCCTCATGGAGGCCGAGGCGGCGGGAAACATCACGCGCGCCGCTGAAATTCGCTACGGCTCGCTCAAATATCTGGAGCAGCAGCGCCAGGATTTGGAGGTGCGGCTGGCCACCATCGCCGTGGGCAAGACTGCGCTTCTCGAAGAGGTAAAGCCCGAGCATATTGCTGAGGTGATCGCCGAACGTGTTGGCATTCCGATCAATCGCATGTTGGAAAGTGAGCGCGAACGCCTGGTGAATCTTGAGAGCCGTTTGGCGGCACGCGTATTCGGGCAAGACGATGCGGTGCAGGCCGTAGCGGAGGCGGTTCGCCGGATGCGAGCCGATCTCGAGACGCAGCGCAAGCCCAACTCGTTTCTGTTCGTGGGCCCAACGGGCACCGGAAAAACCGAACTGGCAAAGGCGCTGGCGGAAGCGCTTTTTGACGACGAGTCGGCCCTGATTCGCATTGACATGGGCGAGTACAAAGAGAAGGGTTCGGTGAGCGGATTGATTGGCTCGCGGCCGGGATTGATCGGCTCCGACGAAGGCGGATTTCTCACCGAGCGTGTGCGGCGCAGCCCCTATTCGATTGTGCTGTTCGACGAGGTGGAGAAGGCCCATCCGGAAATTCTCGATTTGCTGCTGGGCGTACTCGATGAAGGCCGCCTAACCGATGCCAAGGGCCGGTTTTGCGATTTCTCCAACACGCTGATCCTCTTTACTTCGAATCTGGGAGTGCGCGAGGCCATGGCGGAAACCGAAGATCTCGAACAGCGCAGGGCCATCATCCTTGAGGTGGTAAAGGCCTCGCTGCGGCCCGAACTCTATAACCGCATTTCTCAGGTTTTGGCTTTCAATGCTCTCAGCATTGAGCACTTGCAGCGCATTGTAGGGCAGCATCTGGACCGGCTGAAGAAGAAGATGGCGGAAGACCGCGAGATCGAACTATCGGTTACCGTCCCGGCCATTGAATTTCTGGCCGCCGATGCCCACGATCCCGCCTACGGTGCGCGTCCGGTGGGCCGCACGGTGCAGCAGCTTGTGATATCGCCGCTTGCTACCGCGCTCCTGGGTGGTGAGATTCAGCCCAAGCAAAAAGTCGTGATTCACTTTGCAGAGGAAGAAGGATTAACCTTCGATGTTCCCGAAGAAGCATCATTTGTCGCATAACCGGAGCTTGTTCAGCGTGCCGCGGCGTCTGGCCCCGTGCAACTTCGTTTTGACCGGCAGGGATTCTCGTGACTGCCGTGCTGGCGGTGCCAGTAAGCAAGGTACGTCGCAGCGCCCTCTGAATCGATCTGTCATGAATGGAGCGGTCCGCTGCTGCCTCTTCTTTTGCGCCGCACTCCTTTCCGGTGTGATCTTCTGCAAGGTGGGGTTGGCGGCGCCGCTGGCTCTTTCTACGTCTTCCGGGGCGAGCGCGCCCTCGTCTCTTTCGGTTGAGGAAGCTCGGCAGGGTTGGTTGCAACTCTTCGATGGCCAAACCACGTTTGGCTGGACGCCTTCTGGGGCGGCCTGGAAGGTCGTAAACGGAGTTCTTGTCTCCGATACAAGCGCCGACAGCCGGTTGCGAACCGATACCGCCTTCGCCAATTTTCACCTGCGCTTTGAAGCGCGGATGAGCGGACCGGCTTTCCTTACCTTTCGCGTTGATCCATCGAGCAAACCGGCGCAGCCGGGCTACCGCCTCGCGTTGAACGACGGCACAATTGCCGGCCTTCGGGGCAAGCCGGTTCGGACCGCGGCCTCGGACTGGAATACCTACGAGATCGATGCTCTCGACGATCACATCACGACAACTGTCAACGGGACTCCGGTCATGGACGTTCGCGACAGCAAAAACCGCGTGGGGCAGCTTGAGTTCCTGGCCAACGGGGGTGCCAAACTGGAAATCCGTTCGATGAAGTTGCGCCCGCTGAATCTGGATTCGATCTATAACGGAGCGAACCTCGATGGATGGAAGGCCGTTGTTCCCCCTCCGCCCCAACAGGGTTCCAAGCTGAGTCTGCCCATACCGGGCCTGGGAAAATCGAAGCCGCCCAAGCCCGCAACTTGGACAGGGCAGGGCGTGATTCACGGAGAAGGTGGCGTGGGCCGCCTGGAAACCGCGAATGCCTATGACGACTTTGTCCTGCGCCTCTCGATCAAAGCGGGCGGCGTGGGAGAGCTATTCTTTCGCGGAGATGCCGGACAGTTCGCCTCCGGATATCCGCTGAAGATTGACAACGCCGCGGGTAGAAATCGAAAGCCGCGCAACTCCGGTACAGGAGGCCTGCCAAAGCTGCAGGCAGCGCGCACCGTACCTGCCAACGATGGAGAGTTTTTTACCGAAACGGTGGTCGTTCGCGCGCGCCGCATTGCCGTGTGGGTGAATGGCATTCAGGTAACCGATTATTACGATTCGCGGCCGGAGGGCGTCTATCACGGAGCGGCCGGTCCGCTCGGGCTTCGCATTTCCGATCAACACGTTAAGTTCGATTTCCGTGATATCTCCGTGGCGGTGCTTTCCAAGGGACCGCAACCGCCTGCCGCTCCCGCTCCGGCAGTAGCCGTGGCTTCTCCAGGCATCGCTTCCGCCGAGCAGAAGATGCAGCAGGAACAACAAGTGCGCACGCTGACCGAACAGGCCCTGGCCACGCAAGATCCCGAGGAAGCCGTTCGTATCAACAAACAGATCCTGCTGCTCGATCCCAACGATGTGCCCGCCCAGCAGCGCCTGGATCGCGCCCAGGAAAAACTCGACAAGCTCAAAGCTGACCGTGAGCAGGCAGAGCATCAGCAGCAGACATCCGCGGCGGAAAGTCAGGCGACAGCCCAGCGTAAGGACGAGTTGGTCCATCAAGCCCAGGAGTCGCTTGTGGCGGGCAGGTTGAACGATGCCCAGAAGCAATTGAATGACGCGAAGCGCCTTGGCGCATCTGGAACAGAGGTTGATAGGCTCGACACGGTTCTGCGGGAGGGATTGCGCGACCGATTCATCACGCGTGCCGGGATTGGTGGCGGAGCGGCGCTCCTGATCATTGGGCTCATGGTGTTTCTATGGAGACGCCGGGGCCGGACCCTGATGCCGTATCTGGTTACAGTCGATGGTGTGGACGCTGGGCAGCGGTACTTCCTCGGTCAGGAAGTAACCCACGTTGGAGCAGTGGCCACCGATGCTGGCAAGACCAACCAGATTGTGGTGCGCGATCCGGACCGCATGGTGTCGCGCTTCCATTGCGAAGTTCACCGCCGGGGAAATTCCTTCTATGTAGTGGACCTGAATAGCTCCAACGGGACCTTTCTACGCAGCAAGCGCCTGAAGCCCGGCGAGCCGGTTCGCATCAGAAACGGCGAACGCATTTCCTTGGGGAAGGTCGCAGTATTCGAACTGTCTCTGGAGCGGTCGCAGGCGTCGTCGGCTAACTCGCCTGCGGAGCGTCCCTCCCGTCCCGTTGGCGCCTCGCGCTGAAGGGTACTGAAGTTGCTTGTCCCACCACAACGATGGGTGCCCCATCCTTTGAGGAGAGCGCGTTCTTGGTTCTTGCGCTCGGAGCAAAGGGTGGGTTTTCGACTATGGAGGCAGGTTCAACCGGAGGATCGTAGGAGCGCTTGGAATCTTGATATTCAGGTTTGGTGATGAAGCTGGCACAAACTGTGGAAGAGGGGTCCCGTCAAGCACACCCAAGGCATCTCACTGGGGCGTTTCGGCCGACGCTTGCCTCTAACCTTTAAAGAACTTGCGATGTCATGCGTCAACTCATTCATTGCGGCGCGTTTTGCTTTGGTGTAAATTACGAAAAGATACGTAGGAATGAGCTGAATGACAATCAATTTGCCGTTGGAACCACAGGAGCAAGCCAGGCTTGTTGCGCTGGCAAACTCAAGAGGTATATCTACGGATGAGCTTGTGCGCGAAGCAATCCACCAGATTCTTGCGGATGCGTCTGAGCCTCTCAAAGGGCCAACTCATTCTCTGCGTGGCCTTCTCGCGAAATACGGTCCTGCCCCCTCTGCTGAAGAAATCGATCAGAGTCGCGCGGAAATGTTTGCCGATTTTCCCCGCTCAGACTTTTGATGATTACTGCAATCGCCGATACCCACACGGCCATTTGGTACCTTTTTTCGGACAACCGCCTTGGGCGGGATGCATCGGTTTTCATTGATAATGCCGTTGCGCATGGCGAGCATATTGGGATTTCGGCGATCAGCGTCGCTGAAATGGTCTACCTAATTGAAAAAGGACGCATTCCAGCGAATGCGCTCAAAGATCTCCACACTGTTTCCGCTGATCCCAAAGCAGTCTTACAGTACGTTCCCCTAGACGAAAACGTCGCGATGAAAATGGCGGAAATCCCACGTCAGGATATTCCCGATCTTCCAGACAGGGTGATTGCCGCAACGGCAATGTTGTTAGGTGTACCGCTTTTGACTCGCGATCAGCGTATTCGAGCTTCCTACGTCCAAAGCATTTGGTGAGGGAGATGGCGGGTGCTAGCCGGATCACCTCTTATTTCTGCGCCCGATTTCCCTGACTGAGGAAGCTGTTGATGGCATTGGCGGCCTGATCATAGCCGTCACGGTCGGTGCAGCCGAGAAGGGTTGTAGTTTTCCCATTCTTAAGCGATAGATAAAGAAAACGGCAGGTGTCTCCAATGCCCATGCCGACGCCGCGAATCTCATCGAACCTGTAGCTCTCGGAGCGGACGGAAACGCCGCAAATCGTCTTTTCAAGGCTGAGTTTTTCGTCGGCGCTGGAAAGCATGAGGCTGGTGCGTGCCGTTCCAAGCCAGAGTCCAAGAACCAGAAACGGACCGCAGAATAAGATCGGTCCTAGCCACACGGCAGCGCGCCAGGGCATGGTCAAAGCCACCCGCAGTTTGAGCGCGACAAAGACGGAAATCACCAGAGCGACCACCGCGCAGCCGAGAAAGATGGCCGCCAACAGGCGATAGCCGGGACTGACCACAACCAGTTCTTGCGCGGTCTGTTTTGCAACGTAGATTACGTCGTGAGGCGCCATTGCGGTACCTTTTCTCCTTCCAGAAATGTGCAGCCGAGCGAGGGCAGCAGGTCTTCAAGCGGTTCGCGCGAAACAATGAGAATTCCGCCGTCTTCCACGCTTTCTCGAACATAGAGCCGGATGTTTTGCAGGATGCGCAAAGTAACCGGAGACACAGGGTCCTTGAGGCCGGTCAGGCTGAGCAGGGGAACATACCAGGGGAAAACCCGGAAGACACGGTCTCGAATGAATTCAAGGCTCACCTCTTTCAGGTAGTCCATGAGCTTCTTGGTTTCGAGTTGGCTGAAGACCTGAAGTGCGCAGCTTGTGCCTGCCATGGTGTGCATGGCATCGAGCCTTGCGTTGCCCTGGGCTGTGATCCGGAACACCGTGTACAACAAGGTCGGCATGCCGGTTTGTGGGTCCATATTTTCAATGTCCTTGCTGGTCCACATCCGGGGAGGTTCCCGGTCCGGCCATACTCCCATGCCCATCTGCGGGAGCCACTTGCGGGCATTGTCGGAAAACCGGTGCACGACCTCCTGGGGCCGGAATCGCACCAGTTGTATAAAGCCCTCATGATTACAGCCGAGCGTTCCGGTGAAATGGGCAACCACGCGTTCCAGAAAGAGTCGCAATGCGTCGTAGGATTCTGGGGCGACATTGAAAGAGGTTGGGATAAAGTAAACTTCCAGGTCGCCCACGCTTCCCCGAAACTCAATAGTATTGGCCGGTAGATAGGGCTTTTCAGGTTTTACTTCGGCTTGCGATGTCGCCATTTCTCTCACCCCTCCCAGTACCGGTACCCGGCTTGGCGCATGGTAGATACGATGGACGCGATGATAGGATTGAGATCGTCTCGTGAAGCCATCACCATACCCTCGTCGCTGGAACTCTCGTTGATATAAACATCGAAGAAGCCGAACCAGCTCTTGATCGTGTCCTCGCTCTGGGCAAAGAAATCCTGCGTTCCCAGCAGCGGAATGATGAACGGCAGGGATTGAAACTTTAAGTTCCGCTTCATGCTGAACCCGAATAGCTCTTTGCTTCTGGGGCCGAAATCGCTGCTCAAAGACTCCATGCTCTTGGAAATCTTTTCCGGCCGGAAGGTAGAGACTGCCTGCTTCATTCCTGGATGGTTCTTCAGGAAGGCGGGCATGGCCATGGGATCGTCGAGTTTGAAATCGGCTAACAGCAGCTTCATCGTGGGATCTTCCCGAAGAAATTTGGGGATCACCACCGACTTGGGATCTACATGCGGTGGCAGCGTAGGGGCGGGGGGAGTTGTTGCCTCGCCTGCTGGCAGGAAAATATGAGTCAAGCCGCCATTTCCGAGAAAGAGCGACCGAATGCGATGATCGTCCTTGTTCATGAACCAGTAGCAGGTGTCGTCCATATACTCGTTGGGGCGATATTCCTTCCTGCCTTTGGCAAGGTCATCTGCATCTTGCTTGGTAAGCACCGGAGGATCGGATGCCCCAGGACGGCGGGCGAGGCCTGCAAGGGGCGAGGTCTCAAACATCGACTCCGAAAAAGTTTCCCAAAGCTCGCCCGGCGGCTGAATCACTTTAAGCTGCATAAAGGTTTCCGCTCGCAGCTTGGCCTGAGATTGCAGGTTCTCGGAGAGATGGCGAAAAAACTCCAGAAGCCATTCCTTCTGGCTTTTGGGAGGTGTTCCCAGGGTAACCGGCAGCCAGTATAGGCTGCATGACCGCAAAGCCGTGGCGCAACGCCATGGCAATAGCTCGTCGCCGCTTTGTTTACGGATGGCTTCGGTTTGCGCTTGCTGCATACTGTGCTCCGCGTGGGAGTTGTTCCCAACCTCTTTGCTTTAGAAGAACTGATTGAATCCAAATAACAAGCCGCCCTGGATTCTCGACGGGACAACGGCGATGTCTGCGCCGTTCGCCTGAAATTTCATGATGCCCAGGCGGAAGTTCAGCCCCGCCATCTTGGACTTTAGGAAAGCGCTCTTTTGCTCGATGGCGATGGCCTTTGATTCCACGCCAAGCAGCTTGCCCGCGGCCACGCCTATTTCAAACTTGGAAACGTACATGGAGTTGGTGGTGAAATACGCTTTCAGATCGGCACCGGTAATTCCAACCAGGATCAGGTTGGTATCCAGTTTGAAGGCTGAACCCGAAAAGACCGCCCCGGAGTAGTCGATCTTAAGACCCTGAACGTTCCCGTGTTTCGCCGAGGTCGATAACCACTCACTATTCTGCTGAACGTGGTTGTCGCAGCTGGCGGTCATCTGGCCGTCGCATTGATTGGTTACCGTGGGGCCAACCTCGGCTTTGATGGTCGGTCCCAGAGTCGTGTAGTGATTGGAGCCCACAATATAGGACGCGTGGTCGTTATTAAATGTACGGCTATGGTTGCCCGTATAGGTCTCGCTCGATTCATCGATAACGGCGATGCAGGATTTGCCGGTAATATCTTTGAAATAATTGGAGCCGAGGATCTTGCTGTAGTCGCCGGTGACGCGCGATGTCGATTGGCCGGTAATGGTTTTGAAATAGTCGGATTGGATGTCTTTCGAATACGGCCCCGTAATCGTGTTCGTCGATCTTCCCTTGACGGTCTTGATGTAATCGGACTTCGCGGTCTTCGAATAATCGCCGGTAATTGTGTTGGTTGAGGTTCCCGTGATCGTCTTCTTATAATCCGCCAGCACCGATTTGCTGTAGCTTCCAGTGATGTTGTTGTCGGAATTGCCGGTGACGCCCTTGAAATAGTTTCCGGTGATGGTGTTGCCTGAATTGCCGGTGATGTTCTTGGAGTAATTTGAAGCCACGGTCTTGAAGTAATCGCCAAGAATCGTGTTGGTCGAAAGCCCTGTAATCGACTTGAAGTAGTTGGAGAGCACAGTCTTGCTGTAATTGCCGGTTACGGTGACGGTCGAGT
>DATGIO010000106.1:0-51304 GCA_035295685.1 Candidatus Angelobacter sp.
GATAAAGCTGCCTAGTTCTTGCGCAAGCTTGTTACAGGAGTCCGACTCAATGTCCGCAGCATAGCCAGGCGGCTGGATTTGCGCCGGCCTATCGAGCAGTTCACGGACACGCGCGCAGGTGATTTCATTCTTTGCCAGACCGGAGATAATGGAAGACACCTCGGTCTGTTCCCAGCCGATGTCCTTGAGCACGATGGGCAGTACGGTTTGAAAAAGGTCAGGCCGCTGTGCGGAAAGCGTAGGAATAGGGAACATGATGTAAAACATGATGGCCGCCATTCCATAAAGGTCGTCTTCAAAGTTCTGGATCTTCTTGTTTTCGTGCAGGGGATTTCTGAATCCGGGAGTGTAGAGGTTGGTTGGCACGTCGACGCCGGGTCTGAAGGCTCCTTCAAAGTCGATAAGCCGAACGGCATAGGTGGAAGGATCGATCTTGATGTTGCTCGCCGATAGGTCTCCAAGCACCACGCCATTCTGGTGCAGTATCTCCAGCGCCTGCACAAAGTTCTTAAATAGAGTCCTGAACGTCTCGTAGAACTCGGTGGTGTCTTTGAGGGTAGGGTTGACCCGCATCAGGGGACTTCGTGTCAGCATGAGCTCGCGAATGTCTCTGCCGCTTACAAATTCTTCGGCAAGAAAGAAGTGCTCCCAATCTTGAAAGGATTCCACCGGGGCGGGAGTAATGTGGGTATCTCGAAGCAGTTCAAAAATCTGCTCTTCTTTCTTAAGGCGCTGAATCGCGTCGCTCCCTGGGCCATCCATGGCGGTATGCGCCCGCGCTTCCTTGACGACTACATCCGCGCCGGTATGCCGATCCTCAACCAGGTAGACTCCACCTGAATTGGAAAAGCCCAGCGCCTTTTTGACAAGGTACCGTCCAGCGTTCAGAGTCAGCTCCCGAGGCGGCGCTTTCTCGGTTGGGAAGGGATCCGTTTCCCAGGGGGGAAGGTTGAAATAGGAGCTGCGGACATCGCGCATGGTTTCACCGCTCGGCGAAACCATCACAAGAATCTTCTCGCCTGTGATATCAAGCTCCGTGTTCCGCTCCACTCCGCCATAGCGGTAGTAAAGGACGCGGCAATCTTTATATCGCTTGTCGGACAAAATGTAAGGACCATGGTCCTCGCGCAATTCCGCATAAAGCTGCTCCATCAAATTCTTGAAGCACGATAGGTCCTCCGGATACATAGTGATGAATTTTCCGGACCGGCCACGGTGCCAGCTTTTGGAACTCATCATCGCCAGGACTTTCCTATCGAGCGCGAATTTAAAGGACACTCCATTCGCGCCGGCAATGCGCGCCGCGCGGCCCAGGATGGAGGGGCCGTTTTCAATAGTGGCTGATACGTGGATTTTCCATCCTTGCATGGGCAAGCGATGCCCTACGGGGTGCGCATGATACCAGAGCCCATTGCGGCCAATCAGCCATTTGGCGGCCATACCTTTCAGGAGATCGCGGACCAGCGTCAGATACTCCGGCGATGGCTCGTAGTGGCCCTCAAACGGCTCATAAAACAATTCGTTGGTAAGGGCATACAGGCCCTTTTCCAGATGGCGCGCATCCCTCAAATACTTTACGGTTCGCATCGAGACTCCCGTCCGAGAAAAGGCGTTTGCTGGAAACAGGCTCCGGATAGGTTTCTATTGGAGCCTGTTTCCCAGAGGCCGTAAAAGGTGCGCCTCTTGCATTGCCATTGTTTTAGACAACTATTCTTAGGCTACCGCGTGGGAGCTGCAGCAGAAGGCAAAGCTGCTGGTGCAGCTGCTGCCGAAGAAGTCCTCGTCCACAGGCACCTCAAGTTTCTGAAGTTCCAAAATCATCTCCATCTCGTTTTCACCTCCTTTCCATAAGTATTTACTCTCTTGGAGAAAGCCGATGATCGGGGGAGTCAAACGTCGATAGCGGACCAAATCGGAGAGCGACGTTTAGTAGGGGGAGGAAAGAAAAGGTCTCGCGACTGCATCGTGTCCTTGGCATCCGCATTTCCATGCAACATTTTTTTGAAGAACATTTGTTGGACCGAAGATCTTGTTGAACCGAAGAACCGGGCGGAAAAGCCGATCGCAATTCAAATCTTGAATCTAACTACCCCCGAAGCCTCGTTAACTTCGATCTTCTTTTTATGAATATCCGATTTGCAACGGTAGCCTATGAGCGCCGATAAACGCGACCGTCAATCACGATTTCTGGGCCGCAAGCGAATGCACATTCTCGATACCGATTTGGTTCATGCAATCGGCGGGAGACTCTATAAGAAACTTTCAAGGAAGTAAAGTAAGGGAATGCTTAAAATACAACGAAAGAGGGCTAGCCCGTTTGGTTGTTTCAAAACGGGAAACAATGAACTATGTAGATTATCAACTACTTATGATAGAAGATGCGCTGTCACGGAAACACGATATTCCCAAAATGGGAATCACCCGGCTGCTTTTTCATCCTCTATTCATGGCGGAGGGCCACCATCGGGTCGACGCGCATGGCCCGCCTCGCGGGAATATAGGACGCCAGCAGAGCTACTAAGATAAGCAGTACTGTCGCCGCTGTTACCGTCACTGGATCTCCGGGACTCACTTCAAAAAGCAGCGAGCGCATCGTACGGGTGAGAAATAGGGAGCCTGCAATTCCAAACACGGCGCCGATCAGCGTTGTGGCCAATCCTTGCCCTAGAACCATTTGGAAAACGCTTCCAGCCGACGCTCCCAGTGCAATGCGGACGCCGATCTCCCGAGTCCTTTGGGCGACAGAGTAAGCCAGGACGCCGAAAACCCCAGCCATAGCCAGAAGCAGGGCCGCGAGGCCAAAGGTTCCAACCAGCAGTAAATTAAAACGGCGGCTGCTCAACGACTCTGAAAATACTTCACGAAAGGTGCTGAACCTGGGAGGGATGGCCGGATCGAGCCGACCCACAATTTGTCTGCCCGAGGCAAAGATTGTGGCGGGGTCGGAGGTGGTTCGCAGGACAATGCTGAATTGGCTGGTGGCGCGCGGTCTTTGCCGGTAGTTCACGTAGATGGTCGGGCTTGGCTCTTTCTCGAGGCTGCGGGTTCGCACATCCGCGACGATGCCCACAATCGTGAGCAGGCGCAGGTCGCCGTCCATGTTGCCGAATTCGATCGTCTGTCCGATGGCGTCGTGATTGGGCCATCTTTGCCGCGCGACCGATTCGCTGATGATCGCTACGTGCGGCGCTTCCGGGCCGTCGGCGCCGGTGAACAGTCGCCCGCTCAGAAGTGGAATCCCGAGCGTCTCAAAGTAGCCTTGGCTGGCAACGATATAGTCTGCATCCCCGGTGCGCGACTCATCCTTGAAAAGCCCCTCCAGAAATTTGGTGATTTCGTTCAGAAAGGCGGCATCGGCCTTGTTCGGAGAAGTTTGCACGGCGCGTTCCACCAGCGCGCGCTGGCTTGCCGGGATTTGCTGCAAGTTCAACAATGCATAGGTTCCATCGGAAGCGTCGGACTTAAGAGGCAGAGCGTTGGTGCCACCCACCGCCTGGACGCCCGGCAAGGTTTGCAATTGGGCAATAAGTTCGTCGAGGAAGTGGACGCGTTGCGCTTCCATCTGCGACTCAAGATCGGGAAAGTGCAAGTCCAGAGTGACGACACGCTCACTTTCAAATCCCGGATGGATCGTAAGCACGCGCAGCATACTGCGGCCAAGCAATCCGGCTCCTACTAGTAACGTGAGTGTAATGGCTACTTGTCCGGCCACGATCATGCGGCCAGCCCGCTGGGCGCCGATGGAACTGCCTTGGCGCGATCCGCTTTCCGCCAAGGCGCTTTGTACCTCGCGCGATGTTGCCCGCAAAGCTGTAAGTATGCCCAGGCTGATGGCGACGAGGGCGGAAAGCCCAAGAGCAAACCAGAGCGCCGGCAGGTTCACAGAGATCTCATCAAGACGGGGAATATTGGCCGGAGCCAGAGCCAGTAGAGCGCGGACGCCAAAGTAGGCGGCTCCTACTCCCAGGCAGCCGCCCAAAAGGCAAAGCACAATGGCCTCGGCCATGAATTGCCGAATCAATCGCCCGCGTGAAGCGCCGAGCGCGGAGCGTATCGCAAGTTCTCCCGCGCGCACCGAAGCCTGTGCCTGAGAAAGGTTCATTACGTTGGCGCACGCTACGAGTAAGAGCAACCCCGCCACGCCAAACAGAATGAGCAAGGCCGGCCTTACTTCCGCCGTCAATGCGTCCCGCAGGGGAAGGATCGCAACATCCACCATCGTTATGTCACCGGCCGAGAATTGTTCGTGAATCCGATGGGCCAGTGTGGCGGCCTCGCTTTGTGCCTGATGAAGGGAAGCGTCGTCTTTCAACCGGGCGATGGCTGCCCAGTTATGGGCGCTACGGCTTGGGTAGCGAACAAAGATTTCGCGCGCCATCCAGATATCGCTGTCATCCGGAAAACGAAAACCCGGTGGTAGCACTCCGATGACTGCGGTGGGGTTCTTCGAAACCGTGAATTTCAGCGAACCGAGGTCCGCAGCCTCATGCAGGTGGCGTTTCCAGTAGGAATAGCTGACGAGCGCGGTAGCCGCTGCGCCGAAGCGCTGCTCTTCCGGAGCGAAGAGGCGCCCCTTGACCGGCTGCACACCCATCACCGAAAAGAAGTCTTTAGAGACATTGGCCACGCGGGCGCGGTCGGGCTCCTCCCCCACGGAAACCGTAACTTCTTCCGAGTGCATCTCTGCCATGCCTTGCAGCGAAGCGGACTGGGAGCGGATGTCTTCAAAGTTCGGATCTGCAAAGAGCGTCTTGTTGCCGTTGGAATTGATCTCCCACATGCGAACAAGCTGATCGGACTTGTAGTAAGGCAGCGCCTGTAAAAGGACGCCGTAAACTACGCTGAAGATGGCCGTGCTTGCGCCAATGCCCAGCGCCAGCGTAAGCACGGCAACAAAGGTGTAAAGCGGACTCTTTCGCAGTATTCGAAATCCGTAGCGTACATCCTGCATCCACCGCTCAACCATAAAACCCCCGGCGCTGCCTCAAATTGGCAACGCGATAGTTTACTGCGGGGGTTGTGAATAGGCGAACCCGCTTTGGCACAGGCACATCTAGTTCGACGACATCGCCACAAGCTGAAATTTCTCGATCGCCGCCCATACACCTATGCCGATGCCTCTGGACATCTGATCCAGCCTGGCCACGCTTTGCGCCAGAAAGATCATTACCGAGTGGTCGTTGGGATCCGCCTGCCACCAGGTTCCATAAGCTCCCGGCCAGCTCACGGTACCTGCGCCGCCGCGCCGCATCAAGTCCGATTTGTTGGTTTCCAGCACCACGGAGACACCCAGTCCGAACCCGCGGCCCACTGCAAAGGGCTTTTGGCCAAGCAAGACGGAGTTTGCCCGCTGACTCTCTGTGAGGTGATTGCTGGTCATTGTGGCGAGTGTTTCCGGACGCACCAGTTGCACGCCATCCACAATGCCGCCTTCAACAAAGGCGCGGGCAAACTTCAGGTAATCGTCCATCGTTGACCACAACCCGCCTCCTCCCCCCTCAAAAGCCATGTCGTCCGGGCGCTCGGCCACCACCACGCCCCATTCAGTCAGCTTGGTCAACTTGCCTTCGTGGTCAAAACCGTAGCCGGAGGACCGCCGATGCCGATTCTCGCGCGGAACCAAGAATCCGGTGTCCGTCATTCCCAAGGGATCGAAGATCAACTTTTTCAGTAGCGCTCCCAGCGTCATGCCCTCGATTCTTGCGATCAGCAGGCCAAGCAGGTCGGTCGCGCGGCCATAGTACATGGACGATCCCGGCTGGCCGATCAGCGGTAGCTTTGCCATACGCGCGATCCATTCATCCGGAGCCACCTCGCTATCGATATCCGCACCCAACTCTGCTCGATAGGCCTGTGCGATGGGGCCACGGTGAAAATCGGCATAAGTCATGCCGGCCCGATGGGTCAATAAGTCGTCGAAGGTGATTTGCCGCTCAGCCGGGTCCGTATCCGCAAGTGGACCATTCGCCGAACGCAGCACACGCATCTCGGAAAACTCCGGAGCAAAACGCGCGATGGGATCGGCCAAGGCGAACCGTCCCTGCTCAACAAGCATGAGCGCCGCCAGCGACGTGATGGGCTTTGTCATGGAAGCGATCCTGAAAATTGTGTTGCGTTCAACCGGAAGATTCGCTTCTTTGTCCCGCCAACCTGCGCAGGTGGTTTGGAGCGTCCCTTTGCGCCATATCAAGGTCGCCGCACCAGCGATCTCCCCGGCATCAATTGCTTTCTCTAAACCTGCCTTGATTGCGGTCTCTATGTTGTTCATATCGTTGGTGTTGTCCTTTATTCTCTAAAATATAATTGAATTATAAAATAATATTACTATAAAATTGGGTTATGGGGTCAACCTCAAATTCGGAAAATAGCGATCATCCGCGCCAAGGACAGCCCAAGGGTGATAAACGGAGTCGCACCCGAACAAAGCTTCTGGAAGCGGCACGCGCCTTGATTCGTGACAAAGGTTATGAGCAGACGACTCTGGACGATATTGCCCAAAAAGCTGGGATGACCACTGGGGCCATCTATGGCAACTTCAAGAATCGCAACGATCTGTTTATCGAGCTCGGCCATGCCTATTGGGCGCCGATCCGGCCCAAGGTGAAACCAGGATCCAGCTTTGCGGAGGTGATGCGCGCCGTGGCGGAAGCCACCATCGCTGTGCTCCCCGATCGCGAAGCGACCGCCATCGGGCGGTTGACCGGCCTAGCTTATACGCTGGGCCACCAAGAGATGCAAGCCAAGGTGAGTGAGATCACTTCACAAAGTTATGCCTTCGGCGCCGAGTGGCTTCGTAGTGTCACCAAAGAGGGGGAGCTTCCCATGCCGGCGGAAAAGCTGATTCCGATCGTTCACGCTCTCATCGAAGGATTGGTTCTCCAGAGATTGCTGACTCCCGAACTCGTGTCCGACGAGATTTTTCTCGCTGCTTTCGGAGCTTTGGTCAGGTGAGGGGAATAGGAATTTGTTTTCTGGACGACAGTGTCCTAATACTATTAAGAAAAATTGGAAAATGATCTAATGAAAGCAATTACGCTCGACCATGGAGTAAGAGTTCTGAAGTATGATTTGCCGCCCAACAATTTCGACCCATTCACCGCTAAGCCGGAGGATCTGGCTAGATTCGGACTTCCAAGCATTCCGCAAAACCCCGAGATACTAGAGTTGTATCGCGGGATATTCAATCGCCTTAAAGGCCGCTTGCATTTCATTGAGCCAGAGTTCCAAGTGAACGGGGATCGCAGTACCGGCCCACTGTCTCGTGTTTCCGTGTCGGCGAAGACCAGCACAAACTGGTCGGGAGTAGTGGTTTACCCACCCTCGAACCAAGCATTCCAGTGGGTTTATGGGCAGTGGGTGATCCCCAATGTATACCTACCTTCGAACTATCAGGCAGGTGTCTGGTATAGATGCGCGAGTTGGATCGGCATTGATGGCGACAGCGGATCGAAAGATGTATTCCAGGCTGGTGTGGTTCACAAAATTATGCAGAACAGCTCTTCTGGTGAGCTTGAGCGTGAAGTTCATGCCTGGGCCGAATGGTTCCCTGCATCGGCGGTGACGATCACGAATTTCCCGGTGTCTCCTGGAGATTTGATCACTGTGACGTTGTGCTCAAGCGATGGCGAGGGATCGACAACTGGCAATGCCCTTCTTTCGAATTACAACAGTGGCGCGATGACAATTGTTGGGCTGACTGCTCCATCCGATAAGAGCCTCGTCGGCAACTGCGCCGAATGGATCGTCGAAGCGCCTACGATCACGATAGCCGGCGGCGATACGGTAAGCTCAATGCCAAACTACGGAGAGGTTATCTTTACCGTTGGTCAAGCTGGCACGAGCCGTTTAGCCGATCCGTACGTGAGTGCCGGCTCGGGAGAAGTATGTCAAATTATAGAAACCGTGGGGAGCAATCAGGAACTCGTTTCTACAGCTCAGATTCTTAATGAATTTGCCGTAAAATGTTTGTACGAATAGACAGATCAATGCCCCCGCTAGATTCGATATGGCTTCCATCTTATAAATTTCGGGCAAAATCCGAAACTTAAGTGGGCGTATCATCGAATTGATTGGGAAGGGAGGAGGAACTAAATGCTTCGTTCCGCAAAGCTATTGTCCGAAAGCAACCTTCCTCCCATTAGCATGTTCCCCATCCGCGCCCTATACAATGGAGCCGGAGATCGAGCGGCGACAATCCTAGCCGTTGCAGGCACTATCGGGTTTGGCGTACCGATCCTTCCGTACGCATCCTGGTTTCTTATCGGAGGCGTTCTTTTCGGCTCGATAGCCGTGCTGTGGATGCGAGCTGGTTATCGGCATAGGGCAGTCGAAGTAAAGCGTCTCTCCATTCGCTGAGACCTCACCTGGCCAAATTCCAACACGATAACCGTCGGTCTTTAATCACTCGTCGTTCAATCAATCATCTCAGAGCACCGATCTTTAATTCTCCACTCTTGGAATCTTTAGACGTCGGCGGGCGATGGCTCTTCATCACCCTGCTCGTAAGCCTAATGTGGGTAGTGTGGCGGTTTTGAGTAGGGAGGCAATACAATATTTGGTTCCATCATCTGGCTTATCTTTAGCGTTGAAGAGGAGAAATCAGCATGGCGCTGTGGCGTCCCGATCCCACGTTTTACCCCTCCCCCAAGATGGCCGCTCAGGCGCCGCCGGAGACGCTGGCGTTTCTAGCGCTGCTCAATCCTAAACATACTGGACGGCCCGATGCGATCGGCGTTGCTGATCTCGATCCGGCATCTCGTACCTATGGCCAGTTGGTCGGGCAACTTGATCTGCCGCATGTTGGTGATGAGTTGCACCACTTTGGATGGAACGCGTGCAGCTCCTGCCTTTGCCCGTTTGCACCGCATCCGCACACGGAGCGGCGCTATCTGGTTGTTCCGGGAATTCGCTCGTCGCGCATCTATGTGATCGATACGAAACCGGATCCGCGCAAGCCTCAAATTGTGAAAGTGATCGAACCAGAAACAATCGCGGCCCGCACGGGATACAGCCGTCCCCACACCGTGCATTGCGGTCCCGATGGCATTTTCGTGAGCGCTCTTGGCTCCGCAACCGGCGATGGTCCGGGAGGAATTTTCATTCTCGATCCGGAAAGTTTTGATGTTTTAGGCAAATGGGAGATCGAGCGCGGACCGCAGCATCTTCACTATGATTTTTGGTGGCACCTCGGCTACGACACGTTGATCTCCAGCGAGTGGGGAACTCCCAAGATGGTCGAGTCGGGGCTTAATCCGGAAATCCTATTGAAAGGCGGCTACGGTCATTCGATTCACATCTGGGATCTTCGCAAGCGCAGGCATGTGCAAGCTCTAGACCTGGGCGCCGAGCAGCAAATGGTATTGGAGCTTCGCCCAGCGCACGATCCCGCGCGTTCCTGGGGATTCGTGGGTGTTGTAGTGTCGCTCAAGGATCTCTCCGCTTCCATCTGGCTGTGGCATCGCGAAAATGGGAAATGGAATATTCAGAAGGTCATTGAAATTCCGGCGGAAGCCGCCGATCCAGATCGTTTGCCGCCTTTGCTCAAAGGCTTTAAAGCGGTTCCGCCTCTAGTAACGGACATCAATCTCTCTTTGGATGATCGGTTTCTTTATGTTTCTTGCTGGGGAACAGGCGAATTTCAGCAATACGATGTTTCCGATCCGTTTCATCCCAAACTTGTGGGCTCAGTGCACTTGGGGGGAATCGTCCGCCGGGCGGCTCATCCCAGAAATCCTGGAGTGCCGCTGAACGGCGGGCCGCAGATGGTGGAGGTGAGTCGGGATGGGAAGCGGGTTTACTTCAGTAATTCTTTGTATGCGCCGTGGGATGAACAGTTCTATCCGGATGGTGTGCGTAGTTGGATGGTGAAGCTCGACGCGAAACCCGAGGGTGGAATTTCGATCGATCCGAAATTCTTCCTGGAGTCCGGCGACCTTCGAAGTCACCAAATTAGGCTGGAGGGTGGAGACGCCTCGTCGGACTCATACTGCTATTCATGAGCCATGAGGGCCTGGGCTGGGTAGCGCTATTCTTTCTGGGAGCCTACCACGGCATCAATCCTGGAATGGGCTGGCTGTTTGCGGTAGCTCTCGGAATGCAGAGGCAAGACGATCGTGTGGTCTGGCAATCTTTGTTGCCGATTGCTTGCGGACATGTGATTGCGATTTGCCTGGTCATTGTTAGCGCGGAACTGGTGGGCGCCGTCCTGCCTGAAAAGACGGTTCGAATTGCCGTGGCCATCCTTCTGCTTGCTTTTGGCGGCTACCGCCTTCTGCGCACGGGGCATCCGCGCTGGGGAAGTATGCAGGCAGGATTTCGAGATCTGGTCATATGGTCCTTTCTCATTGCATCGGCCCATGGAGCGGGATTCATGCTGCTGCCCGTTCTTCTAGGCATTGAGCACACCGAAAGCTCGAGTCATGCGATGCACGGCCATGCCGCCATGTCGGCGTCATTCTGGCAAAGTCTCATGGCCGTGTTGGTTCACACGATTGGGTATCTGATGGCGATGGGCATTGTTGCATTCATTGTCTACAGGAAGGTCGGCCTGGGCCTGCTTCGCCGGGCTTGGATCAATTTGGATCTAATCTGGGCTGTCGTGCTGATCCTGACGGCAGTGTTAATCCTGATTTTCCCATTTTGAGTTGCGCTGCGAGGCCGGCGTTCTAGCGTTTTCGGCATAACGGTGTCTTGCGTGCATGGTTCCGCCGCGGCTTTTCTTTCATGGATGCGTACAGTGATCTTGATTCCTGCTTGCACTTCCGGCAGCCGTATTTCTTGCTTCCTTGTATAAGCCGATACCGGCAAGCCGCTCACCCGCATCATGCGATCTTCTTCGCGATATAGCGATGCTCCTGCGTCAAACCGCCGTAGCCGTAGGAGAAACCGTGTACTTCTTGCACATAAATGTAGGACTCCGGATGAATCTCTCCCAGGATCTTTTCAAAGCCTCGGAATGCGGCATCGATATATCGTGCCATCTCGTCCTTGGTATTTGTGCCTTCCGTGATCTTAATGTCGAAGTAGAAACTCTTCTTGCCACGTTGTTCGCTCAGCATCGCGCCGCCCACGAACCATTGGTCTTCGGGAACGTAGTCGATGGCGACTGCGGTTACGTCCTTCTGTTTTCCCAGAATGGTGGAGGTCAAGTCCACGAGCATGGATGCGGTTTTCCTGGTGAGATCGCCATTTGGAACTCCGGAAATTTTTACGTTGAGGATGGGCATTTGTCTGCTCCTTTAGAATTTGATTAGCTATGCAACTATAAGATCCAAAAAATCTATTCCAGAAACGCCCGCGCGGACTTTAACCTGGTCACAACCTTGTGGAACTCTTCGTCCCCAAGGGCCGTCTTCATCTTCGCGGTCATCTCGGCACTGGCGCGTTCGATCCCGGCCGCCGCCGTCAAAGCCTTCCTGGTCGGCATCACGATTGACTCGCGGTTGTCTTCCGCGCTGGCTTGGCGAACCGCCAGCCGTTTTCTTTCAAGCTGGTCGAGCATCCGTGTCGCGGTCGGCCGGGAAATTCCAAGGATCTCGGCCAGCGCCGATGGCTTTGATCCGGGATGCGCGATCAATGCCCGCAGGCAAAACGCCTGGGCCGGCGTCAGGTCAAATCGCCGGTATGCCTGGCTCCAACCCTTTTCCACAGCCCGCGCCAGGGCGGTTGTATTGAAATACAGGCAGCCTTCGAACATGAAGAGATAGTAGCGGAAATTAATTAGCAATGCAACTATATCGCCGGGCGGCGCCAATGGATTGCCTCGCTAAGAGGCCTCCCGCGCTCCGCTATGCCTTTTGGCCTTGGCTCTTGAGCGAGCTGCTGACCGCTTGCGGGCTGATTCCCAGGAGCTTTGCCGCCTGAGATTGATTATTTCCGGAAAGCTCCAGAGCGCGGTCGATAAGCTTGCTCCTGGCGTTGGCAAGAAACTCCGTCAAGTCGAAGCCCAGATGGGGATCTGGCAGGGGATGTCCCGCATCATTTTCGGCGGTTGGCACATCGAATTGCAGGTCTTCGGGCCGAAGGATCTCTTTTTCTCCGGAAAGAATTACCGATCTCTGCAGCACTGATTTCAGCTCGCGCACATTTCCCGGCCAATCTTTCGATTGCAGGACAACCAACGCCTCCGGGGATAGCTGCCGCTGGCGCCGCATCGTCTTATTGATGGTCTGAAGAAGGAGGATTGCCACCCTGGGTATGTCACTGCGCCGCTCCCGCAGAGGGGGCGGTGTGACCTCGACGTTATTAAGCCGGTAATAGAGATCTTCGCGAAATCGCTTGGCCTTGATTTCTTCGCGCAGGTTTCGGTTGGTTGCAGCAATCACACGCACATCCACCTTGACGGGCTGCTCTTTGCCCAAAGGTTCGATCAACCCGTCTTCGAGCACGCGCAGCAGCTTGGCCTGCGCTTCAAGGGGAAGTTCACCGATCTCGTCGAGAAACAGGGTTCCAGTGTGGGCCTGTTCAAACTTTCCCTTAAGGTCTTCGTTGGCGCCGGTAAATGCGCCTTTCTTGTGTCCGAACAAAGTGCTTTCGACCAGCGTTTCCGGAATTGCCGCACAATTCACCACCACCAGGGGACGCAGTTTCCGGTCGCTCATGCGGTGGATCAGCCTGGAAAACAGGTCTTTCCCGGTGCCCGTCTCACCGGTAAGCAACACCGGGGCCGAAAACTCGGCGCACGCCGAGGCTCGTTGTAGGGCTCGTTGGAATTCCGGATGCTCGCCGTAGAGGCCGATCTCCTCCTGGATGGTAGCCAGGTCGGCGCGAGATTTGTCCGCCGGCGCAGCAGCTTGGGGTTTTGCAACCGAAACCGGAAGAATTCGAGGAAATGGAGTGCCTGCCAGATCCACGATATAGAACGAAGGCTTCTCCGCGCTGGCAAATTTCGCCTCGCGCGTGTGAACGAGACGGGCCGGAATCTCGCCCGAGGCTGCCAGCAGCAGCCAGCATGCATGCATCTGCGGGGTGCCGGGTGTAGTTAGGATGAAAAGATGCGAGTCCGGAAACTTCTCGCAAAACTTTCCGCATTCTCGCCGCAGGTTGGAAAGGATCAGAACATAGTCGGTGGGATCGTCGATGGGGAGAAGTGTCTCAACAACTTTAACCGCCGGCATACTACAAGAAATGGCGTCCAGGGTAGCGTGGGTCATTTCGATGGTGCGTGGGGTTGAAAAGAGTACCACGCGGTCGAACTTACGGGCTGCCAGAGCGGTAAGGATTGGGCCGGGTTGCTCTTCCCCTGCAACGGCGCTTTTCCTGTAAGGATCGTGAAAGCTGGTGAAGGTAAATAGAACGTTCTCGGGCACGGGAGACCAATTCTATCATCCGCATTGCAAGTTGCCTTGAGCCGCTCGCAACCGCCCTTGCATTTCCTCTCCTGCCTCTTCTTGTAAATGATTGATTCTCTGCATTCTTGGTTCTGGCACGCCGGATGCATTCCTCAGGTCGCAGAACAATGAATGCTCTGCAACCCAACGACTAAAGGAAGGAAACACTTCAATGCAATTCTGTTCTACATGTGGCGTCATGGTGCGTGGAGAGCACAGGTCGTGCCCTACCTGCGCGGGCTCGCTCTCACCGACTGGTGATTCAAAGATGTCGGCCCTCCGAACCGGGAACGAGTCGATTGCCAGGGAAAGTTACCAGGCCCTTACTCCAAGTCGCAACGAGCCCAAAGCGCTCTGGAGCATGATTCTGGGGATTGTTTCTATCATTTTCTTGCCGATCCTCGCAGGCATCCCGGCCATTGTTCTCGGGCACATGTCGCGAGCCAACATCCGTGAGAGCAGAGGCACGATGGGCGGAGGCGGTCTGGCCATGGCAGGCCTGGTAATGGGCTATGGAGGTATCACCGTCTACGGGGCAATCATGGTCCTTTTCTTCACCGTAGTCGTTGCTTTCATCTCTACCTTCTTGGGTCTGCGCCAGGCGGTTGCGACCGCCTCGGGTGACTCCGGCAAAACCGATCCTGTCGCCGATGTTCGCACGATCAATTCCGCTTTGGCGCAGTATAAGCAAAAATTCAATACCTATCCTCCGGATCTCGGCTCGCTTGGGCCAAATTATGGCCATAAGGAGCCGGCGCAAGCGGCCAACCTTGTGCCCTTTTCCTTGGCAGTCGGGATGAAGGGCGACTACCTCTATACCTATGAGAAGACTTCTCCCGATAAGAATGACGGTGGCGAGGGCTATACGGTCCACGCAAATCCACTCGACCTGGATTTCAAGAATCCGCGCCATCTTAAGCATTACTACTCCGATCAAACGGGCATGATCCGCTACAGCGACGAAAACGAGGCGGGCCCGAATAGCGACGTCATGAAAGCCGATCAACCTGTAGCCAGCGCGAGCACATCCCTCTTGCTCGATCGAAGCTGGCTCATGTCTCCGGCCGGCGCCTGATTTCTAGTGCCGACGAGGACGTGTGATTGGTTTTGGACTTCACTATGAGCCTTAGTTGAGTACCGGCTCCGGCAGGGCATGGCAGACCGAAAGATGAGTACATAGGGGGGATCATGGGTTTCTGCTCTAGTTGTGAGATCGATGTTCAGGACGATCAATCTGTATGTCCACAATGTTCTCAGCTTATAGAAGTGGGCGGCCAGAAACTAAAGCCCGTTCCATCGGAATCGGAGGCGGATAACTATGCTACTTGGAGTTTGATTCTGGGAGTTGCCTCCTGGACGATTCTTCCGGGAATTACCGGGATTCCCGCGATTATCCTTGGGCATATTGCCCGCACCAATATCGAGCAGAGCGCGGGACGCCTAAGGGGCAATGGGGCGGCCATCGCGGGGATGATTCTTGGGTATTCAAGCATCTTTGCCGCGGTGGTTGCCGTTCTGGTCGTCGTGGGGATAAGAAATTCGACTCGATATGACCGCTGGCCCCGGGATATATCCGGCGAGACAAATCCTATCGCAAACATGAGGATTCTGAACAAAGCGATTGCTATTTATAAAGACAGATTCAACATCTATCCCCCTTCCTTGCTCGTTCTGGGGCCGGGTTCTTCAAACAATGCAGAAGCTGCCGGTTTGGTGGATGATGAGTTGGCACATGGCCGAAAAGGCGGCTACCTCTTCCTTTATGCGCGTCCAGGAGGACCGAGGGATGGCTACTCGTTGCACGCCAATCCAGTAACATCGATCGGCAGGCACTACTATTATTCCGATCAGTCCGGAGTGATCCGGTGCAGCGTCGGAAACGAGGCGGGGCCGGAAAGCGAGCCGATTGGGGTAATGGCAATGGAGAATGATGCCGCTGGATGCGACTCCATGGCGTCGATGTCGTTTTCAGCAGTACGGAATCGCTGCTTGAGTCTTCCATGCGGCTTTTCGTTTATCGAATGACAGTGAAAAACCTTACGGCTTGCTGGTGACTCGGTAGTCGATGGCCACTCGCGTTACCGGCAAGCCGCCAAACGCCTTGACTTCAATAGGGGGCTAATCTAACGTAGGCCCATCTTCGTGAAAGCCCTTTGGCTCAATGATTTTGCCAGGATCGGTCATGCTCTCGTTCATCGGCGTTCACGCCCGTCGCAGGCGTGTTGGTTCGGTTGTTTCCGCCTCGCTCTGCTTGTTGGCATGGGCGGTCTGTCTTCTTTTATGTGCGTTTCCCATCCAGGCAAAAGATAGCTCATTAACCGCCATTGTTCTTTATGACGATGCCAACGGCGCCGCCTTTGTTCAAGTCACCGGTATCACTTTGAATGCCAAGACCGAGTTGCGGGCCTGCGCCGATAATCAGGCCAAATTCGATAAGCGAAGTTACGACCTGCTGCCGAAGGTCCAACTCGTGGGCGCAACTTCGCTGGAGCGCAATCGCGATGGTGTCATGATGTTGACCATCGACGTGAAATCCTCGTGCGTTATTCCCGCAAACCTGCATTTTGAAAAAAATGCGGAACTGACTCCAGCGGAAGCCGCCGACCAATCGTTGCTGCAAGGGACGGTCATCTCGTCGTCTTCTGGAGCAAGGTCTTCTGAAGCAAACCCCGCGCCCCAGGGAGCCGCGGTGGCCATTCCGGCATTTAAGCCGGGAGTCCGGATTGTCTTTATTGCTGCACCCGATGCCGAACTGGCCGAATATTTGCGAGCGCAGCGCTCGAACTCGGTTGCCGGATGGCAGGAGTTTTTGCAGCACCACGGCTCCTTTGCCCGGGCCGCCGATGCCAAACAGTCGCTTGCCGGAATCTATGAAAAGGCGGCGGAGACCGCATTTGCGCGTTATACGCAATCACACGACATCTCTCAACTCAAAGAGGCGCAGCAACAAGCGTTGCAGGCAGATAAGACGGCCGCGGGCTTTCCCGCTGCAAACCGCCTCGTAGAACAAATTGCCCGCGAACTCGATACGCTGATCGAACCGGACCGCGCCAAACTCCTGGCGTATCGCAAGTCTCTCCAGGAGCGGAGCGCCGGTGGCTATGCGCAACTGATGGCCGCTGTGCGGCATAGCGATCAAGTCGCCTCGGTCAATCCCGGTTATGCCCCGGTCGCAAATTTTCATCGTGAGTTGACCGGCGAGGCCGGCAAGGTCGACGCGGCTTTGCAAAACGCCGAGGCATCGCTTGCCGCAAGGCGCTATGAAGAGGCTTTGCGTGCTGTGGAACCATATCGCGCCTTTGCCTCTGAAATGCCCAGGGTTGATGCGGTTGTATCGGCGGTGTTCGCCGCCCATATGGCGCGCGGGCAGGAACTCAGCGGACAGCAAAACTGGGAGCAGGCCGCCGCTGAGTATCGCAAAGCGCTTGAAATTCGGAGTAACAGCAGAGAAGCGTCCGATGCCCTGAAGAGCGTTTCGTCGCAGCTCACCAATAATCTCAATCGCGAGGCGGCCAACCGGGCCGTGCTGGAGAGTAGGAGCGACGCTGAAAAAGGCCAATGGATCGAAGCCTACGATGTGCTTGCCAACCTGCCCGAGAGCCAGCGGCCTTTCGTTGCCGATCAAATGATTGCGTTGAAGAAGGACTATGTTTTGGCCGCTTCCAAGCGTGCGCAACGCTTGCAGGAGATTCATCTTCCCATTCGTGGGCGAGCGGATGAAGAGGCCATGCAGCAGGCATACGACCTGCTGGAGCGTGCTGGTGGCTTGAGCGGCGACCCTGGCATTAAGCTCAAACTCGACCTTCTCTCCGACAAGTTGAGCGCCTACTATGTGGACCAAGCCCGCCGTTATCTGGAAAAGCCGCTGGGCTCCGGCATTGGCATCGGATGGCTTTATCTGGCGGAAGCCCAACGCTATAAGCCCAGCCTCGACACGGTAAAAGACGAGATAGCAAGAAATACCGCCGCCTATCAGCTGCGGAGCAAACTATCGGTCGGCGTTGTGCTGCGCGATCAGACTTCTCGCCGCGATAGCCCCGGTTTCGCCGATCAGCTTACCGATGCGATCGTCACCGGGCTTGAATCTTCTGGCTTAACGATCAAGGTCGTCCGCCAACCCAAAGAAGGTTCGGATGCGATGCCGCCGGGATTTCTCCTGGTGGGCGAGATCCTGCAGCATCGCAATGTAAAGAATGCGAGCCTGGAGACCCTTCCTTCGAAGTACCGCGCCGGTACGCATGAAGTAAAAAGCGAATTGTGGCTCAAAGCGAGCAATGACTATGATGCTGCCCAAAAAGACCTGGCCGCGACCCAAAAGAACCTTGCCGATGCCCAGGCCCAGCACAAGAAAAAAGAGGTCGTTGCCGCCGCCAATGACGCTGTAACGGCCGCACAGAAGCAGGCCGACGATCTTCGCCACAAGATGGACACCGTCGAGCAGAATCGCTCCCAAGATGTAATCGAGCCCTACAACTACACGAAAAAGAGTATCGACCTTACGGGAGTCGTGGAGTTGGCGTTTCGCATAACCGATCCATCGGGGAATGTGGTCGAGCACACAACCCCGGTTCATCAGGAAAGCCACAAGACCTTTGTTGTATTAGACAACGTGAAGCCCGAAGATACGGAAGGCATCAAGAAACAGAATACCGAGCCCGATGAAAATCAATTCTTGACCGATCTCGAGCTGCAGGCTCGCGACATTCTGGTTAAGTCGGTTCGAGAAAAAGTTCTTCTTCTTCCGGGCAAGCTTCTGCAAGGCGCGCGCACCCGCCTCCAGCAGGGAGACATCGACGGGGCAGCGGAAGACTATATTCGCTACTTGAACTCTGTAGCCGCGGCTTCACCCGAGCATGATGAAGCGGCAAAATTTCTTCGCGACCACTACAATCTCGCCATATCCGGCAATTCGCAGCCCGCAATCCAAACACAAGTCCAGGCCAGATAGCGCGGCTCGGAGCGCAATGGCTCGCATGTAGAATGATTGAGCGGTCGTGCCGACTCCACAACGACTAAAATCAAACTGGCCCGGCTGCTGCTTACGTCTACAATCGGAGTGTATGAAGGCGCATCCCGATCCATCGAGATAGCATCCAATTGACCACGGTCGTTCCATAGACGGTTGCATGTGAATAAATCGGTCACCGTCGTCGTGGATCGGCCGAAGGGGAAGCCCTCCTCTAAGGAGAGGACTTAAGGCATTCCGACATTCCCTATTCAAACGATCACCGCAGCCCATTTCTCTCGCAAGAGAGTGGCAAAATAAAAACGCGCCTATGGTGGATCTGGCGCGGCTTTCTTGGGCGTTTCACAACAAATTCATATTCAGAGAGGAGCACTTATGGCAAAGGCAGCAGTCGCTATAGGAACAATGAAAGTTGCTCAGGTCCCGTCTGCGGGAGCGGCTTTCCAGATCGTTGAGCGGGAGATTCCGGAGCCGGGCGCGGGTGAAGTACGCATCAAGGTTCAGGCTTGTGGCGTTTGTCACAGTGATGTGCTCACCAAGGAAGGTGGTTGGCCCGGGATTCAGTTTCCCCGTGTTCCGGGACATGAGGTCGCCGGGGTAGTTGATGAAGTCGGCGAGGGCGTTACATCATGGAAGAAGGGCCAACGCGTTGGGGTTGGATGGCACGGCGGGCATGATGGCACATGCCAGGAATGCCGGCGTGGAGATTTTGTCAATTGCCGGAATGCCAAAGTGTGCGGCATCAGTTATGACGGCGGATATCAGGAATACATGCTGGCTCCGCTGGAAGCGCTGGCCGCGATCCCTGACAGCCTCTCGGACGTGGATGCCGCTCCTCTGTTGTGCGCCGGAATTACAACGTACAACGCGCTACGGCACAGCGGAGCTTTGCCGGGCGACGTGGTCGCTGTGCTGGGGATCGGCGGACTTGGGCATTTGGGAGTTCAGTTTGCGGCGAAGTTTGGCTACAAGGTGGTGGCCATCGGGCGCGGTCCCGGAAATGCATCGCTTGCAAAGAAGCTTGGAGCGAAAGAGTACATCGATAGCCAAGCCGGCAATACCGCCGAAGCTCTGCAAAAGCTGGGTGGCGCGCGGGTGATACTGGCGACCGCTCCTAGTTCCAAAGCTATGTCTTCGGTGATCGACGGTCTAGCTCCGAACGGCAAACTCCTGGTGGTCGGTGCGGCATTCGATCCTATCGAGGTCACGCCCGTCCAACTCATTAATGGAAGCCGGACGATTCAGGGATGGGCATCGGGAACCCCCGCCGACTCCGAGGACACGCTGCGCTTTGCCGAGCTTTCCGGCGTGCGCGCGATGATCGAGACCTATCCTTTGGAAAAAGCAGATGAGGCTTATGCCCGCATGATGAGCGGCAAGGCGGAGTTTCGCGTGGTGCTGAAGATGTGATCGCCGGCAAAATCGTATCTGCAGTCTGTTGAATGAATCGAAATTGTCGTTGAGCCGGATCTGGAGAATGCATTTGATGATGTTCCATCGTTTGTCTTCCTTGATATGGATGCGGGCTGGGCTTTTGCGGGGCGGGTTCTTGTGCGCCGCGTGTGCGGCAGTGGTCTCTCTAATGCTGCCGTCTTTCTCGTCGGCCCAAGGAGAGCCACGTCACATGAACAATCCTACGCATCCCGTCGAGCAACCCAGAACGCGTCCCATCTTGTATCGCACCGTACAGGTGGATGGTTTGTCCATCTTTTATCGAGAAGCAGGCTTGAAAGATGCGCCCACCATCCTCCTTCTGCACGGGCTTCCATCTTCGTCGCGGATGTTTGAATCGCTCTTTGCGAGGCTTGCCGACCGTTATCGCCTGATCGCGCCGGACTATCCGGGTTTTGGGCATAGCGAGTGGCCGGACCCGAAGAAGTTTGCCTATACGTTCGATCATTACGCAGAGATCATGAATCATTTCACGGAAGCGCTCGGCCTCGGGCGCTACACGCTCTATATGCAGGACTACGGTGGACCGGTTGGTTTTCGTATGGCTCTGGCCCACCCCGAGCGAGTGGAAGCTCTGATTGTTCAAGATGCTGTGGCGCACAACGAGGGCCTTGGCGCAAATTGGAAAGGCCGCAGAGCCTTTTGGGCCGATCGCGCGGCGAATGAAAGCGCGTTGCGTACCAATCTGCTGTCGATGGAAGCCACGCGCACTCGCCATGTCGGCAGCGATCCGCGAGTGGAACGCTACGACCCCGATTTGTGGACCGACGAATTTGCCTTTCTGAATCGGCCTGGCCAGGCCGATATTCAAAGCGATCTGTTTTACGACTATCGAACCAATGTGGACTCCTACCCGAAATGGCAAGCGTGGATGCGCGAGAAGCAGCCGCGCCTGCTTGTAATCTGGGGTAAATACGACCTGTCGTTTGATCTTGGCGAGCCGGAACGCTATCGTAAGGATGTGCCCGGCGCTCAAGTCCATATTCTTGAGGCCGGCCATTTCGCACTGGATATAGCCGCCGATGAAATTGCCGCTCTGGTTCGGGACTTTGTTACCCCGGTGCAGCCGGGACAGCAGCGCGTTAAGTAACTGAATGGGAGAGATAAGGAAGGGCACGCCCAGAAATCGCCGCGAGTTCTCCCTGTAAGAATGGCTTTCAGCGTGAGCCGATAACGGAACGCGTGTAAGCCATTTGCTACACTTTCGGGCATGGCGAAAATTGCGTATCTGGAATGTACCAAGTGTGGTGAGCACATCAGCGCGGCGCAGCCGCAGACCATCTGTCCCAAAGATGGCGGATCTCTATATGTTCGTTACGATCTTGAGCCTCTGAAAGGCAAATTTACCCCCGATTCGCTTCGCGGGCGTCCGGCCACCATGTGGCGTTATCATGAAGTCCTTCCTGGCGACCTGCCCGTTTCCTTGGGCGAAGGATTCACACCCATGCTGCCCAGCCGCGAGGCCCCGCACATCTTGATTAAGGATGAAGGGTTGAACCCTACGGGATCGTTCAAAGCTCGCGGTCTTTGCGCCGCAGTCACCATGGCGCGCCAGTACGGGCTCAAGAAATTGGCTGTGCCCTCCGCCGGTAATGCGGCCAGCGCTCTTTCTGCATATTGCGCAGCCGCTGGAATTGAGGCTCATATCTTTATGCCGCAGGACGTCCCCACTGCCAACCTGGTGGAGTGCAAAGCTTACGGGGCGAAGGTCACGCTGGTAAACGGACTGATCTCCGATTGCGCCAAGATCGTGAATGAGCGCAAGCAGGCCGAGGGCTGGTTCGATATCTCCACGCTCAAAGAGCCGTTCCGAGTGGAAGGCAAGAAGACGATGGGCTACGAGGTCGCCGAGCAACTCAACTGGGAACTGCCCGAAGCAATCTTCTATCCGACAGGCGGCGGCGTTGGCCTCATCGGCATGTGGAAGGCTTTTGAGGAGATGGAGCAGCTTGGCTGGATCGGCAAGAAGCGGCCAAAGATGATTGTCGTTCAGGCGGCAGGCTGCGCCCCTGTGGTCAAGGCGTTTCAAGATCACAAGCCTGTGGCGGAAATGTGGCAGAATGCCCAGACTGCGGCTGCCGGCTTAAGGGTTCCCAAACCCTATGCCGACTACATCGTGCTCGATATCGTTGCCAAGAGCGGCGGGACTGCTGTAGCGGTTTCCGAGGAGCAGATCTTCGCAGCCGTGTCGGAGTGGGCGGTGCAGGATGGCGTTTTCGCCTCTCCCGAGGGCGCGGCCTCGCTGGCTGCATACAAAGTGTTGGTGCAGCAGGGATTCCTTCGTCCACAAGACAAGGTCGTGCTCTTTAACACCGGCTCAGGACTGAAGTATATCGATGTGGTCGCCAAAGCCCTGAAGATCGAGGCGGCACAGCCGGAGCAAGCCAAAGCAGTCCCAGCCTCGCGTAACATCGGTGGAATCATCCAGCCGTACTGAAATCCAATTCAACTCAAGTTGTTCAGCAGGCCACGGCGTTAGAACCAACGTCGTGGCCTTTTGACGTTCGCCGCTTGCGCACTGACGGCACGATTGAAATGGCCACGTCATGGCTTCGGCCAAAAATATAGGGTGAAAGATACAAAGACAAAAGACGAGTCTACCGATGGATCGGCGACTGCACCACCAGATTTTCTGGGCTTTGCTAGTTTACCGGTCATAACGAAATACTCGTCGGCTTACCGACCATTGATAACTATAGATAGGGAACTCCGTCTGATAAGCGACGAAATCTATCGTCGTATGATCGAATATCGCGAAATTCTGCACACAAATTGTTGCGATGATAAAGTATAGCTATCATTAACTATTTATCGCTTATCTAATCCTCAGAATTCATACAAAAAATATTGACTTCGAACTATCGGTCAACCTATCTTTGCGCTTCCAGTTGTAATCGGCGGAGGTGCAAGTGCGAACCGATTTGTGAGAACGCTGGTGCAGAGCGCATTTGCGTGAAGGTGCACCGGAGCTTTCCGGCATTGCATGGAGATATCCTGGTGAATCAATCATCAATCATCGATCATCAATCAAGGATTGAAGAGAAAGGGCTGAGCTCATGAATAAGCTGGAGAGGATTTCAAATATAGCCGTAATCCTAACGTGTCTGATCGTAGTTGGCTCCGTGGGTAGGAGTTGGTATCAGGGCTATGCGGCGAGGCGATCGAATATCCACAAAGGACAGCTTGTAAGCTTGCCGGGTCAAGCTTTGGCGGGTAAGTCTACCCTGGTGATGGCGCTTTCAGTCGGATGCCATTTCTGTCAGGATAGTGTGCCGTTCTATCAGAAGCTTTCCGCCTTCAAGAATTCCTCACCCGGGCTCCGGATGGTCGCAGTATTTCCCCAACCTACTGCCGAAGCAATCGCATATCTGAAAAAGCAGGGCATTGCGGTGGATGCGGTGGCATCTTTGCCGCTCGGACAGGTTGGTGTTCGCGGAACGCCTACGCTGTTGTTGCTCGATGAACAAAGCAAGGTTCACGAGGTGTGGGAGGGCAAATTGAACGACAAGCAGGAGACCGAGGTCATTTCAAGTTTGAAAAAGGTGTGCCCTGGGTGCGCGTTGGCGGCAGCAGTCGTGCCGTAGCAATGTTGCCGGAAATGTGCGCCTGCGGTCCGTGGGCTGGGAATTCGTGCGCTTCCCGGCCCAGCTATCGTAGCGATTCTCCATTCTTAGGAGATCGGAAGCATAAGGCGAATAGATGCATTTTGGCTTCGGCCTGATTGGGCACATTCGGCGTAGCGCACCCCTGCCATGTTCTCGCTGGTCTGCCCCGGTCCTGGGATCAGAGGATTGGATTGAAGGATCGGAAATCCAAACAATAGTGCAAAAGTGAGGAGAAAGAACGATGAAGACGAAATCGGAAAACAGAATCAGCAAATCGCTTGCGCTTAAGTTAGGTGCGATGCTTCTAATGGGTGGAATGATGCTCTTTGGGCCGGCAGTGAAGGAAGCCGCAGCCACAGGCGGTCTCACTACCGCCAATTGCACGGTAATGGTTACCTTGTGCGTTGGCGCTATCAATGTATGCGATCCCAATCTGAATACGGCGGCATGCAGCGCATTTGCAACCGGCGCCGATCGAAACAGCTGGGCTGCCATCTGTACGGCGGCTGGAAATAACTCGACGAACCTTCTCGGCACGGAAGAATGCTTACCTCTCTAACCATTTTCAGTGGTCGGTGATGGCCTGGCCAAACCGAACATATCCTACTAGTCCAACTCAGGCCATGGAGGCCCTGTAAGGGCCTTCATGGATCATCTCAAATTTGGTCTCATTTTCACGTTCAAGACACCGTACCATGGAACGCGCTCTTATCGACTGGCTTCCTGTCCACAATCCGCTGACCGTATCCGCAGCTTCATATCTTTACTGCTGCTTTGGAACGATCTTCAGGTTCTTTCTGGCACTCTCAAAATTTTCGTAGCTTCTCCAGGTCTTTTCATCCCAGTTCTCGCCGATCTGGTCGAACATTTTCTGCGCCGTTTTGGTGTCCCTGGCCGTTAACGCCATATAGGCCACCATATTCCTCTGGGCGGGCGTAGTTCCATAGAGTTCTTCCAGAGTCTGGTAGCCTCGCAGGAGACGGGGCCACGACATTCCGTTGAGGCCTTGTTCGTTGTCGCAAGCGCAGATCAGGTCTTTTCCGATCTCGTAATAAATCATGTCGCCTTTTTTTCCACCGATATGATTTGCCGTCGCCTCGGCATATCGCGTAGCGTCGCCCTCTTCTCCACCCCATTTGGGCAGCAAAGTACCTGCCATGCCCTGATAGTAATAATAGTAGTCCGGTTCGAACGCGATGGCCTTCTCAGTCAGCGCGTTGAATTCAGTCGGATCCCATTGTTCCGATACGGCGACCTGCTGCATCACGACAAACCACTCTGGACACTTCGCGGTAAGTTTTTGCGCCTCTTCGAGGATCGCTCTTGCCTTGTGCGCTCGCGATTGAAATAACTGCCAGTTGTCCTCTGTTACGGTGTCGATAGTACCTCCGCCGCGGGCAGCCCATCCGTAGTTGATCCAGGCGCCGGCGAGTGCCACGCGTGCGGTAATCGAATCCGGGCGCTGCGCTTTCCATCGTTCAAGACGGGCAAACAATAGCGACCATGGGTCTTTGGACGCGTAGTCCGAAGTGATTGGTGTCTCTAGGGCACCATAGACTCCGCGAAGCTTCCAGCCACCGCCCGAATACCTTGCCTTGGTAGTACGAACGTCATCCGCCAGTTTGTCGATCCATTCAAATCGATCGTTGCCAACGGCGCCCGCAATCGCGGCTTGCCACCTAAACCCTGCATATGGGTCCTTGGCAAAGTCTGCGTTCAGGTCGGCGGTGATCGTTACGTTTTCCTCTGGAAGACTTTGAGTGACTGCCGGCGTAACTGAGGCGGCGGCGTCCACTGAGGGAGTGGCCGATGGACTTGCCGCAGGTGGCTGAGGGTCTTGGCCGTGATTTTTCTGGGCCCTGATTTTTCGGGCAAGATCCCCAAGAGACTGGGTTTCCTGAGCAAAGGCCGTCGAGAGCGAGAGAAGAAGACAGATGAATAAAGTGAGAGGATCAACCAGGCAACTGCGAATCATGCTTCCAAGAATATGATGTGGTGACGAAGCTAGGAAGTTACATAGGTTCAATAGCATGGTCATCGTATGTTTCCTGGGCAGTTTTCGTCGTCAGAAGCCGGGTCGCGCTTCCAATTCCTCGAACACCTGCGCAGAGACGCTTTCAGCGCAAAGGGGCGTAAGCGCCGTCGACTAAGGCAAAATACTTGCAGCGTCTGCGCATCCGCAGCCTCTCGCGTAAACTAAGGCATGTCTCAATCGACCGAAAGACTCTACTATCACGACTCGTTCCTCTTCGGCTTCGACGCCCATGTGCTCGAATCCCTGGAGCGCGACGGAAAAAACTTGGTCGTTCTCGACCGCACCGCCTTTTATCCCACGAGCGGTGGTCAACTTCACGACATAGGTAACCTATCGTCCTTGGAAAATGGTTCGGCGGACGATCGAGGGGCTAGCGACTCCAAGGCTGCCGGCTCAAAGCTCGTGGCGATCTTAGATGTATTCGACGAAGAAGACGGCAAGATCTACCATGTGACCTCGGAAGCCCTTGCTCCCGGTAAATCCATCCGTGGCGTGATTGACGAGGCTCGTCGCCGCGACCACATCCAACAGCACTCCGGACAGCATGTACTCTCCGCTGCCTTCGTGCGGCTTTTCGATGTGCCCACGGCGAGCTTTCACATGGGGGCTGAAAGCTGCACCATCGACCTTTCTGCAAAATCGCTTTCCGAGACGCAAATTGTGGAAGCAGAGAAGTTGGCCAACCAGGTTATTACTGAAGATCGTCCGGTGAGCATCCGCGTTGTGCCGCTGGAAGAGGCGCGCACGCTGGGACTGCGTAAGCTGCCGCCCAAGCAGACCGGTGAACTCCGCCTGATTGATATTCGCGATTTCGATCTTACCGCTTGCGGTGGAACCCATGTTCGCTCGACCGGACAGATTGGCTCCATCCTTCTGCGAAAGGTCGAGAACGTGAAACAGGGGGTGCGTTTGGAATTTGTCTGTGGAGCGCGGGCCGTCTCCACGGCCAGGGCCGATTACAAGACCCTTACCGAGACTGCCGCCCTCTTTTCGTCGCATATCCGCGATGTTCCCCAGCAGGTTCAGCGTTCCGTGCAGGAAAGTAAAGCCGCCGCCAAAGCGCAGCTCAAGCTCCTTGAAGAGCTTGCCGGGTTTCAGGCGGAGCACCTGCTTGTTTCGTTGCCTGAAAAGCTTCAGGTCATCGTGCTGACTCTTCCCGAGCGCGACTCATCCTTTGTGAAGCTATTGGCGCAAAAGCTGACCGCCGCAAGACCGAATGTGATAGCTTTACTGGCTTCCGGTTCAGGCCAGCCGACGCTGGTTTTCGCTCAAAGCCCCGGACAAAAAGGCAACATGGGCCAGTTGATGAAAGACGCGATGTCGAAATTGGGTGGTCGCGGCGGCGGTAATGCCGACATGGCTCAAGGCGGCTTTCAGGGCGCGGATCTGGGGTCTGCGGAAAAGCTTTTGCAGGAAATCAAAGAGAAAATACTTAGCGGCGCATCGTAGTTGTCTTCGCAGCCTCGCGCGGCCAATGGCCGAAGGCGAAGTCATCGCGCCGAGTGAATCCCAACTGGAGACTCAATGCACAGACTGGCATTTCGAGTAGTTGCCGTGTTCCTTTTTGCCGGCGTATCGCTGGCGCAATCTTCGCCCGATTTCGGCAAGGCACAGGATGAAGCCGTAAAGATTCTTGCCGATCTGATCAAGATTGACACCAGCAATCCTCCCGGTAATGAAACCCGCGCGGCCGAATACATCAAGAGCGTTCTTGCCGCCGAGGGCATTCCGGCGCAGATTTACGAATCAGCGCCGGGTCGCGGCAACCTGGTGGCGCGGTTGAAAGGCAATGGCAAGAAGAAGCCCTTGCTGTTGCTGGGTCATCTTGACGTAGTAGGAGTGGAGCGCGACAAGTGGACGGTGGAGCCATTCGCGGCCATCATTAAGGATGGCTACCTCTACGGACGCGGCGCACACGACGACAAGGCCATGGATGCCGCCAATTTGGAAGTCATGCTCATGTTGCACCGGCTCAAAGTTCCCCTCGACCGCGATGTGATTCTGCTGGCCGAGGCTGGGGAAGAGGGAACGCCCCATTTTGGCATCGATTTCATGATCGAGAAGCATTGGGACGAGATCGCCTGCGAATACTCCCTCAACGAAGGCGGAGATTCGCCCGAGGTGGCGGGTACCGTGCCCTACATCGGCATCTCTACCACCGAGAAGGTTCCGAGGGGGCTTACCTTTGTAGCGCGAGGAACCAGTGGACATGGCTCTGCCCCGCGCATCGACAACGCCATTGCCCATTTGGCTGCGGCCGTCGCCAAGGTCGCCAACTGGGAAGCTCCCATGCGCCTGAACGACACCACGAAGCGTTTCTTCCAGCAGCTTGCCACAATCAGTCCTCCTGAGAAGGCCCAGCTTTACGCGCATGTGGAAGATCCGGCGGTGCAGCGCAAGCTGCACGAAACCGAGCCTGCCTACTACTCCATGCTGCGTACCTCGCTGGTGCCCACGATCATTAAAGGCGGCTTTCGTACCAATGTGATTCCCGCTACTGCCGAGGCTACCTTTGACGTGCGCGCTTTGCCCGACGAGGACATGGATCGGCTGCGCGCAGAGTTGGCAAGCTTAATTAACGACCCGGCCATTGAAATTGTGCCGAGCGAAGGTCAGTTGCGGCCCGCCACGCCTCCTTCCGGCCTGGAGACCGATGCTTTTCATGCCCTGGAGCGCGCGCAGAAGAAGGTCTTTCCCGGCGCTCTCTCCATTCCCATCATGCAGGTGGGCGCGACCGATTCTTCTGAGCTGCGTGCCAAAGGCGTGCAAGCCTATGGAATCGGTACGCTCTCTACTGCTGAAGACCGCAAACGCATCCACGGAAACGACGAGCGCACTGAAATTGCCGGTTTCGGAAAGTTCCTGCAATTCCTATACGCCGCCACCACGGACATTGCCGGAGCGCGATAGGCCGGAATCAAAGTTCTGGAGACAAGCAAGCTGAAGATCGTCAGGCATATAAACCGGCATAGAAAACGGAATAAAACGGACATGACCTTTCAGCAGCGCAAAGTTTGGATTACCGGTGCTTCCTCGGGCATTGGGGAAGCTCTCGCCCGCGCGTTTCACAGCGCCGGAGCGAATCTTATTCTGTCGGCCCGGCGCGAAGAAGAGCTTCGTCGCGTTCAGGGCTTGTGCGGAGGCGAGTCCCGCACCCGTATCCTGCCCATGGATGTAACCCAGGCATCGGAGCTGCCGGAGAAATCGCGATTGGCCTCCGCCATGTTCGGCGGCATCGATTTGTTGGTTCACAATGCGGGTGTAACCCAAAGATCGTTGGTAAAAGATACCGATTGTTCGGTGGACCGCCGCATCATGGAGATTAACTTCTTTGGTCCGGTCGCTATCACCAAGGCGGTTCTGCCCGAAATGCTCGAACGTAAGAGCGGACACATTGTGGTGGTCTCCAGTCTGGTAGGAAAATTTGGGACTCCGTTGCGTTCGGCCTACGCGGCCTCCAAGCACGCGCTTCATGGATTCTTCGATTCAATGCGGGCGGAAGTCAGCCGCTCCGGAGTGCGCGTCACCATTGTTTGCCCCGGCTTTATCCGTACCGACATCAGTGTGCATGCGCTGGTTGGAGATGGCAGCACACACGGCAAGATGGATGCCGGACAAGCCGCTGGAATGCCCGCCGATGAATGCGCTGCCCGCGTCCTTCGCGGAATTGCAAACAACAAAGAGGAGATGTATATCGGTGGAAGCGAAACGCGTAGCGTCTACATGAAGCGGTTCTTCCCCGCGGCCTTCTCGCGCAGGATGGCCCGCTCCTGAAGGGGGGGCTTACGTTCTTGCAGATCGGGGGCATCCAGTAGCCAAGATTGCGGAACGCTAGAATCGCTCTTTACGGCTAACATTCCTTTAAAATATTCAGCCATCAACCCCTCGGTTGAATCTTTGGAAGCAAATTTTTGAAGGATGGTGGGAGACCACTGAGATGAGAATCAAGGTAAAGTTGAACTATCTACACTTGCTTGTCCCCGTCTTGTTACTCGCCGGAGTCCAGATGTTTGCGCAAGTTGTGGCAGATAATGGAAAGGCGACTGCCGGCCCTGCGGTCTACAAAGCGACAACGTCCAATACCGAAGTGCCGCAAACCTCTGACCGGCTTTCCATTCGGAAGAGCGTAGAAGCGTTGGCGCTGGGCTTAAGTTCCGACGACCCAACCTCCAACAGTGTCTTATCAGGGGAAGCCGCAAAAGGCAGCCTCGTCAACCACTGTCCAATACCTGAGTGTGCAGCGCCGCCTCCAGGGTGTTCCTACCAAGGGCCACCCACTCTGGGCTCTAACGGCTGCCCGACAAATTGTGGAACGTTGGTATGCAATCCAGGTGACCTTAACTAATCATTTCTCAGAAAGCGTTATAAGCCGCTAAGAGGCGTATGCGCGTGCTGGATGGAACATCCAGGTCTTGCGTTCCACGATAAGTTGGGCCATTCCAGCACGCGTTTCAAGATTAGGTATATATAAATTCTCGCCCCTTCGCCATCACGCCACCACCTTGGTCTTGCTATTTGCCAGGGGCTGCTTGGCTCTTACGGCGTCAATCGGTTGATGTCCCTGGGGAACAGCGTTGCTTCGCGAATATTTTGCAGCCCTAGTAACTGCGTGACGAAGCGCTCCAGTCCGATCGCGAAACCGCCATGGGGAGGCATGCCAAACCGGAATGCATCCAGGTATCCCTGGAAAGGTTCGAGCGGCAGGCCACGCTCGGTCAGTGCCGTAACGTAATCGTCGTATAGATGAAGGCGCTGTCCGCCCGTCACAAGCTCCATGCCGCGGAAGAGCAGATCAAAGCCGTTCGCATAAGCGCGATCGTTCGGGTCCGGATGCGTGTAGAAGGGGCGCTTCGACATCGGATATCCCGTCACAAAAATATAGTCGGATTGGTGGACCTCGCGCGCCCACTCGCCAATCCACCGCTCGTGCTGCGGGCTTAAGTCGGGCTCATGGCTGCAATCTTCTTTGTAGCGGTCCTTGATAATCGCTTGCGCTTCTTTGAAGCTCACTGCGGGGAATGTCTCGGGCGCCAGCGGCATGTTGACCTTTAGAACTTCAAGCTCCGTAGGAGTCGAGTCCTTAAGGTGTTGCAGCACGGCCCGGATCAATGAGGAGAGCAGCGCCATGACGGTTGTGTGATCCTGGATGAATCCGAACTCCACGTCGAGGCTTACGTACTCGTTCAGGTGGCGGCTCGTCGCGTGCGGCTCGGCCCGGAATACCGGCGCAACTTCATACACGCGCTCAAACACCGAAACCATCATCTGCTTGTAGAATTGGGGGCTCTGCGCCAGATACGCCTTGCGGTCGAAGTAATTCAGCGCGAAAACGTTGGCGCCGCTCTCTGTGGCTGAAGCCACCACTTTCGGCGTGGCCACCTCGGTGAATCCCCGGCTGTCGAGATGCGTTCGAAACCCGCGCATGATCGCCGCCGAAAGTTTGAAGATCGCTCTCCGGTCGGGATGGCGCAACCCATAGGCGGCATTGTCGAGGAACGTATCGATGGCAACGTTGAGTTCACCCTTATTGATGGGAAAGGGAACCACTTCCTTGACCTCGGAAAGCACGGTGATCTCGGGGCTGTGGATCTCAAGCCCGCCCGGAGCGTTCTTTTGCGCCACAACTTTCCCGGTCACCTGCAGCACGCTTTCCAGGTGCAGCTTGGCGAGCATCTGCATGGCTGCCTTGTCGTCCACCACCACTTGCGCGACGCCCGAAGCATCCCGCAACAGAAGAAAATTTACCTTGCTGAGCTGCCGGATGTTGTGCGCCCATCCGGCGATGCGAACGGTTTGGGTGACGTTTTGCGCGAGGTCCTGAATCAAAGTTCGTTGCATTGTTTGTGGTTGCCTTCGATGGTTGTATAGTCTGCCGTCCGCCTTAACAGCGGCCGCGCTGCCCACTGCGGGACAGCTTGAATTTTTCAAGAGGAGTTACGGGCGCTCCGGGGATTCCATTGATTTCACCTTGATTTTTCGCCCGTTTTTGAAATAGCGAAAAAATCAAGTGAAATGAAGTGCAACGAACTTAAGCGTCGCTTATGACGCCTCTCATTGCGCGAATCTCATCAAGCCCGCTCAAGCATTTTCAGCGTATCTGTTTCCAGGGATTTAAACTCGACGCGGCTTTTCCACTGAAGGAAAGGCGCTCAGAAACACATACGACACAATACAAGAAACGCTGAAAACGCTAGATGCGCCCTGGCGCTTGTAGCCGTAAAGAAGCCGCGGCCTGGAAGCAGCCTCGGAGATGAGCGTTCCGCATCTCACGAACCGCCTCCCGAACTAAAGATTTATCCTACCATACCGAACCGGATGGCCCAGCGCCGGGCGCTTCACCGCGTAGCGCTGCCTGCATGCGCGGGTCGGATCGAACTTTTTCCGCTGCCCGTTGCCGGTCGTTATTTTGATTTTGTGCTGGATTTTGTACCAGGCTTTGTTCCAGCCAGTCGGATTCGAGCCTTGCCCCCGCTCGCGCCAGTAGAGCCACCATTGCATAGTAAGGCTCGCTCTTGCGGGAGCCTCCCCATGCGTAGAGCGCCCAACCCAGCGGCGTTCCATGGTATGTATCGTCGATCGAATCAACATCCGCCCTATTCGCAAGAAGGAGCTTGGCGACATCGATATGTGCTTCAAACGCGGCCCAGTGCAGGCCGGTTTCGCCATGTGAAAGCTTGGCGTCGGCCCGTAGTCCTCTCTGCAAAAAGAAATCGACGACCTGGGTTCTGCCGAATTCACATGCCCATGCGAAGCCGTCGAGCATCTGTCTTTGTGTCGCCGTAGGTTTCAAAACGCCGTTGGTTTCGAAAAAGCTTCTGACAAGATCGAGCCGACCGACTCCAGCCGCACCTTCCAAATCGAGGAGGGCGCCGCGACCGGCGAGGAACTCAGCAGCCGGCCCGCGTCCGTTGTGTAAACAGGAGTTGACCGTGCTTCTTCCATCTAGACCGTCGATTTTGGCGCCGCGCTTGATGAGCAACTCCAAAAGCGCAAGCTGAACCCCGGCTACTTCCGGATGGTAGCTGGTGGCCGCCAGTTCGAGTGTGGTCGAATGACCTCCGTAAGCTTCCGATTCAGCGTTTATATCGCTGTCGGTTTCGAGCAGGATCGTCGCAATTTCAACAATGTTGCCGGGCGTCTTCTGCCGAACGTCCTCCACACCGTTGGCCGAAACGTAGTGCAGAAGCGTGGAACGATGCTCGCGGCTCGACCGGGCACGCGCCAGGGATGGATCGTCATGAAGCAGCTTTCGAAGCGTGGGTGCGTCACCGGTGACGATGGCGTCGACGGCGGCCTCAAACCTGGAGAGTTGGGACTGAACGTTGTTCATGGCTGCGGTTCACCGATGCGGACGATAGCCTGGCCGAACGCTGCGCATCGCTTCATTGATGATTTCTTCAGCTTCTTCCGGAGAACCCGGTTGACGCCGGGCATCCACTTCTTCGAAATATTTCTCCAACTGTTCAGCGATTTCCCGTTTGTGTTCGTCCCGCTCCAAAATACGGTGTCCCAAAAGGGCTTTCGATGGGGGCGTCTTGATTGGGTGAAAGGTCTTTTGCATTGCGAATCATCAGCAAACCTGCTGTCGATAAAGGTATTGTAGGAAATCGATTCCTGCTTTGTCACGGAAAACCTGATGATTCATGCATATACGAGTCGCTGCGAAAAGTTTTTTGCTGGGCTGTCGATTTTGGAGTTTCTGGGCGTCGTACCCGCAGGAGCGGAGATTGAAGATGTAAGCAGTCGATTTCCGAAAAACAACGAACAGGATGCTCGCGGAAGGGGCCGATCTTCAATGATGAGATCTGCATGATGGGATATGCGATAGGCAATTCTTGGTCCTCAACCGTCGAGCAGGGCTCGTATACCAGATTCTTTCTTAAGGAGAAATCACAATGAAGAAACAAGTGAAAGCGATTCCCGAAGGCCATCGTACGGTCACACCTTATTTGCACATTCGCGATGCCGCCCGCGCGATTGATTTCTATACTCGTGCCTTCGGCGCAAAAGAGATTTATCGTATGCCCGGTCCAGACGGAAAGATCGGTCATGCCGAAATCCAGATTGGCGATTCTCTTGTGATGATTAGCGAGGAAAACAAGCAGATGTGCAACGAGTCGCCGCAGTCCCTGAATGGTTCACCGGTCGGCGTCTTCCTCTATCTGGAAGACGTGGATGCGGTCTTCAAGAAGGCCATTGCCAGCGGCGCCAAGCAGGTCTCTCCCGTGCAGGACATGTTCTGGGGCGACCGCTATGGGAGGCTTACCGATCCATTCGGGCACCATTGGCACCTGGCAACCCATGTGGAAGATGTGTCGCCGGAAGAGATGGAAAAGAGAATGGCGGCCATGGCTCCTCAGTAGGTTAGAACCCGCAGCAGGCTAAAAGAAGACTACCTTGCGCTGTGCCTGGGAGTTTGTGTGTAAGCTTCCAGGCACTTCCATCCACGCTCTTCCTTCTACGCGGGTTGCGCCGCAAATTCCGCAAACTAAGAAATCTCTAATGCGCTAGATGATTGTTGATTCTATCGGTTCCTGTACCAATTCAGCTTTGGGCTTCCGATGCAGATAGTATGCTACCTCTCCATTGCGAGAGAACAAGGAGGATTTTGCATACTCATGAGAACGTCAAGAGCGCTGTGCGCGATCGTCGGATGCCTGACGATCGCTCTGCTATCGGCCCCTGCCTTTGCTCAAATCACCCATAACATCCTGATGATCCACGGAAGATCGGACTCCAGCAACGAGCAGTTTGGAGTTTTCACCACCGACCAGCACAAGTACTGGAGCGGCAGTCCTGTAACCGCCGACGGACACGTATTTTTCGTGCAATGGGACGCCTGGAATCGAACCTTCGACGACACCACCTGTCCCGGCGGGCAGTGCATTGTCAACAATGCGGTGAACTCCCTGTGCGACGCCAATAACAACCAGGAGTGCTGGATCATCTGCCACAGCGCGGGCTGTGCCGCGTTTGAGAACTATCTGGCTAAATCCAACTACTGCTGCAACACAATCTTTATCGCTCACGTGATGGCAGCCAGCAGCGCCGCGGGAGGTTCGGAGATCGCCAATGTCTTCTCCTGGATCGGGCACACCATCGACAAGTCGCTGACGACGAGTTTCGCCAGGGGCGCCTACAACCACAACAATATGCAAGGGGTCGTTGTGCGAGGCTTTGGCGGCACGCACAACACTACGGCGACCGCCTGCCTGTTCTTCCCATCGCAAACCGGCAGCGGGCTGAACCCGGATTGCAATGTCTGCGGGCTTTCGAGCGCTCATCAATGCGCCGATGGCGCGGTGGCGCTGCACAGCACTTGCGGACACAATCGCGTCGCCTCGTTCCAGGACTGCAACAGCACCCTTACGCCCCACAACGATACGGCAGGAACCTATTCGTTCCACGGCTGGTGGATCACCGACCAGGAGTGCAACGGGCAAGTGGGCGCTACCTGCAACTGGTCGGGGCCGTTTTCGACGAGTACTTCCTGGAATCCCAACTTCAAAACCTACAACGTCGATCATGGCGGCGGCGCCATCGACGCGATTGCCGAATATAGCTTCGCGCCCTTCGCTCTCTGTCCCTAGACCGAAGACCGGTATTTATCCGGATTCAGTTATGCCCTACCTCAACTTGAGTCTTGCGGATTTCCCGGCCGGCAATTTCGGGAGCGATGAATGGAGAAAGAATCATGATCAAGATGCGCAAAAAGAAATTGGAACTTGCAGCGATGCTGGTGCTTGCCTGCTGCTTTGCAGTCCGTCCCCGGGTGGCGCTTGCCCAGAGCGGAACGGGCCAAGCGGCTTTGAACGACGCGTCCGCCAAAGGCTCTTTGGCGGTTTATCAAAACTTCTCAAAATATCCGCCGGAATCCAGGCCATTGGATTCTACGAATTGGGACCTTCTTCATCCCTGGTCAACCGACGCTTCGTGGTCTCCGCTCATGCCACAGGCCGTTGTCCGCCAGATGGATTCTTTGCGCGCCACCGGCGCTACCGATGAAGAGGTTCTGCGCTCGGTTACGCTGCCTTCACCGCTGCCGCGCTACCGGTTCGACTTGAACAAGTCCACGTTGACCGGCACCCACGATGAATTTAGGGCAAAGCTCTCCATGGCAGTCAGCCAGGATTCGGAAACGCCGCTCTCCTTTCATATTTCCAAGGCAGAGCTGATTGGAGACGACGATTTTGGATCTCCCAAACTCGGAGCTGTGCCGTTTTCCTGCGAAGCGTCGGGCGCGAGCTGCACCTTTCGCTGGAAGGCCCCCTCGGAGCAAAAACAGTTCTGGGGCATGTTGTCGCTGGTTGTGACCGGAACGGCTCCGGGCATACCCGGTGAATTTGTGGTTCGCCAGCCGTTCTTCTCTTCGCCCATGACTGCCGGCAAATTCACCGGACAGTTTCAGGAGCGAATTGAAAACGGTTCTCTGGTGATCGATGCCGGGGTTGAAGTAAAGAGGCGCATGGCCTGCTTTGTCAGCGCCAATCTTTTCTCAGCAGATCATGTTTCAGCAGATCATGTCTCAGGAGATCGTGGCATCCCCACGCACCATGCGGAGCGCCGCTTGATCGTCGATCCCTCGATGAAGACAATCAGCTTCAGCTTCTTCGGCAAGATCTTTCGCGATGGCGGGCATGAGGGTGCGTTCCGGCTGCAGGACCTGAAAGGCCAGTGCGAGAACCTTTCTTATCCGCCGGAATGGTTCATCGACAGCGTTGCGCACAAAGCCGAACTGCAAGCTTTACAAAACAAGCCTGCGGCCGTCCGGGAGCCCTCCAAAATCTATTTCGAATATGCAGAGCATACTTACACCACGCAGCGATATGCGGGCGCGGTGTTCTCCGACCAGGAATGGCAGTCGCCGGAGCGCACCCGCAAGCTAGAGATGCTCAAGCGGGCTGCCGCCGAAATGGATAATCCCACCATGACCCAGAAGATGGATCAGAAGAAGAAACAGCTTCAACAACCAATCCAATAGTTGGTTGAACCAAATCAAAGCCAGCCTCTTTCGAGGCTGGCTTCAATCGTTTCTACATATTTACCGAGGGGAGTTTATGCGTGAGCCGCCTGGATCACGGCTGTCCGCGGCGCGGGTACGAACACCCATCGGATATCCACCAAAATGTGAATCAGGATGGGGACGAGAAGCGATCCCGTGGCTACATAAAGGAAGCAGAACACCCACCCAATGGTCCCGGTCGCGACGACGCCAATTGCGCCTTGATAGCTGTGCGCCAATCCGAAAGCGGCCGATGCTACGGCAACCAAAGCGAGACCTTGAAGTCCGAACCAACCGTGAAGCGTGGACAGGAGCCATCCGCGAAATACGATCTCCTCGCAAATTCCGGCGCTGATGGAAAGAGCGGCAAAGAGCCAGCGCTCGCGCGGAGTAACCGGTATCAGCCAAGAGAAGTCCGGCAGATGTTTCTTGATGCGGGAGAGGGCGGCGGAGTGGCGGGCGGGAGTGCCGCGTCGATTTGTGCGAATTCTCATCGCAATCATCAGTAGCCCACCCGATACAACGGCCCCGACAAAGCCGCCAACCATACCCAAAGTAAGAGCATGCGAGAGACGTGGAAAAACTTCATCAAGGCCCCACGGGCCTGGGGTTAGCTTGCTCCAATCAAACTTTAGGGCGCAGAGCACCAGCAAAGCGCAAATCCACTCAAAAAGAATCCATTCGCGGTACATTTTTGGTCGCGCTGTCATGTCGCCGCCGGCAATCGCAGCCTTGATCGAAGGATAGTCGCGGTGGAAGCGAATGACTTCCCACGCGATGTAAAGAGCTAGTAGATTGCCAAATAATAAGGGCGCGAACGATGTCATCTCTTTATCTCCTTTGTTTTTTGGTAAAAGTTCTCAACTAAGATTTCTATGTTGCAATTGCGCCTTACTCAGCTTGTGCTCTTGGCTCCAGTGGGGATTGATCTTTGTAATCTTTTAATCTATTAATCCATTGATCTATTGATCCATGGGCCATGGTCTCTCTAGCCTTGCAATTCATCCAGAAACTTTTTTGCCTTTTCCAGCGCCTTATTTCGCCTTCGGAGAAGCCACCTCATCCACATCCAATAGGCCACACCCGTCAGCAGCATGCCTGCTCCTACACCAATCCACACGAGCGGATCAGCCTTCATGCTCTGCCACAGCGTCTTTCCCTGCCATACGCAAAGGACTGCATAAAACGCATAGTAAGCCCAGACAAGATGTACGCTGAAATGGACGGCTCTAACCTTGGCCAAAGCCCTTCGATACATGAGTTCGGCGAAGGCCAAGGTTGTTTGCGCTGAAGGCCGCCAGGTTTGTCTCTGGTTCCATGCGCGGTGGACTATGCCGGCGAGGATCGTGATCCATACGCCAACAGCCCACACAACCCGTACTGCGCTCGGCTCTAAAAGAGCGGCCCAGATGGCGAAGGCGCCAATGCCTAGTAAAAGAACAACTCCTGTGGCCGTTCTTGCGATCCACCAGCGGCTCTGCCGCTGGACACGCTTTTTTAGTTCGGGCAGCGGCTCGGTTTCGCTGTGCCATGCCTTCTGCCAGGCTTCGAGTTCCAGGTCGCTCATCACAACTTGTCTCCCAGGGCGTCCTTGAGCGCCTTCTTGGCGCGGTTGAGCCGCACAGCCACATTGTTTTCCGTGATTCCCAGAACCTCGCCAATCTCGGCGTGCGAGAAACCTTCGAGCATGAGCGTCACGAGCTGCCGCATGGCCAGAGGCAGTTGTTGAATTGCCGACCTCAGCCTCTCTTTTTGGCTCCTATCCGTGGCCTGCTCTTCGGGATGGGGCCGTGGATCCACCGGATGAATGGTTCCCGGCAGTTCCTCCAGAGAGTCGTGCGCGGGCGGCTGCTTCCACGTGTGGCTCAACGCGCGGTTATGGGCGATTCGATAGAGAAACGTGCGCTCGGAGCACTCTCCGCGAAAGTGCGGCAATGCCTGCCAAAGGGCCAGGGCGATTTCCTGCAGCAGTTCCTCGCGCGCCGCGGGCTCCCGTTCGTAGCTGTAAGCAAGCCGCGACAAGGCGGGTCCATATTCCTGCAGGATCCGGTCGAATTTTTGTTCCAGGACGTTCTTCACTTCGACGCTTTTCACTCCGGTATGCACATCGTAGCTCCGAACCTCTGCCGCAACATTGGGCGCGCAGCCGGCCATGGCCGGGCCGCGCACGATCCTCTTTCCCCAGCTCGACATAATCTTCGATCTTTCGATCTTTTGATCTTTGCAGAATGCCCCGAACCAACAGGTAGTCTCAAGCGGCGGGAAAACCTTACACCTCTCACGAAAAAAATCTTTTCCTTGAATTGTGGGGACTGCGGACGAACCAAGTCTCGGAAAAACCGTAATGCTTTGGGCAATCTCGCAGGGCTATCGTATGAAAATTCCATAGGTGGCCTTTTGGATGGTTCTAATGGATGGGTCAATCCTTTTTGAAATATACTTCCCGTTAAGTCATGCTTGGGATTGGCCGGGATTCCTATGCCGCGCCGCTGGCGCTCAAATTCTTGTGCGCAGCTACCCATAGCTTCGCTATCGCTACGCTGTGGGCTACCTTCTTGTCGCGCCGCTGGCGCTCGGGGCATTGCATGAGACGCTTGGTTGGCCAGCTCTGATTTTCTAATTGGAGCCGAAGAAGCAGTCTGATTTGTCTAACACCAGCTTCTTGCCAACACGAATATCGGTCGAGAGAGTTCCGACAATAACAAAATCAAACGGCACAAACGGTCAACATTTCTTTCATGCGATTGCCATGTGCCATCAACAACGACTACCAGTAAAAGGAACAGGGCAGTGGTAAGATACCTGCCGCCTGCACCGGGCAAGAAGGTCCGGGCGGGTCAAGGACAAAAGAGACAACATGTCATCCAATCGCGCCGCGTCCGAAGGCGGAATCGAACATCTGCTGCACGCCGAAAGTGAAATCCCCGCTCCCGCGTCTTTGGCGGCGCATGCCCGGTTGCGGGATTATCCTGGCGAATACAGGCATTCGGTGGAGGAGCCGGAAAAGTTCTGGGCCGAGATTGCCAAAGAACTGGAATGGTTTGCGCCCTGGACCAAGGTCTTTGCATGGAAGTATCCCACCTTTGAGTGGTTTTTAGGCGCAAAGTGCAACATCACCCACAACTGTCTCGACCGGCAGGTGCGCGACGGACGCAAGAATAAAGTTGCCTACATTTGGACCACCGAAGATGGAACCGAACGGCAGATCACCTACGGACAACTCCTCGATCTCGTCTGCCGAACCGCCAACGGATTGCTTTCCCTAGGCGTGAAGAAGGGCGACCGCGTCATCATTTATATGCCCTTGTGCCTCGAAGGCGTGGCGGCCATGCTGGCTTGCGCCCGTATCGGGGCCGTGCATTCGGTGGTGTATGCGGGTTTTAGCGTACAGGCGCTCAGGAGCCGCATTGAAGATGCGCAAGCGCGCGTCATTCTGACGGCCGATGTCTGTTATCGCCGGGGTAAACAGGTGGGCTTGCGCTCCATTGTTGAGGAGTCGATCGAGGGGCTTACCTCCATCGATAAGGTTGTCGTGCTGCGCCGTACGCTGCCGCAGATCGAGCTTCAGCCGCATGAAGTCGATTTCTATGTGTTGCTGAGGGGACAGAAGGCGGAGTGCCCGGCGGAAGAGATGGATGCCGAAGATCCGCTTTACATCCTTTATACCAGCGGGACAACGGGGAAGCCCAAGGGCGTAGTTCACGTTCACGGTGGATACATGGTGGGCATCTACTACCACATGACCCGCTTCTGGGACATACGCGACGACGATATCTTCTTTTGCACCTCGGATATCGGCTGGGTCGTCGGGCATTCTTATATCGTTTACGCGCCGTTGCTGGCCGGAGCCACCACTCTCTTTCGTGAGGGGGCCATCGACTATCCGCATCCCGCAATTGCCTGGGAACTGGTGGAGCGGTACCGCGCCTCGGTGATTTTCACGGCTCCCACCGCCGTGCGCATGTTCATGCGGCATGGCGATGCGCCGCCGCAGCGTTACGATCTGAAGAGTATTCGGCTCTTTACCTGCGCCGGAGAACCGTTGAATCCCGAAGCGATGATTTGGGCCTATCGCGTCCTATGCGGCAACGGCAAGTGGGGCTTTGTGGCCGACAACTGGTGGCAAACCGAGACCGGCGGACCTTGCCTCGGCACGCTGCCGGTGTTTCCGGCGAGGCCCGCAAAGGCCGGTAAGGCGCTGCCCGGCGTGGTCGCCGAGGTTGTCGATCAACAAGGAAACCGGATGCCTCCCAATCAAGGTGGCCTGCTTGTGCTGCGTCGGCCCTTTCCGCATATGTTTCGTACCGTCTATGGCGACCCGCAGCGGTATGCGCAGGATTGGGGCAAAATTCCCAACGCCTATACTACGGGCGACGTTGCCGTGTGCGACGAAGATGGCTACTTCACGGTTGTGGGCCGGGCGGACGATGTGCTCAACGTCGCTGGACATCGCATCGGCACAGCCGATGTGGAAAGCGCCCTGGTAAGCCATGCGGCGGTGGCCGAGGCGGCGGTGATTGGCCGTCCGGATGAAATCAAGGGCGAGAACATCAAGGCGTTTGTGATCTTGCGCGTTGGACACAGCGCCTCTTCCGAGCTTGAAGCCAAGTTGAAAGATCATGTGCGCCACGTGCTGGGCGCAATCGCCATTCCCAGCGAAATCGCTTTTCCGGACAAGCTTCCCAAAACCCGGAGTGGGAAGATCATGCGTCGCCTGCTGAAAGCTCAGGAACTAGGCCGCGACGTTGGAGACATTTCGACTCTGGAAGAGTAACGCTTTACAAGAGTAACCTCTTGAGCATCGAGGTTCTTGCGGAACCGCTACGCGATGGTCCGGCTGCAAACCGGAATCAAAGAGTCATTTGCTTTTCAGAAGGGATCTATTCCCGCAATTCGTTTTTAGGATCGGCACAAGTGATCGCATCCTCGCCGCTGGTTCCAGTGTCCTGAATCGGGCCGTTTCTAGATTCTCGTTCGACCCCCTTTTCTAACATGGAGTTCCAAGGTCTCCTCGAATTATGGCAGGAGATGGCGCGCTCAAACATGCCTGCGGCCTCGCAGGAGGCAATCTCATTTACCCAAGGAGCTAGTCCATGAGTTACAAAGCGAATCTGCTCGCTGTTTTCGATTATCTTCACAAAAATTCGTGGGGAGCATTTCTGAAGAAAGACTTTTGGCACACTGCAAACACGCTCGATACCTGCGTCGACTTTATTCTGAACAGCTCTCCCTATTGGACCGATCTTTCGAAACAGCGCCAGGCTGTTCAAACCATGATTCAAGACAGCTATCAATATTTCGATACCGTCTACCGCGAACAAAACGATCATGGCCATCGCAGCCGGGATGTTTGGTGGGATGACTACGGCTGGTGGGGAGTTACATTTACAAAGATCTATCAGAATTTCGAGGCGCTCTTCCGGGGAGCGCCAGCGCCCACCATCACTGCGGCAGACTGCCTGGATGTTGCCCGTAAGTGCTGGACTGTACTCGGTTCTTACTCGGAACATGCCAATCGCACGGTTAAGCCGGAGTATAAAGGCCCGGTTGCGGGAGGATGCTGGAATCATCCCCCGAAGCCGGATGGCGAAGGAGTACAAAATAGCGTTACGAATGAACTCTTTCTCGTGCTCTCTGCGCGCCTTTATAAAAATACGAATGACCAGAGTATCTTGACGGCAGTCGCTGGGCAGTATCTTTGGTTCACGAGCTGGTTCGTCGATTATTTGCAAAAGCAGGCTCAATGTCCGCTTCCGGGTAACCAGCAAGGGGCATTTCGCTGCCTCGCGCGCACGCAGGCTTCTAGATTGATCGTTGCCTATGAACGCCCTATCGATCCGATGAATTCAAAGTATAACCAGGGACAGCCCCCCTTCGTTGATGGACAACTTTGGACGGCTGACCAGGGGCTTCTTCTGGGCGGATTAGCGGAAGTTTTAAGTTTAAGGGAGGCTCTTGCGTCCTTGCCGATTATCAGACAGCAGGATCCCACATTCCCGAAGAACGCGAAGGATATGATTTACTGGGGCGTTCTCGGGATCGACTGGTTGTTCGATCCCACATCCGTTCTTCATGAAGCGCCACTTCACGGTGAATTTAGAACCGGGTATGCTGCCGACTATGCCACCGGCAAAGGCGTAATGATGCGGTATCTAAAACAGGCAATGGGGGCTACAGGTTTAAATCCCGACACCTACATCACCCAGAACGCCAAAGCGGTTCTAAATAGTATGTCCAAAGATTACCAGTTGGCATTTCAGTGGAACACGCGGACCGATACAAAAATAGGGACAAACGAAAGCGATGTCCAAACCAAAGATCTCAGATTCCCGCCGACTGTACAAGTAGCGGGAATGGACGCGCTCAATGCTGGCATTCAACTTCTCCACAACAGTTAGCTCAAGCGGGGTTGCCGCACCGGCAGGTCATAGGAAGATTCGAGAGGCAGGCCAACGGCCTGCCTCTGGAGTTTCCAATGGGCGATGGTAGGTATGTTCATTTGTGCGGGCCGGCGTAAGGCTATCGGTAATTCCCTCATTTTGATTTAAACTCGCTAACCATTCATTTTCTGCAACAGTTGGAGGGGCGCAATGTCGAAGGGCCGTAGAACTGCGGGTTTTGGGCTTCTATGCTATCTGCTTTTCATGTCTGCTTACGCCGCAAGCGCGCAAGCGGGGCTTGAACCTGTTTCTCCGAACATGATTCATGGAAATGTATTGTCCGACCCCAAAGGCAAATTTGAAATTGGAACAGAATCGCTGCCGGTCAAGTGGTATAAAGCGCCCCAGGCAAAGTTCCCCTCCTATGCTGCCATCGATAACACCGCTCACCGGGTTTATGCTGTCGCTTATTTTCCGAAGGAATCCGGCGATACGCTGGACCAAACCGTGAAAGGCGCCTTCGAAGGGATGCGCCGTTGGGCGGCTGCAAATAAGGCCATCATTAACAAGACATCGTCGAAATCGTCTGACCAGCCGCTACCTAATTCAACCCGAATCATGGCGGAAGGCACGCTCCAGAACGGCAAGAACTTTTATGCTATTCAGGTTCTAGTTTTTACCGATTCGGTGATGTGCAATATCTCTACTTATGCCTTATCGCAGACGGATCTGAACGACTTCGACAAGTTTGTGGCATCGTTTAAAGTCACGAAGTGATCCAGGGTATTGAATCCGGTTCAGGCTTGGCATTAGAAGCATCCCCCATACGATTCTCGGCTCAATGTCGCTGGCCTCTGCGATGCCTCCGGCAAAGCTCATGATATGCTGTCGCGAAGCGCAGTGCCACTGTCGGCACTGTAGTCTGAAGCCAGGACGGAAGTCCTTTTTTCCACCTCCGAGGGCCACGCATGAGCGGCGCCAGCATTTTCTTTTTAGCTTTGATCCTTTCGCTTTCTACGCCGGTTTCAATCGGCGCCCAGACGTTAAAGCTCTCTTACGGGACAAATGCCATTGATATTGATGGCGATGGAACGCCCGATTTGGTGACCCGCTCGTATCTGGACAACGCCAACAACAACAACGCCGATTTCTACCAGATCATGGTGAGGCGCACCGTGAAGGGCCGTCGCGGTCCTGTGCGCGCATGGAATCTCGTGCCGCTGATCTCCGGCGAAAAACGTTACGAGGTTTTCTCGGGACAGGTAGGCGAGTGCATCTGGAACGACGTGCGTTTTGTGCGTGAGAAGGCAAAGTCCGGTCGAAGCCAGGTCTATCTCTATCTATTCTCCAGCGATCCGGTTGCGGACAAGCCGGGCGCCGGCGAGCACGACGTATCCGTGGAACGCTATCGATTTGAAGAGAAAAGATCCGATCGAGAGCCCGGTGATCCGCCCATGGCCTTCGTGCTAGATCGGAAAGAGACCGTCCGCTCCGGCCAGTGCGGCGTGCAAGGGGCCGACGAACTATTGGGTAAGCTCAGCTCAGCAAGAAAGGAAGAAAGTGAAATATGGCAGAACCAGTCAACGCAACCCAGGCATTCGGTTTACGATTCGGCAGCAACCGAAACGCGGTATTGTACTTCGCCGGGAACGTTCCCATCCAGGTGCGTTACGGCAACGACCACTCGCTCTGGGACCGGGCACTCAATCCCGGCAGTATCACCAAAGGACAATTCAGAACAGACGACGAGATCGGCTTTCTGAGCAACGGCCTGCACTTCGCAATTTTCCCAAGCCGCCAACAGGGCCTCGATACACAACGCGCATTGCTCAAAACTCAGAGTTACCAGAATAGAACCATACGCGAAACTATGGATAAGTACGATGCCGGGCGCGGTCCGGCCCATGACGGTTATGTAAAGTCGGTCGCCGATGCGGCGGGAATGCCGGAGACGGCGAAACTATCGGAGTTGAACGACCAACAATTTGAAGCGGTATTCGCGGCCATTGTCCAGAAGGAGAGTGGAGGAGTTAGTGAGCAAGATCGGGCTACCGTCTACGATTTTCCCGCATCCCTTGCCGCGCAAAGCTACGCCGATCTCATTAACGCCAATGGGAGCCTAGCCACCAATGCCGCCATCGGGTTCTTAAAAGCCAATGTGCCCGTGAGCGTGATTCCCGCCACGGACTATCCGGTTCTTACGGGCGCGCCTGCCCGTCCCCTGCCGCACCATGTGCGCAACCGCGTCGGCCGCGCGCCAACCTCTCGATAGAGAACGATCGGGTTTGAATGAGCCGGCGGCTTCGCGCCGCCGGCTTTCATGGCTTTGATGGCTTCGATTTCTGTCATCCCCCGCCATTTCATTGGGCAAGCTAGAAGAGCATGGGCCTCGTCATCTTTTCTATTTTTCTATTTTTGTGTTCTTCTGGGCTTCTGGGCTTTTGGGCTTCTGTTCTTGTGTGCTTGCGCTTCTGCGCCCGCCTTCACGCGCCAATATTTCAAACCGGCCTTGACAGATTAAATCTACATATGTAGATTTACGCTCATGCCGAACGAAATTCGATTATCTCCCCAGACGGCGGCTATCCTCGCCGCCCTTCTAACATCGCCTTCGGAGTGGCGCTACGGTTATGACTTGAGCCGCGAGACAGAGCTCAAGTCGGGCACGCTCTATCCCATTCTCATGCGGCTTACGGAGCGCGAATGGCTGGAAACCCGCTGGGAGCATGCGGAGGACAACGGGAAGCCGCGCCATGTCTATCGCCTGACGGGGCCTGGGCGAAAATGGGCGCGCGAGTTTCTAAGCGCCTATGAGGCAATGATGGCGGCCAAGAAATCGAAAGGGAGAGTCCTGCGGCCCGCGCCGAGCAAGGGATAACTCAGAGCAAAGGGTAAAAGGGATGACCGAAACTATGGATATCAATGGCTTCACACGCGCGTTGTCGTTTCGTTTCCTGCATTTCTTTGTGATGCGCCAGCCGGCCATCTGCAAGTCCTGGGGAGAGGCCATGCTAGCCGAACTCTCCGCCATTCCCGGCGGCTGGGATTCGATCTCCTGGTCGCTCGGCGGAAGCCTTGTCTTGAGCAAGAATCTGCTGAAGAGCTTTTTTCTGGGGCGCCGCTCCGGGCAGGCAGGCATGGCAGGCGGGGATTTAGGCGACAGACCGCCGCGCGCCGAGTTGGTGTTTCTCGCGCTGGCGCTTTGCATGCTGCTGAGTCCGGTATTTCGGCAGGCCATCGGCACGTCTCTGGATGGATGGCGTTTTCCGGATACGAGATCCGCCGGTGCGCGCGAGATCCTTGCGCAGGTCGTCAAGGCGGCGGAGCGGCAGAATGATGCCGACAGCCTGGCCTTTGTGGCGATTCATACCGACGATTCGGTCAAGTCTGCACAGTTTGCGAAGCGTGCCATTGCATTGGATCCTCAGCTTACCTGGATCTTGTCTGAGCTGTTGGTGGTTCGATTGGATCGTGAAATGCCCGAGCTTAGGGCCGATCCGGATGTACGTTCCTGGATTGCCGACCTGGAAAGATGGGACCCGGGAAACGCGCTCCCCTATCTATTGGAGGCCGGCAAGGCGCAAAACTCTTATGTGATTGCCGCGATGTCCGGAATGAATGACCGGCCACTATGGTCGCCCGACTTTCCGGCTTCCCGCATTCATCTGGAGGCTCAGCCAGCCCGTCTCGCGGCGATGGATCGGGCTTACTCCACATCGCGCTACGACAGCTATTTTGAAAGGCGGCTGCGGCTGGACCGCAAAGTCTTTCAGCAATCCGGGATCGCAAATCCAATGCTCCTGACCTATTTGCAGTTTAGAGACCACAACGTATTTCCCGCAGTGGCTTTGACGCAGGCGGAGGCCTATTCCAACTTCCTTATCGCCGAGGCTGATAAGCAATGGAAGGCGAACAACAAAAGCGCCGCAGCGAGTTCGTATCGGAAGGTGTGGCAATTCGGAGAGTTGATCGCGGGTGTTCCTGCGTGGAGGAGGACACCTTTCGAGCAGTACGTTGGCCGGGGAATCCTTTTTCAAGGCTACCGGGGAATGCAGAAAGCGACAACCTCCGCGGCGGAGCGCGAGGATATAGCTGCGATGGGTAAAACACTCAGCGCTTCCGGGTGGAATTTTCAACAGGCAGAGGACGAGCCGGTGTCGCTAAGATGGCTGTTTCGACTGGTCGAGGGCCCGGTGAATAACATTGGAAAGGTCGTCAGTATCTCTGTCGCGGTGCTCCTGTTCTCCTTTGCCGCTACCTTGTTCACCATCACCTATTTTCTATCGGGCCGGCGCAGGGGCGTGGCGCCAGGCATGGCTTCAAGGCGAAGGCTTGCTCCCTTCATGATGTGGGCGGGCCAATGTGCCTCGGCGCTTTTACTGCTGAGTAGCGGAGTACTCTACTTTTCTTATCTTCCCTACGCTTCCGCTTTTAGAAACTATCTGAATGGGGGCGATCCTTTGGCCGGTGGAGTTTCCATGCGCTCCTTCAATTCGCTCGCTTATGTGCCCTATTGGGTAATGCAATCGCTGGGAGGCGAAGCTCAAATCAAGCTCCTCCTCTGGTACGGCGTGACGCTCCTTGCAGTCCCTCTGCTGGTGCTCTTTTTATACCGCCTGATTCGATCCTTTCAGAACAAAAACGACATTCGCCCCGCCGCCTTATGACGCCCGGCTTGCGAACAATGGCTCGCGGAACGAACGCTCAAGAAGATTCTCTTGAAGAGATGAAGAATTGACGAAATGAAGAAATGGATGACAATCATGAAATCGACGCCAAGACGATCACTCTCGCTCCCATTTCTATTTGCCGCCCTGGCGGTCTGCCTTTCCGCCGCGTCTGTTTCTTCGGAACGGCAGGCTTCAGAACGGCAGCCCTCACAACAGAGGCCCTCGGAACAGCAGCCGGAGGCTGCGGCCCTTCTACGGCAAGTGGGTAAGACCTATCGCGATCTCAAGAGCTATGAGATACGGGCATGGATCAGCGACGATCAAAGATGGCCCGATGCACATTCGCTCTCGGAATCTGCTGAAATCCTGGCTCAAGCTCCCTCGGACAAGTTTCGTCGTGAAAGCAAGGCGTTCATGGGCGGTATGGAAGTTTCCGACGGCAAGACCACTTGGACCTATTGGGGAATGGGACATCAATATACAAAAAAACCGGTTGTCCCGGCAGACGAGGCCCTGGCCGCAAAATCGAATCAAGAGAGTGGAATGCTACCTACCAACTACATGGCGCGGTATCGGGAACTGGCGGACGATGCGGCCAGCGTGCATACGGTGCGGGAAGAGGATTTCTCCATTCAGGATAAGGTGGCGCACTGTTCGGTAGTTGAGGTTACTTTCAAGCCTGAACTCAAGATGGATTCGCCGCATCGTCTTTGGATCGACCATGCCACTTCTCTGGTCTTCAAGGAAGAATGGGACGAGGATCGGAATTTCATGGGTACCGCCATCAAGACCCATACGAGCATTACGTACCCCTTCATCCGAATCAACCAGCCCGTTGACGAATCTCTCTTCGCATTTACGCCTCCCGCCGGTTCCAGGGAAGTGGAGGAGTTGTCACTGCCTGGAATGAAGCCTAAGGCTGCGGCGCCCCAAGAGAAGAATCAAGAGAATGGAGAGCGCGGGCCAACCCAGGCTTTCACCCTGACTGCCCTGGATGGCAAGAAAATCTCTTTGGGAGATTTCAAAGGGAAGACTGTCTTGCTCGATTTTTGGGCGACATGGTGTTTGCCTTGCCGCGAATCCGCCCCAATCATCGAGAAGATCAACGAAGAATTCAAGAGCAAGGGCCTCGTGGTCCTAGGCGTCGACTATGGAGAGGAAAAGAAAGCGGTGCAAGGTTATTTGTTGCACAATCCTTCCAGCCTGCCTACGCTGCTCGATGATGGCAATGCGGTGGCAGAGCAGTATGGGGTGAGTGCGATTCCATCGGTCATCCTGATCTCCAAAGAGGGAAAAGTTGCTTATACCGAAAGCGGTTTTGAACCGGAAGGCGAGCGCAGGCTGCGGGCCGCGCTACGGAAGGAAGGTTTTGGAGATTAGTTCTTGCTCTTTGTTGGAGCAATCACAGGCATGACTTAAGACTCCTGTTCTAGCAATTTTGCGATATCGCAACGACATCGACATATCGCACCTTTATCGGATGAGCATTGGTGACCGCCCGCGTGGAAATGCGGCGCAGCACGCCAACCCATCATTTCGTCGAGGAGGAGCCTTCATTTAACCAAATGAAGCTTGTGATTTTTCTCAAGAGCCGCGAGAGCCTGTTCACGATAATGTTGATTATCATAACCTATTTCCTGTTGGCCCCTTCGCAACTTCATTTTCGAATTTTTCCTATTTCTGTGACGCTTGCGGTAGCATTCCCCCATGGTGGACCAGCCCTATCGTGTCTTCCTCAGCCACAGCAGCCGGGACAAGGTTTTCGTTAGAGAACTATATCGGCGCCTGACTCGCGACGGCGTGCGGTGCTTTTTTGACATTGAGTCGATCGGATGGGGAGAGAACTGGGTCAGGGCTCTCGAGCGTGCACTAGACGAATGCGAGTTTGTAGTCTTCGTCCTCTCACCGGATTTCTGCAATTCCGAGTGGGGGGAAGTAGAACGGACCAGCAATATCGCCGACGATCCTGGAGCGCTTAAACGCAAAGTACGGCCGCTGATGCTTCTGCCCTGCCGGCACCTTTCCACTTTTCCGCGCTTCCTCCGCCAGGTGCAGGCGCTCGATGTTTCCAGTAATACAGCCTTCGAAACAAACTATCCCCGGATTTGCCATGAGCTCGGCGGTGCTGTGCGTGATGAAACCACGCTCAGCGACAGAACGAGGCTTCCACCAGCCGGTATGCTCCCGTTAAGGCACCGCATGCCATACCGTTCGCTGGGCGAGAAGTTCATCGGGCGCGTGGATTCGTTCTGGAACCTTCACGATTGCCTCTTTCGCGACAGTACTACGATCCTCGCAGGCGAAGCTGTTGTCGTTGGCACGGGTGGTTTGGGAAAGACCCAGCTCGCCATTGAATATGCATGGCGGTTTGGATCGTTCTATACAGGTGGAGTTTATTGGGTCGATGCCGATCAGGGCTTGTCTATCCTCGTCGCGCAGGTCAGCGAAGCCGCCGGTATCGAATTGAATACCAAGGCGGACGAAGCGAATCAGTTGCAACAGATATGGCGTAGTCTGAACGAGTTTCCCGGTCCCGCGCTCATCATCCTCGACAACTTCCCCGAGAATGAAGCGCTTCAACCATACCTTCCGGTTGACGGACGGGTGCACACCCTGATCACCACTCGGCGACAGGACCTCAACTATCCTATGGTCCGGCTGAACATCCTGACCACGGAAGAAGGCGCCCGGCTGCTCAATTCAGGGGTAAGGCGCTTCGATAACGATGCAGCCGCGCTGGTCGATCGCCTTGGGGGCCTGCCGCTGGCGCTGGAGTTGGCCAAAGGGTATCTCAACTACCGCAAGAGCCTAACAATCTCCTCGCTCTTGGAAGAGATAACCGCCACTGCAACCGTGGAGCTGCTGGCCGACTTCGCCGCGCAATATCGCGATCATCTTCCGTCCCGGCACGAAAAGGATGTCGTCCGTACTTTTCAGTTAAGCTGGGATGCCACGCCGGAAGTTTCGCGAAGCATACTCCGCGCGATGGCAGAGCTCGCGCCTGCGGCCGTTCCCCGCTTCCTGTTGCGGCTGGTGTTGAACCTTCCCGCCGATTCGAATGTTCATGATCCACTGGACGAGGCTTTGGACGAACTCTCCCGGCTTTCTCTGGTCGAGCTGGATATAGGCGGGCATCCCATCGCCCATCGGTTGATTCTGGCTTTCGTCCGGCATCGTAACCTGGCCGACTCCGTATCTCCTTTCCCGCAGTGCCTAGCTGCGATGCGGAAACAGATGGGTCGTTCTTCTTTGACCCCGGATGCCTCGACTATTAGCGAGCTGAACCGGCTCGTGCCTCACGCGGAGCTCCTTCTTGCAGGGGATCTAATTCGTCCCGAGGACTTCTCAAGCCTTGCACATCGGTTAGGAACTCATTATCAAGCGGTGGGCCGCTACTCGGATGCCCGGCGCTCGCTCGCTCGAGCGTTGGCTTCAGATGAGAAGACGTACGAGCCCGGCCACCCCTCCATCGCCCGCAGTCAATCGAATCTGGCGACGGTGCTCCAGGATCTGGGGCAGTTGGAGGAAGCGCGCCATCTGCTGCAACAGGCCCTGGCTTCAGCTGAGAGGACGTACGAGTCCGGCCACCCCTCCATCGCCCGCAGTCAATCGAATCTGGCGACGGTGTTCAAGGATCTGGGGCAGTTGGAGGAAGCACGCCATCTGCTGCAACAGGCCCTAGCTTCAGATGAGAGGACGTACGAGCCCGGCCACCCCTCCATCGCCCGCAGGCAATCGAATCTAGCGACGGTGCTCAAGGATCTGGGGCAGTTGGAGGAAGCGCGCCATCTGCTGCAACAGGCCCTGGCTTCAGCTGAGAAGACGTACGAGCCCGGCCACTCCTCCATCGCCCACAGTCAATCGAA
>DATGIO010000107.1:0-5505 GCA_035295685.1 Candidatus Angelobacter sp.
GTTCCCCTGGTCATGGGGGTATCTCCTTCAAATCCGGTTCTTCTGAACCCGGGCTAGACGTGCGATTTCGAGCGGCGTGCTGTGCTGTTCTTCTTGCCGGTGCTCCCTTCGTCGAGAACAAAAGGTTCGAGCTTCAGGACATCCATGCGTAATTTGTCCTGGGCTTGCAGGTCTTTGCGCAACAGAGCCTCGGCGTAGACAAGGTCGTCATGGATGGCTTGCCTTGCTCCCCGGGCGTCGCGCTTCTGAATGAAATCGAAGATCTCTTGATGGCGCTCAAAATTGCGCTGCATGTTCTCAATGAGAGGAAGCACGCGGCGGCGACCTTCGGCCATGGCCTCATTCATCATGCGCATGGTCGTTTGAATGGCCACATTCTTGGCGGCCAGAAGGATGGCCTCGTGAAAGGCGATCTCGTAAGTCATGTACTGCTCAGGCTCATGAAGACTCATCTTCATTCCGGCGAGGGCCTCTTTCATGGAATCGATATCGTCTTTGGTCGCGCGCCGGGCGGCCAATGCGGATGCGGCAGGTTCGAGAATCTGCCGTAGTTCGTACAGCTCAAGAAACTTGATTTCCTGCAACAGCAGCATCCAGTGAAAGTGACGGCCAACGATCCCCGAAAGGGAAGGCTGGATATAGGTGCCGTCGCCGGGACGAGCCTTGATGAGCCCTAAAAAAACGAGGCCCTTGAGGGCCTCGCGCAAAGAGCCTCGGCTTACCTGGAGCATCTCGGCAAGTTTCGGCTCCGAAGGAAGGCGGCTCCCGGCGCGCAGCTCGCCGCTGCGCACCAGGGCTTCGATACGCCTTGCAACCATCTCCATTACCGTTTCTCGTTTCAAAGGCAGGAACTCGATGGGCGAGACACCGCGTTTGGCTTTCACAGGCTTTGGGCCTCCCTGTCCTTCTGTTCTGGAACTTTGTCCTACAATAAGACAGTTCAAAAAATTGTCAAGAATAAAAAATCAAAAAACGGATTCAACCGATAGAAAATTTCGATTGTCGATCTTCGGCGGCGAACCCAGCGAACCAGCAAACAGAACGAAGTCCAGGCTTACTTGGGAAACAAGTAGATTGCCGGGAGTATTCCATCTATTTCAATAGTCCTTCCCGCAGCGGCTTCCCGTAGGCGAGGCGAAGCGAAAAACCTCAAAAAGCGAATTTACGATTGACTCCTGAGTCCGCGCAGGTATATATGTTCAAATGTTTGACAATTAGAACAGGGTTTCGTTAGCGCCCCCGTCGCCTATGACTGCCGTGCGTCCCAAAGTTCCGCTTCATCGTTTTCGCACCTTTGCCGAAGGGCTTGATCACCCCGAGGGACTGGCTTTCGATGCCGACGGTATCCTGTGGGCGGGCGGGGAACTAGGGCAAATCTATAAGATCGGCCGCGACGGTAAGGTAAAAGAGGCTGCTCATCTAGGTGGTTTCTGTCTTGGAATTACGCTCTCCCGTGAGCAGGAGCTTTTTGTCTGCAATATGAAGCACGGCGCCCTGATTCACCTGAATCGCAAGGGGCGCATCTTGCGATCGATCGAACGCGTTGGAGCCCGCAGGCTCAAAACCCCTAATTTCTCGGTATTCGATTCCCAGGGGAATCTCTACTTCACCGACTCGGGAGACTGGGGCAGCGCGAATGGTTATATCCACCGGATCGATGCTCGAGGACGTGCCGGAATGTTCGCTGGCCCTTTTGCTTTTCCGAACGGTATGGCGCTCTCGGCGGACGAAACCAAGCTTTATGTAGTGCAGAGCCTGAAAGACAACGTTCTGGAGGTGCCGCTTCTCCCTGATGGCCGCGCCGGTAAGCCGCGAGTCTATGCCACCGGACTCGCGCGAGTTCCTGATGGCGCGGCCATCGATATCCACGGCAACCTCTATGTGACCTGCTATGCGACCGACATTATTTATAAGATCGGAGCCGACCGGAAAGTAAGCCTGTTTGCCTTTGACCCGCAAGGAACGATGATCGCAAGGCCGACTAATCTTGCTTTTGGCGGCCCCGATTTCAAAGACGTTTACGTGGCCAACCTGGGACGCTGGCATATATGCAAAGCGGCGACAGGCGTTCGCGGCCAGCCACTGGCCAATCAAAGGTAAGCGAATCGAAGACGATCGAGAGGGAAGCGGCGGCGAGAGACGCACGGCTTTAAGTTCGAGGGTAAGGCGAGATGAATCAGATTCGTCGATGAAGGAGTAACATGCGAATCACGGATGTGCGGTGGACGCCCGCATATATCCCTATTGAAGCCCCGTTGCGTTATGCGTTCGGATCCCACCCAGGTTTTTCCCGCATCATCGTCGAGGTTTTCACGAACGAGGGCCTCATCGGCCTTGGAGAGTGCTATGGAGGCGCAAGCCGCGAAGGCCAACTTGCGGAAATGGCTCCGCTGCTCATTGGAGAAGACCCGTTTCAGTTGGAGCGAATCCGCTGGAAACTCGCGGCCCCCAGCGCCTTGAAGCTGTTCGGCCACGTGCTTGGATTTGCGGCGCTGGAATTTGCATGCCTCGATTTACAGGGCCAGGCGCTCGGTAAACCCATTTGCGACTTATTTGGCGGCCGTCTTCGCGACGAGATTCCTCTCTCCGGGTATCTGTTCTATCGCTATCACAACGATGAAGGCCGCGGAGAGATATCGAACGCCGAACAGGTGGTAGCTTTCGCCCAGCGGCTGGTGGACAAGTATGGTTTTGAGACGATCAAGTACAAGAACGGTGTCTTACCGCCCGACGAGGAAATAGAGACCTTCATTGCTTTGAGAAGGGCGTTTCCGAAGGTGAAGCTCCGCCTCGATCCTAATGCAGCATGGAGCGTGAATACCGCTGTGCGGGTGGCGCAGCGGCTCCATGACTACGATGTGGAGTATCTCGAAGATCCCGTATGGGGCATGCGGTCCATGGCGCGCGTGAATGCCAAGATCCCCTGGATGCTGCTGGCTTCCAACATGTCCGTGTTTGCCTTCGAAGACCTGATGCCGGCTACACTCATGGAGGTTCTCGATATCGTATTGCTAGACCCTCATTGGTACGGCGGAATCTCTCGTGCACGAGAAGCCGCTCTAACCTGCGCGGCCCTAGGCATTGATGCCGGAATGCACAGCGGCGCGGAGTTCGGTATTTCGCAGGCCGCCATGCTGCACCTCGCGGCCACCATCCCTAATTTGACGATTGCCCCCGATTCACACTACCACCATCTTCGAGACGACATTATTGAGGGTGGAAAGCTTCCTTATCTGCAAGGCGGAAAAATGGCGGTGCCCAAGGGGCCGGGGCTCGGTGTTCGCCTGGACCGCGACAGGCTGGCGAAATACAACGAACTTTCTCGCAAGAAACAGATGGGTTCCTGGATTGAAGATCCTCACCGGCCGGGAGCCATAACGGTGCAGCCAAAGTGGTAACTCGATGGATGTTCGGGACAGGCCGCATCCGCTTGCTGTTGGCTGTGTTTCTGCTTTTTGCGACAGGTATCTCTGCGCAAAAGGCCGCCGTTGCGCAAGAGGGTACCGGTGCACACGACAAGGTTGTGTGGCAGATCGGCGAGTTCGACCGCTCCTCCGCCGAGTTTCGCAATCAAGGCATTGACTATAGCGATCCAAAATCCGACGTGGTCTACCGCATCGGAAAGAGCCTGCCTTCTATCGCTGGGAAGGCCGAGCAAAGCAAGCAGAACCCGCACGATTGGCCTCGATTTCAGCCAGGTCCGGCGAATGGATTCGCCGGTGGCCGCCTCCATCCGTTCACGATTCTGTTTGACTTGCCGGAAAAGCCTAGCGGCGCTTACAAACTGACGGTTGCCATCCTTTATGAAACGCCGCGCCTCTCCCATTTGCGTTTGGATGTGAACGGCCGGGCCGGCGACTTCTATTTTCATCCGAAGCTCGACTACGGCGCGGGCGATTGGGAAGGGACGTTCGTCCCCCAAACCTCGGTCGATACAAAGGACATTGAGATACCTACGCAGTGGCTGCGTCAGGGAGAAAACAAGTTCATCCTCACCGCGGTCGATTCTCCGGATACTGTGGAGAACTCTCTTGGGTCGATTGCTCTGGGCCATACAGGACTGGTCTACGACGCGTTGAAGCTGATACAAGAGGCGTCCGTTTCCGGTTCTTTGGGAAGCGAGCCTCGCAACGAGGGCATTCAGGCCACACTGTCGCCGACGATCTTCTTTCGTTCGGAACCTGACGGTCTCAAAAACGTAGTCAAAGCCACTGTTACCGTCGGGCCTATTCCTCCGGGGCGCTCCACAGGCGAAGCTACTCTAGAGTTGCCAGGTAGCAAGTTGACGCAGCGATTTGCGGCTTCCGGTGAGTTTGGAGAGGTGAAGCTTCAATTCCTTGTGCCCGAGTGGCAGGACGTTGTAGAGGCGAAGCTGCACATTCATTGGTTGGGGAAAGAGATGACGGTTCCATTTCAGCTTGCAGCGGCCAAGAAGTGGACGATCTACGTGATTCCGCATGAGCATCTGGATATCGGGTTCACTGACTATCCGGAAAAAGTTGCTGAATTGCATTCCCAGACCATCGATGGAGTTTTGGATCTATTTTCCAGCCATCCCGATCTTCCCGGGAGCCCCGGTTTTCGCTGGACCATGGACGGCTCTTGGGTCGCCGAGAAGTATCTGGCCGGGCGTTCGCCCGAGAAGCAGGCCGAATTTCTGCAGGCTGTTCGGGCACGCAAGATTACCTTACCGCCGCAGTTCGCCAACCAACACACGGGCGTGGCCTCTCTTGAAGGCTTGATACGCTCTTTGTATACGAGTGCCGGGCTGGCACGCCAATACGATCTCCCGTTGGGCGCGGCGCACATTACCGATGTGCCTTCTTATAGCTGGTCCTATGCTTCGGTCTTGCACGATGCGGGAGTAAAGTACTTTGCAGCAGGCAGTAATTCGTGGCGGGCGCCGGTTCAACTCCTTGGCCGATGGAACGAGAAATCGCCGTTTTACTGGGAAGGGCCCGACGGCGGACGGGTGTTGATGTGGTACTCGCGGGCCTATTTGCAGCTTGGCACCCTTTTCGGAACTCCGCCGCGCCTCGATGCGGTAGAAGATGCGCTGCCGGTATTCCTTCAGGCTTATTCGCGTCCGGATTATCTTGCAAACTCGGCCATTATCTTCGGTAGTCAATTGGAAAATACTGCTCTCGGCAAGGAGCAAGCCGACCTGCCCACGCAATGGCGGGCGAGGTATGCCTGGCCGCGCCTGGAGTTCTCCAATTTTGCCGAGGCGATGAAGGAAATCGAAACCCAATTTGCCGGAAAGATCCCCGTTTATCGCGGCGATTTCGGCCCCTACTGGGAAGATGGCTTTACCAGCGGCAGCCTGCCAACGGCCATCCATCGCGGGAACCAGCAGCGCATCTTATCTGCGGAGAAGATGGGGGTGATCCCTTCGATCTTCGAGCCAAGCTTGCGGCCAGATAAGGAATTTCTATCGTCAGCCTGGAAGAACATGCTGCTTTTCGACGAGCATACCTGGACGTTTGTAGGCGCGACCACCCAGCC
>DATGIO010000108.1:0-11162 GCA_035295685.1 Candidatus Angelobacter sp.
CATTCATCCTTCAAAGGCGCCTGCTGAAACGCCTTTACCAAACGGTCCAGATGGCGGCTCAGCTTCGAGACCGTCTGCGCGCTCACGACCTCGCCCGTCAGGATCGCTACCACCCGCCCCACCTGCCGCGTCGAGATGCCGTGCAAGAACGCCTCCCGAATCAGCAGCATCACTTCCTCCGCCCGCCGTTGAAATCGCTCCAGGCCCGGCGGCCGAAAGCTTCGCTCGCGCGAGCGCGCCACCCGCAGACGCAGCGTCCCCAACCGCGTCACGAAATCGCGAACATAAAATCCGTTGCGATAGCTGCGCCCTCTCTCCCCCGCTCGTTCGTAGTCCTCGACCCCCACATAGCGGTCCCGCTCCTTCCGGGATTGCTCCTCCAAAAACTCCTTCCAAGCCAGCCGCGTCTTCCCCTACAGGTCGCCCCAAAACGTCTCCTTCAGGTCCCGCACAAAGTGTTGGAACTGCTCCGTGATCGGTGTTACTTTCCTCATGGGGTGTAAGTTCCTTTCTCTAAGGATTTTGGTCTTCGCTTGCCATGCGAAACCAACTTACACCCTCCGCACTTTTACACACACAAAATTACGTCACCAACCTCCGTCCCAGGCAGCCCGTTAAGTACGGAACAGAAGTGGAAAAACACTTGTTAGCGCAGTTGGAGGACTCGCCGCGGCCCGGCCTATGCAAGCTCGAACAGACGATTACTATAGCCCAGGCCTTGGGGGTGTCGGCGGACTGGGTGTGGGCAGTCTTGCGGCGACACCGGATCGGCTTGCAGCGACGGCGTTCCTGGTGCATTTCCACCGACTCGGAGTTTACTCGCAAGGCGGCCGACCTCGTGGGACTTTACTTGCATCCTCCAGAAAACGCCGTAGTGTTGAGTGCGGATGAGAAGCCGCAGTTCAGGCCCCGGAGCGGGCACAGGGGTGGCTGCAGCTGCCTGACGGCAAGGCCCTCGCCGGATTTCAGTCCTGAGTACAAGCAGAACGGCACTTTCACGCTGTTTGCCGCCCGGAAGGTGGCCACTGGGGAAGTGCAGGCCGGGCATTTCCAACGCCGCTAGCGCTGGGATTTTTTGGCCTTCATGAACGAAGCGGTGGCCGTTTATCCGGAGCGCGAGCTGCACGTGATCGTGGATAATCTCAGGACCCATAAGCCCAAGCAGGACCGCCGGTGGCGCCAACATCCACAGGTTCATCTGCATTTCACCCCCACGCACGTCTCCTGGCTGAACCAGGTGGAGGTTGGCTCCAGCTGGCTCGGCAGGCACTGCAGAGGGGCCAGCTTTACCAATGTTCGTCAACTGCGCGACGCCATCGATGCGTTCATTGCGGCTTACAACCCGCGAGGGGTATCCTTCGAGTGGACCAAACGCGAGGTACGATCGACTGAGCTTCAACATAACTACGCCTATTTACGCAACCAAGTACTAGGGGACAAATATATGCAGCTTTTTGTTTTTTTAGCATGCTGTCTACGAGCATCGATTGAATCGAGCCATACCACTTGGCTCCTTTCAGTCTCAACGGTTATCTTCTGACGCTCACTGGGCATCGGGTGAGCCAGGGAAATTAACATTCCGACTCAGTCTGATATTTCGAACAGAACCACTTCCGATAATTGGTCTGCGCCCAATCGAACTGACAGGCCGTGTTCTGTAAGACGCGATCCGCTGAACTGTGAGCTGGTTCCCGTATTGTCAAATGTGACCTTGTACGATTTGGCGGAGTCGAGCCCCTTCAGTCTGAATGAGTATACACTCGGCTCAGCTTTCGTCAAATGAATGATAACGGCCCAGCCTTTCGTTCTATCCGGCGCAGTGAACTCCATCGCAAACCAATCTCCTGCCTTAATCCCTCCCGCAGCGTTCACCGGGGCATGGTGCCACACTTTGCAATCCGTCAGTATCGGACGGACAAAGTTTTTATAAATCGCCGCATAACGCTGGAACTGTTTGCGACGCTCAGGGGTGAAGTCTTCCATGCTCTTAGGCAGTATGGCATTGAAGAGCATGGGGGTGTTTCCCAGGAAATATGCGGCCCGCAGCACCGTGAGGAAATCAGGTTGCTGATCACCCGCCATTCCATTCGGCGTCACGAGGGTTTCCGGCGGAAGATACACAGACAGACCCGCTGACATCTGGTAGACCCAGGGTGAGCTCACACGGTCACAGGTGTATTGCTCATCGAAGACGCTGCATGTCTTGAGATCGAGACGCAGGCCACCAGCGGCAGCCTGTTGGAGAATGAGATGCGGATGCTTCTCATGGACGTATTGGAACGCTTCGTATAACGCCTCGTAATGCCTCCAGTAGTTGCTCTCCGTGAAGCCATCGCGCACTGTGTTCAACCCATCCCCTTGGAGCGGCGTGTTAAAGTCATGCCGGTAGATATCTAACTGGTAGTGTTCGACAACTTCATTAAGCAGTCTTTTGAAATACACTCCGGCTTCAGGAATCGCCAGGTTTAGCTGGAAGTTCGGCTGCACGAACCAGTCAGGATGGTTCTTGAAGATCTTACTCTCGTTCCAGTTGGCGATGCAGGCGCCCTTGCCATCGTTTGAGCAATAACCCGTGCGGCCGCCTTCCAATTCGAAGTAGAGTCCAAAAAGCAATCCCTTTTCGTGAGCGTATTCGCGGAGAGGTCCAAGGCCGTTTGGGAAGCGTCTTGGATCCGGCTCGAGCCAATCGCCGTAGGTCTTGCACCACGTAGGGCCATCTACGATGAAAAGTTCAACGCCTGCGGCGGCTGCCACGTCCATACACTTTTTTACCGTCTCTTCGTTGTAATCTGCGCCGTGATATACGCTAAGGGGCTGGTCTTCGGGAAAGAGATACTGGATCAGGTACGCCTTCTGCGGGTCGCGGGAAGGCAGCACAGAGCGCCTGATGTGCTCGTGCATAGCCTGGACCACCGCATCGAAATCGCCTTTCACGTAGGCCAGATGAACGGCGGGCGCGGAGATCGTTTCCCCAGCGGCAATGACCCTCAGAGCATTATTGGCGGCGGGGCCTATCTTGAATTCCAGGCCAGGGCCCTTCTTGAATTCTATCCAAAAGTTGACCGGCCAGGCAAGCTGCCCAAAAAAGTATTCGCCGCGTGTTTCGTTGTGCAAAACAAAATAAGGATCGTCGTAGGCAAGTCCCCGAATCTCTGGAATGACATTCCTGCCTCCTTGAAGCTGCGTCCAACCAAACCAGCCGTTCCACTGGTCGTCCCATCGCAAAGAGCGGCCAAGTTTAATCGGTGCATCTTCATTCCAAAGCTGGCCTGACCACGGAGCGAGATCTGTGAGCGCCCAAGAATAACTGGAAGTATTGGTGATTTCGAGCCAGCGCATCAAAACGGGTGTTCCATCTAGGAGAGTGTGAACTTTCAATTTGAGGGGATGGATCGAATTAGAAAGCTCGACTACAACATGACGTTTATCGTTAGCATCTTGAGGCAGTTCGGAAGTGCCCACCAACTGCCAACCTGTCGCCGCCAGAGTCCCCGGTACATTGCATGGCGTTGGTTCCGTTTTTAGTCGGACCTCAAACGCCTCGCTGGTCCACAGCGGGGGCGAATGGCGGGCGGATTCCCCGAGACCCCAAAAGCGTCCCGACCATCGGTCGTCGATCAGTTCTTCCACATAAACCGTGCTACCTGAAATGTATCGAACCATGCTCCCCTGACGGATCACCTCCACTGCCCCTGACTCGAAGGGGGAAAATGGCTCACTCCGGTTAGGACCGCCGTCAGCTTTTAACGCGCGGCTGCCGGGCGAAATTGCGCGACTGAGAGTCGACGCTGTAATCCCTGTGAGAGATGAAAGAACAAAAGTGCGCCGATCCATAGGTCCTCCTAAGGGAGTGCAATGGGATAGAAGCACTGTGAGCTTCTCTACATGCAAAAGGGGATAAGGAATGAAGGGAGAACGCCATCAGTGATGGCTAGCCGTCTCGCAAGCACCGAATTGCGCAGCGCGCCTCAACTCGTCTTGTCCTTCCAACACTTGACCCTCATGCTTCAGAGCCTTGCCAAGAGCGCAATGAGCCAAGCCGTAATCTGGTTTGAATTGAATCGCTTGCCGAAATTCTCTGATTGCTGCCGCTGCTTTGCCTGCATGCCAGAGGGCAATTCCAAAGTTGTAATGGATTTCGGGATTGGCTGGCTTTCCAGAGAGCGCATTTTGAAACGCTTGAATTGCCTCCCCAGTATCCCCTTTTTCGGCGAGAGCAATGCCTAGATAATAGCTGGCGTCTGGTAAATCAGGTTCCATGGCGGTTGCCTCGCGGAGTTCAGCGATGGCCTGATCAACCTTCCCCCTTTTTAAGTCACGAGCACCCTCGAGGATCTGAACCTGGGCAGCTCCGAGATTATTCTCCTTCTCGCTTAGGGTGGAAGCCTCTTGGAAGTGGCGGCCAGCAGCGGCTGTGTCACCAACTGCTCGCAACGCCCTTGCCAAAGTGTATTGAGCTTGAATGTTTCCAGGGTTTTTCGCCACCGCCTTGCGAAGCAAGGCAACAGCTTCCCAAACCTTATTTTCTTTCTGAAAAACGACTCCGAGTTCCACCTGAAATGCATTTGTGACGGGACTAAGCCTGACGGCTTCACGAAGGTGTTTTTCAGACCTATCAAGATCGCCAAGTTTTTCCAGAATCTGCCCCAAATAAAAATGAGCAATGGCAAGATTGGGGTCGAGCCGAACCGCCTCCTCAAGCTCCGCCACTGCCTTTGAGGATTTATTATCGAATGTCAGCGCATAGCCGAAATATGTATGTGCGATTGCTGACCTTGGGTTCCGATTGATCGCGGACTCCCATTCGTTAACCACCGATGAGATGCCGCCGGTTTGCAGCATGGCATCCCCCAGGTTGAGACCCGCGGTAACGAAATGTGGATTCAAATCGAGGGATTTCCTAAATGCCTGGACGGCGTCTTTGAATCTCCGGTCATTCGCCAGCGCTGTGCCGAGATTGTTGTACGCCAAAGCCGGGTTGGGATCGGATTTCACGGCCTCTCGAAACTCCTGAACAGCCACCTCATGGCTCCCAATTTCCTCATAGAGCATACCTAGATGTGTATGAATGCCAGGCAAGCCGGGCTGAAGTTGCAACACTTTCCGAAATGCCTGGAGAGCGTACACAAGCTCCTGGCGATAGGTCGCACTGTGGTGATCGCGAAGCAGGTTTGCTTTCTTGAGATAGGTCACTCCCAAATTATAAAAAGCCTGTGCGTAGTCAGGCTTTAACCGGGTCGCAGTTTGTAATTCTGCCAAAGCGGCATCCAAGTGGCCGCTTTCGCCGAGAGACATACCGAGATTGTTATGAGCCTCCGCCGAGCATGGAGAGAGGTACATCCCAGCGTATGACTTTTCAAGCTCCGATAGGTTACCGCTACAGCTTTGCTGTTTGCTCCCATTTCCGCTTGAACCAAGGGAGGAAATAGACCCAGCATCAAGCGGTAAAAAGCTTATCAAAAATAAGCAAATTAGTAGGAAATTTAAATACGCCTGTCTCACCTGATATGAAAACCGCTCGAGAAAAGCAAACCTAGCAGCATCTCTTATCTTAGCCTCTGTTGTTGGCAATGCAAACCGTCGCAAAACCTGTTGCCGCAGGCCAACACGATCTCGATATCAAAGCCCATAAGGTTGTTGCGGTAGCACTTGTGGCGGTATACAAATGCCTCTACACATCGCCTTCGCTTTTCAATAAACTGTTAAAAAGTAAGCTTTAGACCAAGTTGCATAATCCGCTGGCCTACTTCCGGCTTGTCTGAGTTGGCACCTTCGCCCAGTGGACCAAAAATCCTGCCGAAGCCCGGGCTTGAGAGGTTCGCATCCGGCAAGCCCCACTGCAAAGTATTCGTACAGTTGAAGCATTCTGCCGAGAATCTCAACCCGAACCTTTCCGTTAGCCGGAAATCCTTACCGAGAGCAATATTAAACTCTGTCTGTGCCGGGCCGAAAAGTGTTCCACAGCAATCGTTACCAATCTGACCGAAAGTCGGCGCTGTAAAAGCCGCCGGATTTAACCAAGCATTAACACTTTTGTTTGGCGCATACGGATCAACACCTGGAACCCTGTTCGCCCTTCCGCCCAATGGGCTGTTACCGTTTAGAGAATCTATGCCCGAGCCTACATCGAACGGCTCACCGCTCTGTCGTGTGAAAATTCCGCTCACGTACCATCCCCCCAGCATTTCGGATAGCGGCCCCTTAGTAAAATAACGTTGTCCTGGACCTGCCGGAAGATAATAGGTTCCTTCAATCGCGCCTGTCTGGTATGCCTGGCCTGTGGGCATGTTGGCCTGATCGAATAGCGTCGGACCATAGTTGAGGTTTGGAAAGTAGATGGACCCTCCCATAAAACCAAGCGATTTTTGATACGCGTAGTTAGCAATAATATTGAATCCATGGGAAAATCGCTTTTCAAACCGAATGGTACCCGCATAATAGTTTGAATATCCTGATGCTGCCTGTACTTGCGTAACGCTATTGAACTGCGGAAATGGTCTTCGCCCGAAGTTCGGACCAGAGATACCCCAAAACTGGGGTGGAACCTCATTCCAATTCACAAATATTGGTAATGCCAATCCCCTTACTCCTTGACCCGCCACTTCCACCATACTGTCCCAAGGCAACTGGTGCTGAATTGAAAGGTTAAAATTCTGAGAGTAACCAAACTTCCAGTTAGGATCTACGAACGTTGGGCTTGTACTTGGCGCCACTCCTGGAGGCGCCGCACCAAACCCTGAAGTGAGGAGAGCACGATTACCTCCCAGGGGGTACGACGGGAATCCGTTCTGAAGTAGAAATGCGGGAGTTACCCCTCCATCAGGTGAAGAGAAGCTCGCTGCCGTGGTAAAGCCTAAGTCTGGCGCACGCCGGTTGGCTCCCAAGGTGGGGCTAATGTTATATATTCCATATCCTCCTCGGAGAACCCAATTGTGCGCGAATTCATACGCAACTCCGAAACGAGGTGCAAAACGATGATAATCCGTATTGTAAAAGCTATCCCCGATGCCGTTCTGCCCAAAGAAAGTTACCACCCCCGGCGTTCCGGAAACGGGGTTCAATCCGTAGAAGTTAAATCCATTGCCAAAGTTGTGTGCTTCGTACACAGGTGCATCTATATCCCACCGAAATCCCAGATTGAGTGTCAGTTTCGGTGTAACCTTGATGTCATCTTCAATCCACGTGTAGTAGTACCATTCATGCCAAATTTCTCTTGGGCCAAGCACGCTATTCGCATTGTCTGTTAGACCGAGCAGAAAAGACGCAAAAGCGTCCCCTGTCCTCTTAACACCTGGTAGTCCGGTTTCAAGCGGACCGAAATTGTACTGTCCCGTAGGGAGGGTCTGGTTTGCGGCGCCATGCTCGCTCCGTTCCAACCCGGCACCAAATCCGATAGAGTGTTTCCCTTTGATGTATGTGAAGTTCTGGGAGTAGTCATACTCGTTAATTGGATATTCTGCAAATTGCAAATTGGCTGTGCCAAGTCCCTCATAGCCACTAAAGTTAAAATTGGGAAAACCTAAGTCCCCGCCATACGAAGGCGGTAAAAGGCTACCGGCCCAGCCCTTGAGACCCAGCGTTTCGGCCCACTTATCTTTAGGGTCAATCTGCGCACCCTGACGCAAAATATATCGTGGACGATAACTGAACTGCTCTGTGGTCATAAATTTTGGACTAAAAGTATGGGTTTCTTGGAAATTGAAGACCTGCGTCTTGAACGTAAACCCCAGTGCTTCACCTGAAGGACTAGCGTGCGGGTTTATCGCATTCCATGGGGCCCAACCATTGTCCGTAAAGGTAGTCAAGTCAAGAAGATAGTCTGCATGAAAGGTATTCTTGCTGTTAATGTCGTAATCGAACGCGCCTACAAGCCTATTCTTGTTGGCAGTATTTCCACCTGACGCGAGCAGATTCCCACTGACTCCGGGTTGGTTGGGAAGGGGCTCATATTTAAGCGCATTAAGCGCGACCGGATCAAATTCGCTAGAAGGTATCATATTTCCCGGAAATTGATTTCTTGTGAGTTTTCCAGTAGAAGGATCAACATGAGTCGTTGTAGGGTCGTAAATCGGAATACCTAGGGCGCTAAAGTCTCCGCTTCGCATCGCTTGAGTTGGAACAGTAAACACCGCCCCTTCGGGATTTGATTGTCTCTGGATCTCCAAGTTGGTGAAGAAAAAGGCCTTGTTTCTCTTGACGGGCCCGCCAAATGTGAATCCCGGTATGTTCTGTCGATCGGCTGGTTTAGTATCCGTAAAGCCATTATAGGAATCGAGAGCCCCGTTGCGGAAATATTCATACACACTCCCATGGAACTGATTAGTTCCTTGTTTTGATTGGAACATGACAATTTGGCCCACGTTCGAGCCGTACTCAGCACTATACTGGTTTTGAACAACGCGAGCCTCACCAACTGATTCAACTGGTGGATCGTAGGTCATTTGACCGACATCGGTGCGATCTCCTCCTATTGGCGCTCCGTTATAATAATATTGAGGATTACCAATCCCCGCGCCGTCAAACCGCGAACTCCCATACGAAATATGGTCTTCGCCAAAATACCTCACCGTAGGACTCAATGCGATTAATTCCCCGGCATCCCTGTTAAACATTGGCAAGACGGCTACCGCTTTATAGGAAACATTCTGCCCCAGCCCTGAATCTTGCGTCCGGAGTAGGGGAGGTGCACTCGTCACCTGAACTTGTTGCGTTATAGCTCCCACTGACAATGTCAAATTCAGTCCGAGCGGCTGCCCAAGAGTGACAACAACGCCTTTCCGCACAAGTTGCTGAAAACCACTCGCAGTGACCGTAATCTGATACGTCCCAGGCAGAAGTGGGGGTGTACGGTATAGCCCGACGCTGTTGGTAACCAGCGTGAGTGCTTCTGTTGTCGCTTCGTTTGTGACCACCACCTTCGCGTTCGGAATCCCTGCGCCGCTCTTGTCCAGAACGTACCCGCTGATATAAGCGGTTCCTTGTGCCCGGAGGAGACTGACTCCCAGGCACACAAAAATTCCGATTCCCAACAAGATATTTTCGAGCTTCGGAGCCTGCCTAACCGCGCCTTTCGTTTTCCTCATCAGAGTCCTCCTAGTTCACAGATTATGATGCGAACTTTTCTAGCATAGCCCTCCGCGTCTGTCAAGTACAAAATTGTATAAGTCAACCGATTAAATCAGTAAGTCAATCGATAAACTTTAACACCACTCTCCCGGGTGCCAGAAAGTGTTTCTGTTCGATCGAAAATCAGCGGTAAATGATATTCAGAGCGATAACCACCAATGCGGACGCAAGGGCCCAAGTTGTAGGCTTCCGGTAAAAAGGCTTGGACAGCCGGGAGGGCTTTGGGGTATCCCAATAAATAAGACCGGGGAGTTTTTCAATCTTGCGTGGACCCTTGAAGCAGGTTACAAGGAACGTGAGGATTAGGTTGGCAGAAAAGCCGTAAAAGCCGCCGTAAAAATCCATCGCCAGATCGCTCCCATAATGCACGGAGCCAAGCCGAGAGAGGATATAGTGGCCGAGTGTGACCATGATTCCCGCAAGCATCCCCGCGAAAGCAGCATTGCCCTCCACTCGTCGCGTGAAGACACCCAGCACGAATGTAGCAAATGGCGCTGCCACAAAGATGGTTGAAACGAGCGCCCAGTAATCAAAAATGTCCGGAAATCCCCGGGCCGTGTAGGCTGCCGCAATTGAGATGAAAATCCCAACCACCGTCATGATGCGCCCCACGATCAGATAATGCCTATCGCTGCGATGGGGCGCAAGGTAAGTCTGGTAGAGGTCGTATGTCCAGACGGTGTTGAAGGCCGTAACGTTCCCGGCCATACCCGACATGAAGCTGGCAAGCAATGCGGAGATCCCGACTCCAAGTAGCCCCGCAGGATAGTAATGAAGTAACATCAAGGGAATCGCCATATTGAAATTGCCCTGAAGTTCACGGGGAATGACAATTACGGCAGCCAAGCCAGGAAGCACGGTCAGGAAGGGCAACAGCATGCGCGGGAATGAAGCGAAAATGGGTGTCTTTTGCGCGGAGTCGAGATCCCTGGCGGCAAGAACTCGTTGGACGACCAGAAAATCCGTTGACCAATAAGCGAAGCTTGAAACACCCAGGCAGACGATCACCGAAAACAAGCCCGCGCCGTAAGCCGTTCCGTGAGGATGGAGCACTGGCTTCCAGGCATGAGCCATATTTTCAGGAAGCTGCTGAAGCAGCGGTGCAATACCTCCAAAACCATGCACGATCATGACTGATAGAGGAAGTGTCCCGGCCACAATCAAAAAAAACTGAAGCACCTCTGTATAGATTGAGGCTCGCAGCCCTCCAAGATAGACGTAGGCCAGTACAGTACCTGCTGAAACCCAGATGCTGAAATCGATCGGCCAGCGGAAGAGTGCGTGGAAGACCACGGCGAGCCCGTACAAGCTGAGACCGGAGGTGAAGATCGTCAAAAAAGCGAAGTTGACGGCGTTCAGCGTTCGCGTCTTTTCGTCAAAACGCATGCGGAGGTACTCAGGGACGCTTCGTGCCCGGCTCCCATAGAAGAAGCGCGCCATCACGAGACCTGAGAAGATCATGGCAGGGACGCACCCAATCCAACTCAATTGAGCGGCGAACATGCCATACTTGGCGGCCGTTGCCGAGGCTCCCATAAGCTCAAATGAACCCATATTCGCAGCGACAAAGGCAAAACTTGTCGTGAGTACCGAAAGCGAACGGCCAGAAAGAAAAAAATCTTCGCTGGTGTGGACAGATTTTCGGACGCGGAGGCCGATAAAGATAACGGTGCTGAAGTAGGCTACTATGACCGCGTAATCGAGGGCGTGCATAAGACGATAGTTTCCCTTTGAGATCGTGTTCCTAAAACCCAACCTCTTGGACTTGCGGTCAATTTGCCTCCTTTTCTATAGCTGAGTTTATGCTGGCTGTGTCGGAGTCTGTTGCGCGAAATGATGCTTCAAGAGAATAAAGAGCAATCAAAGGTGCTCGCTTGTCCTCACCTTAAGGCACGCCAAGTGAAAATCCGGGTTGTGATATCGTTCACGCTGGGTGGGGTAATGCACTGAGCACACGTGGAATGTGACTTGAATTAAGCTGGGCTTGCTGGCCGGTTGCCGTCTTGCCACTTCACGACCCATATCCGGATGGCACC
>DATGIO010000109.1:0-16412 GCA_035295685.1 Candidatus Angelobacter sp.
CGGTTGGCTGCGGTCGGCCAGGAAAATGCCAGGGCGGCTTCGAGACTGCTAGGGATTCTTGTCGTGATTTTCTCGTTTGGGTTGGGCACTGCCGAACTGGCGGGTGTGGAACTGGACCGTTTCGCGCTGCCATTGGGGCTCACATTGTTTGTTGTGGTCATCGGAATACGCGTCTGGGCTCGGTCTGGTTCGCGATTGGAACCTCCCTCGGTAGAGGCGCTCGAACGGTAAATCTGAATTGCCAACAATGCGGGCGTTTTCGCGCTCCGCTTCAACGTCTCGGCCAGGCCGTAGCGGAACGCAAAAAAGATGGACCATTCAAGAAACATCTTCTGTTTGTAAAAAGACGATAGAGGCATATGCAAAGGAATTTTGAGATTACCGTGGCTGCAGTAGTGATTGGATTCGCTCTATTCTCGACTATAGCGCGGGCTGCAGCTGGTGGCGGTATTTCGGGCGTGGTGAAAGATCCAACCGGCGCAGTCATTCCTGGCGCAAAGCTGGCTCTTATCAATAGTGCATTGAAAGCCAGCTATCCGGCGCTATCCGATACACGGGGGTTTTATTCATTTCCGGCACTTCCCGCCGGTCGATACAACCTAACGATTGTGGCCGGTGGATTCGCGACTCAAGGAAAAACCGATATCGAAGTCGATGCCGACGCCGCGGTAACCTTGAACATTTCGATGGAGATTCAGGGGCAATCGGAGACCATCACTGTGAGCGCTACTGCGGCCGATATCCAGGTCCAGCCCGATATGGTTTCCACGTACTTGGGGGAAGTGGTTTCCGAAACACAAATTCAAGCCATTCCCCTCAACGGCCGCAGCTACACGGACCTGCTTGCTATTCAACCGGGCGTTACTCCCGTGACCACGCTAACGGCAACATCTGTAACCATGGCAGGCGCCATCGGAACCATCAATCCCTCGGGTGATGCAAACCCAGGGGACCTTTCCATTGATGGCCAGCGAGAATCGGCAAATGGATTCATGGTGAACGGTATCGATGTACAGGAGCACATGAATGGTGGAACATCCGTAATTCCCAACCTCGACTCAATTCAGGAGTTTCGCGTGCTCACCAACAACTTTGACGCTGAATATGGCAACTACAACGGCGGCATGGTCAATGTTGTTACCCGGTCAGGCAGCGATGCATTTCACGGCGATGCCTTCGAATTCTTGCGCAATACAAGTTTGGACGCGCGAGGATTCTTCGATCCCACGCGAGGCGCGTTCCGCCAGAATCAGTTTGGCGGCACTCTCGGCGGACCTATTGTTAAAAGCAAAGTATTCTTCTTCTTGGATTATCAGCGGACGGGAACTGTACAAGGCATTTCATCGCCGGTCACTACGGTTCTCTCCAATCAAGAAAGGGCTGGCAATTTCAGCGATGCTAAAACATCGCTCACCGGTGTAGTTAGCGGATCCAACGCCGCAAGCCTGCTCACGGGAAAACTTGGTTATGGTGTTGCCGCCGGTGAACCGTATTTTAGTTCGTCCTGCAGTTCGACCTCCCAGTGTGTCTTTCCGGGGGCTGTTATTCCAACATCGGCTTTTTCTGCACCAGCGTCACATTTACTGCCTTTCGTTCCTACGCCCAACATCGGCGCGAATCAATTCTCCACCTCGGCCTCTTTGAAAACCGTACACGACGACAAGGGCGGCGCCCATGTCGATGCCAACACGCGGGCCGGGCAAATCTCGAGCTACTACTTCATCGACAATTACTCGCTCGATAATCCTTACCCCGGAGGGCAAGGTGGCGCCACCATCCCTGGATTTGACGCATTCAATATTGGGCAGGCGCAGGAGATCACGGTCAGTGACGCCAAGGTTGTCAGTTCGACAATCGTGAATGAATTTCATATCGGGCTGCTCCGGAACGTAAACAATATTGGCCAGCCGAACGGGGGATTGGGGTCTTCCCTGCAGTCGCAGGGTTTTCTAACGGGTGCCGCCAACGGGGGAATTGTGGTGCAGGCTCCGCAATTTGAGGGCATTGAGAACGTTGTATTTCCGTCTTTTGTTATGGGCGTGCCCATCACTAATTTGAAACAGTGGAACACTACCCTGTATTTCAACGATAGCATCTCGAAAGTATTGGGTCTTCACACACTCAGGTTCGGCTTTCAGTTTCACTACGACCAAGTCAATGAAGATCCCAATGCCACATTCAACGGCACTTTTAATATTACCGGGACAGAAACCGGCAACCCATTTGCCGATTTCCTCCTGGGTTTTCCCAGTAATTACACTCAAACGAGCGGCCGGCGTTTCTATTTGCGCGACTACTATGCCGGGGGCTTTATACAGGATAGCTGGCGAGCGCGGCCCAACCTGACGTTGAATTATGGCCTGCGCTGGGATCTGATCAGGCCCTGGTCGGAGAAATTTAATAACATACAAACGATCATTCCCGGCGCGCAATCAAGCTTGTATCCAAATGCGCCAGCGGGCTTGGTAGTCCCGGGAGATCCGGGCATTCCGGCGACCCTGTCCCCAACGAAATATTTCAATTTTGCTCCGCGCGTGGGGTTGGCCTATTCGCCCAAGTTCGATCGCGGAATTCTGAAGGCAATCTTTGGTGACGCCGGAAAGAGCAGCATACTCGCCAGCTATGGCGTCTTCTACACTGAATTTCCTGGGCTATCGGCGGCAATCATGTATGGTGTGCCCCCCTTCGGGTTCAACTATCTGAGCCCGGCGCCTCCTGAATTTGCAACACCATTTGTAAATGCAGGCAATGGCGTCCTCAATGCTGATCCCTTTCCTCTGAATCTTCCGCCACACAATGTTTCCCCTGCAAATCCTTTTACCGGCTTTCATTTTGCAGGAGCCGCGCCGATCAGTGCCGATCCCTATTTCTTTCACCGCAACAGCGTCCCGTATACGGAAAATTACATGCTGTCCGTACAGCGCCAAATCGGTAGGAACTCATTACTCACTGTGAGCTTTGCCGGCAACCAGGGCCATCATCTTCTAGCGCTCCTGCCTACCAACATCGGAAATCCGGCGGTGTGTTTGAGCCTGAGCCAGGCGAACCAGGTGGCGCCGGGCAGCGTTACCTGCGGACCGTTCGGCGAAGACTCCGTCTATACCTCCACATCGGGACAATCCTTTCAAGGAACACGCGTTGGTCTCGGGCCCGCTTATGGCATTACGACCGCCCAAAAAACCATCGGAAACTCCAACTACAACGCACTGGAAGTGAACTATCGTCTCGCGCTCGGAAAACGAGCCACGATTTTGGCTGGATATACCTACTCGAAGTCAATTGATGATGCTTCTAACCTGGGTGAGCAGATCAATCCCATCAATAGCCGCTTGAGCCGTGCACTCTCCTCCTGGGACCTGACGCACAATCTTGTGGTTTCCTACACCTACGCGTTGCCTTTCGATCAGTTCCTCACGAAGAATCGACTTACAGAAGGCTGGAGCCTTTCCGGTACGTCGCGCTTCTCAAGTGGATTTCCCATTACCCTGTTCGACGATTCCGACCGCTCTCTCCTCGGAACCTTGGGCAACGGCGTCAACAACCAACTGCTGGATACGCCGCAACTGCTGCACGGACCGCTGAACATCCATACGAATCCTGGCATCAACCAGACCGTTTTCAATACCAGCATTCTGGTTCCGGAAAAGCTGGGACAGCTTGGCAATGCCGCTCGCCGTTTCTTTCATGGTCCCGGGATCGAGAACTTCGATGTGCAAGTTACTAAGGCGGTCGCTCTTAAGGAGACGCGATCACTCGAGTTTCGGGTAGAAGCGTTCAATGTCTTGAATCATCCGCAGTTTTACGGTCCAGCCTCGGTCGATGGCGAGGTGAACGATCCGAACTTTGGACACGTGGTTAGTGCTGCCTCGCCCAGGCTAATCCAACTTGCAGCAAAATTTCGCTTTTAAAAGATGGCCGTGGCGCAAGAAAAATCGAAAGGATAACCAAGCAAACGAGATGACCACCAAGGCTATTGCACCGGGATTGTTCTCCGACCTTCAGCGTCAAGATGGATCGACAAAAACGGTTCGGATTCTAGAAGGGCAGATTTTTGTATGCCAAGGGTGTTGCTGTGGCCGTAGTGAACGCAAAAACCCGGAGGTGCCGGTAGAAGCTTTCAAGACGCAGTGGAAGCAACGCGGTTTGCGGTTGCGGTTTCATCTCACCTTTACCGCGTGCCTGGGGCCGTGCGTCGCCGCGAATGTCGTTCTGTTGCTATTCGCCGGGGAAAGCCTATGGCTACATTCCATCAACAGTGAAGCTGAAGTGAACTTGATCTACGATCACGCGGAAGCCTTACTGGCATCGGGAGCGTTTGCCATGCCCAGCGGACGGTTGGCAAAACATGTGTTCTCAAGGTACATGTCGCCCGCAGAAGTCCTCCAGCGTACAACACGCCCAACCATGGCCGAGACTTGAAGATGGGATCTAGCCAAAGTTAGCCAAGGTCCTGCCCGGAATCGCAATCCATCGCTCGCTCCACTATGGGGTCTCGACGATACGCTCGTGCCCCGAGCGACCGAAGCGGCCACGCGAAAGGAGCTGATTTTCCTCGGAATCTCGCTCCTGGGCCAAGTCGGCCCTCGGCCCAATGATAAGCCCTATGACAAATAGCAGTTTCACATCGTGGTGGCTATCTGAAGGCACAATCTCGTAGACGACTCCTCACATCTAATTAGAGGCTTCAGTTGTCGCGTCGAGGAGGTTCGTAGTGGCCTACCAGCCCATCGAGAATTACGGGGTTATCGGCAACATGCGCACGGTAGCTCTCATCGGCATGAATGGATCGATTGATTGGTATTGTTGCCCCCATTTCGACTCACCCAGTCTCTTTGGAGCCCTGCTGGATGACACCAAGGGCGGCCGATTTCAAATTTTTCCAACCGCAAACGGAGTGCGTCATAAGCAATTCTATTGGCCTTCCACGAACATCCTCATAACCCGTTTCCTCATGACAGATGGTATCGCAGAGCTCGAAGACTTCATGCCTGTGGGTCTTCCGCGTGATTCGGCCTGCTATCACCGTCTCCTCCGACGGGTTCGTTGCGTCCGAGGCTCTGTGCGCATGTCCTTGATATGCCAGCCTAGCTTCGATTTTGGACGCCAAACCCACGAGACATCGCTGCGATCAAACGGCGCATTCTTCAGCTCAGGCACGTTGAACTTGGCACTCTCAACAGCCGTGCCGCTCAAGCAATCAGAGAATCGGAGCGTTACTGCCGAGTTCGTACTCAAAGAAGGCGAGTCCGAAGCATTCCTGCTGACGACAGACCTTGGAGATGGTCCTGTCCCGTGCGCTCCTCCACCGGAAGAAGCCGAAAGAGCCTTCCACTCGACCGTAAGATTCTGGCAAACTTGGCTCTCGGCCTGCACCTACCGCGGACGCTGGCGGGAGCAAGTGCAGCGATCGGCCTTGGCTCTGAAGCTCCTTACCTTCGAGCCCACGGGAGCAATCGTAGCGGCTCCCACTACCAGCCTTCCTGAAGCCGTGGGCGGGGGCCGCAACTGGGATTACCGCTACACATGGCTGCGCGACGCCGCCTTCACCATCTATGCGTTTCTCAGACTAGGATTTCGAGACGAAGCGGCAGGGTTCATCCATTGGATTGAGAATTATGCATCGAAACACATCGACCCGCACGCGCCCATGCCGGTGCTATTCACCATTCATGGCGAGAACGACATTCATGAAGAGATTCTGGATCATTGGAAGGGCTACCGCGGGTCAAAACCCGTTCGCATCGGCAATGCCGCGGTTTCGCAGCTTCAACTTGATGTCTATGGCGAGTTGATCGACGGCCTATATCTCCACAACAAATATGTCAGCCCGATCTCTTACGATATGTGGGTCAAAGTACGCAGCCGGCTTGAGTGGATCTGCGAACACTGGAAACAACCGGACGCCGGAATCTGGGAGATGCGTAACCGTGAGGAACACTTTGTCTATTCGAAGGTTATGAACTGGGTCGCGCTGGATCGGGGCATCCGGCTTGCGGACAAACGGGCCTTCCCTGCCGACCGGACAAAGTGGATTACGGAACGCGATCGTATCTATGAGGAAGTCATGGCCCATGGATGGAGTGAGAAGCGACAGGCCTTCACCCAGTTTTATGGGAGTGATGATTTAGACGCATCGTTGCTCATCATGCCGCTTGTATTTTTCATGGCTCCAAACGATCCGCGGATGCTCAACACCATTTCCGCCATCCTTCGAAGCCCGGAGGAAGGTGGTTTGGTGAGTGACAGTCTTGTGTACCGTTATCCTCCCTACTCGCGTATCGACGGTCTTCCTGGCAAAGAAGGCACCTTCAACATGTGCTCATTCTGGCTCGTGGAGGCGCTAACGCGCGCGGGTCAGCTTCTCCCTGAAAAACTTGATCAAGCTCGCCTGCTGTTTGAGCGCATGTTGGGGTACGCCAACCACCTGGGCCTCTATGCGGAGCAGACTGGCCCACGGGGAGAGGCTCTGGGCAATTTTCCACAGGCGTTTACACATCTTGCCTTAATTAGTGCAGCTTTCAACCTGGATCGCGCGCTAGGCGGTCGCACTTAAGCGACCACCCTGACTGACAAAGCCGACTCGGCTGCGGCAAAGCAATACGATCTTGCCTTTGCCGCGCTGCGTATTGGCTGCGAACACGCTGACTCGGGCCATTGAATTCGCAAATAGCGTCCTGAAACAGCACGTGCTAACTTGCAGCGCCAACAACCGCAACACGTAAAGGGTCGGACTTAACCGGAATCTGGTTCTTGATCTCTGTTATTCAGCACGATCGGATGCCTTCGCCTGTTTATCGATGGCATCGAGGAGAGTATTTACCTCCCGGGTTTTGTCTCCATGATGGACCCGTTTCAGATATTCCCGCAGTTCTGCCTGTTCTAAATTGCGATCTCCCTTCTTTCGGTAGATTCGGGCAAGCAACAGGTGCAGTTCGGGCTGGTGATGCTTCGCTGAATCTGCAACTCCGAGGCGTGCGCTGCGTTCAGCCGACGAGACCTCCTGCAGATTCAGATTGGCCAATGCGTTGTAGTAGTAAGCATTGCTTGTATTCAGGGGATGTAGTTGGAGAAGACGATCAGTAATTTGCTTCATTTGAACCCAGTCTTGCCCGTCCTCGGCGAGATATGCCAGACACAGATAGGCAGGCGCATAACCTAAATCAGCTTTCATCGCCTGGTTACACGATTGAGCAGCATCTGCCTCTTTTTCCTTCCTCTCCTGAACCTGCCCGAGAAGCACCCATGCAGCAGCATATCGGGAGTAGATGGCGGTCGCGTGATTTAAGTGATCCTCAGCCGATGACCAATTTTTGTGGTGAACAGCGGAGCACGCTTTGTCATACTCATGCTTCGCCTTCTCCGGGACCGACAGGATGGCGACGCTCACTGTGGAGCTGCGAATACCCTGAACTGGAGGTAGAAAACAATCAGAATCATCACGTAGTGGTGTGGCCGGTAGGGGACGAGAGTCTGAAACAGGACAAGGCCAGGTAACACCACAGATCCTGGCAGACGACCCAGTCGTTCCATATCCGGGTCCAGAGCTATTGGTTGAAGTGCGCGAGCCGGATGTTGACGGTCCTGCGGTCCCGCCCTTAGAGCCTGAGCCCCCACTGCTGCCCCCGCCGCCTTTCTGTGCGGACACTACGGTAGAAAAAACAAGCATTACCAAGACAAAGACCCCGAGGGGCACTTCTTTCAGTGCGTTCATACTCACCTCAAAACTTCTCCAAATGCAATCATAACGTGCAGGCATGATCAAGGCTTTTAGTTTTTAAGATATTTTCCCTGGACTGCTAGAGGCAACCTGCTAGACATCTATAAGAGGCCCCGGACAATAACCGATCACGGGCACTGGACCGGCCGGTCCAGCACAGGCTCCACCGCCGGCACTTCAAACACTCTCAACACTTTGTTCTTTAGGGGTGTGTTCACACGAAATAAGTAGAGGAAGAAATACGAAACATCATTCTATTTGGTCACAATCAAATGAGGATCATACTGCGTCCCTGGTTGATCGGGACCATCTACATAAATCGTAAAGCTGAATTTATAATTTTGCCCCACTGCACGTTGCAAGGGCGCGCCGGAAAGTCTGGCAGAGTTCGATGGCTGCTCCAGGCGTTGAAGGTCTGCCGGGGCGAAAGGCGCATCCGGCGAGTCGGAAAGGATGTTACCGATCTTGATGTACTGATCGACGCTATAGAACCGATTCGCCGAGCAAAAGAAGTTCGCCTGATCTCCACCGCTATAAGAAAGGCTGATTTGAGAATGTGGCTGATGGCTCGCCAGGCGTACGGCCATGCAACACAAATCGACTTGCCCAGGCTGTGGCTGATCGATGCAGGTGGAATTCTGCGACTTAACAGAGACGGCCGTGAGCTTTGACTGTCTTGTTGTGCCCGACTTTTCGACCGGCGAGCTGAGAATGATTGTGACTGCGAGCCCGATCGGTAACAAGATTCTGGAAGTCAATATCATTCACTCCTCCCAAGAACTCCATGAATAGGGGGCGCATTAGCGTCCTGATAGAATCCGCCGGAACTCCACATCGGAGCGCAAACCGTCGAGTTCTGGAGCACTATTGATTTCTGCGAAGTATTTCAATTCAATTGCCTGCCGTATCCACGCAAGGGCTTTTTCCCTATGCCCCAACTGCAGATTCACAACCGCTGACCAGAAATCCGTTTCCCCGGTAGCCGGCTGCAATTCTTTGGAGCGGCGCAAGTGGTACAGAGAATCGTCTTCCTGGCCGAGCATAGCGTAGTAAACGGCAAGGTTCAGATTGATATCCGGGTCTTGCGGGTTCACCGTTAATTTCTGTTTTGCCAAGGCAATCGCTCGTAAGTATGTTTCTTGCGCCCGCTCCGTGCGTCCGGTCGCCCAGAGATACGCTCGTGCGAGGTTGCCATATCCCCGGTAATCGTTGATGTCCAGTTCCAGGGCTTTTTCGAAACATCGGACAGAATCCTCGAACCGCCTCGCGTTGAGAAAAACCGTTCCCAGATTCTCATACGCCCCAAAGCTGGGTTTAAGGCGAACCGCCTTTTGCAGTGCAACAATTGCCTTGTCAGTCTGCCCCATCTCGACGTAGGCCGCCCCCAGGGAGAAATACGGCTCGCTGTTATCCGGCTTTATCTGAATAGACCGTTCATAGTTGTGGACCGCTTCTTGATAACGGCCGCAAACGAAATAAAAGCGGGCCAGGACAGAATAACCAGCCCAATTGCCCGAATCAAAATCGATGGCTTGGAGATAGCCTCTTTCCGCTTCAACAATATTGCCCGAACCCTCATAGGCCCTGGCCCTGCCTCTGCGTGCCAAAGCGTTACGAGGATCAATTGCCAGAGCCTCCGAAAAATCCTGGACAGCCCTGCCATACTCTCCCATCCCATTGTGAATGGCGCCCAAGCAGAGGTAAGGAGCCGCTCGCCCGGCATCCAACTCCAGTGCCTTGTTGCAGTTCTGTTGCGCGCGCGCCTCCCATCCATGATTCCCTGTAGATTGAAAGAGATTCCAATCAGCTTCCCCTAGACCTGCATAGGCCGCCGCATAGGAGGGATCTGATTGCACCGCCTGTTCAAACTGTTGCGCAGCTTTTTCATCCTTCTCCGGCAAGTCATCCGCCCGCAGAAAATCACTGCCTTTCAAGTAGGCCGAATAAGCAGTCTCAACCCGCGTGCCCCGATCTTCCAAACCCTCTATCGCAAAATCTCTCGCCCGCGACTGACGGCCTTTATCCTGCAGCCGGTGAATAGCGAAGCCCACGGATAACAAGATTAGGGGGAGCATTCCGAGCGCCAACCTGAAGCGATAAGGCCGCCATGCCCGCTTCCCTGTTTGGTCATTCTTGAACGATGACTGGTCTTCCTCGGTTTCAATTTCGGTTCCAAGCACCAATGCCGGACGACTTGCCTGGTTTTCGCCAATATTCCCGGAAGAGCGAAATGTGGCCGGCATGTTTGAGATCGTTTCCACCGGGCAGATGAAGCGATATCCTCTTTTGGGAAGCGTCTCGATAAAACGGGCGTTTTCAGCCGAATCGCTCAGCGCAGCCCGAATCTTCCTGATTGCTGTATTGAGGCCGAGATCGAAGTCCACAAACGTTTCGGACGGCCAGAGGCATTTCTGCAGGTCTTCACGCCCAACCACCGTGCCAGCATTGCGTAAGAGCAGGCTAAGAACCTGAAATGGCTGCTCCTGTAGGTTGATCTTAAGCCCGTTCTTGTGCAGCTCTCCTGTTGCCAGATTGGCCTGATAGATTCCAAAACGCACAGCCTGTACCATTTCCGCTGCATGCTCCGCATTTGCCATTTTTTGACCGGAGATCATCACTTTTGCTTCGCGCATATATTAGTCCCGATAAGCGCCTTTCATGCAGACCTAATCTACCGATGGCAGTAAATTTTTGACCAATCGGTCTCAACGTTCCGTTTTGGAACGAACCACTTCTGTTCATATTCCGCTGGAAATACTTCTTCCTCTTAGAGTTAGCAATTCACATGGAATTCCCGCCATAGTTCATGACCAATCCATGTACAAATTTCCAGACCAAGGCCACTGTAGGACGCATTGCTGTGAAATAGGGCAATGCTGAGGCAGGTGCTGTTGCTAGGCGAGTCCCCTCGGCGTAACCCGTCTGTTACGCACAGCAAACAAATAAAACAAGAGGAGGAACTTACATCAAATGCGTCTCAAATTCCTATGTACCATGATCGGATCGCTTTTGCTGGCAACCACCACCGTCTGGACGCAGGAGGTTGATCTGTGTAACGTCTTCGTTCCCATTCCGACCAACGGAGGGTCGTGCTTCACCTACGTCTTGCAGGGCGATCAGCGGAACAACATCAATATCCAGGAAACGCTCGCCGATGCAACCCTTAACCCGTTCAAATACCGTGGCATCCCATCCTGCGCCAAGGTTACCTATGACGCATCCACCAACACCACATCTGTGACGATTTGCGGTACTCAGCCGATTGTTCCTGGAGAGACATTCACTTACGGCTCCAACAGCAACGGGTTGCCCCACTTTGGCCTCGATTCGAAAGGCCCAATCAATGTGGTTTCCTCATCCTGGAGCAACACTTCGAACGCCTGCTCCGCCGGTAGCGCCGGGGTCTCTCCGCAAACGGGCTCACCATCTGCGTCCTCGGTACAGTCGACTGCCGCCAATCATGCCACGCAGGCGGCCACGACTCCTGCCCCACCAGTGTCCCTTCCAATGCTTTCGCTGGCTGCGTCCCAGCCTGTGGGAATAAATCCAGCACGCTACACGCTCTTTGTCGCCGCTCAGGATTTTAACGGCAATGTTGTGGGTACCTGGTGCCAAGGCGTTTATAAGGCCGGAGCCCTCCCGGCAATGCAAATCGCCAATTTTACGAACACACCGGTTACCATTACCAATGTCGGGTTTATCCTGAATGATCAGCCACGCCCATTGAATACCCTGAACTTCGGTCAGCTCTCACCACCGGGCATTGAAGGGAGTCCCTTTGCCATTCCCAAACCCTTGCTGAATGGCACCGTCCTGCAACCGGGCCAATCTATTCCGGCTCCGACTCAGTAAGAATTTGACTTTCATTTCTTTGCGGGCAGGCATTCACCTGCCTGCCCGCAAACCTTGCCCTGCCGGCCTGTCCGGGCTGCCAAAAGTGGAACCTCTGGCACTGGCGCCGATTTTCCCTGAAACGGCCGATTTTCCCTGAACCGTAAGTTGCGTTCAGTCATTCATCTTCAGTCGTTCATCTTCAGGCATGGATCTTCAGTCATCGATCAACGGAGGATCGAATGCGTCAATCCCATTTTGGGAATCATTTCATTTGAAGAAACTAATGAGCCTAGACAATAAGCGAAGGAAGTAGAAGTCATATAAAAAATCCGGATTAAATCTATTTGCGTAATTTTAGGAATTCATTTCCAATCACTCATCGCATAGACATCACGTATATAAAACAACACGGCACATCGGAAATAGCTTAGGCGGTGTACGCGGCGAAGCCGGCGGTAGTCACGGACGGACTCCATGAACAGCGAGCAAGTTTCCTCTATCTCACGGCCGCCGTACAAGATTTTTCATCACGGGTCGTTGGTCACGGGTCATTGATCATTGCTCGTTGGTCGTTGCCGCTATCGCATTCGTCCCCTAGGTAAAGGGATGGCCGCATCCCTGTCGTTGTTGTAGTTGGATTGTCTTTGGATTGTCTAAGGAGCATCGTCACAAGGAGCAAGCATGAGCGTCCTATCCTTTCCGAGAATCTATTTCAAAGGTTATGCAAGCTGGGATCCTTGCACTTTTAACAACAATGATTTCGCCAAGTTTCCCACTTTCGACGCGGCGCAGGCCGCTCTGAACTGGCCTTTTCTGGCAACTCAGAATCCTCCTATCACGCCTGAAAATTTCACCCAAACATTCCGGCCTTATGCCATCAAGCTGCAGAACGATTCGATCGACAACCCCGCTGGGGCACGCGTTCCCTGCGAATGGAACATGTTCGGCTCCCACGCTGCCGCGTTCGTTCAATACAACAACTACAAAACAGAGATCACGGGCGGCGCTCTCGCCTATAACAAGCCCAGCACGAACGATCCACTCATCGGCACTACCATCAAGTTCGACGGCGACAACCAATACAGCGCACCCAAACTGGTCGATACGAATCCGTCGTCGTTCTGGTCAAGCCAGATCTATTACGGTTCGTTCACGGTCGGCAGCGGCGACTATTCGGTCAGTGGCTCGCGCGCCGTCCGCATGTCCTCGCGTTGGATCAATCTGGGCCGCATCTACGACGCAACCGGTAAGCTGACTCAACCAGCCGCTTCCGTAGGCTGCTGTTTTCAGGCCTGCATCCCAAACTCGGGTATCGCCTGGAACAACGGCACGGGAGGCGCGAGTTCCGAGTTGCTGGCCGCGCTACAAAAGGCGTCAACCCAGCCGGACGCGCAGGGGGTCATGATTCGCTTCACCGCCTACGTGAATATGTACTTCTGCAACGGTATTCTGAACGATATCACGCAGCAAGCGCGGAATTATGAGCAACTGGCCACACTCCTGGCCGCCGCGTGGGACCAATGGAACAATGGCAATGGCGATACGAGTGAGTTCTTCTCTCAGCCCTGTTACAGCCACGTGGTAGGTTCGATCGGTGTTTGGAATGTAGGCGAACTCGCGAGCGTGCCGTTGGGCCGCTATCTTTCCGCACAAGCGCCCGTAACGCCTGTGGGCGGTCAAGCACCGACTCAACTTGGCCCTGCCGCCGCGCAGGTCAATTCCCAGGCGAACCTCCTATCGCTCGATCTTGGCAGCGCAATACCGGAAGTCGCCATCCCAGGTACACCTGCGTCCAATCTTGAGAAGGTGAATCTGGGAATTCTCACGGTTGGCATTCAGACCGGCAACCAGTTTGTCACGATCGGAGAACTCGGGCCTTCGCAATACGGAAAGGCGGCGTATGAAGCTTTCGCCGGCATTGTCGATTTGCCGATACCCACCAGCATCACGCCGCAGCAGCTAGCGCAGGGATTGCTCGCGATTCAATCCAAGAGCGGCGGCCAGTCCGTCAACGCTCTCACTGAGCAGGCCTTTTGCGCGCAAACCGACAGCCGCGGTATCTATCTGGACCAGGGCTGCCAGCAAGAGTTTCAGATTACTGTGTTGAAACAGGGAGCGCCCGCGGCTGGAGCGAAGGTGCTACTAGCGCAGTACGATCAGAACCTGAACCTGGTTCCATCTGTCCCCCCTCAATACATCGGCTTTACGTTGGGGGATCAGCGGGTTGTGAACTCCAGCGGGGGCTCTCCCGTCGCGACGATTGCCGCGGTAGTCACGGCGGATGAGAACGGCATCGCCACCGCGGGTGTCTCCGCGCAAACTCCGGGCTTTCCTGTGGTGGCCTTCTTTCCGTTTTCAGGAGAAGCTTGGCCGGCGCCTCCACCGAGTCTGTTTCCACCGGGCAACGCGTTTTACACGACGATCCGGGTCCTCCCATTCGACGATGCACTGCCGCTCGAGTTTCTCGATCTATGGAACTCCACGCAAGATCCAGCGCTGGCGTGGAAATTCATCTACGATCGGATTCTCTACGTCTACGACATGATCTTCAGCGTCATGCTCAATTTCGTGAATCTTGGGTCGCAAGCCGACGTTGAAAAGAACGCAGAAGCGATAGCCGCGGCCATCGCCGCGCCGCTGGCCGCCGAAGGAACCGGCGCCATGCCGGTTACGCGCGATCTGTCGCATGGAAAGCGGCTTACGCTGCAGCATTACCTGAAGCTGATTCGGAATAGAAACAACGTTGCAACACCCGGCCTGGAAAGTGTGGAAAGTCAATGAGCCTCTTCGATTATCCTCGGATCAATTTTGAAGGCACCGTTCAGCTCAACCCCGGAACTGCCAACAATGACGACTATGCCCAAAATTACCTGCTGCAAGATTCTTACGGTCCTCACGGTCCTACCAGCGACTACAAGGGTCATCCTCTTGCACTGATCAAATCCAAGATGGTCGAACCGCATAGGTACGGAATGTCCGACGCCGACTTTATTGCCTGGGTCCAGAAGGTCCAGACGTTCGATGTTGTGGGCAATCCGGGTAAAACGGCTCAGACGATCCCGGCCGAGTGGAACTATTACGGCGATATGGGCTCGCAAAGCCTCGACATATCCGTCAAAGGTGTACAGGCCGGGCCTGACGGCAGCGCCGGCTCGCTCAGCAGCCTGGTCGGAGCAAAGCTCACGTTCTCCGGAGTCATCACGGATGTAAATTCCGAGGGCTCGCCGCCCGCCACACAGTTCTTCTTTGACCAAGTGACACTCCAGGGCGGCAACACCACATATCTGAGCGGTACGCCAAGCAAGGGTGCCTGCCAGTGGCTCAACTTCTACCGCAACGTAAACCTGACTGCCGATGCCGGCGCCGGCGGATATGTGTACCATGTTTTTCGCAAAGGCCCGAATATGACAGTGAATATTCCCGGGCTGGATACGCCTGACGTGGTTGGCGTTATTTTCCGATACTACCTGTATCGTGCAATCCCCAACACCAAAGACAACGACGCGATCGCAAAACTCTATACGGACGGCAAAACCAATCCGGTGACCCTCCGGATCGCCGGGACCTTCGCGCCTCTTTACGCGACCGAAACGATTTTTACTACACCCGTTGGACGGCTCCTGGTAGCCAATCAGGCAACGATTCCCACGCCATCGAACCACAACAATGGCGGCGGGAAAATCGCACTTGCGCCAGGAGTAGTTTTCCAGAATGGCAACGTAATCTCAGCGGACCTGGTAGGCACCTTTCCTGAAAACTATGCCGGCGACCCGAAGAATCCAGATCCGAAGTTCGATTTCGGGCCAGTTTCGCTGGTCGTATCGGTGGGAAGCAGCAGCGTGAACGTCGGGCCGGTACCCTATACCGACGTTGATAGGGGCAATCGGCAAGGCTGGATTTTCGATTTTTCGGCAAATGCCTTTGTACAAAGCGCCCTGCGTAACCCGGATGCGGTATTCAGCCTGTCCAGCGACAAGTATGGCAATGTTCTCCAGGAGACCAGCCACTATTTCGTTTCCAACCAGCAGGGCATTTACACCGAACAGGGCGGCAGCGGAACACAGTTTCTGAATCAAGGCTACGAGAAACTGGAACCTGCGACGGTCTCTGTTTACCAACACGGCCGGAAGTTGGGACCCCAGGAGTGTCCGCCGATTACAGTATGGCAGTATCGCTCGATTCCACTGGAAGCACCTGGCGATGCAGACGCAATTGCCAAGATCAAACCCGGCGATCCGATCAAAGTCGACACGTCGCAACCTGGCGACTTTCTTTTTACGTTCTCTATCGATTCGCAAGAAGAACCACCAAAAAGTTATCTCGACTTCGCGAACCCTCCGTATATCACAAACTACCCCGCGATCAGCCTCCGAATCCTGCCAAATACTGTTGATTTCAGGCAGTATTACGTCGATCCGCAGGCAGAGGAACCGATCGGCAATGAGCGTTTGACGTTCGATGTCGTCTACCACCATGTGTTGCGGACTTATTACCTGCTCTACCCGGCGATGAATCGGATTTTTGCGCTGAACGATGAGTCAGCGGTCGAGTCAAAAGCCCAAGGTATTCTCCAGGTGACAGAAACGTCCCAATGGATGAGCACTGGATACATGCCGCGCACGCGCGACATGTCTCAGAGTCGGCGGACATTGCTGCGGGCCTGGTGCCGGAAAGTGCTTCTTACCGAGGTAGCTTCGCAGGCATCCGCGAAACACTCAAGGAAGTATTGATCCGGCCGTCATGCAACATTCGATAGGACTAGCTTTGCCGCGCCTCGAATGCAGAGTTATGTCGCATTCAACGGCCTTGCACCAGAACCATTGGCCTGGTTTGAACAGGCTATCCAGTTTGCTCGCACATT
>DATGIO010000110.1:0-130496 GCA_035295685.1 Candidatus Angelobacter sp.
TTCGGCTTTCTCGGCCCGAACGGCGCTGGAAAGTCCACAACCATCCGCATGCTTTGCGGGCTGTTGAAACCGACTTCGGGACGCGCCATCGTCGGCGGGTACGATGTGGCGCGCGAACCGGAATCAGTGCGGCAAAACATAGGCTACATGTCGCAGAAGTTTTCGCTCTACAACGATCTCAAGGTCATCGAGAACCTTCGGTTGTTCGCCGGCCTTTATAGCGTTCCCTCGAACAAGGTGAAAGAACGCATCGATTGGGCGCTCGACATGGCGAATCTCAAAGGCCAGGAGAACCTGATTGTTGGCACACTACCGGGAGGCTGGAAGCAGCGCCTGGCGTTGGGATGTGCGGTGTTGCATCGGCCCCCAATTATTTTTCTCGACGAGCCGACTTCCGGCGTGGACCCGATCTCGCGGCGGCAGTTCTGGGACCTCATCCACCGGATGGCAGGCGAGGGCGTCACGGTCTTCGTGACCACGCACTACATGGAAGAGGCGGAATACTGCAACCGCCTGGCTTTGATCTTTCGCGGAAAAATGGTGGCCCTCGGGACGCCGTCGGAACTGAAGCACAAATCCATGAAAGGCGAATTGCTTCTGGTGGAATGCGCACCCCTTGGGTCCGCAGTGGAAGCGTTGCAAACCGCGCCCATGGTTCTCGACGCCGCGGTTTTTGGCAACGCGCTGCACCTGGTGGTCGAACAAGCTGACACGGCAATTCCGGCTGTGGAGCAATATCTTGCGGAGCACGGCGTCAACGTGCGCCGCATCGAGAAAATCCGCCCGAGCCTTGAAGATGTTTTTGTTTCACTCACGACCGAACCACGCAACGGAAGGCAGCAGAAACCATCATGAGCTTTACGCGCTTCATGGCAATCGCAAGGAAAGAACTGGTGCAAGTGCTGCGAGACTCGCGCAGCCTGACGATTGTGCTGGTGATGCCCATCGTCCTGGTGCTTCTGTTTGGGTATGGCGTAAGTCTCGATCTCAAGCATCTGCCGATCTATGTCTACGACCGCGACGGCAGCCAGCAGAGCCAGGACCTGCTCAAGCGGTTTCAGTCCAACGAATACTTTGACATCGTGGGTGTGGCCGGCAATTACCACGACCTGACCCGCGCCCTCGACGATGGCCGAGCCAAGATGGGTGTGGTAATTCCCTGGGATTTCTCGCAGCGACTGCACGATGGCAGGCCCGCATCCGTACAGGCACTCATCGACGGAACCGACGACAACACCGCCAACGTGCTGATCGGCTATGCCCAAGGCGTTGTACAGGGATATTCATCCGGAATCCAACTGGACTGGCTGCGCGATCGCGGTCAAATTGCCCAGCCTGCGCCAGTCAGCGTGGAGACGCGCACTTGGTATAACGAAGATCTTGAGAGCAGCGCTTTCATTATTCCAGGCGTGCTGGCGCTGGTGATGTCGGTGATCGGCGCATTTTTAACGTCGCTGACCATTGCCCGCGAATGGGAGCGCGGCACCATGGAGCAGTTGGTCTCCACCCCGGTAAGCCCGCTCGAAATCATGCTGGGCAAGCTGGTGCCCTATTTTTTGATCGGAATGGTGGATGTAATCATCTGCGCACTGCTTGCCCTCTATTGGTTCCATGTTCCGTTTCGCGGCTCGTTTCTCACGCTCATGCTCAGCTCCGCCATGTTTCTGGTGGTCGTGCTGTCGCTGGGTTTTTTCATCTCGGTGATCGCTAAGAACCAGTTGGCCGCGAGCCAGATCTCCCTGCTGGCTACATTTCTTCCCGCGTTTCTGCTCTCGGGCTTTCTCTACGCAATCGAGCAGATGCCGGTCGTCCTGCAGTGGATTACGCGCATTCTACCGGCGCGCTATTACGTGTCGATCCTAAAAAAGGTTTTTCTGAAAGGGTCGCCCGCTGCCCTGCTGTATGCGGACCTGGTTCCGCTTGCGATCTTCACCATCGTGCTGGCCCTGCTTGCCACACGTTCATTCCACAAAAGGCTTACGTAAGGACAAAGGAGAGAACGATGCTGGCTCGACTGAAGCAGATGCTCATTAAAGAGTTCATCCAGGTGTTTCGGGACAAGCGCACCCGCTTCTTGCTGTTTGGGCCGCCGATCATCCAGATGCTGGTGTTTGGATATGCGGCAACTTTCGAGATTCGCCATGTGCCTACGGTGGTCCTCGATCTCGACCATAGCCAGGAGAGCCGAGAACTGGTTTCTCGTTTTACCTCCAGCGAATATTTCGACGTGCAGCACCAACTCACCGATTCCCGCCAGGTAGGGGACGTGATCGATCGCGGAAAGGCGACGGTGGCATTGCAGATCAATGCAGGCTTTGCCGAGGCCCTGCGGAAGGGCCAAACCGCCCCTCTGCAGGTGATCGTGGACGCCACAAATTCCAATACCGCCCTGATTGCCTCGGGCTACGTCAACCAGATTGCCCTGGGCTTTGCCAGGAGCTATCAGGAAGACCGCATCAACCGCATCTCTCCGCAACTGAGCGAGCGGATTCCTTCGGTCGAATTGGAGCAGCGCCCCTGGTACAACCCCGATCTGCGCAGCCGCTGGTTCTTTGTGCCGGGAATCGTCGGTAGTCTTACGCTGGTGCTGGTGGTGAACCTTACGGCGTTTGCGGTGGTTCGTGAACGTGAGATCGGAACGCTCGAGCAGATTATGGTGACGCCCATTCGCCCTGCCGAGTTCATTCTTGGCAAGACCCTGCCGTTCTTCTTGATTGGCCTGTTCGATGTTTCCCTAATTGCTTTTGTAGGTACGCTTTGGTTCCAGGTGCCTTTCAGGGGGCAGCTTCTGGTCTTACTTGTTGGAGCAATCTTATTCCTGCTGTGCATGTTAGGAGTCGGCCTGCTGATCTCTACCGTCTCCGCTACCCAGCAACAGGCAATGGTAACCGCCTTCTTCTTCATCATGCCGGCAATCACGTTTTCCGGATTTGGGTTCCCCATCAGCACCATGCCGCGTTGGCTGCAATATGCCACCTATGCAAGCCCGCTCCGTTACTTCCTGATTGTGCTGCGCGGGACCTACTTGAAGGGAGTTGGAATGGATATTCTTTGGCCGCAAATGCTGGCCATGGCAGTGTTAGGCGTAGGGCTGCTAACGACGGCCATGTTGCGCTTCCACAAGGCCATCGACTGACGAAGGCTATACATACCTCATAAATCGGCAGAATCGCGGCGAAGCGATAGCGAACCCGTGGGCAGACAACAACGTTGTGACCACCGCCGTCTGGAGAGACGAAGACGCATTTCAGAACGCAAAGAAGAGCGCAGCGGAAGGATTCAAGAAGATTGGATTCAACCCTCCTGAGGTCATGCGGACTCTCAAAGTCGAGATCGAACGCGCTGTATCGGCGCTCACCCTATTGATGACCCGACTGCGCGATCCGTTGTTGGGCCAGTCCTATCTTTGGGAAGCACCTTAATCTGGGTTAACTCACTCGTACCTGTACCGACGCGCTTCGTTTTCCTTGGAGTGTACAAGGCGGATATTGTAGAGTTTGAAGAAAGTGTCAGTCGATAGCCCGTTCCCTGCAAGGTGGTTTGTGCTTTTGGTCCCGTTGCATCTTTGGCTTGTTTCCAATTCGACGGTTACTTCTGTGCCGGCGGCTCATAGAAGGAGCGCCTCATCCAAAACTAAGGTGTTTCCTCCCTCAATATTGTTGCGCACCAAAATAACTGCTAGCGTAGCTGGACAGCGCTCCGATTCAGGAGGAGAGGGATGAAGGTTGTTGTCCTCTGCGGCGGGCTTGGCACCCGCCTGCGGGAAGAGACCGAGTTCAGGCCAAAGCCGATGGTTGAGATAGGAGGGCGTCCTATTCTCTGGCACATCATGAAGATCTACGCCCATGCCGGTTTCCAGGAGTTCGTTCTTTGCCTTGGCTATCGCGGCAATATGATTAAGGACTACTTCCTGAACTACGAGGCGATGAACAGCGACTTTACCATCTGCCTCGGGCGCCGCTCCCATATTGAATACAACAACAATCATTCGGAGCAGGACTTTCGCGTCACCCTGGTGGATACAGGCCAGGCGACCATGACCGGCGGCCGGGTCAAGCGTATTGAGAAATATGTCGATGATGGCACATTCCTGCTGACCTATGGCGATGGCGTCAGCAACGTGGATCTGCAAGCGCTGCTGGCCTTCCATAGGAGCCACGGCAAGATCGCCACGGTTACGACTGTGGTGCCCGGATCGCGCTTTGGCATTGTCGATACCGGCAATGGTGGCCGCGTGCTGAAGTTTGTGGAGAAGCCGCGCAGCGAAAGCCGCGCTAGCGCGGGATTTTTCGTCTTTGAAAAAGAGGTCTTCAACTACCTGGGCAGCGACGAGTGCATTCTGGAGCGCGAGCCGCTCGAACGCTTGGCCGCCGACCAGCAATTGATGGCTTACGAGCACGATGGATTTTTCTACGCGATGGACACCTATCGTGAATACGAATACCTGAACGATTTGTGGTCCAAAGATCAGGCCCCGTGGAAGGTATGGAAATAAACACGGCATTTTGGCAGGACAGACCCGTGCTGATCACTGGCGCTACCGGCCTGCTGGGTGGATGGCTCACCAGCCGTCTGCTGGGCGCAGGCGCAGCGGTGACCGCGTTGGTGCGAGACTGGGTTCCGCAATCGGAGATCGTCCGCAAGGGCGTCTTCAACCGCATCAACTCCGTTCGCGGCGATGTATGCGACCAGCCTTTGCTGGAGCGGCTGCTGGGCGAGTACGAAATCGAAGTTGTATTCCATCTCGCGGCGCAAACGGTTGTGGGGGTCGCCAATATCAATCCGGTTTCAACCTTTGAGAGCAATGTGCGTGGAACCTGGGGCCTGCTCGAAGCCTGCCGACGCTCGCCCAAGGTAAACGCCATCGTGATCGCATCTTCCGATAAGGCATATGGTTCGCAGCCGGTGCTTCCCTACTCCGAAGAGATGCCGCTGCAGGGCCGCCATCCCTACGATGTGAGCAAGTCGTGCGCCGATATGATTGCGCAATCCTATGCAGCCACCTTCGACCTGCCGGTGGCCATAACGCGCTGCGGAAATTTCTACGGCGGCGGCGACCTCAACTGGAACCGCATTGTGCCTGGAACGATTCGCTCGGTGCTGCGCCGGCAGCGTCCGGTGATTCGCTCCGATGGAAAATATGTGCGCGACTATCTCTACGTGGAAGATGGAAGCGCAGCCTACATGCTGCTGGCGGAAAAGCTCTCCGCCGACAAAAACTTGCGGGGCTCAGCCTTCAACTTCTCTACGGAGACTCCCATCACGGTTCTGGATCTAGTGGAGCGCATTCTGGAGCGCATGGATTCCAAGCTGAAACCCGATGTGCGCAACCAGGCCAGCCACGAGATTCGCGAGCAATTTCTTAGCGCCGAGCGCGCTCGCCAGAAGCTGGCGTGGAAGCCGCAGTTCATGCTGGACGAAGGACTAAAGCGTACGGTCGCGTGGTACCAGGAGTTATTGCAATAGTGGATAAGGCAACCGAGTTGCGCAGTCGCATTCTGGACATGGTGGCCGAATACTACCAGGAAGCGTTTGCGCCGCGCCCATTCGTCGCTGGCAAGACTCCTCTCCCGGTAGCCGGAAGGGTGTTCGACCAAACGGAAATGCAGTCCCTGGCCGATTCGACACTCGACTTCTGGTTGACCACCGGGCGTTTTGCTGAGCAGTTCGAACGCGGGTTTGCGCGTTTTATCGGTGTTCGTTCCGCCACGCTGGTGAACTCCGGTTCATCTGCCAATCTGGTAGCGCTGTCTGCGCTGACCTCGGCACGGCTGGAAGACCGCCGCTTACGTCCCGGTGATGAGGTCATTACCGTGGCCGCCGGTTTCCCGACGACGGTCAATCCCATCTTGCAGAACGGCCTTGTGCCGGTGTTCGTGGATATTCAGGTTCCCACCTATAACATCGACCCTGCGAATCTCGAAGAAGCTCTATCCCCCCGGACGCGGGCCATCATGCTCGCGCACACGTTGGGCAATCCCTTTGATCTCGACGCGGTTTGCGCGTTCGCCCGGCGACATCATCTGTGGGTGATTGAAGACTGTTGTGACGCTGTTGGGTCGCAATACGCTGGACGCAATGCTGGAACCTATGGCGATCTCGCCACCACCAGCTTCTATCCCGCGCACCACATAACGATGGGCGAAGGCGGATGCGTTCTAACCGAAAAGCCTTTGCTGCAAACGCTGGCCGAGTCGTTTCGCGATTGGGGTCGCGACTGCTGGTGCGAGCCGGGAAAAGAAAATACCTGCGGCAAGCGCTTCTGCGGGCAGTTCGGCGGCTTGCCTTACGGCTACGACCACAAATATACCTACTCGCATATTGGTTACAACTTAAAGCTTACGGACATGCAGGCAGCCGTGGGCGTCGCCCAACTGAAGAAGCTGCCAGGGTTCATCGAGGCACGCAAGCGCAACTTCCGTTTTCTGCGTGAAGCTCTGGGATCGTTGGAAGAATATTTCGTCTTGCCGGAAGCCACTCCTAACTCCGATCCAAGCTGGTTTGGCTTTCCCTTGATGGTGCGCCCCTCGGCTCCTTTCAGCCGCAACGAGTTCGTGAATTTCCTGGAAGAAAGAAAGATCGCCACGCGGCTCTTGTTCGGTGGAAATCTGGTCCGCCAACCCGCCTATCGCGAAGCTACTTATCGTGTAAGCGGTTCGCTCGACAACAGCGATTTGGTGATGAATCAGGCGCTATGGATCGGCGTCTACCCAGGACTTTCCCAACCCATGCTCGACTATATGGTGGAAAGCATTCATACCGCAACGCGCGAATTGCCCGCTGCGCAAGGTACGCCGCAGGTCTCAGGGGCGGGCAAGTGACCCATCCGTTGGCGGAGGATCTCGATGATGTGCTTGCAGCCACCTCTCCGCTCTGGGACGACCTGCGTGGCCAACGGCTGTTCATAACCGGAGGCACCGGATTTTTTGGCTGCTGGCTGCTTGAGACCTTTGCCTGGATCAACCAGCGCCTTAACCTGAAGGCTCAGGCCATCGTGCTCACGCGCGATCCCCACGGGTTTTGCAGGCAATGGCCTTCACTGAATCGGCTGCTGGCTCGTGAAGAAGCGATTCAGCTTTACCAGGGAGACGTTCGCGATTTCGTATTTCCTTCTGGCGAATTTACCCATGTGATTCATGCGGCCACCGACGCCAGCGCCAGCTTAAATGCCGAAAGGCCTGCGGTCATGCTCGACACAATTGTGCAAGGAACGGCCCGCTGCCTGGAATTTGCAAAGAGCAGTGGAGTGCACAAGTTTCTGCTGACCAGTTCAGGTGCGGTTTACGGAACGCAGCCGCCTACGATCGAACATGTTGCCGAAACATACATAGGAGGGCCCGATCCGCTGGCGGCAGGATCCGCTTACGGCGAGGGCAAACGCATGGCGGAGTTACAGTGTGTGCTGGCATCGCGTAGTGGAGCGTTCGAAGCCAAGATTGCGCGCTGCTTTGCCTTTGTTGGCCCGTACATGAAGCTCGATCAGCATTTTGCCATCGGCAACTTCATCTCCGATGTTTTGCACCAGAGGCCCATCGTCGTAAAGGGTGATGGCTCGCCGTATCGCTCGTATTTGTATGCAGCCGATCTGATGACGTGGCTGTGGACCATCCTATTTCGCGGTGAGTCGGGCCGCGCCTACAACGTCGGCTCCGAAGAAGCGATCGACATTGCCAATCTGGCTCGTTCGGTAGCAGAGCACGGGGAAGCGCAGACGCGCGTGGAAATTCTGGGGAAACGCGATCCACAGGCTGGTCCTCCGCCGCGTTACGTCCCATCTACGCAGCGAGCGCGCACGGAACTGCAGGTTGCGCAGAGCACCTCGTTAAACGATGCCATTGCCAGGACGCTTCGCTGGTTTCAAGCCACGCGTGCCGAAGAGACCGCCCAAACCAGCCAAGGCGATCAAAACTGGAGAAAGACATCAGACCGCAGGGAGCACAGCATGATGAAAGTTTCCGACTACGTAATGCAACGCCTCGCGGATTGGGGCACACGCCATATCTTCCTGCTCACCGGCGGCGGCGCAATGCACCTGAACGACTCCATCGCCAAAGAATCGCGCCTCCACTACGTTTGCACGCATCACGAGCAGGCGGCGGCCATGGCTGCCGAGTGCTACGCACGCATCGCAGGGACGCCCGGAGTGCTGAACGTCACCACCGGCCCGGGTGCCATCAATGCGCTGAACGGAGTTTTTGGCGCGTGGACCGACTCAATTCCGATGATCGTGATTTCCGGACAGGTAAAGCGTGAGACCTGCAAAGCGGTGACCGGGTTCGACTACCTGCGACAGCTTGGCGACCAGGAAGTGGACATCATCAGCATGGTGCGCGGCATTACCAAGTACGCCGTGCTGGTGGAAGACCCTGGAATGATTCGCTATCACCTGGAACGAGCCTACTATCTGGCAAGCCATGGGCGTCCGGGGCCCTGCTGGCTCGACATCCCAACGGATGTGCAGGGAGCGCAGGTGGATGAACAGGCCCTACGCGCCTATTCCCCAGAGGTCGAAGAGACAGAGAGCGGTAAAGATCGATTGGAGTGGCCGAAGGAAGATGTCGAGCGGCTGTGCGCCGAAGTGATCGAGCGGATTCGTTCCGCACAGCGGCCGGTAGTGATGGCCGGGACTGGCGTTCGCCTCGCTGGAGCACTCGATGAGTTTGAGGAGGTCATTCGTCTTCTTCAAATACCGGTAACCACTGCCTGGACACACGATTTGATTGCGTCGGACGATCCTTTGTTCTGCGGGCGGCCCGGAACCATTGGTGAACGCGCAGGTAACTTCACCGTACAGAACTCCGATGTGCTGCTGGTGCTGGGATCGCGGCTGAATATCCGCCAGGTGAGCTATAACTGGAAGTCATTTGCTCCCGGCGCGTACAAGATTCAGGTCGATGTTGACGCCGGTGAGTTGAGAAAGCCTACAGTCCAGCCCGATCTTCCGGTCCATTGCGACCTCAAAGTGTTTCTAGCTGAGCTAATCCGGCAGCTACGGCAGAACAATCACCAACCGCGCCATCGCGAATGGCTCACATGGTGCGGTGAACGAGTGGGCCGTTATCCTGTGGTGCAACCTCGGCAAAGGCAGGCTGGCCCTCCGCTGAATCCTTACTACTTCATGGAATTGCTGCAAGAGCTGCTGTATGAAGACGACGCTGTGATTTGCGGCAACGCCACCGCCTGCATCATGCCCTTCCAGGCTTTGTTGCTCAAGAAGGGGCAGCGGCTGATTTCCAACTCCGGCTCGGCTTCCATGGGCTACGATCTCCCGGCGGCTATAGGAGCTGCCTTTGCTCGCGATGGCCGGCGCGTAATCTGCCTCGCCGGCGATGGAAGCATTCAACTCAACATTCAGGAGTTGCAGACAGTGGCCCATCATCGCCTGCCGCTGAAGATCTTTGTGCTGAATAACCGCGGCTATCTTTCGATCCGCAGCACCCAGGCGAATTTCTTTGGGCGCATGATCGGTGAAAGCCCTGAGAGCGGCGTATCGTTCCCCGACATGGGACGCATTGCCGCCGCTTATGGCATCCAGAGTCTCCATGTGGATCGGGTTGGCCAAATGGATGAGCTTCGGCGGCGCATGGAGAGCTCCGGCCCGCTTTTGATCGATGTGGTGCTCGATCCCGCGCAGGGGTTTGAGCCTCGTATTAAGTCGCGGCAGCGCGCCGATGGAACGATTGAGAGCCCGGCGCTGGAGGATATGTATCCGTTTTTGGAGCCGGAAGAACTGGCCGCCAACATGGTTACCAAAGTGGCAAAGTAACGGCTGTCCGCTTGGCGTTTCGGCGTATAATCTTGGTCATTTCCCCCGGAATTGCCCCGAATTTACACTTTCCTTCAGGCTCTTTTTGGACAACGAGCCTGTGGGGAAATCGATTTTGCCCCAGGCCGGAATTGAAAATCCGAACTTGAACAACAAGAAAGCAGTCTTGGACCGCTCATGAACAGGGACATTTTTGAAGATTTATTCGTTCTCGAAATTGCCAACAACCACCTTGGCAGCGTAGACCGCGGCTTACAGATCATCGGCACCTATGCGCAGGTCGTCCGTTTTAACAACGTCCGCGCGGCGATGAAGCTGCAGTTGCGCGACGTGCAGAATTTCATCCATAAGGATTTTCGCCAACGCACCGACATCCGGTATATCAAGAAGACTCTGGATACGCAGTTGCGGATCGAGGAACTCGCGCGTCTAGTAAGCGGGATACGCAAAGCAAGCTGTATCTCCATGGCGACCCCATTCGACGAATACTCGGTCGACCTGTGCTGCGAACTGGGCATCCAGATCTTGAAAATCGCCAGTTCCGATATCAACGACTGGATGTTGATCGAAAAGATTGCCAAGACCAAGAAGCCGGTGATCGTCTCCACCGGGGGCACATCGCTGAAAGATATCGACGACCTGGTTACGTTCTTCAGCAATCGGCACATTCCGCTGGCGGTCAATCATTGCGTTTCGATCTATCCCTCCGAAGACCACGAACTGGAGATGAACCAGATCGACTTCCTGCGGAACCGCTATCCCAACAATACGATTGGGTTTTCCACCCACGAGTACCACGACTGGAATGCCTCGATGCTGATTGCCTATGCCAAGGGCGCGCGTACCTTCGAGCGGCACATCGACATCCAGATCGATGGCATCAAGGTGAGCCCATATTGTTCGCTGCCGGAGCAGGTCGATACATGGTTTAAAGCCTTCCACAAGGCCAAAGAAATGTGCGGGGCCTCGGGGAGCCACAAACGCGTGCCGCCGCAGCGCGAGATCTCGTATCTCGATTCGCTGGTGCGCGGCGTCTACGCCAAGGAGGATCTGCCGGAAGGCCATGCTCTCACCGACGACGACGTGTATCTGGCCATCCCCCTACAGAAAGGACAGATCTCCTGCCGTGAGCTGATGCGCGGAGAGGTTTTGTTGCGTGCCGTGAAGAAAGACGAGCCCATCATGATCGAGAGCATCGATAGCCCGTATGCTCGTATTCCGTCGTTGACAGCCCTGATCTATCAGCGGGGGCTGTAGCGGGACATTGACGATAAAGGTAAGGCGGTACGGACGGAGAAAGGCGTGGCACAGCATCCCTCGGCTGTGTGGTTCGGCGATTTTATAGAGGTTCAGGGAGCAAGCCATGAAGAGTATTAGCGTTGTAACTCCTTGCTACAACGAAGAGTTGAACGTCCTGGAGCTGTATGAGCGGGTGCGGGCCGTGTTTGTGCGCCTTGGGCGATACCATTACGAACACATCTTTATCGACAACCGCTCCACCGATAATACCTTCGCGATTCTCAAGCATCTTGCCGAGAACGACCACAACGTAAAGGTCATCCGTAATACCCGCAACTTCGGCCACCTGCGCTCGCCAATGCACGCGCTTCTGCAGGCGCGCGGCGATGCCGTGATCTGCCTGATGGCCGATCTGCAGGACCCGCCCGAAATTCTGTTCGATCTGATTGCCGAGTGGGAGAAGGGCGTGCCCATTGTGATCGCTATCAAGACGCAGAGCCGCGAAAGCGGCCTGATGTATTCGATCCGCAGCTTCTATTACCGCCTGGTGCGCCGCCTTTCCGATATTGAAACCTACGAGCATTTCACCGGATTTGGCCTGTATGACCGCAAGGTCATGGAACTGGTCAAAACGTTTCGCGATCCGTACCCCTACTTTCGCGGGATGATCGCTGAAATAGGTCTGTCACACTCAGAAGTCGAGTACGAGCAACAGCGCCGCAAACGGGGCAAGACCAAGAACAACATCTTCACGCTTTACGATCTGGCCATGCTGGGAATCACCTCGCTATCCAAGGTTCCCCTGCGGGCCGTCACCTTTACCGGATTCGCGGGCTCGGCCCTCTCTTTCCTGGTGGGCTTCGCCTATCTTGTATATAAGCTGATTTTCTGGACGAACTTTTCCGTTGGCATCGCCCCGTTGGTGATTGGGTTTTTCTTCTTTGGCTCGCTGCAAATGGTGTTCATGGGCATTATAGGAGAGTACATCGGCAACATCCACACGTTTGCCCAAGACCGTCCACTGGTCTTCGAAAGCGACCGCATCAACTTCGAGTACCCGGCATCAGCCCCGCTCGTCGAAAACGAAGCTGCAGCGGCAGCCGCTACAGCGAACGCACCAATGGAATACATCCGATCGTAACAGTGCGGGATGCTCTCAAGAACCGGGTGATTTGACCTTGCCATTTTCATCCTGAGCGGCTGGGAACAAGGCTCCTGCCGGTGGAGTCTAAACCCAATATGGCGATTCCTTCACGAAGATGGGCTGGATACGGGATCGCCTTCTCCGGATTATTGCTTCTACTCGATGCAAATTCGTTCCCACAGATTCTTACGCCAGATTCCTATGCGCCGGTTAATCGCCCGCCATCGCTACCCCTGTCTGCTGTCAATGAACTTATCCTTGGATACTTGTTGATTATTCTGGCGGTAATCCTGCTCATAACGCCAACGCTGGCTACGATCGTGGGTAGCTACGTGCCGGACGCGTCGATGAATTTGGGCGAGGATTTAGCCTACAGGTCGATCGAGTTTCGCCGCCGACAACGGCTGCCCTTGCGACGGAAATTCAGTTTGCTCCCGAATCGCGAACTGGCTGGCGGTGCGATCTTTCTCTTGGTGGTTCCCGCGTTCGTCATGGTGATTCCCGCACCATCCCATGGCATCTACGTCCACCTCGTGTCGCAAGTCCTCGTTGGGCTGGACGAAAACTGTATGAAAGGCCCGATCATCTTGAGCATCAAGCAGCGCGATACAGAAGCCCATCTGTTCTTGAACGGCAAAGAAGTAGACATGGAAGGATTGGATCGCCGGTTGCAATCGGAACTGGCTTGGCGCGCCAACCGCGAAGTTTTTGTGGATGCAGATCAGTCCCTGGACTTCGGCGTTCCCGCTCTGATGTTCGATAAATTGAATGCGATTAACACAACGCCTGTGCTCTTGACTCCAGCGTTAAGAAAGCAATTGGCGAAGGCTTGCCCATCATTTTGATCTTTCCAATGGCGACTCCACCAAGAGGCGCCGTCGCAGTGTAAATTAATCGGGTAACTCAGGCGTTTCCGAAAATGAGTCTTTTAGGACGACGTGCACTGATTCTATTAATTGCGAGCTTGGCGGCGGTTCTAGGCTGCTTCGCCGTTCGCAGCTATCGAACCTTGACGAGCGCACCCGCTCCTGCGACCGTCGGGATACGAATCGATAGGCTGGCGGGACCGCAGTTTCATACGGTTTTGTCGACAACTGAAAAGGAACACGTGCTCGATGGGCAGTTCACGATTGTGACCTCGACTCAAGCGCTACCCGAACCTATTCAACAGGCCTTTGCTGTCATAACCCGCGAGCCTCGATTTTTACTTGCCGATCCTGGACAGAGATACCAAGTTACCGACGTTATTCTCGATCCGGGACTGCCGTTCAGGCGGTTAGTGTTTGCCGGGGTTAGCGGCGGCAAATGGTTTCTCCACTATGAGCAAGGAGGTATAGGGCACAGTTACAAAGTAGTTGTCCTTTCTTTGCAATCGGAGGGGCAGGTGGAGTTCTTGTGGGGTGGGTTGGGCTTCGATCAGGCAAAAAATCTAGAAGACCTGCGTAGGTTGATTGCCGGGAATCAATTTAGCGATGATACGGCCTATCGATGGTGATCACTCCAAGAAAATCGCATAGTTTTAGAGCCCTATCGACGACGGTGAGAAGCGCATTCTCCCATTCGAACATTTCGTCCCGCGTTGGTTCCTGGATATAAGATCACTCCACTTCATTAGCCTCTGTTCGGCACTACCAGTAGTTCCGACGATGCCCTGCACACGACCTCGCCTGTATGGTTCACGACCTCGGCCTCTGAAAACAGCACCGATTTCCCAGCCTTGATGCAGGTGCCTTCCGCGCGAAAAACGCCGCTGACCACCGGACGCAAATAGGAGACTCTCAGGTTGATCGTGGTGGCGTAAGCCGTAGGATAGAGGCGCGTAACTGCAGCCACCGCGCAAGCTGAGTCCACAATGGAGGCCAGCACGCCGCCATGAAGAATTCCATTTTGCATAAGATTCTCGCGGACATGGGCTTCAAACACGGCTTTGCCCGGCGCGACTTCCTTAAGCTCAAGTCCGAGAGTTTTCCAGTAGGGAACGCGGGCGGTCATGAATTTCTTTAATTCTTCCAAATCGGTCGAAGCGGACATGCCTCCAAACATACATGAAGAACGCGACTTGCGGAGTTATCGATTCGTACACATTAGCAGCCGAACTGGCGAAAGTGATGGTCCGCGTGCAGGTAGGCCAGTCGCTGCCAATCCGCTTCGGACATGGATCCAAAATGCGGATGAGCGCTGGGCCACGCGAAGTCCTTGTGGTTATCCGTGAAGCGCCGAACACATTGCTGCAACCTGGCCACATCGGTTTCAAAGTTATCGGGCGAAGTGCCTCCAGTTTCCTGGTCAAGCTCGGGGACGGTCTTGAAGCCATGGGGCCAGGGCAATGGAGTCCAAAGAGCACCCCATTTCAAAAGTTTTCCCGGTAGGAGAGTCGCCGCAGGCTGCGCGGTCTTTTCGCCCATATACAGAAGGAATCCATCCGTCAGGTGGCAGACCATCTGCTGAACAGACATCTTGCCCCACCGCCGCTTGCTCGATGGGCTTAGTGCACTCAGCCGGCGGAGAATCTCTTCGGCATCTTCGGAGTGGCCCAGAGTTTTCATCCTGACTCATGCTACATGGGCCGATCTGAAGGGCCCGCAGTTCTTATATATTTAAGATTGATTTTTAGGGCAATTTTCGAAAGCGAAAAATAATCAAGTGGAATGAAGTGGCGCAGATGGTTTTAGACGGCCTTTAGGGGGCGCTTTTTTTAGGCCGCAGATCGTATTGACAGTTCGGCTGCTAATAGCTCTTGGAGACGTTGTACGAAATTTCAATCTGCATAGAAACAGCCATGGGGACGCCGCACTTCAAAGCCGGCTTGAACTTCCATTCCTTTGCTACTCGCATTGCTTGCTCGTCAAGATCCTTATCCAGCGGCCGCAGTACGTGCACGTCTTTGAGCCGGCCATCCGTACCGACGATGACGCCTAGTATTACAGTGCCCGAAATAGGCTTTTGAGCCGCTTTGGAGTAATCGGGCTGGGGAGTATAAAGCGCCTCTGGCGGGCTGATGCTGTCGCTACTCGAACGGGCAGGGATGGCGGCGGGTTTTGAGGTGGAAAGAACAAAAATCTTCTCCATCAATTCCGCAATCGTCGCCTCGTCCGCTTGAGAAGGAAGTTGAATCTTGATCGATAGGCGTCCGTGCTTGAACTCTGAGTCTTTCCGCTCGGATTGCTGCGCAGGAGTAGCTGGTTCTTTGTATTCCAATGTCGCGCAGTCATAGACGAGGCGAACACGCTGCGCTGTAATTTTCAGCGTGCCCTCATCGACCGCCGCACTCTGAATCCTCAGGCCGTCGCATTCGCTCCGATGAATTGGCGGGGAACCTGAAATGAGTCTGCCCGCTGCGTCAAACTTCAATTCTTTGCCGCAGGCCGCGGTCTTTAGCCTTGCCAGGCTGCCCTTATATTTGGCATCTACGTCAAAACCTTCATTTCCCGATGCGACCTTCGCTACCAATAAATTGCAAGACAGCAAAATCCATATCGAGAGGAAAACGAGCACTCGGCTCGTTCGCTTCTCTGTCATCCTTGTTCTCCCGTTATCCGCTCCAACGCGCGCGAGAAGATGATGTATTTTTCAACGATGTTAGCAGTTTACCGAGCCACTAGCTATTCGAGGGATTGTTGAGAAGCCCGCCCGTCCGCCCGTCCATGTGTTCGCCGCTCCTTACCTCAAGACAATCGTTCATGCGATACACTATTCTCCCTTTCCAAAAACCCAAAAAGATGAAGGCGTAGCTGACGATGACTAAAGCCTGCCGATTGCTCCTGAGCCTATCCACATTTCTGGGATTCGCATTCCTCGGATTCGTCCTTCCGCTCTATGGACAGAATGTCTCCTGCAGCCAGCTCGACGGGGGTGCAACAAATAGCGCCGATAAGCTCCCGCTCAGTCCGGTTATGAAGAAGCTTCTCTCCCAGTCCAAATCAAGCAATGTGCCGGCGGAGTGGAAGGGTAAAGTCTGGCCTTCCGACGACCTCATTACCAGAGAGATCCAAGCCTGTGGGGCAAGCGAATGGCAACAACTGGACCGCCTGGGAAACTGGATATTCGGCAAGTACGATTTTCTTTATACGCCCGGAATAGGTCAAAAGGATCTGATCAACCTTTTAAAAAACAATTCACCAGGATCTCTGCGCTCCATACGACGCTACGAGTGCGTTGACGATAAAAAGGACGTTGTAGGATTCTTTGCCTTCGCGCCTACCAGTGCAAGAAAACCGTATCACGGAATCGACCTTACCTTTTTGTGCACGATGGACCATTCCAGAAATTCCGGATACGGGCTGAAGATGATCAACGAGGCGCTGCAGGAGGCAAGAACCGACAGCGACAGCCAGCAGATGCAGATCAAAATCAACTCTCTGCCCAGCGCCGCGCCTTATTACAACCGGCTGACCCTCAGTTGTAGCAAGGACAATGCCGATATGAAAGGGCAAGGTTCCCACTCCACCCAATCGTACGAAAGCAACGAACTCGGGCCGGTTGCCAACAGAAAGCGCTTTCACCGCACCGGCAACGAATGCGACCCTCTTGCGTATGGGTGCATGAGCCAGGATTTGTATAGCGCCTGCACGACCGTATTTACAAAATTGAAAACACAGATCAACCTTGCCGACGACAATAGTTCCTGCAGCGAAACCACCGAGACTCCTCAAGAGTTTCTGGAGCTGTGCAAGAGCGCGTGCAGCCACATTGCCGGAGAAGACCCGGCAGTTGTGAAGTTATGCGATACGGTGAACCGAAGCCAGGACTCGGGCGGCCGAGGCAACCGTAGGGGCAGGAGAAGACGCTAGCTTCGAAGTTGACGTTATTGCCCCGCGATCCGGGTGCTCCTATAAGCGACGCTTGGAGAACACGCTAGGGAACCTCTGATTTTCGCTAGCTGCTCTCTGGCGCGCTCTCGCTGTGAACGATTTCAAAATGCATCACCGTGTCATCAAAGCTGGTTAGATTGGCTTTTGCTTGCTCTTCTATTACAGCTTTATCGGGCGTTGCACCCGCAAACCTGCGGACGGCTTCCATCGATTCCCACAACGTGAATACCAGCAGTTCGATGGCTCCCACTGCAACACGGCGAAGCAAATAGGTTCCGCGATGCCCTTCAATTTCTCGCAAACGCGGGAACACGTTTTGTGTTGCGTGGCGAACATATCCAGCTTCCTTTTCCGATGTGGATTGCGCTTTCCACATACGTAGGATCGCACCCTTTTCGAGCTGCTGAGGGGTTGTCTTCCAAACTTGATTGCCGACGCCCTTCAAGAACTTGGGCGGGGGATTTCCGGCGGGCTTTACGGGCGTCGCAGCGTTCTCTCCAGCGACGGTTGTCCACTCACGCACATACCAGCGCCGAACCAACCCATTGGTAACATAGGGATCCACCTTGGCAAAGTTCTCGGCCACCTCCGGTGAATCGCCATGAAAGAGCACCATCGCGCCATCGACCGGATTAGCCAGAGCGCCGCCCAATAGCAATTCTCCGCGCTCGCTGGCTTTCCAGGCTTTTTCCAGGTGGGCCTCGCGAAACTCGGCTCGCCGAGCGAGGTAATCTTCACTCACTTCGTAAAACAGCAGATAATGCACTTTGGGTATCCATCCCTTCGTTTGTTGCTTTGCTACTCTGATTATCCAATACTTCGTAATGGGCCGCTGGGGGGCAGGACAATCGCATGAAAACTTTTGATAGCCTCTTTATGTGAGGGAGATTAGAGGTGAGCCTCGGCGGAAAACGCCGAGTGAGATGCCTTGGAGCACAAATGAGAACATAAGTTCTCATTTGTGCTCCAAGGCATGAAATTATTGGGCGTGCTTGACGTGGCCATAAATGGCCACTCTTCCACACTTGTGCCAGCTCCATCGCCAGCCTGAGGATCGAGGACCAAAAGAGCACGCGAGCCGTGAAACAAATTTCGAGACGGCACAAACGGTGAACATTTCTTTCACGCAATTGCCCTGCAGAGGGCGGAAGATAGGATATATCGCAATCCTATGCATAGGATATAATTACAAATGAAAGCTACAAACCACAGACGTTCGCTATGGGGATTGCGAGCGTCCCTGGCAGAGAATCGGGAGATTCAATCATGAAGATCGAGATCATTGCCTGTCCAACATGAGGGGGCAATCAAGCGAAGGTCGCGAGTCTCGCGACCCTCATCCAGCAAAGGCTTGGCATAAAGGCGACGGTAACCCCCGGCAAGACCGGTCAGTTTGACGTACTCGCCGATGGCGAGAAGATCTCCGAACGCGGCGGAAACTGGTTCACGCGATCGTTTGGGGCGGGCTATCCGGATTTGGAGAGTGTGGTGGAACAACTTCAAAATCGGCTCGGCCAGCGGTGAGCATCCATTCGTAATGACCCACGACAGCCGAAGACTTAAACCGGGGAGGCAGGCAGCGCCACCGCTCAGGGAGGATTTTCGGCTTTCGGCTTTTATTCTTTATATCTTTTGTGTGCAGATTCATTGTTGATCGACAGTCCGCACAGCAATGATTCCTAAAAAATAAGGCCGACGCCGACAGAAAAATTTCCCATCCCCGAGCGTATTTTTCTGCCATTCCCTCCCGATCTGTTTTTTTGCCTATCGTTCTCTAATACTTTCATCGGGAATTCATGGTGAATGCCCTGGCCGCTGCAATGAAGGCAGCATCGGAACGCTCCTAGACACCGTTCGAAGCCTTCCGCAGCCTACGAAGCCCGGGCGCAACGGCTCTAGGCTAAGCACTTCTTTAGAAAGCAAGGAAATCAGAGGAAATCCTCATCCTCCAGCTTGAGTAAGGCTTTATGAGGGATCCAATGGCCTGGGGTAAGGACGAATCGAGACGACTTCTAATCCTCGGCCATGTCTGTGAGCAGACGACGAAGGACTCCGCACAACTGGCAATCCGCGAGCTCCCTTAGCTCCCGATGATCAAAACTTATAGTCCTCCCAGAATAGCGGGGATTGCGGGGCTTTCGGGTTCGTCGGGCTCATAAGCGATCTCCTCAGAAAACTCAATCGAATCCCAAGGTCTCCTCATATCGGGCCTCAAAGCCCTGAAGATCGTGATGAAATGCCGCAACCTTTAACCCTTTCACCCACCCGCCGCTGCTTTTTCACATTCCATTCCAGGTAGAGAAGCCTATCTCTCCACTGACATCGAAAAAAGTCTTAGTGCTTTCCCCTTATGCGCCTCGTAGCTATCTTCTGGATGTTACGACTTTGTCTCACTTGCGCGTGGTTTGCCGGCAGCCTGATGTCGATTGATAGGTTTTCTTAAGCTCGATGCGAGCAGGCATTAACACTCGATAGCTTGCCGAGATGGAAATAACAGCCGCAGACAAAGCATGCTCATAGCTCGCCCACGGCAAGATTAAATGTTGAGCGTCCTCTCACAACGTCTGCGAACGGAAGCGACAAGTACCGATCAAGCTAATCTATGCTATTAAAGCTCTACAATGTTGTTGTAAATAGTATTGCAGTTAATTATTACTAATATGAAATAAATAAGCTATTTTGTTATATATTCGCAAAGGGTCGAGACGATATGCATCGTTCTCGTGCCCAGAGCGAGCTACTGAAATTTGGTTCCCAGATCTTCATAGCCTCGCTCACCAACTCAAAAACAAATAAGGAGCGACTACATGGCAACTGTTGCGACATCTCCAAGACATAGCTTCCACGCAGTGCCCGATGCGGGCGTCATTCCATGGGATGACGGGCGACGGATCACCCTTACCGGCGGCCAGAGCGCGAGATGCACGAAGCTGGTTCCGGGACAGATCTACGCGGCTATTCTCTATAACGGCGCTCAAAATCAGCAGGCGACGACCGTACAAATCCTGGTAGGCAACCAGTTCGATGCGCCAGTCGTCGTTCCCGGCACCACGGCGAACGAGGGTTTGGCATCCGTTGCGTTGTTCACCGGCAGCGATTCCACCACAGTTGAAGCCGTTCTGCTGGCAGCCGCCGGCTCTCCCAAGGTTGAGGCATGGCTAGGCAGCGTTTCCATGCCAACGAACACCGCGGGCATCGTCAACAGAGAGCTTCCCGCCGATGGCAAGTTTTATGAATTCGGCAAAGCTACCAGGTATTTCAGCGTTCCCGCAAGCCGCCGGCATTTCGTCACCATCCGAAGCGTTATCACCCAATTCATCTCTCTCCAATTCCGCGAAGAACACGCACAGGTCAATGTCGTGAATGCCGGACCGAATCCCCTAAGGAACATTGTGCCCGTCGGCACAGTCAGATCGGGAATTGACTATAACGTCAACTCCACCACCAGTACTTTTACTACCTATTCCATCTTCGGCGATGGCAGCCAGTGGGTATGGATGAGCGCAGATAGCCAACAGAACGCGAACACGGCTGAAATATCCCTCCAAGGCTAATTCCATTGCCACGAGGCTTCGGCCTCTTGTCCTTGGCGTGCGTCCGATAACAGTCCCGACGGCCCACTCGGCCGCCGGGATTCTTACTGTAGCAAGTCCACTTGCCCTTATGAGCTTGCTCTCCCTTGGAGCACGCTGTCGCAGGCATCCATGCTGAATCATTGATATCATCATCGCGGCCAAGGATCCTTCCATTTTTTAGTTGATGGTTGCCGAATGTCCGGGTGTAGCGATTTATCACCTCAGCACCGGCGTGAAGTCGTTCGCATGATGCATCTAGTAGTCAACGATCAGCGACCATCGATTCATGGATCAATGGCTAGCGGTGAGCCATGCCTTTCAATGAAACTTTAGCCGATCGTGTCCGAAAGCTCCTGCGGGGAGACCACTCTGTCGTTGAGAAGAAGATGTTCGGGGGACTTGCCTTCATGGTCAATGGGCACATGTGCTGCGGGATCGTCGGCAGCGATCTGGTGGTTCGCACTGGACCCGATGGATTGGAAGATGCTCTTCGCCAGCCGCATGCCCGGCCCATGAATTTCACAGGACGCCCGATGAAAGGTTTTGTCTATGTCGCCCCGTCGGGATACCGAACGGAGAGCGCCCTTTGGCTATGGACTGAGCGCGGGCTTGAGTTTGCCTTGCGTCAACCCCCAAAGTAGTCCGGCTATATTTTTGACGCGGGCAATCCGCGCCATAACCTCGGGGGCCAGAAACGCAGCAATGTTACAAGGAACCTTCTTTTTCTAAAGACGCTTCGAAGCAGTGGACCAAGGAAGCAATGAATAAAGCAATGAAGCGCTGCAGGCGAATCCCGCAGCGCTTCAGTTTTAGCCCTTTTATCCTTGCTGCGTAGCAGCTATCGCTCCAATCTTGTTGCGGCAGATGAAGGGATAGTGTGTATCGTCGATAATCGGCTCGATCTCGAAGAAGTCGTTCAGCACCGATTCCGAGGTGCAGTAGGCTCCTTCCACCCAAGCCTGATCGTTGGAGTAGGCTTCGCCCACAATGAAGATGTTGACGTCGGCTCCCTCAATGAGCTGCGAAGGCTTGCGGATCTTCTGCTGAACATCCGCGATATTGTAGTGCGCGGCCCAGGCATGATATCCGGCGCTGAAGGGCGGTAGAGACCAGTCGACATAAGCGGCTTCTTTCGGCTCAGGAACATAGCTATAGTCGGCGTTGGGGCCATAGTGAAGCTCGGCAAGCTGCTTTCGTAGCATCTTGACCATCTTGGCCGGCACTTTACGGGGGCCAATCAGAGGCTGGAAGTCGTCTGAGGTAGGATTGGTGCGCTGCTCGTGAGGACCAAGCTCCAGTTCGCGCCAGAAAGTCGTGAAGGTCTCGTCGTCGTAACTGGCCAGCATTCCGTAAATCGGCTCTCCGGTCTGGTCCTGGGCATTATTTCCAAAATAGACTGCCATGCGGATGGGCGTGTCCGTCATGCTCGGCCCAATGGTGTTGCGGCGCGCGGCAGCCAACAATTGCTCTTCTTCCGGCACCGTGAGACGGGCTTGAATCAGCCCTTCTACGGCCTTGATCAAATCCGCCGTTGAAGAGAATGGTTTTCCAAGAATGAGTTCCATTTTCTTGAGGTAGGCGCCGGGAAAGCCTTCCTTCTTTAGCGCAGCGAGAACCGCATTGGTCACCACGTAGCCTGTGAGCTGCGCGGGATACGTGGCATTGAGCCACCAGGGAGAGTCGAAGAACATGCCTACCTTATAGGACGGCTGCATGATGGCGGCTTCCAGGTAGAGTTTTACCTGGTGAGTATTCAACACATCGATCCCGTCCGTCTCCTCGAAGCGAGTTGCCTGCGCTACCAGATCGATGGCGTAACGCGGCATCGCCATCCAAGCAGCATTGGTTATACCGGAGCCGGCCTTCTTCCATGGATTATCCCGCTTGGCGTAGGTGTAATGCACCACGCTGCCTTTAGCAAGGATGGAATGGAGGCGGGTGTTGGGGCGATATTGAAAGTCCACGCCCTTTTCATGCGCCAGCTTCTTGATCGCCTCGAACAAGGCGTTGAACATTCCGGAGTAGCCAATGGTGATGGTGCTGTACTGGGTTCCAGGCGTAAATTCGTTGTTGGCTTCAAAGGCAACGGCGGAGTTCCAGTTGATGACGTTGGAGGAATATCCGTTGCCGTCAGCGGCGTAGTTATAACCTTCTCCACCGAGCTGGTCGTACATCAGATTCCAGTAGCCAATGTCTTTGAGCAGATCGCCTTTTTGGAAGACAGAGGTCTCGGGAAGCTCAGCCTTGATCTTTCCGTGCTCATAAAAGGCATCCCACTCAGCGCGGGTTTGAGGGCCGGAGGTGCTGGTGACGGCCAGTTCCTCAACCACAGTAAATCCCTGATCCGGAGAGGTATCGGCTCCAAAGTTGTCCGCGTTGTAAGGCGCAGGGTTGCTGGAGGAAATTGAATTCAAGTACATATTTTTCGAGCGCAGATAGAACAAGGGATTCGTCGACTCGTTGAAGGGCACCGAGTACTTGTCCAAGCCAAGCTGCGAAATCACGGTGGTTACCACGCGATGACCGGGCGCCTTTCCGTCATTGGCATCTTTGGCTGTGCTGTCCCACAGCGAGTAGCGCATGCCGCCTAGTTCAACATAGGATTTATTTTTGTCATTCTGGTAGTGCCATGTACAAACGCGGGCTCCGGCAGCGCGCGTCCCTGGATCGGCCTTCGAGAAATCGTATTGTCCCCAATCGAACAGTTCGAGGGTATCGCCCTTCTTCAGTTGTTTCGCCTTGCCTTGGTCGTTCTTCGGCGTGCCATTCAATAGCCGCCAGGCCGTGTAGAGACCGGCTGCGCCTGCGCCAAAAATTGAATATGTCTTCTTTTCCATAGATATTTTTCCTTTCTCAATGTGGTAAATGCCAAGATTTACCAGCCCTGCTCTATTCGTGCCGCTACGCTCAGGCCGGCAGAGCCCTAGCGCGCAGCGCCCAGTTCCAAACGCGTGAAATAGGTGGAGCCCAGCTTAAAGTGAGAGATATCGAACGGCGTGTGCCCGTCGAGCGAAAGTTCACAAAGAATTTTTCCAAGCAGCGGCACAAACTTGCCTGCCCAGCCAGTAGCGTACAGGACGATGTTTTCGTAGTTGGGCACATACGACGGAGCGAAATCTACGATCAGCTCCTTGTTTGGAATTTTGCTGAGCGCCACCAGGCAGGTAGAGGTGTAGTGCGGCACAGGCTCAAGGCCGGTCATGTGTTCCGCCACCCATTGAGCGGTGAATGCCAACTCTTTAGGATTGGGCGTGAGGGTGCGCTGATCCGGCGAGGTGAGCGGCTCGATCACGAAATCGGATGCCACGCGGATGTATCCGGGATAGTTCCAGACGACCTCGGGAAAGCCATAAAACTGATTGCCGTTTTCTCCCTGCGCCTTTTGAAAGACAAACCAGGTGGGGTATTGGATATCGGGGCGCGTCTTCTTATAAAAGGCGGAAGCCATGTTCCAATAGGTGGCTGCGACCTTGAAACCAAGGAGACGGATCACGCTGTCAACATACGGCCCCGGCGTGATTACCAGTTTTTCGGAGACAAATGTTCCCAAGGGAGTCGTGACTTCAAACTTCTTGTGCCGGTCGACGATCCGCGTCACCGGCGCTTCGTCTTTCATGGTGACCACCGGAGAAGCGAGGTTCCAGTTGTACAAAGTCTGAATGGTCGCCTTCAGATTGATACTGGCGCCGTCAGGCTGAAATAGCCCTGTGTATGTCGAAGGCAAATTCTTGAAGTGATATTGGCTCTCAATCTGCGAGGCGTTTAGCGAGGTATAAGGGACGTTCTCCTCCTGCAAAGCCTTTTCCGCCTCGGGAATATTGCCCTCCGTGGAATGAACCGAGGGATCGCCGAACCAGAGCGTGCCGACCTTATCCTGCAGCGGGACTGGAGTCAGAGATTGCAGCTCATCCCAGAACGGAATGGACTGCTTAACCAGCTTGACCATGTAGGCTTGGGGGTAAGGAATACGAAACTGGCGGGAGACGCCCGCGGAGCTTCCCAGTTGGTTGGCGAAGGTAAACTGCTCCAGTACGAGGGTTTTAACATTGCGTTTGCTTAAGTGGTAGGCAGTGGAGAGCCCAATGGGCCCGCCGCCGATCACAATCACATCGTAGTGAGTTCCGATATTGTCCATTTTCTTCCTTGTCCGGCTGAAGATTCGAGGATCAAAGGTTGGGAATGCGCTCAACCCGTCGGGAAAAGTTAAGCGGACTTGCCAGAAGACGAGACGCCTCTGGGATTGTTGGGCCACTGGGAGGGTGCGAGCGGGCGATGCAATCTCCCCGAAATAGTGCGGGAGTGGCCGTTATCCCAAGAACGCCAAATGAGGACGATTTCCTTTTTTAGGGCCATCAAATAAACGATTGATTTTGATTTATACCGTTGTGAGAGTTCAAAGAAGGGCAGACGACTGAGAGTTGTCTAAAGGGGCTTAACAATTGCTGGTTCGAGTGAAATTGAACGTCACTTCAATCCCATATATTGTTTCAACAAGGTTGTCAGCAAATCTTTGGCCACATCAAATCCAATATCTTGCACTTTCGAGGCTGCGTTCTTAACCCAATTTAAGACCTTATCTCCAAATTTCTGTTCCCCGTCGGCCATCTCTGCTTCAGACAGCTCCTTCAAATCTTGTTGCGTCAAGCCGTAGCCTCTAAGCACCTCTTCGAGATGCTTTCTGTCGGAAGTAACAATGCTTGTGTGCAAATTTATGTGCGCTTCACCTGTTGCAATAATCATAGGGGAAATTACTTGAGTAATTGTGCTGTGAGCTCGCTGAATTTCTGATGGAGATATTTTGCTGAGATCTAGATTGCCCAAATCGGATTGAAGCTCAAGAGCCATTGTCAAGACTCGCTTCCGGATACCGTGCAGCAGCTGAACAATAGACGATTTTGGAACTTCTTGCCAAGCGTTGAGAAGGGCAATATCCTTACCCAAAAATGTACGTTGATATAAAGCTATCAAATTTGCGGGCCACGGAAAAGTTACAATATCCCCTGGGCGAAGGGCTAGATCTTCATAGGCGCTTACAGGCCCCAATAGAGAGACGAGCTCTGCCCAATCACGATGCTCCTTTTTCATCATCAAAGAGGGAATGGGCACTCTATTTCGTAAATAGTAACCATTAGAGAAATCACCAAGTGCGCCGATGTGAATAATTCTGTATTTTGGAAGATTTTCAGAAGAAGCATAGCCATCTAATTCTTGATTTAGCCAAGCTTTAAGCTGCTCATCTTTGAGCTGATAGCTAAGAACGAAGCACTTGCGTAATAATTCTGTCGTCGATTGGGTATGTTCGATCGCAGTTCCAATTATTTCGTCAAGCAGCGAGACATGAGCCGAGCTACTCAATTTATGACTCGCTTTGCTCGGATACCGCTTAGGCTGTCATTAACATGGTTGGATTTTATGATTGGACGGTTATTTCTATTTGGATTGCCACCATCATAATCGATACGTGTCTCGTCACCTGATGCAAAAGTCACCCAAATATAGTAGAAGCCAATATTAAGAGAATTTTCATCGATAGCCAATCTGCATTGGCCAGAAGTAGGATCAAAGCCAAGAAGTCTTACTACGATATGGCTGTCAGCAAAATGCGTTTGATAAAGATAAACCGATTGCCCATCTCCCATATACGCTCCTGCAGTGATTGTTGATTTCTTTGATCCCAATCATGTTGGGCTCCGCGGGTCCGTTATTATTCTTAGCGACTGGGAATTTAACACATTTTGATCAGCCGCGAGATAGTAGTCAAGACCATCGACGGATTTATTTTATGCAAGAGAACTATCAGCAGAACGGTGTGGTGAGAGGGGTGGAAGTTTTAGGAAAACAAGTTAGATTCACATCATGCCCAGTTTTCTCATGCAATTGGTTTAAAGATCCAGCAAGCGGACTAACGCATCAATCGAGCAGGGGTCTCACTATTGTGCCCTCTGGCCAGCATTGGTGGCTGGCTGGTCCAGCTTCTCCGAGTCGGTGTGCCAACCTGGATTGCTCCACTTGCCTTTTCGCAGGACGAAGATTTCGGTGACACGGCCGGAACTTACAGACCGCTTTCCACCCATCTCAATCTCCAACACATATTCGCTGTAGATCACTGCCACATTCCCAAGACGCTGCACCTCGGTGCGAGGAAACTCCAGGCGGGTGAGCTTGCCGCCCTGGGCCTGGAATTCCTCGGCGCTATGCAGCACTTCCGCCTGATGCTTCCACTTTGGCTCGCCGGAGCTGATGACAATCGTATCTGAGGGGACAAGATCCCTCAGCGTTTTTTGGTCATTGGAGAACCAGGCACGCCATAACTGCTTCGCGGGTGGTGAGTAGATCGCTTTGTCCGGCGCCGCTCGACGCGAAGCTTACGGCAGATAAGGTCATCAGGACGCTGCCTAAGACAAGTACGGCATCGAAAAGCTTGGCGGTGAGGGCTTTTGCGCACCCATTACTTCGAGGACGCATTACGCCGCGTGGCACTACATTTCCAGGGGCTCTATTCACTGTCGTTCCTCCATCCGTGTTTTGCTTCGCGTTTTACTTCGTGTTTTGTTCTGGCCACACTGCGAGCAGCACCGAGCAAGCGGATGCCGAGAACACCGAGTAATCGAACGGCGAGACGATTCCGAAGGAGATGGCCATCGCGGTTCCGAAAAGAATCAGCAGCACCGCGCTGGCGATTGCCGACGCTCGCGGCCAAAGCCCGAGCACTAGGGTAATCCCCAGGACAAGCTCCGCGACGGTGGCCGCGAACGCAAGAAAAGGAATGGTGGAGGCGGGCATAAACGAGTTGACCTTGGCGGTGTAGGCCACAAAGTTGGCATAGTTGCCATAGCCGACATCTTTACCCCACCAGCCAAACCGCGAAGCGATTCCGTTCAGATAGGCCGCACCCAGGGCGGTGCGCGCATAAAGAAGGCTTAGCCGCTGCGCTCGCGCGCTCCGCGTGAAGGCCGTAAGCCGGGTCCACATAGCCGATTCCCGATGGTTCGATACCACAGCGTTCATTGATGCTCCTTTTGCTGCTCGCTGGCGGCGGCGGCAACCGAGAGCGGAGTATCGTGATCGCAGAGAAAGTAGGCAACGAACCGGGCGCGCTGCGTGGTGCTGGCGTTGGCAGAAATCTCGTGAACTCCGTTGGCCGGTTCATAAAACGTCTCTCCGGCTTTGTAGAGCGCGGCGGGCTGTCCTTGTACCTGGCTTCGGAGGACGCCTTCGAGGACATATCCAATTACAGGGCAAGGATGGCTATGACGGGCAGAGGAGGCGCCGGGCTCATAGGTTACCTCCACCACGGACACTTTGAGGGAGTCTCCATTCATCTTCGAAATCGCTTGTTGCAATGCGAGGCGGGTTTGCGCCCCGGCAGGCTTGGCGGAAGGTGCTTGTCCATAGAACCGGCAGAGGGTGAATAAGGTGGCAAGCAGAATTGCGGCGATCGAACTTCTTCTAATCGTGTTTTTTGTTAAAGCCAATTTGTTATCTCCTTTTGTAAGTGGTCTCAAAATGTCCTTCGTACGCGGGAAGCGGCCGCGCATCCGGTAGGGGTTTAGGGTGCCTGCTCGGATTAACGAATACCCACCCTTCGCTCCGAGCGCAAAAACCAAGAGCGCGCTCTCCACATAAGGATGGGGCACCCACTTTCCCGTGAGAACTAGCTCAAAGCTATCGCTTAATGGACCAATCCAAAAGATCCACTTACGATATTCTGGATGTACCACTTTTAGGACGAGCCTTATTTATGGCAAGTCTTTATGGGGGCTTCTTTGACGAACCTTCTGTGGCGAGTCTTCTATGGGAAAGCAAAGTGCGGGTCTTGAACTGACATTGGCGGCTCCGGCGGCACACGTACCCGCAAGCCGATGGCTCTATGAGGCGATTCGTAGCGAGATTCTAGAGGGCCGCCTTCGTCCGGCAGCGCGTCTTCCGGCAACGCGGGATCTGGCGCACCAATACGGCTTATCGCGGGGAACGATCGTGAACGCCTACGAGCAGCTCAAAGCGGAAGGGTACCTCAAAGGCTCCATCGGATCGGGTACCTACGTCAGCAAGGTTCTGCCGGAAAAGCTACTTCAGGTTGCGGGTGCATCGCTGCCCAAGCCGCAAGCGGCAATGCCCCCGCGCCGAAAATTCTCCGACTATGGCCACCGGATCAAGCTTTTGCCGAACTTCGAGATGCGTCCTACGCGCGCCTTCCGATGCAATCTTCCGGCTCTCGACCTCTTCCCGGTAAACCTATGGACACAGCTCACAGCGCGCAGGCTGCGCCGCGCTTCGACGGCTCTTCTTATGGGCTGCGGGGCCGAGGGATATCCGCCTTTGCGTAAGGCGGTAGCCGATTATCTGTGTTCGTCGCGGGGCGTGAAGTGTGTGCCCGAGCAGGTGGTGATTGTTTCGGGAGTGCAGGAGGCGCTTGACCTGACGGCACGAGTGTTCCTCAATCCCAGTGACCGCGTGGGCGTGGAAGAACCAGGCTACGGTGGAGCCTCCGCCGCGTTTGACGCCGCAGGCGCGAAGATCTCGGCCCTGCCGGTGGACAGTGAAGGCGTGCAACTGCCTCGCGGAGCAAGCAATATACGCCTGTTATACGTAACTCCGGCGCATCAGTTCCCCGCGGGCCCCACGCTCAGTTTGCGAAGGCGGCTGGCTCTGCTCGATTGGGCACGGGCGCATGAAGCACTGATCTTTGAAGACGACTACGACAGCGAGTTTCGATACTCCCTGCGGCCGGTTCCGGCCTTGCAGGGTTTGGACCAACACGGCACAGTACTGTTTGCAGGCAGTTTCAGCAAGGTCATGTTCCCTGCCCTGCGCTTGGGATACATGGTATTGCCCGGCGACCTGGCGCCCAAGTTTGCCGCCGCAAAATCGGTGACCAGCCGCCACGCTCCTCTGCTGGAACAGGCAGTCTTGTACGACTTTATGGAGGGAGGACATTTTGCGCGGCATCTCCGCAAGATGCGCGAAGTCTATGCTGAGCGGCTCGCGGTGCTCATGGAAAGCGCCAGAACCCACCTAGCCGGAATCCTGGAGATCTCGGAGGTGGAGGCCGGTCTGCAGACAGTCGGCTGGCTGCAAAAGGGGTTGAATGGCGAACTGGCCGCCAAAGCGGCGCTTACCCGGAAGATCGACGTAACTCCGCTCAGCCGATCGTGCCGTACGCCCAGCCTGAGGGGCCGTATGCCAGGCTTGAGGGAGGGTTTGCAGATTGGGTTTGCGGCAATCAATCCGCGTGAAATCCGCATGGGCGTGGAGCAGTTGGCGGCAGCACTTGAGGAACTTTCGTAGACGCGATTCTCTGCCGGTTAAAAACCTCGAATCCAGTAAATAGATTGAAACCCCAGGATTTCAGCGGCGAGCATATATAAATGGGACGTTTTCGGCTATCGATTTGCTAGACTTCATTGGGGTCGAAAGAGGTAAGTCATGAGCGGGAGAATGAATTGGGATCGGGTCCGCCAAGATAGCCTAAGCCGCGCTCGCGGTTCTGAATGGGTAAAGCCTTTTGAAGATTCTCAGCCCGAAAAAAATCAATCTGCACACAGTAAGAAGAAAACAAAAAAGAACAAAGCCACGGTAAAAATGAAGACATGCCCGAAATGTGGAATGCGTTCACGCGGAATGAAAGCGCATTCAAAGAGCTGTATACACTTTCCCCCAAAGCAACCCAAAATAGTATATGGCGGCCTCTTTGAATCTAACCGTAGAAAACACTAAGCAACAAATCTCTTGCGTGTTAGAGTCTACCTGGGTGAGGCAGAGAGCTTATCATCGGATGTTCAGAAGGTGAACCAACGACAGCAACGCAAAATAAGCAGGGATGCTTCTGCCGTTGCAATAATCGACGATTCAAGAGGTAAGAAGTCTTAGCACAGCTGATCGTGGCTCAACCCTTGCAACACGACGACGCGCCCGGCGGAGCAGGCAGTCCTTCGCGGCTCCACTCACCCATTGCCACCTCCGGGTTCGGCTTGGATTTGTCTATTTCAATGATCGTATCGAGCTTGGTAAGCTTCAACACTCCTCTTATCTGCTCGTTGGGATTGATGAGTTTCAAGTAAATGCCGGCGGCCTGCAACACGACCAGGGCGCCGATTCCCGCCGCGTCGATTGCTTCGACCTCACAGAAATCCAGAACGATGTTGTGAGTTTCCTGCTGAATCGCGGCCTCCAGCAGCGTAGTATCGTCGCCGCGAATAATCCTGCCCTGACAGCGCAGAATCGTTTCTTCCCCATGATTTTCGACCGTAATTTTCAAAGCCATTCCAATTTCCCTCAAAGATCCGCCGCCAGGCTTCCGGCCATGGCGGGTAAAGATGGGTCCCAATGTTCCCAATATTTTAGGCGAACAAAAGACGAATAACAACCGGAGCGCCTTGGTCCGTATTACGCCTTGGTCTCCGTTGCGGGAGCATCAAATGCGCCGCAGCGCCCACGAATTGTTTCGCGGAATCTCTCGCGCTCTTCGGCGGACATTCGCCCCCAGCGCTTCATCATGCGGCCGCGCCAGTGTCCATGGGAACCATGGCCTCCGCGGAAGCCGCCAAACAAAATTTTGCTCAAGATCAAAAGCCCCACAGCCTGCCAAAAGGTGACAGCATGAAAGCCAAATAAGCCGGGCACAAGCCAGTTCCAAAGGCTCATGACCACATAACCAGCCACCCCCACAAACACCACTGCAAACAAGGCGAACTTGATGCACTTTGCAACCCAATGTAGTTTCATTTCCATTACCCTTCGCGATTCTTGAATTCGTTATAGATGGCCTGGAGCCGCTCTCGCAGGTGCCCCACCGCGTAGTGCTTGCGGGAGAGCAACGTATTGAGCCCGGCGCCGGTTTGGGCGGAGATCTCTTTGAACGTGTAACCCATCAGCTCATGAGCAACGAAGACCTCACGCTGCTCCTCGGGCAATTCATCAAGGGCAGCGTTTAACTCCTCCAGAAGCAGGCCCCGCGCATATTCCGCCTCCGGCCCACCGTCTTGCGAAGGCAGCAGGTCATCCAGGCTGAGGGGCTCTCCTTCCGCGGTAGCCGTTTCCGTTCCGGCTCGAAGCGCTTCGCGCTGCCGTTTGCGAAAGAGATCGGTGATTCGATTGCGAGCGATTCGGAAGAGCCAGGCGGTTACTTGCTCCACCGGCTTCATCAGGCGATAGGCTTCAACCAGTTCGTAGAAGACCTCTTGCAGGATGTCTTCGGCGTCTCCCCGGTCGGCCACACGCCTGCGGATGAAGTTCCGGAGCCGGCTCTGCTCCCGCTTGATCGCTTCGGAGATTTGCCGGTCCTGCTCCGCAATCGTCCATTGATTGTCCAGCGCCTTGTCCATCTATTGTTGTAGACGCGCGAGTCGAAAAAATATTTTGAGGAAAAACCCCCGATTTCTTTGATCGGCAATTGCGCTGCGATCAAAGACGGGGTTTCACCTTAATTCTGACGGGGATACCAGCACAGTGCGGTCACTACGGACTACTTGGTTTGTGTCTCAGATGCGGACCGAGGGGGGAAAGATTCAGAATTTTGTTGAGTCGGGATGCCTGCATGGGTTCATGAGAACCCACCCTTTGCTCCGAGCGCAAAAACCAAGAATGCGCTCTCCACAAAGGATGGGGCACCCACTTTCCCGTGAGAACCAGATTCTGCTGGTGCTCGCAGCAGGCGATTTCCGGGGCTATCACACAGACTCTAAAGGGCGGCTTGTCCACGACCGTGGAGAAGCCGCATCAATCTTCTATCTAGTATCTAGCGATCATTTATCTAGCGATCATTGAGGACGAAGCGCGGATAGTGAATCCATGATCTCGCGCTGAAGGTTCGATTGAAAGGCTGCGAACGCGGGCAAGTCGTAAAGGCTTTCGCTCAGGTCTTTGAGTTCGCGATCGGGAGTGGCCGAGGCCCTGGTCTTAGGGCCCTGCGTATGGTTCATCACGGCTTGCCGGAGGCGGGCAACCGTCTCGTCGTCAAAGCTATGGGAGATAAAGACCAGGTGGTTTGGCCAGATTTCAAGAAATACCGGCCCTTCGCTGGTGTTGACCTTCGTTCCCGAAACAGGGCACTTGCCGCTGGAAAGGCAGCTTGCCTGGCCTACGGGACTTTCATCTTTTACCGTAACGCGCTTGCCGAGCGATTTTTTGTAGAGTTCGACAAAGCGATCTGCGGCCTCCGCCGATTTCCATCGCGAGACGTAGAGCATCGACACGTCGGCGGTAGTCATTTTCTCCGGATCGAGGGCGGGAGTCGCGATGCGCTTGACAGCAACATAGGAACCACCCTGCCATGCGGGCTCGATCACAAACGTATCGTTGTCGCGGCCATATTCGCGCGCCATCACGCGGGCTTCGAGCGCGCCCATGCCGCCGGAGTCGTAAGGCTCGAATTTGTCTGCCAGCACCGGCGTGAGATCGGGCATTACGCTCGCAGGCCGCTTCTCTTCGGAGAAGTACGCGGAGGGCTCCAGAACTTCGTGGGTGTTGTGCGGCGGACGGGTAAATGCTCCGGCAAAAGCCATATCCTTGCCGCCCTTCTTCAGTAGTTCCATTTCAAAGTTGAGGCCTTCTCGATAGGGGAAAATCGCGGTATCGATGAGCAGCAACGGAGCATTGCGCATGGTTACCGGATGCTCATACGCCGGTTCCATATTGTTTTTCACGAAATCGATGGCCAGGGGATTATCCGCTAGCCTGACACGGAAAGGCTGGAGGAGGTAGTCGAAATAGACGATCATCGCCTGGCCCTCAACGACTGCCCGGCGGGAGAGGTTCTCTTCCCCATTATCGTCTTCCACGCGCATCTTGGAAACGATCGGCTGTGTGCGGCGCTTGAAGCCGGCCCAGTTCGTCAAGTCGTAGTTCTGATCCTGCAGGGCGTGGGTCAGTTCATGCGCCATGATCGGGCGCTGCGCCTCCAGGTCGATCCAGTTCAGCAGGTTGAGGGTCTTGGTTCGAGGATCGTAAAAACCAGCCACACTTTTTCCGCTGCCTTCAAGAAGGAGGGCTTTCAGATCGAGATTGCGCGGGAAAAGGCCGAACTTCTTAAGAACAAGTTCGGAACGCTTGGTGCGCTTGGCCTCCTCGCTATCCGCGAGCGCCTCCTTTTCGCGGCGGGCAACTTCGTCCTGGCCGACCAACTGCCGCTTGACCGGATGGAGAGAAAACATTCCGGTATCGTCCGTGGCGAACGTAATGATCTCGTTCATCGAGGCAAAGACGTGCTGCAACTCGGCTTCCGTAACTTTGACCTCGGCGGGCTTATTCAGCAAGCGCCGCTCGCGGGCCAGTTCACCGATGCCTTTTCCTTGAGAGAGATTGGGATGGGACGGATCGGCCTGCGCCGGGGTATCCGTCTGTTTTGCATTCCGCTGTTCACGAGCAAGATCGGCCAGGCCAGGATCTTGGGCCATCACGAACAATGGACTACCGAGGAAGAAGAAAAGGGAGAAAATTGCGGCTTTCGTGATTCGATGGATTCGCATGGGAAGGCTTTGGGTCAACATAGTTGGAACGGTCATCATTCTTCGTTCATCGATTCCGTCACTCAACTATCTATGAAGGAATGTTTTGTTGTCTAGGATTTGCGGTCTAGGCCTCGATTTTATTTCGAGTTGACGCTTGGCTCACATGTCATCCAATGCTCCGTGGAATGGCCTTCCTTCATGATTCGCGCGGCGGGTGTCGGCGACCGGTGTTTTACGAGCGAAGTCATTCGCGTGTTTTTTCCTTTTCCGCTTCCAGGACCCTGCGCAACCCTGTTTTAGCAGCGGCATTCTGGCGATCCAGTTTCAAGATAATGTTGTATTCGTACTTGGCAAGCGGATAATCACCGCGCCCGGCGGCGGCGTCCGCTTTGGCCAGCAGGCTTGGAATATCCTGGCGGCTGAAGCCCTCAAAATTGGAAGCGTCTCCGCTTACAGTAGGCTTGGCGTGCTTGCGGGCCGCCGCGGCTGAAGGCTTTTCGGAGGTGGTTTCCCTGGGCACGGCGGCAGAACCGTTGGCGCCAGCGTCTACGCCGTTGGATCGCGCCGGAGGGGTTTGATTCGGTGAAGATTGATCGGATGAGGGAGGCCCAGCGGGGTTCTGCGCGTGTGTAGCATCAGCATCGACGGGAGCGCCGACTGTAGGTTGCTTCTGCTGGCCTTCTGTCTGCGATTTTGCGCCATCGCCAGTGGGCGAGTCTCCAGATGACGAAACCGGAGAGCCATTGCCCGCCCCGGAATCTCGCGCGGCAGCGTCTCCCGATTGATTTGCTGAACCTTGATTTGCTAAACCTTGACTCGCGGAACCTTGGGTTGCGGAACCCGGATCCACCGAATTCTGAGCCGGCGCGTTGCCAGCCCCGTCAGTCCCAGTGGCCGGTGGCAGGCTCGATGTGGAGGACGCCGCCGGGGTTCCTCCCAGGTTGCGAATCGCCGCCGATAGTTTCTCCACCAGCGGCGGATAAGCCCCGGTTTGAGACTTGATCAGCAACGCCCAACTGGCAAGGCTCGCAGCCACGATCAGCAGCGCTATGGTCACGCCGATCCAAAAAGGCCGCCGCGACTTACGAAACTTGATGGCCCTTGCACCGGTTGTTATCGGGGCCTTGCTCCGCGCCGGGATGCTGCCAGGGGCGCTTGGAGACAACTCTTGAGGAGCGGCGCCGGAGGCCAGCAAGCGTGCCTGTTCGTGGAACGCCTGGCCCATCTCTTCGCAGCTTTGGAAGCGGTGCTGCGGATCTTTGGAAAGCGCCCGCCGGATAATCAGGTCGATGCCGCGCGGCAAAGATTTTTCAAGCGTAGATGGAGGCGCCGGGTCCTCGTGAATCACTTTATAAAAGATGGCGGTGACGCTGGGAGCCCTGAAGGCTTTTTCTCCCGTAAACAGTTCGTAGAAGACCGCGCCCAGAGCAAAAATATCCGCGCGATGATCGACTCCGATTCCGGTAGCCTGCTCCGGGGCCATGTAGGTTGGAGTTCCAACGACCAGCCCCACCTGGGTCATGCCCGCGTCGCCGAATTTTGCAATGCCAAAATCCAGAACTTTGATGGCTCCCTGGCTCGTGAGCATGAGATTCGAGGGTTTCAGGTCTCGATGAATCACTCCGCGCTGGTGCGCAAAACCGACCGCGGCGCAAATCTGCTCGGCGTAAGAGATGAGCGTCGGCAGCGGAGCCAGGCGGCGGCCGGCAAGCAACTCACCAAGGGTCACGCCCTCAACATATTGCATGCTCAGGTAAACGAGCCCGTCGCCCTCTCCTACGTCATAGATGGTAATGATATTGGGATGATCGAGGCCACCGGCGGCTTTGGCTTCCTGTTTGAGCCGCTCCACCAATTCGGCCCGATCCGCGCTGCGATCGAGCAGGATGGTTTTGAGAGCTACCGTACGCCCGATCCATTGATCTTGAGCCTTGTAGACAACGCCCATCATGCCCCGGCCAAGTTCCGCCTGAATCACATAGCGGTCGCCGAGCGCGGCTTTCAATGCCGAATCTTGAACAGACAAAGCGGCGGGCGCGGGAGGTGTCCAGTGCAGCTCATACATTGCCTCGGCAACCCCGCTATCGCCGGGAAGGCGTACGGGGGTGGAGCTGAATTCAAAACTGGGAACGCTTTTGGCCGCGCCATAGATGCTTTCGGCAACCAGGATTTGGCGCGGATCCGCATCGCCCAACAGGAACGCAGGAGGGACGATTCCACTTGCCGTATCGTCGGGGTTCAGCGTGGCCGCAGCCTGCCCAAACCAGCTATGCACGGTAACCGCGGCCAGTGCACGGCGGGGAGAGGATCCGGTTCCGAGCGCCTGTAGCCGCTGCTGTAGCAACTTGGCTGCGGAAAGGGCCTTCAGCGGGTTTTCAAAGAGAGCCTGGAGTTGATTGCGGCGGGCTTCGGCAATCTTGCCTTGATTTTCACGGATCAGTTCCAGGAGCAAGGTTGCAACCGGGCCATCCGGCTCCCAGGCAAAATCGTGCAGCTTATCCGGCGCTCCACCCTCTTCCCACAGCCGCACCGACATGGCCGTGATCGCATCGGAGCCGACAGCGGCCATCACGGACCTCTGGCCCTGAGTTAAATGCGGCGTTTGCTGGAGGGATTCCATGGTGGCCTATCGCTGGTCAACGGTCATTTTGTCCCTGGGGGAACGAACAGCCAGCTATCGTGTTTGCGCTCGAAAAAACGGCGCAACAAGATCGTGGACGACGGTTGTCTCTGTATTATTTGCCGGTTATTCCGCTGCTTTGACCGGATTCTAACACTAGAACTTCCGTCGATAGTCCTAAAACAATGATACTCACCCAGGGTGGAATCTCCCTGGTTACTTTAGTGTTTCGACCAAGGAGAATCTGGAAATAAATGGATATACAGGCTTTAGAGGAATCGCTTTTATGCCGCCCTAAAGGACGGCTCTTCCACATGCCCCCAAACATCCTATTTTAATCGGCGGAAAGCGAGCCAGCCACGCAAGTCTTGCTCCCTGAATCGTCACTTGCCCCTCTCCGCCGAAGTTGCCAACTCGTTATTTGCTCCCACATCTTTTCAATTACTTCCGCCTTCAGGCGGCGCCCAGGGATTGTAGCTGCCGATGCTCCAAATATGTCCTTCTAGATCGCGGCAGGTAAAGGAGCGCCCGCCGTAGCTCATATCGGCGATATCGATGATCATCTTGGCGTTTGCGGCCTTGGCTGTTTTGTATACCGCGTCGCAGTCGGCGACGATCAAGCAGGGCGCCTGTGTTTCCATGCCTTCGATATCCGCGGGCTGGCGCAGCAATTTGGCGTATGGAGTACCGGGGATGACCGAGCTTACCATCACCATTCCTCCGTTGCCCAAGGTGAGTTCGGCGTGTCCAATGGTGCCATCCGCGTTGGGATAAACGGCGTGCTTCACGAAACCGAATGCTTGGCAGAGCCACTCGATGGCCTCCGGAGCGTTGCGATAACGTAAGCACGGAATCACGGTCGATCTGCAATCTGTTGCAATACTTGACATATAAATCCTCCTGGCTTGATAAGCCTTTTTCCCACTATCGCCCATGGCTTGGAAGGCAGTCTTGGAAAAAACCGAACGATTGGTGGAGTTGTCGGGATTCGGGGATTTTCAGGGCTTTATGGATTCAGGCTTTAGGAAAGCAATCTTTTGAGAATTCAGATCTCGGGGATATGGTTGGCCCATTGGGTGCGGCGGGCCGAATACGAGGTGGCATCCACGCCCGAAAACGCGCGAAACTCGTTGGCAAAGTGCGACTGATCGTAATAGCCGCAGTCGAGCGCGAGTTCCACCCAGGGAACGTCTCCCCCGGCGTGAAGCTGCTGGACGATCCTCTGAAACCGTTGAATGCGGCACCATACCTTGGGCGTAAACCCCACCGCTTCGCGAAACATTTGGGAGAAATAACGCTCGCTCCAGCCGGTTTCCTTCGCCACATCTTTCACGGCGGAGAGTGCGGGCTCCTGCACGAATCTGCTCAACGCGAAATCCACCACTCGGTTTCGGGAAAACCGGTCTTTAAATTGGCGGCCCATAAATTGGCGGCCCATGAATCGACCCATCCATCGATCGAGAAGAAAATGCTCCAGGCAGATGAGTTTCGCTTCGGGTGTGGGAGCTTCACGCAGGCGGTCGCGCAGTGTCTTAGCATGCCCACCCCAGACATCATCGAGGGCTATGTTCCGATTGGTGAAGGCATCCGCGGCATCGCCCGCAAAAGCTGGAAAGCCCCCAGGCTCAAAGACGATACCGATGAGATCGGCCATATCGGAGCTATCCACAACTTCATAGACGGATCGCGCGCCCACGATCAGGTAGGGAGACATCGGCCGCACTTTCTCGTTTTCAGGGCAGTCGAGAATGAAGTCGCGGGCCAGGTTGAGAATCACCTGAATGTGCCCGTTCGGCAGGATTCGCTCCCGCCTATGAGGAACATCCGGAGCACACGTATACCACAACATGCGGATGTTTTGGCTCAGCGGAGCGGCAGGCTTGCGCTCCATGTAGATCACAGGAACTCCTTTGATTCATAGCATCATAAATTCGGGGTGGAAGCAATTGATTTTGGGTGTTGCAAAGGGGGGATGGTTACGATGTGCTTCTGAGTTGGACGGTCAACACAAGTTCTTTTCCGCTTTTGTCACCCTTTTCAAAAATCGGCAAAATGCTGGTCGAATGCAAGTTCACGCCTCGCGATTGAGTGCTCTCCCACCTTGTTTATAATCTTCAGTTTGCCAATTTTCAGGAGAAACATAATTGCAGCAGGCTGAAATCGGGATTATTGGGGGCAGCGGTTTATATTCCATGCCCGGTCTTACGGAGACCCGCGAGACCGTTTTGCAGACGCCGTTCGGCGATCCTTCGGACGCATTTGTTCTGGGGGTACTGGAAGGGCGAAAGGTCGCCTTTCTGGCGCGCCATGGGCGCGGACATCGCATCCTTCCCACAGAGTTGAATTTTCGTGCCAACATCCATGCTATGAAGCAACTCGGAGTGGAGCGCATTCTTTCGGTTTCCGCCGTGGGCTCACTCAAAGAAGAGCATAAGCCGACCGATTTTGTCGTTCCCGATCAGTTCATCGATCGCACGATTCACCGGGCTTCCACATTTTTTGGAGAGGGCGCTGTCGGCCATATCGCATTCAGCGATCCCGTCTGCCCGGAGGTAGCCACGGCGATCCATGACGCCTGTGGGCGCGCCAAAGTATCGAGCAAGCTGGGCGGCACTTACATTTGCATCGAAGGGCCGCAGTTTTCCACCAAGGCAGAATCCTATCTTTACCGCAGTTGGGGCGCGGATGTAATCGGCATGACCAACCTGCAGGAGGCCAAGCTGGCTCGGGAAGCTGAGATCTGTTACGCAACCATGGCCATGGTCACGGACTACGACTGCTGGCATCCGGGGCACGACGCGGTAACGGTCGAGCAGGTAATCAAAGTGCTTACCGCCAATGCGGAAAACGCGGCGCAAGCAGTTCGGCATGCGGTCGCCCTCATGCCCACGAAGCGCGCCTGCAGGTGCGGGTCGGCTTTGCAGCATGCGATCATGACCGATCCGGCAAAAATTCCGGCGGCTACGCGCAAAAAACTCAGCTTGCTTCTCGACAAATATCTTGGTCAAACCGCGGAAGGAAAAAACTAGTGTCGCTTCTGGTTGTAGGCTCTGTGGCCTTCGATGCCATCAAGACTCCTTACGGCAAGGTCGAGCGGGTACTCGGCGGGGCCGCCAGTCATTTCGCCGTTGCCGCCAGTTTCTTTACCCAGGTACGGGTGGTTGCCGTAGTGGGCGACGATTTCACCGAGAAAGAAGAACAGGTCTTTCGTGCGCGCAACATCGACATGACCGGCATTGCGCGCGAAAAGGGAAAGAGCTTCTTTTGGGCGGGCGAATATGGGGACAACGTGAACGAGGCCCATACGCTCGACACTCAGCTTGGCGTGTTTGCGGATTTTAAGCCGAAGATACCGGCCAGCTACATGGATAGCAAATACCTGTTCCTGGCGAATATCGACCCGGTGCTGCAGGTGAATGTGCGCCGGCAGATGAATGGCGTGAAGTTTGTTGGCGGCGACACCATGAACTACTGGATCAACGGAAGCCGCGCGCAATTGGGCGAAATGCTGCGGGTCGTCGACTCACTGTTGATTAACGACACTGAGGCCAAGATGCTGGCCGAAGAGCCGAGCCTGCCCCGCGCCGCGCAAAAGATCCTGAAGATGGGCCCCAAGGCTCTGGTTATCAAGCATGGCGAGTACGGTTCCACGGTCTTCTTCGAAGAGGGCACGTATGGAGTCGGGCGCCATCCCTTCCGGGCGCCATCCTTACCCATCGAAAAGGTTATCGATCCCACCGGCGCCGGAGACTGTTTTGCCGGGGGCTTTATGGGCTACATCGCCTCGCAGGACAAGCTGACACGCGATGTTTTCAAGCGCGCCATGTTCTACGGTGGCGTGATGGGTTCGTTTGCGGTTGAAGCCTTTGGCAACGAGCGCCTGCGATCCCTCACACGCGAGGAGATTGAAGACCGCTACAAGCTCTTTTGCGAGTTGACTCATATCGAATGAGCAGCTCGGGTGTTTTGAGCGTTCGGGCGCTGAAGCATGCGCCGCTCGCGAGTTCAGGCGCAGCGGATGAACGACTCCTCTGCGCCTTCAGTACACTGATCTCCCTTCTGGCATTGCTCGGCTTCTTGCTGCATGGAAGCCTTCTTCTTTATGGCGATGCTGTAGCCCACATCAATATTGCGCGGCATCTCTTCGATTCCCGCACGCCTGGACTGTTTGAGTTGGGTACGGTCTGGCTCCCGCTACCGCATCTCTTGCAAGCTCCTTTTATCGTGAACAACTGGCTGTGGCGCACCGGCTTGGGGGCTTCCCTGCCCTCGATGGCCGCGTATGCGCTGGGGACACTGGCGATATTTCGTCTGCTGCGTGGATTCGCTTCGCGAGCGGCGGCATGGGCCGGCGCGCTCGCCTACGCGCTCAATCCGAACCTGATGTACATGCAGGCTACGGCCATGACCGAGGTGCTCTATCTCGCCCTCTTCCTCTGGGCCGTGCTCTTCTTTTGTAAAGCTGCCGCCAGCGGGATCTCCGATGCTGAGAGTAGCCGCAGATCGATCGAGCGGTGCGCGCTCGCAATCTCGGCAGCCATGCTGGTTCGTTACGACGGCTGGTTCTTGGCCGGTTGTGTGTGGTTCGCTCTCCTGATCCTGCTATGGAGATTCAAATTCCACCGGATCATTTTCAAAGCCGCCTTGCGCCTGGTTCTCCTCACCGGCTTGACCGGCTGTTTATGGCTAGCCTACAACCACGGAGCTTATAACAATGCTCTGGAGTTCGCGAACGGACCCTACTCAGCGCGGGCGATAGCCGCGCGCTCCCGGTCGGCGGGCATGCCAAGCGATCCTGGAGAAAAGAACCCGGCGGTGGCCGCACTGTACTTTCTTAAGGCCGCAAGAATGAATCTGGGTGAAGGCCGCGCCGATCTTCTACTACTTGCTGCGACCTGCCTGGCGCTGCCGACGGCAATCTTGATTTCCAGGCGCCATCTGCCACTGGCGCTGCTATGGACTCCTCTCCTTTTTTATGCGGTGAGCATTGCCTGGGGACACGTACCCGTCTACCTGCCGGCCTGGTGGCCGTTCAGTTATTACAACGTTCGCTATGGCTTGCAGCTATTGCCCGCTGTGGCGGTATTTCTCGGGCTTTCCTGCGAGATCCTTTCCCGGTGGGTGCGCCCGCGCATTGCCCTGCCGTTGGTGGCAGTGTTGATCGCCCTGAGCTACGGCGGGGTTTGGCAGAAGAAGCCCATTTGCCTGCGAGAAGCGGAGGCCAACGGGACCGACCGCCTACTCTTCGATCACAGCCTTGCGGCGCAGTTGCGTAAGCTGCCTGACTCGGCCACTGTAATGATGTATTGCGGCTCCCATTCCGGGGCGATTCAAGATGCGGGCATACCATTTCGCCGGGTACTGCGGGAAGGAAATCATCCGGCCTGGGACATCGCTCTGACCGAACCTGCCAAGGCCGCCGATTCCATTGTTGCTATCGAGGGCGACCCCATCGCTCTGGCAGTTCGATTATTTCCCGAAGGACTTCGTGTATCCACGGTTATCGCCAAACCAGGAGCGCCAAGAGCAGTCATCTATTCCTCAGCTATCCGCGCACACTGAACAAGGAAAGCCCGTTTCGAGGGATATTGAAGCGTTTTCAGCATAGGTGGATGCGAGAATCAAGATCACTGCGGGGCTTTCCATTGGGTTTTCGGTTCAAGAAAAGCCGCACAGGAACCACGCGACAGGATACAGTAGTGCTGAAATCACTATAAAATCGGGTAGTTTTGCTATGGAGCACTCTCTCTTGTTACTTCAACCTTTCACGCAAGCATCGATTTCCGCAATCTTATCGAAGACCGTTACAAGATTGACGCTGGCCGCCATTCTGGGCGGAGTCATCGGTCTTGAGCGCGAGCTAAAGCATCATCCTGCCGGGCTTCGAACGAACATGTTCATCGCTTTCGGTTCGGCGATGTTCACCATCCTTTCGGCAGAGTTGGCGGGCGAATTCACCGGCGACCATACGAGAATCGCCGCGCAGATCATTCCGGGCATCGGGTTTATAGGGGCCGGATCAATCCTGCACTCCAAAGGGGGAGTGGTGGGGCTGACGACAGCCGCCACATTGTTTGTGGTCGCCTCGATTGGAATGGCGTGCGGAGCCGGACTCTATATGACGGCCATCTTTGCCACCATACTGATATTTTTCGCCTTGCAAGTTCTTGGGGCGATGGAAAGGCGGCTGAGCCTCAAGCCGCTTCTGATGAATTATTCCGTGGTGGCGGAGAAAAAGCCCAATGAGATCGTGGTGGAGGTGACCTCGGCTCTTGAAGATACCCGCCTGATGTCGCAGGGATTGCGGCTGACCAAGGTAAACGGCCAAGATCAGGTTACGTTCGGCGTGGAGGGCACGCGCAACGAACATAAGGCACTCATGGACCGTCTCCGCCAGTCGAATACCTTGAGCGACGTGCAGGTAGCGCCGGGCGATGAACGCGAATGATGCACGCAAATAATGATGAACGCGAATAAGGATGGGCGCGAGCGAGGATGGGTCAAGAAATGAGCACCAAGAATCATTCCGCCTCTCCGGCGCCGGCCTTGAAGGCGCGAGCCATTCGTGCGGGCGACAAAATCGGCATCGTAGCGCCGGCCAGCAATGTGAGGCGCGAGCTGTTGGAAGCGGGGAGTTCGGGCCTGCGGAAGATCGGATACGAATCCGTTTACTCTCCGGAAATCTTTGAACGGGATCTCTACTTTGCCGGATCAGCCGAGCGCCGGGTGCTCGAACTGGAAGCCATGATGGAGCGCGCGGATGTTGCGGCCGTGATTTGCGCGCGCGGCGGTTATGGCAGCAACTATCTGCTGGAGCGACTCGACTTTGAGAAGCTCGAGCGCCATCCAAAGGTCCTCATGGGATATAGCGATAATACTTCGCTGCTCACGGCCATTCACGACCGCACAGGCTTGATTACCTTTCACGGCCCCATGGTTACAAAGGACCTGGCTGCCGAGGATGGCGTTGAAGCCACAAGCTGGAACAATGCTTTGCAAGGAACGAACGAATGGACGATACCAATGGACGGCGTGGAAGTTTTGCGTCCGGGGCGGGCGCGAGGAAAGCTCTATGGGGGATGTCTCTCGATCCTGGTGGCATCGTTGGGAACGCCGTTTGAGATTCAGACGGAAGACACGGTCCTATTCCTTGAAGACATCGGAACCAAGCCGTACCAGATCGATCGCATGCTCGTGCAAATGCGGCTTGCAGGCAAGCTGGAGCGGGTAAGAGGAATCGTCTTTGGAGAGATGGCGGACTGCCGCCAGCCTGCCGGGCAGGACTACACCCTGCAAGAGGTTGTCGTGCGGGTTCTGAAGGACATCAAGGGGCCTATCGTCTACGGGTTGAAGTCGGGACATGTCTCCAGCAGAAACATCACGCTGCCGATCGGCGTGCAGGCAGAGCTCTCCGCAGATGGCGCGGGAGCAAGGCTTGCAATTCTGGAGGCCGCAACGGTTTGAGCCGCTCCAATCAGGGATGCCCCGAGAATCTCCACTCGATACGGCAATTTTCAATAGTGCAATCTTCTGATACTGCAATCTTCGATATTTCAATCCAGGCAAAGCAGATAGGGGGCAGTGCGAATTCTTGAAGACCATGCCTCTGCGCAACGTTGACAGTACCTGCGAACACGGGATATACAAGGTTCTCCAATTGCATCCAATTTTGCATTTCATCGTTCCTAGCTCGTTTCTAGCGATGGATGGCAGGCTTCAGTTCCCTTTTGGCGCACGGGAACCGGGCGGCATGGAGAACGGCGTGGACAGTGGTGGCTACTGGCAGGAATCCATCTCAGGCGGGGTCTATCTCTGGCTGCGGGATGTGGCTCTTTCCTTCTGTCCTTCCTCGGTCAGGAACACCTACCGTCCTCAATCCTGGACGCGGGTAGTTCGCGCGGCCACAATGACCGGCCTGATTCAAGCTTCATTGTCCGGATTGTTGGTGCTGTTTGGCTATTGGGACCTTCTTGCCAAGCGTGCCGCGCAATATGGAAATCCTCTGGCGACCGCCAACGAGACGACCCAGCTCATTTTTTCGCTTCTCTTCCTGGTTGAATATGTTCTATTTCATTTTTCGGGAATCGTTTTTAGCTACATGGCAGTTGAGGGAGCCATCCGCTTTGTAGGCGGCCTCTGCGTGTCGGAAGTGGTACCAAGCCTGCCGGTGGTCCTGGCGTTCAAGATTCGAGCGTATGTTCGCCACAAGCGCACCCAGCACGAGCTCGCTCCGGCAAGAATGGTTCCCGATATGCTGGAGGTTCTTGATGATGGCGGCGACCGCCTGCGAATCGCCTCTGCTCTGCCCAAAGAACGCTGGAACGCCAGCTTGACCATCGGCATTCAGGGTGAGTGGTACGAAGTGGAACAGGCCACGCAAGGCACTGCGCCTCGGCCTTATGTCTACATTCTTCGGCGCGCCTCGGTCAACAGGATCTTAAGGGCTTACGAAGAACTGGACGTCGCAGCAATGATTGGTTCTTCGAGCGGCGCTTGATTCGCCGATTCTTTTCAACGCGAAAATTTTTCTAACGCCAAAGTAACCTCCGCGAGTGCAACGCCCGATTGCTGATCTTCCGCTTCATCCGTTAGTCTAAGAAATGTGAGTGATCAGCAGCACGTTCATCTGATTGGCATTTGCGGCACAGCGATGGCTTCGCTGGCCGGACTGCTCCGGCAGAGGGGTTTCAAGGTCACAGGCTCCGACACGGCGGCTTATCCGCCCATGTCCGACTTTCTGGCATCGATGTCGATTTCCGTGGCGCAGCCATACTCCGAAGCGAACCTTAAGCCCAGGCCCGATCTGGTGGTGGTGGGAAATGCAATTTCTCGCGGCAATCCTGAACTGGAGTACGTTCTGGATGAGAAGATGCTCTACCGCTCGATGCCCTATGTTCTCTATGAACAGTTTCTTCGCACCCGCGAGCCTGTAGTGGTTGCCGGCACCCACGGCAAGACAACCACGACCTCCATGCTCGCCTGGATCTTCCAGACCGCGGGAAAAGACCCTTCGTTCCTGATTGGCGGCGTTGCCGAGAACTTTGGCAGCAGCTTTGCGCTCAAGCAAGGCAAGCACTTTATTGTGGAAGGCGATGAGTACGACACCGCTTTTTTCGACAAAGGGCCCAAGTTTTTGCACTACTTTCCGCAAACGGTCATCCTCACCTCGGTGGAGTTCGACCACGCCGACATCTATAAAGACCTGGATGCAGTCAAAAAGTCCTTCAAGCAACTGGTGAATCTCGTTCCCCGCAAAGGCAAGATCGTTGCCTACGACAACAACGCCAATGTGGACGAGTGCGTGTCCAAAGCATTTTGCGCCGTGGAGCGTTACGGTTTTCAATCAGGATCGCACTGGCAGGCAATCGATGTCGGCTATGAGCCGGAGCGCACCTCGTGGACAGTCCTGCGCGAGGGCAGCCACTGGGCGGATTTTGAGTTTGCGCTTGCCGGAGAATACAACGTGCTGAATGCCACCGGAGCCGCGGCCCTGGCGGCCCACTACGGCATCGAAACGGCGGCCATTGCGGAGGCGCTCAAGTCTTTCAAGAGCGTGAAGCGCCGTTTGGAGATCAAGGCGCAAGTCGACGGTATTACCATCATCGACGATTTCGCCCATCATCCCACAGCCATTGCGGAAACTCTAAAAGCGCTGCGCACGCGCTATCCTGGCTCGCGTCTTTGGGCGATCTTTGAGCCGCGCTCCAATACCATGCGCCGCAACATCCTGGAGAAGGAGTTGGCGCACGGATTAGCGCAGGCCGACAACGTGGTGATTGCCAGCATCTTCAATCCCGATGCCATTCCCGAACAAGAGCGGCTGGAAATCGACTCGGTCGTTTCCGGACTCCAGAAGAGCGGCAAATCCGCTCGAGAGTTGAAAGATGCGGATGCCATTGTGCAAACCGTCGCCCCCGAATTGCGCGAGGGCGACGTGGTCGCCATCCTCTCCAATGGCGGGTTTGGCGGCATCTACGAAAAGCTGCCCCTTAAACTCGCGGAACTGCGGGCCGTGCGCGCACGATGATAGGAGCATTGCGGACGCTGTTGGCAGGGCTTTTTCTGTTGGTGGCCGTGCCCGTCGGCGCATTGATTGCCTTTCCCTGGACCTTCCTCTCCGGCAAGATCGGCTTTCTCTACTGGCTGGGAATGAACGTGACCCGGATTGCGGTCCGCCTCACAGGCACGCGCATCGAGGTTCTCGGCATGGACAATCTTGATCCGCAGGGAACGTACATCTTCATGTCCAACCACATCTCCAATCTCGACCCGCCCATTCTTCTTCCGCTCATTCCCCGGCGCACCTCGGTGCTGGTGAAAAAAGAGTTATGGAGCATTCCGATTGTTGCCCAGGCCTTTGACATGGCTGCCTTCGTACCCGTGGAGCGCAGTAACCGCCAGTCGGCAATCCAGAGCGTTCGGCGCGCGGGCGAGGTAATGCGCAAGGGGATCAACATGACGGTATATCCCGAGGGCACCCGCTCGCGCGATGGCAACCTGCTCCCTTTCAAGAAGGGGCCGTTCCATCTGGCGAAGGAAACTGGCTTTTCGGTTGTGCCGGTCACGATGCTCGGAACCCGTGAAATCATGCCCAAAGGTGGCAAATTGATCAAAGGCGGAAAAGTGACGGTTGTCTTTCATCCTCCAATCGATTCCAACGTACATAGCTCGTCGGAGGAATTGATGCAGGCTGTGCGTGACTCCATCGCAGCCGCGCTGCCTGCACAAAACGCCGAAGCCATAGAAACCCACGCCAAAAGCTAAAGACTTTCCCTCGTCCTGAACAAGATTTGCTTCGCAAGAGCCGCTCTATAACGAAAAGGTCTAGTAATCTGTAAGCAGGAGAGTATTGGGCGTGCCTTTTGTAGAAACCGGGATACCGCGAGCCATAGAGGCTTCTTTACCTGCGAGCACGGATGGCTCGCATCTGCCTTCCTATTCAAGCTGGGTCGAAATTGATCGGGCCGCCCTGCGGCACAACATCTCCCAGATCGCCCGGCTGGTTGAACGTCCGGCGATTGTGGTGGTCAAGGCTAATGGCTATGGCCACGGTACGGCGAACGTGGCGCGCGTGGCAGTGGAAGCGGGCGCGGCGATGCTAGGGGTGTCGTCGTTGAGAGAGGCGTTGGAGATTCGATCGGCCGGCATTGAGGGACCGATCTTGATCCTGGGCCCGGTCGCTCCCGGCGAAGCGGACGCGGTGGCCGAACACGAGTTTTCGGTGGTCGCCTGGAGCAAAGAACAGATTGCTGTGTTAGGCGAAGCGGGCAGGCGTACGGCAAAGCCCGTGCGCATCCATCTTAAGGTAGACACGGGCATGGGTAGATTCGGCGCCGGTTGTGAAAGCCTGGTCGAGCTGGCTCAATGGGCAACCACCGTGCCTGGCATCTTCGTCGAAGGTTTATCGACGCACCTTTCTTCTTCCGACACGGACGATCCTAGTGTAACCCTGATTCAGATTGAGCGATTTCACAAGATTGTCCGTATGCTCGAAGAACGAAAGCTGCGGCCGGGCATGGTGCACTGCGCGAACTCGGCAGCCGCCTTCCGCTTTCCCGAAGCCAAGTTCGATGCGGTTCGGCTGGGCATTTCCGTCTATGGAATCAATCCCGCACCCATGGTTTCTTTGCCTTTTGAGTTGCAGCCAACGCTCTCCTGGAAAGCCCGTATTCTGAATGTGCAAACACACGAGTTGGGCGACCCAATCGGGTATGGCGCGGAATACCGTTGTGCTACCGCCGGCGAAAGAATTGCCGTGGTCGGAGCGGGATACGCAGACGGCTTCCGGCGCATTCCTCGCAACGTGAATCAAGTCCTCGTGGGCGGCGAGCGCCTCCCGATTGTTGGACGCATCTGCATGCAGCATTGCATGGTCAAGCTAAACGGCGATATGCCTGTCAAAATCGGCGATGAGGTTGTGCTGCTTGGTAAGCAAGGGAGTCAGGAGATAACACTTTCGGAGCTTGCGGAGCGCTGGGGCACCAACGAATGGGATGTGCTCTGCGGAATCAACCCGTCGTTTCCGCGGGTCTGCCGCTAGAACGTTTTCAGCGTAGGTGTAGACCAGGAATCAAGGTCACTGCGCGGCTTTTCCTCCGAAGAAAAAACCACACGGAAGCATGTAAGCGGGATACAGTAACGCTGAAAACGCTATAGAGCGTGGCATTCTCGTTCAGTGCTTCGTCTCTTTTACGATTACGCCTTGCTGGGTGAACTTGAGCTCAATACTGGCTGTTTCATCTTTATGAATCGAGAGGCCCTGGTAGCGGGTAATGGTTCCGGCGGCATTGGTGAACTCAACTTTGATAGGTCCATCGCCGGTCGCCTTGATGGAATAGTCGAACGGCTTGTCAGGTACAAGGCTGGCCCTGCCGAACGTTGCGTTCGGATAGTCCACCACGATGTTCGTGATGGGATCGGTGCTGGTATTGACCAGGCTGATCTTGATCACATGGGATGGAGCACAGCCCGCGACGCCCAGCAACAGCAGCATCATTGCCAGAAGCGCTATACCCGCTGGTCTTTGAAGTTTCGGTTGGCTCATTTCTTTTCAATCACACGCGCGGTCAGAACCACACCATTGCGGTTGTCGTGCAGTTTGAGCGGGAAGACCAGGATGTTCCAGTTCCAGCGGTCGGCCTTCGTAGGCAGATGCGGCAATCCGCGAAAGCTCCGGTCTACATAAGTCTCGCGCGTATCGGCTACGGTGCGGATGATGTCTCTCCACTCGGCGCCGAGTTCCGGAAATTCGTCGAACACGTTCTTCCCTTGGAACCAGTTTTTCTTCTTCTCGTACAGCCGCGCAAAGTACTCGTTGGCGTAGAGCCAGTTCCCATCGCGGTCGAGAATCTGCAGCACTACGTCGTCGCCCATGGCCATGGCTATGCGCGAGTAGAAGAAGTTCCTTGCATCCACCACCACCGGCTTGCCCCGGCGCTTGGCCTCGAAAGAATGGAGGGCCGCCAGCAGGTCATCGACCGAGCTGTAGCCTTTCAGCAGGTGCATGTCTTCAACCCCGCCGAACTTCCGTTCGAGTGTGGCCGAGAGAATGATAATGGGAACCTCAGGGCGCTTGTCCCGAAGAGACTGCGCGACTTCCGTGCCGAATTTCCCCGCGCCCAGATGGTAGTCGAGAACGGCTATATCGATGTTTTCCAGGTGAACTTCAGCTTCTTCGACCGAAGCGCAGGTGATTGCTTCATAACCCTGCCCGCGAAGGATAGCCGCGCGGAGGATGAGGTTGTCCTGCCGGTCATCCAGCAACAGTACCCGAATTGGTTTTTGCGGTTCCGGCTTACCCGATTCCATTCCAACGATCCCTATCAATATGCCGCGCTCAGTCTTCGCGAGCCCGTCTGGCGGCAGAACGCACGGCCTTGGCCAGTTCCGGCAGCCTGCTGAAGACGGCTACGCTACGCATCCAATCTTTATGGTCGATGGCGGGTGAGCCGCTCACCATGGTTCCCGCCTTGATGTCGCCATGGGTGCCGCTCTGGGCGGTAACCACCACCCCATCGCCGATCTTGCAGTGTCCCGCTACGCCTACCTGCCCGGCCAGGATCACCTTGCTTCCAATCGCGCTCGAGCCGGCCAAGCCCACTTGCGAGCAGAGCAGCGTGTCTTCTCCTACAGTACAGTTATGCGCCACCTGTACAAGATTGTCTATCTTGGTTCCACGGCCAATGCGGGTCTCGCCCAGGCTTGCGCGGTCGATGCAGCAGTTCGCCTGTACCTCAACGTCGTCTTCAATTACGACTTTTCCCGCCTGCGGAATCTTCTTCCAATGGCCGCTGTCGTCCTTGGCAAACCCAAAACCGTCGGAGCCGATGACCACGCCGTTATGCAGGAGTACGTTCGATCCGATCTCGCAGTCCTCCCGGATTGAAACATGCGCGTGGGCGAAAAAATTCTTGCCGATCTTGACCCCGCGATAAAGAACTACCTGCGGCAGCAGCGTACAGTGCTCTCCGATCTCAACCTCCGCTTCGATCACGACAAAGGCCCCAATCGAGGCGTTGGCGCCAATCTTTGCCGAAGGATGGATTACCGCCGTAGGGTGAACCCCGGATTCATAGTGGGGCCGCTGGTAAAAGAGGTCGGCCACGCAGGCATACGCATGTTGCGGATTCTTGGTCCGCAGCGTGGGGCGGTCGAGCACGGGAAAGTCGAGTGGCACGATGATGGCCGTGGCCTGCGTTGTTTTGGATGCGGCGGCGTACTTGGGGTTGGCAACAAAGGTGATCTGCCCCGCGCGGGCGGCCTCAATGGGGGCGATCCCGCTGATCTCGTCGGCGGCGTCGGCCGGCTCCAGTTTGGCGCCGATTTTTGCGGCGATCTCATGCAATTTCATCGATTCATTGACCTCTGGACAGGCATACAGGATTCATTCTCAACGGCGCATCTACTGAAGCATACACGGGAGCCACCGGCGATTTCCCGGGCTATGGCAAACATCCAGGGTAGGCAAACCATTGTTCTAGCAAAACCAGATCGTGGCAAACCATTGGGAAGCAAAGATTCCCGGCATTTAGGAAGATTTCGTGACAAAGCCGCAATCCCGGCTTTCGTCCCAGACCTATTGGCTGAACAATCCAACCTGCCGCGCGTCTTCGCCTCGCTTCCTGCGGGATTGTTGATGGCCTATCACTGCCAGGACGCTGACCTCTTCGAGAGCCGCCCTGGGTACAAAAATACGCTGGGTGTTGCCGCGTGTGTCAGGCGGGGTAATCAGGTAGCCATCGGGATTAATCTGGCTTAGGTCGTTCGGCATAATGCCTTCGAGTACGTCGTTATCGGTAAAGCGCAGGCGCACCCAAAGGCCCTCGGTGCGCGGACGGCTGGTAAAGGTCTTGCGGGCCGGCTCGTTGGCTTCTCCAAACTCCCGCACAAAGTCCACGCTCTTGATTTCCTTCAGATCCACCATCACCACCTTGCCCGATGGATTCAGCAGTTCGAGCTTGCCCTCTACGACAAAATGAGCCGTAGAGACAAAGCCGCTCAGGAAATCCCGTCCGGTCTTGCGGACAATTACTTTCTTGTGCGTGGAAGGCATGTCTAATGCTTGATTCTCGCACGATTCATGGGGGTATCAAGAAGTTCACGATGGTCTTTAACTGGCGGGGGTAGCCAAACGGTTAACGTTTATGTTATCGTTTGGGGTTTATTCGTGACCCCTGCTGGTACCATCTAAGTCTTGTATAACGTGCAACTTACGAGAATGTTTAGAAAGTCGTAACCAATCCTGGCTCGGGCCGGGATGCTGTACGTGTACTTGCAGGCCCCAAGAATAGGATCTGATGGCAGATTTCGTTTATCTCCTGGAAACTCGCCTTTCGCCGGACCAGCAGCGCGCCGTAACGCTGGTTACGGACGTAGCCCGCTCTCACCAGATGAATGTGTACCTCACCGGCGGCGCGGTGCGCGACATCCTGAGCGGCTTTATCATCCGCGACCTTGATTTTTCCGTACAAGGAAACGCGATCAAGCTGCAGAAGGATTTTGAGAAAGCCGGCGCAGTTATCGAAGCCACCGAAGACACCTCCCGCACAATCATGTTGCTGCTACCGGGCAACGTGCGTGCCGAGGTCACCAGTACACGGTCGGAAAAGTACGATAAGCCGGGCAAACCGCCGGAGACGACCCCAGGAACCATCTACGACGACATGCGCCGGCGTGACTTCACCATCAACGCCATGGCGCTCTCGCTGAACCCCGGCTCTCGCGGGCTGCTCTCCGATCCCTTTAACGGCATGGCCGATATCGAGGGCAAGGTTCTGCGAATCCTCAATAACTACGCGTTTTATGAGGAGCCTTCTCGCCTGATTCGCGCCACCCGGCTCTGCACCCGGTTCCATTGGGCGCTGGAAGAGCGCACCCAGGCTCGCTACGATGCGGCCAAAGAGAACAACTATATTGAGAACGTTTCCGACCGCCTTCTGGGGCACGAACTGGAGCAGATTGCCCATGAAGACAATCCGGTTGAGGTGCTCAAGGCCCTGGAAAAAGAAGGCTGGCTCAAGATCCTGAACCCGCACTTCGCGGTCGCCAAAGTGGATACCGCCGGTCTTACCCAGCTCTTCAAGGTCAAGCAACAAGTACAGGAAGTGGGATTGAATCCGGAGGTCAGCCCTCTCGTGATGCATTTCTTGACCCGCAAGTTCGGGGACAAGGAAGTTGCCGCAATCCAGAAGCAAATACCCAACAAGGGCTTTATAGGACGCTGGCGCAATCTGGAGGACGATACCAAGGAGTTCGTTAAGCAGCTGAATGCCAAGGATCTGACGCTGCCCTCCAAAACCTGGAAGTTTCTCACGCAGAGCCGCCCGGAGACCGTGTTGTACGCAGCAATTACTTCGCGCCCTTCGGGGGTGGAACAGAAGCTCAAGAACTTCTTGACCAAGTGGCCGTCGGTAAAGCAGAAGCTTCCCTTCCCGGAAATGCCCGAGATGCGGATTACCGCCGATCTGCCCGACTACAAGAAAATTCTGGAAGAAGCGTTCTTCCTGCTGCTCGATGGCAAGCTTCGCAACCACACAGAGATCGTCAAATTTCTCACTCCGTACAAGCCGCCCGAGCCTCCGCCTCCGCCTCAACCGGTCCGCCGTGGAAGGGGAGCGAAGAAAGACGTGAAAGGAGTGGTCGTTGTGGGAGATGCGGCGGGTCCGAAGAAGCGCGGACGCAAGCCTAAAGTTCAGCCACAGCCTGGAGTGGTTCCGGCGCCCCCGGCACCCCAAGAGGCCCCCGCAAGTGCAGCCGTAACAGCGGAGCCCAAAGCGGCCAAGGCAGGCAAACCGGCAAAAGAAACCAAGCCCCAAGAGACGGCAAAAGCTCCTGCCGCTGCCCCGGCGAAGAAAACTGTCGCTCCGGAGAAACCAGAGAAGCCGGAGAAGAAAGCGGCAGTCGCGAAACCGGCGGCAAAAAAGCCCGAAGGCAAGCCGGAAAAAGCGAAGCCAGCGAAAGATAAAGAAAAGGGAAAAGAGAAAGAGAAGAAGAAAGCGGCGCCTGCTCCCGCCAAAAAAGCGAAAAAGAAATAAGGCTGGCTAAAACAGAGCCGACAAAAGTCCACGCGATATCCAAGCGCCAGAAGCTGTGCCGAACAGGGGTAGCCCACCCGGGCGAAGCTTTGCGCACAAAGAAGCGTGGCGAATTCGTGGGTAAGAAACGTCTGCAGTTATGGCCCATACTCCTATCTAGGCTGTGCGCCACCAAGGCCACAAAGAGCTGAGCAAAAGGAATTAAGGCCGCGTTATCCACATTTGCACGAAATCCACACGGCGAAACCTGCAAAAATCCACCGCTATAATTGAGTGTTAAAGCCTCACTCATGCCAGATTTCGTCCATCTTCATTTGCACACCGACTATTCCCTTCTGGATGGCGCGTGTGACGTTAAGAAACTCGTCAAGCGGGTAGCGCAGATCGGCCAGGAAGCCGTGGCCATGACCGATCATGGCAATATCTATGGCGCGGTCGAGTTTGTGAACGCCGCCAAGGATGCCGGTGTTCGGCCCATCGTCGGGTGTGAGCTCTACATCTGCAAAAAAGACGATCATCGCGCGCCGCCCGAGGGCGATAGCTACAACCACCTGCTGGTGCTGGCCGAGAACGAAGAAGGCTATCGCAACCTGATCAAGATCACCTCGGAAGCCTCGTTGCATGGCTTCTACTACAAGCCTCGGGTCAGCAAGAAATTTCTGGCCGAGCACTCCAAGGGGCTGATCTGCCTTTCTGGGTGCTTAGCAGGTGAAGTGGCCGAGAACCTGATGGCCGGCAAGTATCAGGCCGCCTATGAGGCTGCCGGAACCTTTCGCGAGATCTTCGGCAAGGACAACTTCTTCCTGGAGATACAGGATCAGGGGCTTGAAGAGGAGCATCGCATCCACCCCGATCTCTTCCGGCTGGAAAAAGAGACCGGCATCCCGCTGGTTGCCACCAACGACAGCCACTACCTTTGTGAAGACGATTCCCATGCCCAGGACGTGCTGGTTTGCGTGCAGACCGGCAAATCGATCCATGACACCAAGCGCCTAAAGTTCCAGACGAACCAGTTCTATGTAAAGACCGGCGAAGAAATGGCGCGCGTCTTTAAAGACCGGACCGATATGCTTACGCGCTCGCTGGAAATCTCGCGGCGTTGCAACATGGCGCTGAGCAAGGTCAAGAATCCGTTTCCAGAGTTCCAGATTCCTGCGGGCTATACGCTCGACAGCTATTTTGAACAAGTCGCGAGGGAGGGCTTTGCACGGCGTTGGGAAGGGTTGCGCAGCCTGGCCGATGAGGGACGCCTGAAGAAATCGCGCGCCGAGTACGACCAGCGGCTCTCGCGTGAAATCGGCATCATTCAGCAGATGAAGTTCTCAGGATACTTCCTGATTGTTTGGGACTTCATCCGCTATGCGCGCGAAAACAACATTCCGGTGGGGCCAGGACGTGGTTCGGCCGCCGGCGCTTTGGTGGCCTATGCCATGGGCATCACCAACCTCGATCCGCTGCAACACGAATTGCTGTTCGAGCGCTTCCTAAATCCGGAACGCATCTCCATGCCCGATATCGATATCGACTTCTGCATGAACCGGCGTGGAGAGGTGATCGACTATGTCACCAACAAGTACGGGCGTGACAACGTGGCGCAGATCATCACCTTTGGCACCATGGCGGCCAAAGCCGCCATTAAAGATGTGGGCCGCGCCATGGACATCCCCTACAGCGACGTAGACCGCATCGCCAAGATGGTGCCCAGCACCCTGAACATTACGATTTCGGATGCGTTGAAAGATTCGCCGCCGCTCCAGCAGGCTTACGAGGGCGAGCCCCAGGTGCGGGAGTTGATCGATACCGCCCTTCGCCTGGAAGGGCTGGTACGGAACTCGGGGGTGCATGCCGCCGGGGTTGTGATTGCTCCGCAGCCGCTCACCGAACTGGTACCGCTGCACAAAACGAAAAACGACGAAATCGTGACCGCATACGACATGAATGCGGTCGAAAAGATGGGCCTGCTGAAGATGGATTTTCTCGGGCTCACCACGCTCACGATTGTCGACGACGCCATCAAGTTGATCGCACAACGCGGCCAGCCGATCGACCTCGATAAGGTTCCGCTGGACGACGCGCCCACGTACGAAAAGGTGTTCCATACCGGATTGACGTCGGGCATATTCCAGTTTGAATCCGGCGGCATGACCGACGTGCTGCGCCGCTACAAGCCCAACACCCTGGGCGACCTGACCGCGTTGAATGCGCTCTATCGTCCTGGCCCGATCCAGGGCGGCATGATCGACGACTTTATCGAGCGCAAGTGGGGCCGAAGGAAAGTTGAATACGAACTACCGGAACTTGAGCAGCTATTAAAGGAGACGCTGGGTGTCATCGTCTACCAGGAACAGGTGATGCAGATCGCCAACGTCCTGGCTGGATATTCACTCGGCGAAGCCGACATCCTGCGGCGCGCCATGGGAAAGAAGAACCCTGAGGAAATGGCCAAGCAGCGCAAGCGCTTTGTCGATGGCGCTCTGGAGCGCGATTTCCCGGAGAAGAGGGTCGTCAAGATCTTCGACCTGATGGAGCAGTTTGCCGGCTACGGTTTTAACAAATCGCACTCCGCCGCCTATGCGCTGCTCGCGTACCATACGGCGTTTCTCAAGACCCATTATCCGGTGGAGTTCATGGCGGCTTTGCTCACCTCGCAAACCGGCAATACCGACAACGTGGTCAAGTACATCAATGAGTGCCGCGAGATGGGCATTCCGGTCGAACCTCCGGACATCAATGTCAGCGACGCCTACTTCACCCCGCACGACAGTGCCATCCGCTTCGGCCTCGCTGCGGTCAAGAACGTAGGCCGGAACGCCATCGAATCGATTGTTCAGGCGCGCTCCAAATCCAAGACCGGCAAGTTTGCCTCGATCTTCGATTTTTGCGAGAAGGTCGACCTGCGCCTGCTCAACAAGCGGGTTGTGGAATCTTTGGTTAAGAGCGGCGCAATGGATGCGCTCGGCGGACGCGCGCAGATCACGGCGGCTTTGGACAAGGCCATCGAGCGCGCACAAAAAACGCAGCGCGACGCCGAGATGGGGCAGCACGGCCTGTTTGGGCTTTTCCAGCAGGAGGACGATGCCGACAAAGACTCAAAGCTGCCATCGGTTCCGGAATGGGATGAACACCAGCGATTGACCTTCGAGAAGGAGGTGCTGGGCTTCTTCATCACCGGGCATCCACTGGAGAAATATCGGGACAAGCTGCGCGACTTCCATGCCCTGAGTGCGGAAGCCATCTCGGAGATGAAAAACGGAACAGGCCGCGACGAGATAACGACGGCGGGTGTGATCTCCGGCCTCCGCGTGCTGAAATCCCGCAAAGGGGACCAATATGCTCAGGCGGTGCTGGAAGATATGACCGGCACGGTCGAGGCGGTCATCTTTCCGGAAGCGTACAAGCGGCTGCAGGGGATGCTGAAGCAGGAGATTCCCATGCTGGTTCGCTGCAGCGTGCGGGTCGAAGAAGGATCGAACCCCAAGATCACCATCAGCCAGCTTACCTCTCTGGACGAGGCCAAACCCAAGCTGCCCCGTGCCATCCGCATTCGCATTCCCCTCGATAACGCCACCGCAGGCATGGTGGATGCGCTCCACTCCATCTTCCAGGAGCGCAAAGGTGAAGCCAACGTCCTGTTTGACCTGGAGCGTCCGGGGGACTACATGGTGATCATGGAGGCCACCGGATATAATGTCTGTCCAGACCGTGCTTTCTTCACGCGCGTGGAAGAACTTTGCGGTCCTGGCAGTGTGCGCACTGTCGACTAGCCTGGGGTGTGATCTTAAGGGCCAGACGCCCGTGTTGCAAAAGAACAGAAATAAGGGGAAAGCACCTAACACAGCCAATCCATGGACCCTACCCTCAAAGCTCAGCAGCGATTGGAAGAGATTGAAGAGCAGGTTTCCGAGCTTGAAGCCAAAGCCGGAGACGACAAAGATGCTCAGCTTCAGTTGAAGCACCTTCAGCACCAGATTCATTTCCTGCGCGACCAGATCCGGTCGCGGCTGACTGCCTGGCAAAAAACGGAGCTGGCCCGTCACGCCCAGCGCCCCTTTACCCTCGACTATACCGAGCGCATCTTTAGCGACTGGAGCGAGATTCACGGAGACCGCTCCTACGGCGACGATCCGGCCATTATCTGTGGACTCGCCCGTTTTCATGGCGAAGAGGTCATGGTCATCGGCCACCAGAAGGGCCGCGATACCAAACAGCGTGTCTATCGGAATTTTGGTCAGGCAAATCCGGAAGGCTACCGCAAGGCCCTCCGCTGCATGAAGATGGCGGAGAAGTTCGGAAGGCCGATCCTTACCTTTGTGGACACCCAGGGCGCCTATCCAGGGCTGGGGGCGGAAGAGCGTGGCCAGGCCGAAGCCATTGCACGCAACCTGCGCGAGATGGCTCGCCTGCGGGTTCCGGTACTTACCACCATCATCGGTGAAGGCGGCAGCGGAGGAGCGCTGGCTATTGCCGTTGCCGACCGCGTCTTTATGATGGAGAACTCGGTCTATTCCGTCATCTCGCCCGAGGGCTGCGCCTCCATCATGTGGCGCGACGCCTCAAAGAAGGAAATCGCCGCCCAGGCGCTCAAGATCACTGCCGGTGAGATGAAAGAGATGGGCGTGATCGACGAGATCATCCAGGAACCCGAAGGCGGAGCGCATCTCGACCACGACGCCGCAGCCGTGATGCTCGATGAAGTCTTGCACCGTCACCTCGGCGTTCTAAAGCAGCGCTCACCCCACGAACTAACCAAGGAACGCTACGAAAAATTCCGGCGCATGGCTCCGTTCTTTACCGAATAGAGGCCAGTGCTCGGCACGCCCAACCAAATCAGCATCAACCTCTACACCCTTGGCGTGATTCTGATCTCTCGTTTTGACACCAAGCCGATCAGCGCCAAGCTTGACTGTCGAGTGCTACAACAAAGGTCCATTTTGGAACGCGGCGCAATAAAAAGGGGCGCACATACCACATCAGTAACCATGGCCGCCGCCGTTCGATGGTAAGGTGAGCGCATGCTTACGCTCGTGTCGCAACCACGCAGATTCATGTTGGCCACAGTTATTGCTTCCTTCGTCTTTTCCAATCCCTATTTACATTCTCTTACAGCAGCTTCTCCCGTTTCCTCCGTCTCGGCAGGAGCGCAGCCGGCTCAAGCATCGAAGACAGGATCCCTGCCCTTCCAGCAATTTGACGTTCCGAACTCCAAGTCCACAGAGGCCGACAGCGTTAACACGCGCGGCGAAATTGTAGGATTCTTCGTCGACAACTCCGGAAACCAGCATGGCTTCCTGCGCCGCAATGGAGTCTTTACCCAGCTCGACTTCCCGGGCGGCTCCGAAACGCGAACCGTTGGCATCAACAACTTCAGCGAGATCGTGGGCGCGTTCAAAGACGGCTCGGGCGTGCAGCACGGACTCATCGACCGCAACGGCTCGTTCACGCAGGTCGACTTTCCGGGAGCGGCATCTTCACAGCTGCTTGGAATCAACGACGATCATGACGTCGTCGGGAGCTTTACCGACGCTTCGGGAAATACTCACGGCTTCGTCAGGAAAAACGGCGATTTCAAACAGATCGATTTTCCCAAAGGCACGAATACAACCACTTTTGGCATCAATAACCAGGGTGAAATCGTCGGCTCCTTTAACGACGCCTCCGGAACGCAGCGGGCTTTCCTGAAACGCGGCGACGATTTTGTCCAGCTGAATCCGCCTAATTCCTCCAGCTCGGTTGCCTTTGGAGTCAATGCCAAGAGCGTGATTGTAGGCAGCTTTAACGATGCAGCCGGCAACGGCCACGGCTTCCTGCACCGCGGCGGCAAATTCGATCAGATCGACTTCCCCGGAGCAAAGTCTACCGACGCAAACGGGCTGAACAAAGAGGGAGTACTCGTCGGCGATTTCTTCGATAACGCCGGAGTTGAACACGCCTATGTTGTCCAGACGGGCGAATAGCAAGAGCCCGTATAGCAAGCACGAAGGATTTCAAAAGAAAGAACAGAAAGATCGCCTTCGCGCCATCTTTAACCCGCTAACATCTGGAACATGTCGCCTGACGCCCGTCTCCGCACGTTTTGTGTTCTAATTTGTGGTTGTTTCTTTGCGGGATCTAGACGGGGCAGCCCGATACCCGAGGTTTGCATCTCTTGTTGTCCGGATGGGAAAATCGATCTTATGAAAAAAATCGCACTAGAATTGGGATGTATCGCAATCATCGGAGCAGCTTTGCTCCCTTATCCAGCCGCGGCCCAAAGCGGCACGCAAGCCAAGCCTGCCGCGAGTAAGGCCGCGCCCGCCAAAACGCCCGCTGCCACGCAGAACACCGCCGATTCAGCCAGCCAAGCGACCGACCTGAAGGATGACAAGCAAAAGGTGAGCTATGCGCTTGGCATGAACCTGGGCAACAACCTGCGCAAGCAGTCGGTCGATGTGGATCCGAATGTTCTTGTCCTGGGTCTTAAGGATGCTTTGGCCGGAAACAAAACCGCGATGACGGAACAAGACGCCCAGGCAACGCTCATGCAATGGCAAAAAGCCCTGATGGCGAAGCAGGAAGAAAAGATGAAACAAGCAGCTACGAAAAACAAGCAGGAGGGCGAGGCTTTTCTTGCCGCCAACAAAACCAAGGAAGGCGTGATCGCTCTCCCGAGCGGCCTTCAATATAAGATTTTGCAGCCTGGTACAGGCGCCAAGCCGACCGCCGCCGACACAGTGGTGTGCAACTATCGCGGCACCCTTATCGATGGCACCGAATTCGATAGCTCTTACAAGCGGGGCGAACCGGCGAGCTTCCCCGTGGGTGGGGTGATCAAAGGCTGGACAGAGGCTCTGCAGCTCATGCCTACGGGCTCAAAATGGCAGCTCTTTATTCCCTCCGAGCTTGCCTACGGTGAGCGCGGCGCAGGGAGCGACATCGGCCCCAATGCGACCCTCATTTTTGAAGTTGAGATGATTTCGATCAAGAAGTAAGAGGGAATTTCGGACGTCGATTTTTACAAGAAATCAGAGGAACCCAACTTTTGAAGAGACATTGCCTTCGGCGGTGTCTCTTTTGTTTTTGTACCTTTTGTTTTGTTCCTAGGCTCCCTTTATTGCGACAGCATTGTATCACCTAATGTTTTAAGAGATGTTGGTGTCGTTTTAAAAGTTCTGTAATTATTTATCTAAATTTACAAATTTTAATATTAATTAGTGTTTTTTAATGTGAAAAATGGTATCAAGGATACCATCCTGTGAATTTATCCTTTCGGCCCAAATAATTTTTTTCATCCAAAATGCCTTCTGCTGCATCTTGCATGAGCGATCAACAAACACGAAATTTTGAACGAACGCCCTAATCGCTTCCTAACACCTCTGTACCTCCTCTCTAGCGTCCCGGCAACCGGTAGAAGACCGGCAGCAATGCCATCCTCCTAGGGCTAGAACCCCAGCCCCTATGAAGATCATCGTGCTGTGGAATCAAGGCATTGCGCCAGATTTAGCCTAAGGCAGCGGCGCCAACTCCATCTGGTTTTCGTTTATTCACACAATCCATCGGACATCCCCCGAAGGCCGTAAGGTCCTACCTCCTACGCCATTTTGCATGGCCAATACGATCCCCCAAATTTCCACCAGGACAAGGGGCCGCCGGGCCGGCACCTGACGGTTATGTCTGGCGAAAGGCGGGTGAGGCGGGTGGAGCGGCAAGCGAATTGCAATTACGACCGCAAGAAAATCGCGAGAGTTTGATGCTCGTTCAATAAAAGTACGTCCTGCAATTCAGACTTGTAAGACTTTTGAAATCCCCTAGGAGAACCAGTGAGGAGGCACCATGAGGAGTAAGCAATGGCTGACAGTTACGGCCATAGTCGGTTTGACTCTGGCTTGTTGTGTCAACCTGTTTGGGCAAGCAACCGCTAGCTCGGGACTGCAAGGCACCGTAGCCGATAAATCCCAGGCGATCATTGCCGGGGCAGAAGTCACCGTAACCAACAAAGCGACGGGCGCGACCCGCAGCGCCAAAACCAGCGACGCCGGCGAATATAAATTCGACGCGTTATCGGCCGGTATCTACATCATTAAGGTGAGCGCCAGGGGCTTTGCAATTGCCGAAGCCAGTGGCGTTGAGCTGTTAGTAGGAGCGACCACCACCCAGAATTTCAAGATGAATCCAGGCACGGTGAGCGAGACCGTGGAAGTAACCGGCACCGCGCCGCTCGTCGATCAGACGAAAACCGACGTGAGCACCACCATTACACCGGAGCAGGTACAGGAACTGCCGCTGGTTGGCCGCGACATCGCCGACCTTGCGTATCTGTCCCCCGGCGTTAAGGCTGCGGACTCTTACGATCCCACCAAGAACCGCTACTCCATCTTGTCTGTGAACGGGCAGGGCGGACGTAACGTGAACGTAACCGTCAACGGCGTCGACAACAAAGACAACACGGTCGGCGGCCCGGTGATGCAGCTTCCCGCCGAAGCCGTGCAGGAGTTCTCGGTATCCACACAGCGCTTTTCCGCCGTCAATGGCAGGTCCGAAGGCGCGGCCATCAACGTAATCACCAAGACCGGTGAAAACAACATCCATGGGTCGGCGTTCGGTTTCTTCCGCGACCAGGCCCTGAATGCGAATCAGAAGCAGCCCGATCCCGCAAACAACGACACGATCTCCTCGAATCCCCCCTATTCGCGCCAGTGGTTTGGCGGATCGATCGGCGGGCCAATCAAGAAAGACAAACTGTTTGCCTTCTTCGCCTTTGAGCGCCAGCGCGAGCATACCTCGAAAGCGGAAGATCCATTGGCATTCTCAGAACTGCAGCTCGTAACGGGGCTTGGAGCGCAGCCGCTTGCCGTGGTTCCCACGCCCTTCTTTGAGAATCGCCTCAACGGGCGGTTGGACTATGCTTTCAACAGCCGCAACTCCGCCTATTTCTCGGTCACTACACAGGCCAACAACAGCCTGAACGACCAGAGCGACGGCACCATGGACGCAACTGAAGGTAACTTCACCTTCAATCACATGCAGCTTGCGAACTTGACCGTAAACTCCGCTGTGACGAACACTTTGGTAAACCAGGTTACGCTCGGCTTCTCTTACTGGAACAACCTGATCGACAGCGGTACCCGCGCTCCGCTCATCACCTTTACCAATGAGCAATTCGGCACCAACACCAACGTTCCTCAACAGTCATTCCAGAGAAAGTGGCAGTTCCGGGACGACGTAACAAAAACCGCCGGCCGTCACACCTTTAAGGCAGGCGTCGACTACATGTGGAATCCGACTCTCGGCGGATTTTTCGAGTTCAACCCAACCCTTGAGATCGACTTCTCCAAAGATCCGTCGTGCATCCTGGGCGTAAATGCCAACGCCGGCAATCCGAAGTGCGGCCCGGCCCTCTTCCCGAATGGCTTTGCCACACCAGGCTTGATCAAGGGAATGACGATTGCAAACGGCGATCCCTCCACGAACGTGAAGAATGGCACCAAGCAGATCGGCCTGTACTTCCAGGACGATTGGAAGATCATGCCACGTTTGTCGGTGAACCTGGGGCTTCGCTACGACAAGGACTTCAACATGATCGGCGGCGCCGATGTAGCCAACAGCCGTACCTATCAGGAACTGCTGGCGATCGCGCCAACCAGTCCTCTTGCGGCCCAGCTCACGCGGAAGCAAGCCGGCGATGACAATGCAGATTTCAGCCCTCGCCTGGGTTTTGCCTATGATCTTACCGGCTCAGGAAAGCATCTCCTCCGTGGCGGCTACGGCCTCTACTACGGAGATATCTTCCAGAACATCCCGCTGTTCATGGAGCAGCAGGCTAACCCGACCATCTTCCAAGCTGTGTTCTCGCTCAGCGGAAGCGATCCCGTACCCGGCACCAGCACTACGCTGGACAAGTGGCGGTTCGGAGTCGATCCCCTGCCCACGATCGCGGCGCCCTCTGCCAACCTGAACCCTGGTTCGACCGGCCGCATCATGGATCCGAGCTATCGCAACCCGGTAACCGAGGAATTCAACGCTGGATACGCCTGGTCTCTTACCCCGAAATCGGTGGTTGAGGTCGAGTATGTTCACGTGCTGAGCCTGCACGAAAACAAGACCATCAACATGGATCCGAAGATTCCCGTGGATCCCAACAATATCATCACAACAAAAACCACGGGAGCAGCCGGCGGGTTCTTCCATCCGTTTGATTCGGCATTCGCGGCGGCCGGCGTGCCAGTGCTTGGCAGCGTCCGCGACGAAGTGTCGAACGGACGCTCGCGCTATGACGGCCTCAATATCAGCTATCGCCAGCGCGAATTCCATCACGTCACTTTGAGCGCAAACTATACTCTGGCCCGCGCCATGAGCTATGACGGCGGCGGCGGTTCATTCAGAAACTATCCTCGCGATCCACAAAACCCGTTCTCGCCGTTTGAGTTCGGCCCGGCATTCAACGATGAACGGCATCACCTCACGGTTAGTGGCATCTGGAATATGCCCTGGGGCATGGAGTTTTCTCCCATCCTGCAGGCCGGTTCCGCTCGCCCCTATAATGCGGTGGCGTCGGCCAACCAGCTCAACCTGGGCGGCGGAAGCTCGCCGAATGCGCTTCTGGTGCTGAACAGCGATCCTACGAACCTGCAGGCGACCAGCAGCATGACAGCAGTGCAGCAGGCAGCTTGCTACTATCAGTCACATTGCCACGTCGTGCCCTTCGATAGTTTGCGCGGCGACCCGTTCTTTAACGTAGATGCCCGCGTTGCCAAGAACATCAAGCTGGGAGAGCATCGTAACTTGCAGCTCGCCTTCCAGGCCTTCAACCTGTTCAATCACGCCAACTACGGCAACAACTTCGATACCACGGTCGATTCGCCCACATTCGCGAAGCCGATTGGGTTCATCAATCCATCCAGCAGCTCACTACCAAGAGCTTTCACCGGCGAGTTCGGAGCACGCTTCACGTTCTAGAACAAGCCTGAGCGACGCAAAAAAGAGCCCGGCGTTTGCGCCGGGCTCTTTTTAGCTTACAGAAGAACGATCTACGTGGCAGTAGGATGATTAAGCGCGTGGATGCGGCCATCGCCGGTGAGCGCATAAATCTTGTTGTCGCTTACGTCCACAAGCGCAACGCCATTGCGCGCTTCCTTGCTCGTCTTGATCTGGCATAGCACAGTTCTCTTTGTAGCGTGAAGCAAATCGATGCCAGTCAAATGTGATAAGTAAAGCAGACGAGTTGTTGGGATATATCGAATAGAGTCGCAGAATTTTTGCAATGCGACCGTCTGCTGGAGGCCCGATTTCACTGTCAGCAACCGCAGTATGCCTGGTTGGGATTTACCTAACTGGTCAGGCTTACCCCATAGTGATTGGGGCCAAAACGAGACGGCAATATTTCGCGGAGTGCTTTCAATTCTACAAAGCTTTTCTCCGTTCCACGAAAAGCGCCTCTGAATTTCACCAGCGGTGGTAAGCATGTATAACGAATCTGTTACCGCGGCGATGCAACCTTGGTGGACCAGCGGCCCAAATGTCGAAGGGCCGTCCAACTTCTGCTTCCATGCCAGTTCGCCATACTCTGCATCATAGGCAAGAACGCTACTGGCGTTGGTCGTAATTATCACCAAACCATCCATCAGGATAGGCGTGGAATTGACAGAGCAGTTTTGAGATCGGTTCGTAAGCCTCCGCCAAATTGTCTTGCCATTGACGCTATCGAGACAATGCAGATAGCCCCTCCTGTCGCCAATATAGACTCTATCGTCCCGAGCGGATGGAGCCGAATAGATCGTCTCTTTGCTGGTACCATAGGGGCAGAACAGCCAAAGAGGCTCCCCTGTCTCCGCTTGCAAAGCGAAAAGCGTGTTGGATGTTTTCGCAAATAATTTTTTGCCGTGAAGATAAACCGACGCACCAGCGTGTACCCCCAGTTCATGGCGCCAAATCAGCTTCCCACGCCCCGGATCCAGGGCGCAGACAGCGCCTGGAAAAAAAATTGATGCATAAATATAGCCTTCTGCTACCAGTGGATTGGGTCGGGTGTTTGAAGAAGGGAGGATCGCAAACTTTACGTCCGGCAGCTTCGTGCTCCACACTGTGAGGTCCCGAAAGCTAAAAGTTTTCGACTTGGACTCTATCATGGAGACCACGATTCCCTCTTCTTGATGCGGAGCGACTCCGGGCAATCAACAACGTTTGAGACGAATTATGAAAGCCTATCCGATTACTTCCAGCTCTTTTTCCGGAACCAGGCGTAGTTCAATAGCGCCTTCCTGCGGCAGGGCGTCAAGCGGGAGACGGGAGCGCCATAGAGAAAACCTGATGCCGAGCCGCGCACCCATGGGAAGGGCCAGCGCCCGCAACGGAATGGCGCACATAAAAATGTGATTCTGCCGCAGCTCGACCGCGATTCCCTGCGCCGCTTGGACTTTGGTTTGGGCTTCCGTTCGGCCTTGGGACACGTTTTCCTGTATCCCCTCGCTAGAACCGCTCTCGGCTTCGCCGCGGCCTCTGCGGAAGCTCCAGCTCACAACACGATGATCGTCAAGGCGCTTGACGCTCACAAGACTGTCATCCGGCCGCCGGTCTTCTATGGTCGTTGGTATGGCTATAGTCTGGCCATCCGGGTTCCGACCGTCATCGGCGAGCCGGTCGAAAGCGGCTTCCAGCCGCCATGCTTGCGCAGGAGAATTGGCCTGCGCCTCCGATTCGATCGTGACTACAAGGGTAGCGCCCGCCGACCAATCGGAAGCACTTTCGCTAAAATCCAAGCGGCAATACAGACAGTGCGCGTCAATTCCGGCATAGCCAACATCCAGCAAAAACGACCGCCGATGCATGGACGATGAACGCAAATCGGCGTTATAGACAGCCGCCCCCAGCCAATCGAAATAGCCGGGTATGGGGCTCCGCAGGTTCGGCGAAATGTATGCGGTTTGAGGGCTGGAGCCCGCCTTCACCGCACCCGCAAAAATAGGCTGCGCCAGAGCATCCGGCGGAGTGGCGCCCATTGCGTAGTACACGTTGGCAAGGTGTTTGCGATAAAGCTCGTCGAACTCGCGATCGTTGGCGCTGTGGTGCTGCGGGCCATACCACCAGTTCCAGTCGCTTCCCTCGGCAATCAATAACTCTTCAAAAGCCAGTCCGCGCGCACGGTCCGAAACGCGCCTGGCGTTCTCATCGAAAAACTCACGGGCCGAATAGAGATGGTCCCACGAAAGATTGTCTTCGGGCGCTCCCACCCAGATGTCGAAGTTTGCGTCGATCCACGATCCGGGAAAGATGGAAGGCAGTTTTTCGGGAAGCGGCTCGCGCTCCAGAGCCTCCGAAATGGTCAGCGGCTCGAACTGCGGATCGCTCTGAATGCCATCGTAGAGCCGCCGCAGGAATTCCCTGCCCGACTGCGGGTAGTACTCCCAGGCATTCTCGCCATCGAGAATAATCGAAACTGTGGCGTCTTTTCCTTGTGAAAGCAAGGATGTGCAAGACTCCCTGATGCGGCGCAGAAAGTCGGTAGCGGCGTCTTGTGCGGCAACCCCGGAGTAGACAAAACCAATGAGGTCGGAGATGGAATGATCGCGAAAAACCATCCGCACCGAGTCGCGGTTTTGCTCCCATTTGTAAATCTGGTAGACCTTTTCCGCGCTCTCGGCATGCAGCCTGCCCTGGCCGTCGCGCTGGAATGAGGTTCCAAGGGAACGCCCCAGCACTCCCTCATCGGTCGCTACCCACTTGAGCCCGGCCTGATGGGCAATCGCCAGGATTTCGTTGGATACGCTGCCCTCCGATGGCCATAAACCTCGCGGCCGCACCCCGAAAACTTGCTCGTGCAGCGCCAAAGCCCTGTCGATCTGCTCGCGCGCGTCTTCCGGACGGCGAAAACGGCGGCTGGGCGAGGGCAGATTGGGGTTGGAAATCGCGCCCATGTCGGTATCGCACAAAAGCGGCAGGATGGGGTGATAAAACGGCGACGTTGAGATCTCGATGCTCCCGCGCGCCTGGGCCGAAGCATATGCCGGCAGTATTTCCGCGAGAAACTCCTGCTGCATCCTCGCCATGCTGCGTTGATCTTCGAGCGTGTAACCGCGGTCCTTCTTCGTCAGCTCCCGAACTTCGGGCCTTTCCAGCAGGAACTCGTCAAACCATGCCACCTGGGATAACACTTGAAGATCGGTCAATTCGCCATCGGTAAACCAGGTTGCAGCCGCTTGGCTCTCCGGACGTCCCTCCCATTTTTCCCACAATTCATAGTAGCGAGGCCACCGGCGAATCATGTGATCCAGGTTCGCTTGAAACAGGTAGCGCAAGGCGAAAGCGCGCTGCGCTGCGCTCATCTCGCCCGCGGGCTTAGTCGCTGCATCGAAAAACGGGTCCTGCGCGCTGCCGGAGACGTAATCCTGAATCTGCGCGATCAACGATGGAACGAGATTAAAGGTCTGGTGAACATGCGGAAATTCGTCGAGCAGCTTGACCATTCCGTAGTAGTCCTTCAAGCCATGCATGCGAACCCAGGGCAGGCGAAATTCTTGCGTCACCAGGTCCTTGTAGTAAGGCTGATGCATGTGCCAGAGAAACAGAAGGCGGATGGAGGGCATGGTCCGGATTTTCCTCGTAATAACATAGCAAAAGCATCTGTTAAAATTTCTCACAGAAAACCGTGCGGATCTTCACGCGCTACATACTGAAGGAAGTCGTCTCTCACGGGCTCATCGGGATCGGGGTCTTCACGTTCGTCATTTTTATGCGTGACCTGTCCCGCGTCCTGGAGCTGGTGGTGCGCAACAGCGCGCCGGTTCCTAGCGTGGCGGAGCTGATCTTCCTGACGTTGCCTGCCGCGTTGATCGTGACCATTCCCATGGGTGTGCTGGTGGGAGTGCTGATCGGCTTGAGCCGAATGGCCGCCGATAGCGAAATTACCGCCATGCGCGCCTCCGGCGTCGGCGTTGGACGGTTCCTCAAAATAGTTTCCATTTTTGGCGTAGTTACATGGCTGTTGGCAATTGCCAACGCCGTAGTGATCGCGCCTCGTTCGGCGGCTGCCCTGGCCGGTCTGCAGGCGCGGCTTGCAAGCTCGCAGATCTCGTTTGAAGTTCAGCCGCGGGTGTTCTACGAAGGCTCCAAGAACTACGTGCTCTATGTGCAGGACGCAACCACCACGTCGGGAGCGGCCATCTGGAAGAATGTTTTTCTTGCCGACATCAGCGTGCCGGGAACACCCAAGATCACGCTGGCGCAAAAAGCATTTGCCCTCAACGGAGGCAAAGATGCAATTCGCCTGCACTTGATCAGCGGCCAAGTGCATCAGGTTGACATTCGCGATCAGTACGACATCTCCCGTTTCACCGAAACCGATACGATCCTGCCCCTTCCCCCCGCCGACAAAACCGCCCAGGAAATCGTCCCGATTCAGCAGTTGAGCACGCGCGAGCTTCTAAACCGAAGCAACGGTCCGCGCGAAGAGCTTGCCCGCACTTACAGGATCGAGTTCCATCGGAGATTCGCTTACGCCACCGCGTGTCTTGTGCTCGTGCTCATCGGCGTTCCTCTCGGACTTTCGTCAAGGAAGGGCGGGCGCGGGGCCGGTTTCGTTCTGACCATTGTCCTGGTCTTTATTTACTACTTCATTACAACCACAGGCTTGTCGCTGGCGCGGGGCGGCAAAGTCCATCCTGTATTTGGCGTGTGGATGGCAAACATCGTATTTGCCTTGATCGGCATGTTCCTTTTGTGGCGGGCGGACAAGATGCCTATCGAGATCGGGCTCGGAAGCGCCATCCTTACACAATTGCGGAGCTGGACACAGGCGCGATTCAAGGCCCAGGAAGGAGAGGCGAAGGAAGCCAGGAGCAAAGGGACCAAGGATCCGGAAGAGAGCGGCCGTTCGCGGCGCTTTCGCGGCACGCGTTTCCCCATGATTCTCGACGACTATGTTCTTCGCAGTTTCATGAGTAATCTGGTGCTGATTCTCGCCAGCTTCATGGTTCTTATCCTGATCTTCCTCTATTTTGAGCTGCTCACCGACATCGTGAAGAACAAGGTCCCGTCTCTCACGGTCGGTGAATATCTGCTCAACGAAATGCCTTCTCTGCTCTATCTCGTGACTCCGCTTGCGGTATTGCTATCGGTCCTGGTCACTTTGGGCTTGATGCAAAAAACCAACGAGCTCACGGCCATGAAAGCCACCGGCATCAGCATCTATCGCACGGTTATGCCCGTCCTGGTCATTTCAGCTCTGCTCGCCGCTGGGCTGTTCCTGCTGGAGCAGTCTTATCTGCCCTATGCCAACAAGCGCGTGGAAATCCTGAAAAACACCATCAAGCGCAAGCCTGCGCAAACCTACTTGCGTCCCGACCGCAAGTGGATCTTCGGCCAGAACAACACCATTTACTACTACGAACTCTATGAGCCGGACCGGGACCAGTTTGGAAGCCTTTCGGCATTTGAATTCGACCCGCATACGTTTCAAATCACCAAGCGGGTGTATGCCACGCGGGCCCATTGGAGCGACGAGCTGCACAAGTGGATTTTTGAAGCCGGATGGGAGCGCTCTTTTCGCGGCGATGCCATCGATAGCTTCAAGCATTTCGATGTTTCCACCTTTGCCGAATTGAACGAGCTCCCCTCGTACTTCAAGAAAGAAGTCATCCAGTCGCAGGAGATGAACTACGAAGAACTAAGCGGCTACATTAAAGACCTGCAGCAGAGCGGGTTCGACGTGGTGCGGCTGCGCGTTCAACTCCAAAAGAAGCTGGCCTTCCCGCTGATTACCGTGGTCATGGCTGTCCTGGCGGTTCCGTTTGCACTCTCTGCCGGAAGGCGCGGGGCTCTTACGGGCGTGGCGATCGCGTTGCTGATTGCGGTCGTGTACTGGGTAACCGCTGGACTCTTTGAAGCCATGGGCAACGTGAGCCAGCTTCCTCCAGCGGTCGCAGCATGGTCCCCGGACTTGATCTTCAGCTTGGCAGGTGGATATCTCGTGCTGAAAACGCCTTCCTGAAATCTTATAAAACGACTATAAGAGAACGGAAAAACGATTCTCAGGCAGTCTTGATAGGCCCTGTGATTCTACGCTTCTTGTGCCACCGGTTTCGGCAACTGCGGTACGCAGCCCCGCTTATGGATCATGATCGTACGCTTGAACTCGATCACCACGGTTCCATCCTGCTTGAAGCCAATGGTCTTCACGCGCACGATTCCGGCGTTCGGACGCGATTTCGATTCCCGTTTTTCCAATACCTCGGTGCGGGAGTAGACCGTATCGCCTTCAAAAACAGGATTCGGCAGGCGAATCTCATCCCAGCCTAGATTCGCGACGGCATTCTGCGAGATGTCGGCGACCGATTGTCCCGTCACTAGCGCCAAAGTAAGGCAGGAATTTACCAGGGGCTTCCTAAACTCGGTTTGAGCGGAATAAGCGTGGTCGAAATGCGTGGGATTAGTGTTCTGTGTGAGAAGGGTAAACCAGGAGTTATCCGCGGATAGAATCGTCCTTCCCAAGGGGTGCTCATATACGTCGCCGACTTCGAAATCCTCAAATACCCGGCCTGTCCAGCCCTGCTTCAGTGACATATTGAAAAGAGTCCTTTCCAACCTCGCTGCCTAGCGCCGCCTAAATCATCTTGGCTTGGCGCCATGCGTCGATCGTGCCCGGATCGAAATCCAGTTCACGAAGAATGCTTTCTGTATGCTGACCGAGCGCGGGAACGGCCGCCATCACCGGCTCCACACCCTCGATGGTTGCCGGGGGAATCAGCGCGCGCAATGGGCCGGCCGGAGACTCGATCTGCCGCCAGCGGTCGCGCGCGGCCAATTGCGGATGATCCACAAACTCCTGCACCGAGTTCAGGCGCGCGTAGCCGATCTGCGCTTCTTCCAGAAGGCCGACAATCTTTTCAACCGTCATTCTCTTTAACATGGCGGCAATCATACTCTCCAGCTCAGACCGGTTCTGCACACGGCTGGAGTTGGTATGGAACCGCGGATCAGTCGCCAGATGAGGCCGCTCCATCACTTTCTCGCAGAAGCGAACCCACTCCCGTTCATTCTGGACGGCAAAGTAAATGGTTCCGTCGGCGGCAGCATACGGGCCATACGGAGAGATAGCGGCATGGTTCGCCCCTGCGCGCGGAGGAGGCGAGCCACCATAGGAAGTGTAGTAAGCGGCATAGCCCATCCACTCCCCGATGGCTTCCAGCATGGAGACCTCCAGCGCCGTTCCTTGCCCGGTTTCCTTGCGTACGAGCAGGGCTGTGAGGATTCCCGAATACGCATACATGCTGGCAGCGATGTCGGCAATCGAGATGCCTACTTTCGATGGCGTCTCCTGTGTGCCGGTCACGGAAACCAATCCCGCTTCGCTTTGCACCAACAGGTCGTAGGCTTTACGGTCACGATAGGGACCGGAGGAGCCATAGCCCGAGAGGTTACAGACAATCAGCCTCGGAAACCTCTCCCGCAGCACTGCCGTTCCCAACCCCAAACGCTCGCATGCGCCGGGAGCGAGGTTTTGGACAAATACATCCGCCTTGGCCAAAAGGCGCTCCAGAACCTCTTTAGCCTCCGGACGCTTTAAGTCGAGGGTGAGCGACTCCTTGGAACGGTTCACCCAGACGAAATGGCTCGCCAGTCCATTTACCGTAGTGTCGTAATCGCGGGCAAAGTCGCCAACTTCCGGACGCTCGATCTTAATGACCCTTGCGCCCAGATCGGCAAGCTGGCGCGTAGCAAAAGGCGCGGCTACGGCCTGTTCCAAGGCAACAACAGTGATTCCTTCCAGAGGCAGCATTGAGGGATTCGCAGAACGCGTATTGTAGCATCGGCATTCCACGAGGATGGAAGAGGGTCCCGCCCCTCACCTTACTTCAACATCCCGGTCTTTTTGGCGATTGCCAGCTTTTTCAACTCGACCGGAAGGGTGGCGGCATCCACCATTTCATCCTTGTAGACAATCGCTCCCAACCCTGAATCTCGATCCGCCTTGTTATAAAGCTCGATGATTTCTCTGGCGCGGGTGATCTCTTCGGGCGACGGAGTAAAGACGCGATTAATCACCTCGACCTGCGCTGGATGAATCGCCCACTTACCGTCAAAGCCCATCTGTGCGCCTTCCTGCGCGTCGCGCTCACACTGCTCGAGATCGCGGAATTGCAGGGTAATGCTGTCGATCACATCGATTCCAGCGGCACGGGCGGCGGCTACTGTCTTGGCCTTGGGCCAGTGGTACAGAGCGGATTGCTCGCGTACGTGCCTCCGCGCGCCAATGTCCCCGGCATAATCCAGAACGCCAAAAATCAACCCGGCGAGCCTCGGCGTAGACGCGGCTATCTCTTCTGCGTGGAGCACCGCCTTGGCGCCCTCAATCAGAGCCTCCAGGCGAATCCGGCCCACCGGCAGGCCCATGTTTTGCTCAATCTGAGTGAGGAGCCGATCGGCAAACAGGACATCGGCAGCCTCTTGCACTTTGGGCACCACCATCACATCGATGTGCGCGCCCGCCGATTCCACGGTTTCAATTACGTCACGATAAAAGAATCTGGTATGGATGCCGTTCGGCCGAAAGGCGCGTATCTTGCCTTTGAAGTCCAGCGTCTTGAAAGCTTCAACCAGGGTCTTGCGCGCCGCGACTTTTTGCGAGGGCGCACAACCGTCTTCAAGATCGAAGACCACTTCATCTGCCTCGCTGGCGGCGGCATTCGCCATCATCTTGAGTGAATGCGCCGGACAAGCCAGCTCGCTGCGCCGAACCGAAAACTCGCGGAACCCTAAATTTGGATGAGTCATCAGGGCCTCAATTATATTTGCCAGTCTTTGGGGGGAAATACCACCGGCCGGGAGCCGGGTTTCCGGGTTGGTTACTCTTGTGTATTTCCCGGTTGTAAGTTCCTTCCCGATGTTCTTATACTTCCCGCATGGCAACGATAGAAAGTGCTACCGCTGGTTCGTTTTGCTGGATTGAATTGGCCACCACCAATCAGAACGCGGCAAAAACGTTTTACACCAACCTGTTTGGCTGGACCGTGACCGATAACCCCATGGGACCGGACGAGGTCTATTCCATGTTCAAGCTGAAGGGCCATGACTCGGGTGCGGCCTATACGCTGAAGAAAGAGCAGCAGGCCCAGGGAGTGCCTCCCCATTGGGGGCTCTATATTGCCGTAAACAGCGCGGATGATGCGGTGAAGAATGCGGAAAAACTCGGTGGGAAAGTGCTGGCCCCTGCCTTCGATGTGTTTGACGTAGGCCGCATGGCCGTTTTGCAGGACCCCACCGGCGCCATCTTCCAGGTCTGGCAGGCGAAGGCCAGCCAAGGGATATCGATAGCTGGAGAAGACAACGCCTTCTGCTGGGCGGACCTGGTTACGACCGACCCGCTAAAGGCTGAAAAATTCTATTCCGGCCTGTTTGGATGGAAGATCTCCAAAGGAGAACACGATCCCTCCGGATATCTGCACATCAAGAACGGCGAGCATTTCATAGGCGGGGTTCCTCCCGCCTCCGGCAATTCGAAAATCCCTCCTCATTGGATGATCTATATTCAGGCTGCCGATGTCGCCAAGACGGTGGATAAGGCCAAAGGATTAGGGGCCAAGGTCCTTATGCCTCCGCAAACCATGGAGCATGTGGGAACCTGGGCCATCGTAGCCGATCCTCAAGGTGCGTCATTCGCTCTGTTCAAATCGGCACGATAACCGGTGCAAGCGGATAATTGCGGTCGTGTACAGGCCGGATGCATAGCACAATTTGTGCTCTGGTTCCATGTGCAATGAGTATGGCATTTCCGCTATCCTTGTGTATAACAGAAGGCTCTTTGTGAAGTGTGAAGGATAAGGCGTAGCGCTTGTCGCTTATTCTTGCCAGACACAGATAGCCTCTGTATTCTTGCGCCACATGAATGACAGTAAAAACATTGTAGCCAGGCATTTTGGCCTGCGTAGCATCGCGATCCTTGAAGCCACAAAAGGGGCACTCTCGATCCTGGCAGCCTGCCTCCTGCTTGCCCTCAGGCATAGGGACTTTCAGGCGATGGCCGCCCACATCCTGGAGTTTCTCCACATTAGTCCCGGGCGTAAGTTTTTCCAGGCGGTCATGCGTGCCGCCGGGCACGTTACGATCAAGAATCTCTGGATCGTTTTTTTCGGAGTGATGATTTACGCGATTGTGCGCTTTGTGGAAGCAACCGGTCTATGGCTGGAGAAGGAATGGGCGGAATGGTTCGCGCTGCTTTCGGGTGCGATGTACATGCCCTGGGAAATCTATGAAATTATCCGTCATAGCGACGATAAGATCCGGTGGACCATCTTCATCTTCAATATTCTGATCGTGCTTTACCTGCTTTGGCTTCTCAACATGACCTATGGGCATAGGAGGCGGGCCAAGCTGCAGCAGAGTGCGGAAGCTACAGATAGCAAGTAAGGTTCTAAAGGAATCCCAATCCTTTCTACTCTACGAATCTCAAAATGTAAGACTACAACTCCCAAAAAGCTCGCCTGAACGGATCTTATCGAAATTATTGCTAAGCTTCCCGCGGATGCGCTGCTAAACTCCTAGCGCGGTACGGGGAGACCGGAACCTTTGTCCGATCGCCGGGTCGCGCGCAAGGAGGCAAATGGCGGATCACAAGATGCTACGACGTGACTTTGTGAAGGGCACAGTACTCGGGACAGCGGCGCTTCTCGCGGGACCTGCTTCCCGCGCACTGGGAGCCAACGATCGTGTGCGGGTGGGCATGATTGGAGTTGGCGGACGCGGACAGGAACTCCTCCATCAGGTGCTCGCCGTTCCCAACGCTCAACTGGTGGCCGTGGCCGACACCTACTCGCTCCGCCGGGATCAGGCCCGTCAATCGGCGCCGGAAATTCAGTTATTCAACGATCACCGCCGCCTGCTCGATCAAAAAGATATCGATGCCGTCATTGTCGCCAGTCCGCTTCACCTGCATGCCCGGCATTTTCTCGATACTCTGGCCGCAGGCAAGGACCTCTATTGCGAAAAAACCATGACATGGTCGATTCCGGAAGCGGACCAGTGCCTTGCCGCCGCCCGGAATTCGCGCCAGGTGGTGCAGATCGGCTTGCAGCATGAAAGTTCGGGCGCCATTGCCGACGCCCGCAACTGGATTCAGCAGGGCATGCTGGGCAAGGTGACTCTGGTTGAATCCTGGATGAGCCGCAATACTCCCCACGGCAGCGGTCAGTGGGTTCGTCCGGTTCCTCCGGATTGCCTGCCGCAAAACCTCAATTGGGAAGCGTTCTTGAATGGGCGTCCCAGCCGTCCGTTTGACGGCCACAAATTTATCAACTGGCGCCTGTTCTGGGAGTTTTCAGGAGGCAACGTTACCGAAAATATGGTCCATCAGATCGCCTGGATCATGACGGCCCTTGACCTGCCCTTGCCCGCCGCAGCCTACATGTCGGGTGGCGTCTACTCTGAAAAAGACGGGCGCGAAGTGCCGGACACCATCTCTGTCACCCTCGATTTCCCCAACGATTTGGTCGTTACCTGGCGGTCCACCTTCAGCAACAGTCATTACGGACTGGGGGAGCATTTCCTGGGAAGCGATGGAACGATTGAGCACCAGATGGGCGTTACCGATATGGTCACAGGCCGTTCCATATCGTCCATCAACTACTACCCGGAGAAGGTCAACCGCAGCGCTGGTGCGGCGCTCGTCGGTGAGACTCCCGACCAGAACCACATGGCCAACTTCATCGATTGCGTTCGCTCGCGCAAGCAGCCCAACGCTCCAGTAGAAATCGGCTATCGGTCGGCGGTGGCGGCGCACATGGCGAATATGGCTTATCGCCAAAAGCGCCGTGTGACCCTGGAAATGGCGAGGACAGCTTCTTCTACATAGGCGCTACGATGCCACGCAAGAGCAGGTGGCGCCCGCAATCGCTGAAAAGGCCGGCGCCGTTTCTCCGCGCATGCTTTTTCTCTAGAACGGCGCTTTGGCGACTCTGAACTTGCCTCCTACATTACCGGAAAGCTCAATACTATCCGGATTCAACGTCATGACGGCGGGGCCGGGTGACAGGTTGAAGTTCGCCATGTCGACCCAGATGACATTCGGACTGGTTGTGAGTTCGAAGAAGTAGCGTTTATTAGTGAGGTCCATCACCGTCCGGTACTCGGTGTTGTAGACTCCAAATCCTTTATACGGCGCGCCAAACGGAACCGAAACATTGCGAGCGATGGCCAAAACGCCTGCGACGGCCTCACGCTCACTCTTCGGCTCCGGCAGCAGCGACAGATAGTAAGACGCGCGCTGAAATCGATCCCGAGGATTCACATTGCCGGGCAAGGGCATATCGCTGCTGGGCTTGGAAAAATCCATTTTCTTCAGTAGCGCAAGCTGCTCGTCGTAGGGCGGATCGTTGGTCATCACGCGATACTCGCGGCCGTGATGAATCATCGGTTTCCCGCCCACATACTCGACAATGGCGGAGTCGCCGCTGGAATCCTCAAGGGCCAGATGAACGGTCGCTTTGCGGCCGTGCGCCTCCACCATCACCGGCTGAATCGTATCGAGCACGGCCAGGGCTTCTTTCACATCTTCGGCATTGTCCAGCACATATTGCAGCCACAGGCCGGCTTGCACGCCCGGTTTAGCGGGATCGCGGGGTCCGAAATCGGTGGCGGTAAGGTAGAGCATATGGCCGCCCAGGCCGCGTTCATTGAATCCATCGGCTGAGCCCATTCCGTAGACCGTTGTGACAAGACTGGCGTACTTCGATGTCCATCTGGCTGGATTTTCCTTCACCACCTCATTCGGGCCGAGCTGTCCGCCATCGTGCTTCATGCCTCTCGGAAGCAGAGTAAGAATCGGCTCTGTGGATTGCGGCCAATCCATAGTCCGGCTGATCAGCACCGCCGTCTTATTGTTGTTCCACAGAATTCGCGTACAAGCTTCGCATGTTTGCCAAACCGTCAACACCACGGCAAAGCCTACAAGTGCAAGTCGGCGGAGACTCGCGTTCCCACTATGCATAAGATGGCGACGCATAGGAGGGTGATACATGAGCTGGTCATACATGGGATGGTCTCTTTGGCTTTGGCCTTGGCCTTCCAGCCCGCTATTGTCGAGTTGCAGCGTACGGAAATAATTCCATCCGGAAGCACCAGGCCGGAAATATCTGGAGTACAGCCGCAATCGCTTTGCGGCCCTAGCGATAAGAGCGTCAGCTTTGTAGAGAAGTTGTCCGGATCAGCCAGTCAGGCGGCGCAAAAGAGACGGGCGACTGAGGAAGTCGCCACAATCAAGCAGCCAAAAAGCAGAGTGATTTGCCGCATCCAACCAAAAAGACATTCACGAAGGCCAAACCTCAGCACTCACAACTCGTCAACCGAGCGTTCCCGCCTTCTTCATTGCGTCCTTCATACCGGCCCAGCTTTGCCGGGTCGATTCTTCTGGGGTTCCAGCTCCGCGCCAATGAGTCTCCAGGCTCACCGTATGCCGGTAGCCATCAGCCTTCAAAGCGGCAAATTGCCCCACCCAGTCGATGAGACCGGAGCCCATCGCCGACCAGTCAAAGGGATTCTGGCCGGTTCCCTTCACCACATCTTTGCAGTGGCAATGCCCAATGCGCTTTTTGGGTAACGCAGAATATCCGTCGGGAAAAGGCTTCTCCCCGCGTGCGGCGGCGTTACCAGCGTCCCAATTAAGCATTAAGGATGGCGACGGAATGTCCGCCAACACCTTTGCCGCCTCTGCGCCGGTGGCGGTGTTGCAGGCGAACTCGTTTTCCAGGACCAGGATCATCCCGTTCTTTCCCGCTTTGGTTGCCGCATCCAGCAGCTTCTGGTTGATCCGCGCGCGATGAGGGGCTGGGTCTTCCAGCCTCCAAAAGTCAAAACAGCGAATGCGTTCCGTCCGGAAGGCCTTGGCTAATTCGATGCTGCGCTCCAAAACCTCATCTTGTTGATCGAAGGTGTAGTCCGCGAGGAACTGATCTTGCTTGGGGCTGAATTTTGACCGGGGCGCGTCCGGCCAGTCCACCTTAAAGAGAGGACTGGCTATATCGGAAACGCGCAGCTTGTTCTTTTCCAGAATTCGCCGGGCCTCCGCAACTTCATTGGTATCGAGCTTCAGTACGTTTTTGTTCCACATCCCGCGCAGCTCGATCCACTCCATGCCAAACTCTCGCGCTGCAATATCGCAGGCGCGTTCAAAATCCTGGGTGATTTCATCGTTGATGACTGCCACATGGAAGGGTGATTTCACAGTGCGAGTCCCAACCTTTCCTCAAGATACTTCCTGCTCATCAAAGCCGACTCTTTCGGTGTCCGTGAGGCCTCGTTCTCCCGATCCAACTCCACAATTGCCCAGCCCCGGAACTTGATCCGATGAAGGGCCTTAACCACGGCAGGCAGATCTACCTTGCCCTGGCCAAGCTCCACGAACCGCTGGATGGGCTTGGAGCGATTGACGGCTGGAGGCAGTTCTTCCACATCTTTTAAGTGCAAAAACAGAAGCCGCTCCTTATATTTCTCGATCATCTGCACCGGGTCGCCGCCACCCTCGAAGCAATGAGCCACGTCAAGCTCGAGTTTCACATAGCGGGGATCGGCGGCATCCAGCACGCGGTCAAGGCCGTCCGGATGCTCGCTGAGCGTATTCATATGGTTGTGATATCCGAGGACGACGCCGAGATCGGCCGTTCGCTTTCCGATTTCCGTCAATACACTGCCCAGTGACTTGTAAGTGTCGGCCGTGGCAGCCTGGTTGGGCGGCGGCTGGTCAATGAGCTGCAGGTAGAGTCCGCCAACATCATGCAGAAATTTAGCGTTGGCCACATGCTGGGCAATGTCGATCGGTCTTTGCGCGGGAAATGAATGCACGTCGCCGCTCGACAAGGCGACCATGGTAAGGCCGCGTTCCTGAAGCGCATCCCGCAGTTGAGCAGGCTGAAAATCCTTAGTTGCATTGGCGCGGAACTGAATGCCCCGATAACCGGCGGAAGCGATGTCTTCCATCGCCTGCTTCTCGCTATTGCCCCATGTAATTGCCGCATAGCCAATGCGGATGTCGGACGGCGCGGCGGAAATGGGCATATCAAAATACGAGAGATCCCTGGGTGGATAGAGCATGGCTGGATAGAGAGGCGGATAGATCGCCGGTGCCGAAAGCGCGTGGGACGTGCCAGGTGCAATTGCGACGGCAGCCAGGGCTCCCAGGCCACTGAGAAATTCACGACGCGAAACTGAAGATTCCATTGTTTCCTCCCTGCGGCAACAGATGAGAACATGCGGCGCGTTTCATACGATAAAATGGTGAATCTACAAAAACTCGATTCATTCCAGCACGTAACCGGCTAGTTTGCAAATGGAAAGCCGCCGACGTTTTGATACTCGTGGCGCGAACCAAAGCGTATCGCATAGCGGGAAATAAAGCCCGAAAGCATCAATATTAAAAACGCAAGCAGAAGAGTATAGGCATCGAAAATCAATGGAACGAATGGCGCTGCTGTGGTTGGAGTTTGGGGCTGTGTTTATTGCGGTCCCGCTGCTTTTGTACTATCGGCTCATTCCCAACTATCCCGTTCCTTTCCTTGTGATCCTTTCGTTGATTGCGTGGTTTATTCTGCGCAGAGATCCAACCTTCGACCGATCGCATTTGTCGAATCTCGCCGCTGTCTCCAGAAACCTTGGGCCTGTGCTGCTGCGCAGCGCGGCTCTGTGCGCCGTGCTTGGGCTACTAGTTTGGCGGCTGGCGCCGGATCTACTCTTTTCCTTCGTGAAACGGGCCCCGGCGTTCTGGGCCGTGGTGATGGTGTTCTATCCTCTTCTCTCGGTGTTCCCACAAGAGCTGATCTTTCGCGCCTACTTCTTCCAGCGATACCGTCCGTTGTTCGGCAATGGATGGATCATGGTGGCCGCCAGCGCGCTAGCCTTCGGATTCGTCCACTTGGCCCTGGGAAATTGGATTTCCGTGGTCTTAAGCGGAATCGGCGGATTTCTATTTGCGCTTACCTACCTGCAATCTGGCTCCCTGCTATTGGCCTGCATCGAGCACGCCATCTTTGGAAACTTCATCTTCACGATCGGGCTGGGGCAGTTCTTCTATCATGGCTCGCGCTTCAAAAGCGGATGATTCGACAAAGACTAAAGATGATTTGCCAAATTTGTAACTTCGCCAACCATAACTAGAACCACTACCGGCTGCCAGATGCCTTTGGCAGCGCAGACGCTCTGCCAGCGGAGATCTCAATCCCATCTCCCGCTAGGCCGCTGGACGTGGCGGAGATGTGAATCGTGCCTGCCACTGCTTTAGAACGCACAATCAGAAGAGCGAGACCATTAAAGGCTTTGCGTTCGCGCGCCTGGAATGGCTCCTCGGTTGCCGCGTTGCCGTTGTCCACTGCTGCGATTTCCCCCGCTCCCGTTACGTCGAAGGCAACTTGATTGTCGGCCATGGGGCAGAGATTTCCATCTTTATCTTCGATACGAACGGTGATAAACGAGAGATCGTCTCCACCAATCTCGATGGCGGTGCGATCGGCAAATAGCTTGACTCTGGCCGCCGGCCCGGCTGTCTGTACTTCATCCGCTGCGACCTGCTTGCCCTTGTCGTAGGCAACGGCCCTAAGTATGCCGGGCTGGTAAGGAACCTGCCATATCCTCCTATACCGGGTAACGAATTTTCCCGATGGATCGGCATTTTTCGATACTGTCATCTCCCAGGAATCCGAGAATTTTGCCTTCTTGCCCAACGATTTTCCATTCAAAAAGAGCTCGACTTCTTCCGCATTGGAGTACGCCATCACGGGGATGGCTTGGCCCTCTTTGCCGTCCCAGTTCCAGTGTGGAAGAAGATGGACCATCGGCTTCGTCGTCCACTGGCTCTGATACATGTAATAGCGGTCTTTGGGAAATCCGGCGAGATCGACCATGCCGAAATACGAGCTGCGCGCCGGCCAATCGGCCTCACTCAACGCCATGCTCGGGCCTCTCCAGAAGAAGGGGGTAGGTTCGCCAATGTAGTCGAAGCCCGTCCACACAAACTCTCCAAGCACCTGCGGGAGCTTGTCCTGGTAGCTGAACTCCACATCCGGACAATAGGCCCACGGCGGCGCGATGATGTCGTAGCTGGAGAGCTGAAGCGAGGGATGCTTGCTATAGCTTTCCACGGGCAAATGGTATACGCCGCGCGAGCTGACGCAAGACTCGGTCTCCGATCCCACAATCGTCCAGGTCGGATGCTCTTTAAGGATTTGCTCGTACCGCGCGGGCTGATAGTTGAACCCTGGGATGTCGACCTCATTGGCCAGTTTGTTCTTGATTGCCCCGCTCCAGTTGTTGAATGCCGAAGTGGTTGGTCTTGTCGGGTCTTCCTGATGGAAAAAGCCGGTGAGCCTGTGCGCCTCGGCGGCTCCGTCAGCGCTGCCCTGTTCGGGGATCTCGTTGCCAATGCTCCACAGAATGATGCTCGGATGGTTCCCGTCGCGGTGGACCATGTCGCGCACATCGCGCTCCGACCATGCATCGTAAAACTTGCTATAGCCGTTGGGAACCTTTGGGATGCGCCACATGTCAAAGGCTTCGTCCATCACCAGGAAGCCCATACGGTCGGTAAGTTCAAGCAACTCCGGCGAGGGAGGATTGTGGCTGGTGCGTATCGCGTTTACACCGGCGGCTCGCAGAATCTCAAGCTGGCGCTCCGTCGCCCGCCTGTTCACAGCCGTGCCCAGCGCGCCGAGATCGTGATGATTGCACACGCCATGCAGCTTCACATGGCGGCCATTGAGCAGAAAGCCGCGCTCCTTGTCGAACGCAATCGTTCGGATGCCGAACGGCGTTGTCGACCGATCGACTGCCTGGCCGCGATCCCATACCTCGCTCACCAGGGTGTAAAGATTGGGTCGATCGATGTCCCACAGCTTGGGCTTCTTGACGGCGATGCTGGCGGAAACCGTGTTTGTCTTGCCAGGGGCGATAGTCAACGGGGCGGAACTTCGGCCAACAATCTTCCCCTGCCCATCCTGAATGGAAGATCGCAGTGTGAAGCTTATTTCTTGATCTGAATCGTTTTCAACGTCGGTCCTGAAAGCAACCGTGGCCTGGTCTTTGTCGACATTGGGCGTAGTCACATAGGTGCCCCAATGAGCCACGTGGACCGGCCCTGTAGTGACAAGCCAGACGTTGCGATAAATGCCCGCTCCTGGATACCACCTTGAGGAGTGGTCCTCCGGCGTAAGGCGAACAGCCAGAATGTTCGCCCTATCGTCAAATTTCAAGTATGGGGTCAAATCGAACTGAAACCCGATGTACCCGTAAGGCCGCCCTCCCAGCAAGTGGCCGTTAATCCAAACTTGCGAGTTGGACATGGCTCCGTCAAATTCAATGCCGATGCGTCGGCCTTTCAATCCGGCAGGCAGCGCAAAGCTCTTTCGATACCAGCCAGTTCCAAAGATTGGAAGAGCGCCGGTATGGGGATTCATTTTGCGATCAAATGGTCCCTCGATGGCCCAATCATGCGGCAGGCGGAGGCTGCGCCATTGGGAGTCGTCATAGTTCGGCGCTTCGGCGCCTTCTGCTTCACCCTTGAAAAAGCGCCATTCGTCGTTGAAGCTCTGCCGCCGTTCACTCGAAATTTTGGGCGATGCCGGAGCTTCAGGAATGGACGGGTGCGGGAACGAAAGAACAAGGGTGGTGCAACAAGCGGCTTCCATCAAAACTCGTTTGAATATTCTTGTCATCAGACGACCCCCGGGAACAAGACTCATCGTGCATCGTATGGAACGAATGGAGCTAATGGAACTATGGAGCAATGGAGCTTTGGGTGCGCGGCCAAGCGTCCCATTGAATACACGAGAGCCTCGCGTTTTGCAAATATGGAACCAATACCAGTAAACGAAATTTCAACTGGAAAACCAGGAAAGCAACTGTCATCGCCGCTTCAAGTGCCGGCGGCACAGAGGAGGGTCGTCCTCAATTGAGCGAGACGGTTTAGCTTTCGTTGGCATCGGATCGCGAGCTGAAGAAGTCCTGCTGCATGTCGTCCGGTGAATCGAAATTTCCTAATCCAACGCCCACCAAACGGAACTTCTGCTGTGGATTGAAATTCACCCGTGCACGCAAAGACAGGGCAATCGAGGTAAGCTCCTCACACGAGCAGGGAGGAAACCGGGGAGTATGACTGCGCGTAAGGATCTTAAATTCGCTGGTCTTAAGCTTAAGAATGATCGTACGCCCAACGCGCGTTTCTTTCCGGGAGGCCAACCAGATTTTTTCGGCCAGGCGGCGTATCGAGGCTTCCGTTTCTTCCAGAGGGACGTCGCGTTCAAAGGTATCTTCTGCCGACATGGATTGCACAGGACGGTCCGGCACTACCGGATGGTCATCAACGCCGCGCGCCAGCTCAAACAAACGCGCACCATGCCGTCCAAAGTGCCCTTCCAAAGCGCTCAAATCTAAGCCTCGCAAGTCTGCCACCGTCCGTATTCCTAGCTGGCCAAGCCTCTCGCCTGTCACGCGGCCCACGCCGGGCAATCGACCCACATCCAGAGGAGCTAGAAATGCGGAGGCCTCATCGGGCTGAATCACAAAAAGTCCGTTGGGCTTGCGCCAGTCCGATGCGATCTTTGCCAGAAATTTGTTGGGCGCGACTCCGGCGGAAGCCGTGAGGTGTAGTTCATCCAGGATCTGTTCGCGAATGGCGCGGGCTACTCGCGTCGCGGTGGGCAGCCCGGTTTTGTTTTCTGTTACATCAAGATATGCTTCGTCAAGAGACAATGGCTCAACCAGGTCCGTGTGCCGGCGGAAGATCTCGCGGGTGCTCCGCGAGACTGCCCGGTAACGTGTAAAATCCGGCGGCACAAAAATGGCTTCAGGACAAAGGCGCTCTGCCCGAACCGCGGGCATGGCCGAACGAACTCCAAAGCGGCGCGCTTCGTAGGAGGCGGCGCAGACAACCGAACGGTTGCCCTTCCAGGCTACGATCACCGGCCTGCCTCGCAACTGTGGATCGTCTCGCTGCTCCACGGACGCATAGAAGGCGTCCATGTCGATGTGGACGATTTTACGAATACCCATCCAAACCAATAGTATCGCCTTCCAGCGTGTGCCTCCTCTCGGAAAACCGTTTGCGTACGGAGTTATCGAATCAGAACAGCGATGCGAATTCCTATATCCTGGTGGAAGGCTGGGCCAAAGCGGCGGAATGAGCTTAGCCACTCGAAAAATCGGGTGAGCACGCTGGGCCCATATAACACTGTAATCAAACCTTACCGCAATGCTAGGATGAAAAGACGGAAAGATGGAAAGCATGACGGCTCCTCTCACAATTCGTGCCCTTGACGAACAAACCCAAGCTCAATTGGAGGGTCGTGCTGCGCAACATGGGCGCACGATGGAGGAGGAAGCCGCGGAAATCTTGCGGTCCGTCCTAAGTCCGTCTCGGGGTGACCGTTACCGCTCACGCGGGAATCTGGCCGAGGCGATTCGAAAGCAATTTGCACCGCTCGGTGGGGTGGAATTGATATTGCCGCCGCGCCGGTGATAGGCGCCGCTTACAAATGAATTTGGAACACCCTATCGATGACTCCCACTCCTGCCTCAATCAAAATTGAAGGACCCCTCACGTTAGAAGGCTCGTCGGTTCGTCTGGAGCCACTTCAACCCAAGCACACCGAGCTTTTCTGGGAAGTCGCCAAAGCATCTCTGGATGAGATCTTCCGCTGGATACCCTACTCGGTAAAGACCCTGGACGATTTTCATCAACTCGTACACAAAGCATTCGCAGAGCAGGAACGGGGCGAATCGATTGTGTTTGCCACGGTCGAGCGCCGCTCCGGCCGGGTAATTGGCAGCACCCGATTCATGAACATCGATCGCGCCAACCGGCGCGTGGAAATCGGTTCAACCTGGATCGCTCCCGCGTGGCAGCGCACGGCCATCAACACCGAAGCCAAATACTTAATGCTGCGCCATGCTTTTGAAGAGTGGCGATGCATTCGGGTGGAGCTTAAGACCGACGCGCTCAACCAAAAATCGCGAAATGCGATTCTTCGTTTAGGCGCGAAAGAAGAAGGCATGTTTCGCCATCACCTCATTACCTGGAGCGGCCGCCTCCGGGACACCGTGTACTTCAGTATCATCGAGAGCGAATGGCCGCAGGTAAAGGCCGGGTTGCTGGCTAAAATCGGGACGATCTAATTTCGCATGTTGTCATGCAGTCCACTGGCAAAAACGCCCTGAAATTATTGCTTCGAGGAGTCTCGTGGCTGTTGCTGGCCATAGCTGCCTTGGTGTTTTTGATCGGTGGCCAGATGTTTGATGCATTTGCCCAAACAGGCCGAACTCTTGGTGAGATTTTCGGCATCGGTATTTCTGTGTTGGTCGGCGGACTCAGTCATATTGCAAAAAGCGCGGCAGATAATTTTGACGACGACGAGGAAGGCTCTGAGTCACAGACGGACAGGGTGGAAAACGGAGCAGGCTGACAGTCCGCCCTTATCGGCAACTACCATAAGCGATCCAATATCGATCGAGGGTGGCGGCGCCAGGAGTACTTCGCGATCACCCTCTCATCATTCCGATCAAAAATAATTCGATAGCCTCGTAAGCCATCCCGAAACCAGCAGTCCGATTCGGGACGATTGAAACCAGCAGAACAAAGCGGCCCGTCCGCGTCCTGCAAGTATTGCGCTGCGTTCCCCGTGGACATCCCAATCTGGATTACATCAAAACGGGAAAGATGCGACTCGCGGTTATCAATCAAGAATAAGAAGACACCCGCGCATAGGCCAATGGCAAAACTAAACCGATACTTCCAGAAAAAAACTCCCAATCTCATCTTGAAAATCGCTCCTGCTCGCTGAACTCGACTGGAAGTTTTCCTTGTATGTGCCTCCACAACTTGCCGTGAATGCTCATCGAGACGAACGACGCATTGGGCCTCACCTCTTTGGAAAATGAGAGTTGCTCTCTTGGCCTCAAGGTTGAGATAGAATCCGTCGCACGCCGACAACCGTTTCGTAAGGCTGCTTTCGTCCATGCCCGATTGGATCTTTCCACATTGGCGAACTAGCAATCGCTCGGACAGAACAGGAACTCTTGGGAGCCTCCAACATAGCCATTCGACTATCAAGGCAAAAGCGATTCCGACGACGAAGGCCATGGCCGGCTTAACGGGAATGCCCCGCATCTTGATTCGCTCCGGCTTCTAGTAAAGTGCCTCAAAGACGCGGAAGCGGTGCTCCAATTCCCATTGCTGCCGGGCTTTTTCGCTGGCCTGAAGGAATGCGGCGCAGGCTGCGGATGGCTTCTCGGCCCCCAGACCATCTTTCGCGCAGGCGGGAACGAGCCCGGTATATACATCGGGTTCGCGCCACAAGCTCTTCCCTGGCAGAAAACTATGCTCCAGGCCTGTGCGAACCATGCGCTTCAAGTCCGCATAGTGAAGTCCATAGGTGCGCACGGCCCGCACATATTCATGGGTCAGATCGATGCGCGCAACTCCCTCGTCATCCGTGGAAAGCGCCACCGGAACCCCAAATTTACGATACAACGGAAATGGGTGGTCATTGCCGACTACGCCCAAAATAGCATCGTTACTGGTTAGATTGACCTCAACCATCACATGCCTGGCTGCCATCGCGCGCAGCAACTCGAAAGGCCGGTCCTCATACATCACGTCGACTCCATGGCCGATCCGCTCGGCGTGCCCCTGGTCGACTGCAAGCCGGATATGGCAGCACAATCCGTCGGGAGGAACAAAACCGGGAGCCAACTCTCCCGCGTGGAGCGTAATGTGAACCGAAGGATAAACGCTGTGCAGGTAATCGAGCATTCGCATGTGCAGCGCGTAGTCGGTCATCGACGTATAACTATCTTCCGGCTGGACAAAATTCAGGGCCACAACCCGAGGCTCTGCCGCGGCAATCTCAAATCCGGTCAACGCCTGGGCGAACACAAACTCCTTCGCCGACCCCCTGGAGACCTGATACACCCACCTTACTTGCACACGGCAGCCCGGCAATGCTCCCGCTTCGCCGCAGTGCTCCAGCTCCCGCCGGCGGCTCTCGGCGGCATCAAGATAGCTGCGTGCGGACGCGATGTCGTCCCGCAGGCCATGGGCTAGAAGTTCATCCCGAAATTGCTTTAAATCGTCGTGCCAGCCCAGTTCGCGTGCTGCGGCGGCCCCCCGATTAAAAGCAGGTGTCGCCATCAGCTCCATATATTGCTCGTTTTGGCCGGCTGCCCTGGTCACAACTTCATCGAGCCACTCGCCGATATGCTTGGGGTCGGTGCCGCCAAATCTGCCGAATGTGACGAAGAACTGGTCATGGCCGGAAAAGCCCGGCGTAGGCACGAAGTTCCGCATGGAGAACGCGTTGACCAGATCGTCATAGAGCCGCTGATTTTTCAATGCCTGGGAGGCAGGCACCCGGCCGTCGCCGCACGTAGGGTCTGATCCTTTATCAGCCGCGGGCTGCACCGGTTTGGCAAACGACGGTGAATCCGTGACCACGCACAGGCCATCTTCTACTGCCGCGCGGATCCACGACTCGGCATAGACGGCGCCGCTGAGGTGATTGTGCAGGTCGGCTCCCTTTGGCATCCGCACCAAAAACGCTCGGAGCTCCAAGGGATTCTGCCGTGCGGCCTCCAAGGCTCGCGCCGCCTTGGCTTCGGGTGAGCCGGTCTTGGCAGGCGCTTTGGCTGCCTTGCCCTTGTTCTGTGCCGCCGCGTAAACCGGAAATACTAGCGATAAGAGGAGAAGAAAACGAAACAGCCTAGTTGCAGATAGAGCTTGCGAGCTTTGCATTGGCAGGGATTCCTCGGAAATCGACGCCAAAGTAAATTAGCATAGTTCCCTCATCGGCGCAGGGAGACCGGCCTTAATGCGAAGCTCGGGCCTCCGTCTCTGTCTGCTGCAACACCTTGCGGACCATAGCCAGCAGATCGGTCACCTCAAAAGGTTTGACCAGGCAAAAGCTCTTTGCCGCATCGGCAAGAGGGCGAATCGTCGGATCGGAGACATTGGATAGCACCAGCACCACTCTCGGGAGCATTTCGGGCCTCTGCGCCTGAATCCAGCGAAACACGTCGATGCTGGTGGCCGAGCCGGGCATCTTGCTGTCCATGAGCACCAGATCGAAACTGCGTTGCTTAAGAAGCTCCAGCGCTTCGTCGGGGGTACCGGCAATGGAAACGCTCAATCCGGCGGCCGTTAAGACCTCTCGCTCCAGGTCGAGGATGGCGTCTTCGTCGTCCATCAGCAAGGCGCAGCCTTCAAGTTTCGATTCGCGGCGGGCGACGATGCGTTCTCGTTCCGTCATGGGTTTCTCGCCGACGGCTGCCGGGAAGCACACCTGCACCAGTGCTCCTCCGCACGGATGGTTCTGGACGGAAATCTCTCCACCATGCTCTTTTACAATGCCATAGCAAATGCTCAATCCCAGCCCCGTTCCCTTGCCAACTCCCTTGGTTGTGTAGAAAGGATCGAACACCCGCTTAGAATCGGCCACGCCCGGACCCGAGTCGTGAAACTCGGTAATCACAAATCCATTTTCGTAGTGGATCTTGATTTCCAGCCGTCCGCCCCTGGCGCCTTCCATGATGGCATCCGCCGCGTTGTTGATGACGTTGAGATACACCTGCTCCACCTGATGGGGATCGGCGACAACCGAAGGCAGCGTTACCGGAAAGCTTCTCTCCACCACGATGTTATTCACCTTCAGGTCGTAGTCGCGCAGCGCAATCGTATCTTCCATCAAGTTACGCAGATCTACGTGAAGGCGCTGCGGCGTATGCTGGCGCGCAAACGAAAGCAGGTTTTGCACGATCTTTTGCGTACGCAGCGCCTGCTTATGTAATTTTTGAACAAACTCCTGCGCCCGCTCCTCAATGGTCTCCATCTCCAGCAACTGTGTGTATCCGATGATCGCGGTAAGCGGATTGTTCAATTCATGCGCTACGCCGGAAATCAACTGTCCGACCGCCGACATCTTTTCGCTTTGCAGAAGCTGCTCTTGAGTCCGGCGCAGGTCCTCGTATGCCTTCCTAGTTTCAAAGTAGAGCTGAATCTTCTCAATGGTGGTAGCCAATTGCCGCCCCACGGAAACCAGGACGCTCTCATCGGAGGTGGTGAACTTTCGTTCCGCCCGGCTGCTGGTCCCCAGCATTCCGAGAATCTTTTCCTTGCGCCACAGAATCACCCACAGTGGCGAGGTCAGCTCTTCCTCTTGGATGAACCTCCGCACGACCTCCGGCCAAAGAGCGCTGTGCCGCTCGCCGAGAATCTCGAGGCGTTCGGACTTGATGGTCTCGATAAATTCAGAGGGAAGGGGAAACGAGTCGTTCTCCAGCACCCATGTGCTGCGATGCCCGTGGCCGGCCTTCTTGTGCATTAAGTTCGTCTCTTCATCCAGAAGATAAACGGCGGCGGTGTCGGTGGAAAACAACTCGACAATCTGCGACAGGGTGATCTGAAGGATTTCGTTCAAATCGAATGACTGGTTGAACGCGACCGCGATCTTGTTCAGAACGCGCAGCTCCCGGTTGCGCTTTTGCAGCTCGGTCTCGGTGCGGTTCTTCTCAGTCACGTCCAGCACCACGCCCTGGTAGCGGTGAGGCCGCCCTTGGACATCGCGGGTAGCCAGGCTGCTCTCGATCACAACCAGGTGGCTGCCGTCTTTGCGCCGCATGGCGTATTCAAAGTTCTTCACAAAGCCGTCCCGCGTCATCCGCGCTTGGAATTCGCGCCGGTCCTCGGGATTTACATAGAAAGATTCGTTGATGTCCAGTTGCAGCAGCTCTTCTTTGGTCTCGCACCCCAACATGCGAAAGAAAGCCTCGTTGCAATCGACAAACCTGCCCTCGGGCGTTGAGACAAAAACTCCCTCTCGCATCCTGTCGAACAACGACTTATATCGCTCATCGGTGGCTTTGGCCTCCGTGATGTCTTTCACCACGTGGACGGCGCCCTTGGAGCAATCCGAGCCTGAATACGCCGAAGTGGATACCACGGAGTATCCGCCGAAGCATGGATCTTCGTCCTCCGGTAGACGCGAGCTGGAAGGATCGCAATACGGACAGAGCCGCCATCCGCTCCCAGCCTGGGGCAACACGGCCTCGCAGGGCTGCAGGAGAATGCTGGTGTACGAAACAGCCAGCCGCTTGAGCAGCGCCGGGTTGGCGCGCAGAATGCGATACTCGGAATCGTGAACCAGAATGTAATCGGGAATCGAATCGAAGGTTTCCGCCCACTCGTTCTGCGAGCGAATTAACTGTTGTACGAGCTTCCGGTTTTCGGCGGCCATGCCCAGTTGGTTGGCTGCCGCCTTCAGGAATTTTCTGTCCTCATCGCGGTAGCTGAAGAAAGAGCGCATCCCCAGCACCAGCACGCCGATGCGTGAGCTCTTGCCGATAACCGGAACCACCACAATGTGGTGAAACCCATCCTCCAGCATGCGCTCCCGCAGCGGCATAATGATTTCCTGCACGCTAAGAATGGCAACCTCGCCGGTATCCAGCACCCTGCCGCCGGAGCTTGAAGGGGCATCCACCTCCGCCGCTTCTTTGAGGAAGGCTTGTGAGATCCCGCGGTATGCCGTGAGCCGCAATTTGTCATGATCAAGAGCGCGAAACCAAGCTCCCTTCGCCCGGGAAACGTCGATCAGCGCATCCAGAGTTGTCTCAACAATTCGCTCGAATTCGTCGGAATCGGAGATGGCTTGCGAGATTCGGTTCAAGACCGCAAGACGCCGTATTTGCTTCTTGGAATCGTCAAGAACCACCAGCATCATGGCGATGCCAAGGAGAAGATCGGTGGAAATCTCCAGAACCGTGGGGGAGTTCTGAGCCGGAAGCAGGGACAGCAGGAGCAGCATGAAGGTGAACATCCACAGGGCAATCCTGCCCCTCCCGCGCGTAAAGATCGCCAATTGCAAAACCGCCAGCCAAACCGTGCTGCGCCAGCAAATTGAAAAAAGGGCCGCGAGAAAAGGCTGGTGAGGAAACGCCCCCTGGGCCACCCCCAAAATAAAGCTGAGAGCGATGGCGACCCGCGCCAGCGGAATAAATCGAGGCTGGGCGACGTAACGAAAGGCGGCAACGCCAAACAAACCGGCGGCCACGGCGAAAGAGCCGTCCGCAAGCGCCATCCATGCCTGCGTATGGGGCGAGCCGGCGGCGATCACCATGAACACCCGTGCGATGCCGTGAATCATCCAGCCCGCAATCCAGGGAACCAGATACTTTTCGCGGAAACTTCGATAGAGAAGGACCGCCCCGGCAAGGGAGATCAGCAGGCATGAGGCTTCCAGAGCTTCAGCTGAAAATAGGGATTGCCACTCCGGATGCATCAATTCAAATACTTCGATATGCTAAACGTTGGTCGAATATGGCTTCTTTGTATACCATGAATCGAGGCCTGCGCGGGGTTTTTCCGGCGGGCAAAAGACCTCTAATCCTTTCGGATTGTATTTCCACAGCGTCTGAGTTACATTTAACGTCCCCCCACATGAGTCCATGGCCACCGAGCGAATTCTAGTCGTTGACGACGAAGAACCGATCCGAGAAATCATCTCTTCCATGTTGAACGTCGCCGGTTATAAGACGCGCCAGGCGGGTTCCGGCATGGAAGCACTTGCCATTCTTCATTCCAGCGGAGAGTTTGAATTGATGCTTTCCGACCTGATGATGGCGGAACTCGATGGAATCGCCCTGCTGGAGCGTTCGAGAGAGAAATATCCCGATATGCCGGTGATCATGGTCACGGCCGTCCACGATATTTCCGTGGCGCTGGCGGCCATCCGCAACGGGGCCTACGATTACCTTCTTAAGCCATTCGAGCGGGAGCAACTTCTGGCGATCGTCCGACGGGCTCTGGAGCATCGTCGCCTGAAGCTGGAAAACCGCGCCTACCAATCGAACCTCGAATCGCTGGTTGCCGCCCGCACCGAGCAGCTTCGCCAGGCGATGACCGACCTGGAGCGCTCCTATGACATCACGCTGGAAGCCCTGGGCGACGCTCTGGACTTGAAAGACGCGGAGACCGAAGGCCACTCCAAGCGCGTCACGGCCTTTACCATCGCCATTGCCCGCGCCATGGGGCTTTCCGGCGAGCGCATTCGCGTGATCGCCCGCGGTGCTTTTCTCCACGATATCGGCAAAATGGCCATTCCCGATGCGATTCTCCGCAAGCCGGGATCGCTCACTCCGGAAGAGACCGCCATCATGCGCGAACACTGCTTCCGCGGCTACCAGATGCTCCGCAAGATTCCCTTCCTCGCCGAGGCATCGGAGATCGTCTACTCCCACCAGGAGCGCTACGACGGCACCGGCTATCCTCGTGGGCTAAAGGCCGAAGAGATTCCAATGGGAGCCAGGATCTTCTCTGTCGCTGACACGCTCGACGCCATTACCTCCGATCGTCCCTACCGCTCGGCCCAGTCGATCGCCGCGGCCCGCGACGAGGTGGCCCGCTTTTCCGGAAGGCAGTTCGATCCGGAAGTGGTGCGGACATTCCTGCAAATGCCCGATTCGATTTGGGAGGATCTGCGCAAGGAAATCAATTCCCAAATCTATCGCTTTACCTATCCCTCAAAGGCCCCTCAGCCGGTGACCGTAAGCCGGTAAGTCTACCCCTTGTATATCATTGATTATGAGACATTTACTGCAATTTTAAGATTGCAAAGATGGGCTCTTTCGGCTCTCCCGCCCTATCGGAAAAGTGGGCATTGATTACCAGTTAAAACGGACGAAATACTCCATTCCACTTGATTTTTGAGAGATTTCAAAATTGGTCCAAAAATCAATGGGAAATCAATGGGAAATGAATTGGATCCCGCGGCCTCCTTGGGGACCCCCTGCCACGTAGCAGGGTCTGCTGAAAGAGAAAATTGGGGGGGGTCACCAGCCGCGCACAGGCTTCCACTGGCCACTGACGCCGTCTGCCGAAACCACATGGTACGCGTCATACATGGCCGCCGTGAGGCAGACGTGGTTCGGAACAATCCTCACGCGCGAGCCCACAGGAAAGCGCGCAACAACTTCCGGGGCCGCTTCGGTCTTTCCGTGCTCCTGTGACAGCACTTTCAGCTTCATCGGCAGAGGACGCAATTCCAAGTCGCAAACGACGCCGAACCCACAATCGGGATCGAGATGGTCCGGGCCAAGATCTTTCGAAAGCGCCAGTGCCCCCGCGTCCAATAGGAGCTTTCCGCGCTCAGGATAGCTGCCGATCACAGTCGCCAACACGGACACCGCAACCTGTGAAAGGCTGCACGAACCGATGCGCGCCTGGAACACATCGTAAAAAACGTAGCAGCCGGGGCGTACTTCATCGGCATCTGTGAACCGCTCCACCAGCGACGCCGTCGGAGTTGAGCCGATGCTGCGCGCCAACTGTTTCGCACCGTGCGCCCTTAGAAAGTCCGCGAAGCGCGTGACCGAAGAGGATTCATCCGCTGCGGCCTTAAGAATTTCTTCGGAATTACGCGCATTATAGGAGTGCCCAGCGTGGGTCAAGAGTCCTTCGAAATGCACCGCTGGAGAATTGGCAAGGGCGAGGCCGAGCTTTTGGCCTTCGTGCGAATCGGGGTCGACTCCGGCCCGATGATAACCGCAATCAACTTTCAGGAAAACATGGAAGACCGTTCCGTGCGTTGTGTGGAACTCTTCGATGGCCCGCAGAGCTTCGAAGCTGTCCAGAAGAAGATTGAGCCGCTTGATTCGACGCGCCAAGGCCGCCGCCTTCGCCAGCTTTGCCGGCGCAATGGGAACCGCATACGTGATGTCGTCAAAACCGTGATCGGCAAAAAACTCCGCCTCCGCCAATGTCGATACAGTAATCGGGCCGCCAGCATCTCCTACTTGCAGCCGGGCGGCCTCCACAGTCTTGTGTGTTTTCACATGAGGACGAAACACCACGCCCGACCGCCTGGCCTTTTCGCGCATGGCATCGCAGTTTTGCCGGACGATGACTGGATCAACGAGGAAGGCGGGAGTGAGGATCTCAGGGCTGTTGAGCGATGGGTGGCTAGTCACGCCCTCTACTATAAGGCAGCACCGCGGCCTCGCCTGTCTCTGCGGAAAAAGAAAACCGAGGCTTGTTGTGCCGACGTTCCAAGCCCGCCGCTGAGATGGAGTTCTAGAAGCGATACAATGCTTACCGGATCAATTCAACGCACGTGGGGGTAAGCAGTGTCCGTTCTGTCCGACGCCGAAGTTCAAAAAGCCCTTCAGTCGCTTCCAGGATGGGAGCGCCGGGGCAGCGCCATCCAGCGGATTTTTCAGTTTTCGGATTTTAAGGCCGCCATGCAGTTTGTGAACAAGATTGCCGATGCGGCGGAAAGCGCCGGTCACCATCCGGATATCGACATCCGCTACAACAAAGTCACGCTGGCGTTGGTCTCGCACGATTCGGGAGGAGTGACGCAACGCGATACCAGCATGGCTGAAAACATCAATCGAGTCGCCGCGCTCTAGATGCTGTTAGAGCGACGCCGCGACGAAGCAACGTCAACGATGAAGCACCAGGCGCTCAGACGGATCAGCGCTCAGCCTTCGAGTACTTCGGAGAGCTGATCCAAAGTTTGCTGGATGTGACCAATCTGACGCTCAACGGCCCGGTGAAATTCTCCCAACGGGTCTTTTGATTGCGCTACGGATTGAGCCACAGACTTTGCCACACCACCAACTCCGCTCATGACTCGCCGTAGATGCTTTCTGCCTCGGTCACTGGCACAAATGAGCCCCAGCCCGCTGATCCCCAAAAGCAGCAGTGGAAATGCCCGATTTCTCATTTTCTCCGCCCCCGGAAAAATTAATTTATACCAATACAGAACGGAAATCATGACCCAAACTCTCGTGAAAATTAAGTTACGTTAGTCATCGGCTCTTCATAAGAAAAAGTTGAGGGCAAGCCATCCGTCACGCCGGTAAAGCGGAGAGATTTGCACTTATTTAAAGAGGAGGGATGAATTACGACAATGGCGTGGAAAGCCAGCGGGTTTCAACCTTGCGTTCCCAGGGCCGGAATGCGGGGACCATGCCAACCCGTGGGGATCGCCTATCGTCGTAGAGTTGAGTTTTTCCCTGACTCAATGGGACTTGCTTTCACCCTCCGGTAGAGCGTGGCCGAACACTTTTCGATAAAGCTCCTGGGTCGTCCTGAGAGATTCCTCCGAAGGCGTCTCGGGAGCCAGAGGACGATGACCGGCAAGCAGCGTGATGAAGCTGAAATCGGTCCCTTTTACCTGGGCGCTGCCATGGCAGCCCATACAGCCACCCATGCCGTATTTTTGACCTTCAAAATAGGTGTTGTAAAAAGGCGGAGCTACGGATGGAGTCGTGGGCGGGCGACTTGGATTGGCGACTTGAAAATCGGTGGGCGGACCGAACTTTGCCGAAGGACCTGCGGCAAAATTCATAAAAAACGCGGTGCTAAAGTTTTGTAGAGCATAATCGGTTTCCACCACCGCGTTCGCCTGATAGTAGGTTGCGGCGTCTCTTCCCTGATAAGTTTGGCCCGGTTGCGTCGTGGCAAATTTGTCGATCGGCACCGTCTGCACATTAATCAATTTGTAGTACCGCCAGGGCGCATCTGCAAGGCCGGCGTGCTGCAGATAACGGTTAATCGCTCCATGCATCGAATTATTGGCATTGACGATTTCGGCGGGGATTCCTCGGTTTCGCGCCACTTGGCAGATTGAAATCGGCGGCACATAAGGGCCTAACTCGGTGTAGTAAAGCAGTTTCCCGTTGACAGACTCGGGGCAAGAACCCTGGCCAGGGGGATTGGTGGATACCATCGGATAGACTGCGGGGTTCGCGTAGGGCCGATTTGAGTCTTTGAACGAGAGAGCAGGGAAGGTCGACGCTCCGTTATTGGCGATGATTACCTCGCCATTTGGGTCTTCCGTTGGCTTGCCCGACCTGTCCACAATATTGTCGGCCTGCTCAAAGGTAGCATAGATGAACGCAGGAGATTTCGGCGTCTTTTGGATGATGTGCAGCCCAACCAGTGCCCAGTCATCTTCGACATAACACTGTCCGCTGCCCCTGGGTTCGTAATAACGCACCCTCGTCCTGTAAAACCGCTTGGGATCCTCCGAGGGGGAGAGGGGCCGGAATGCCGCTTTTACCTCGATGCTGCCAAATGGAAAGCTTACGAATATGGAATTGTCGGCCGGCGGGTCCTTCATGTTGTGGAGGATCTCATTCGTCGTTATTTCTTTCTCGAAGAGCGAAACGCCGCCTGTGTCCCAGCCTCTTCTCTTGATATACGAATATTCCTGCTCATTGACCTTGGCCATAAATCGAATGAGCTTGGGCTCGCTGTTTACGACCTGCGGCTGATAATTGGAAAGTATCCCCGCATACATCTTATTCGAGCCGATCTGGGTGGTTTCATCGAGATTGATCCATGCCGGTTGGGCCGATGGGTGGCCGCTGCAGGGACCGATACCCGATGAATAGCGATACGAGGGAGGTGAATTGAAAGGCTGCGCCTCACCCTGGCCGGGAAATATCTCCACTTTACCGGCAAAGGTATGCCACACCAGGGGTACGTTCGGTGTTCCAAACGACTGCTGGGAAGGCACTCCACGGCGCGGCACCCCACTCCCGCCGAGGTCGGCCGGCCAGTTCAAAGCAATAAACTCTTGCCATGCAAATATGGCCGCGTCTGTAAGAGTGCAGGACCCGGGGCAGTCGGACGGGACCGCCGAACTGATTGAGGTGGTGGCCTCCTGGCCCTTGCTGGGTAGAGCAAAGGGGAGCAAAAGGCACATAACGACAACTGCAGATAGAGCGCTATATTTCCATCTGCTTGTTTTTTGCAAAGGACGTGGCGCCACCGGCGCCCTATGGTTGTCTGGCAGCATGACTCGTCTCCTGGAAAACTATGCACAAAATCCTTGTGCAATCTAAGAGTCGAGCCCACGGACAATTTTCCTTCAGAAATTCTCAAAGAATGGCTGGGCTGCCATGCGCGAGGCCACGTCTTATGCGTAGCCTTTTCTGTAATCGGTATCGAAGATGGCCGGCAAAGAAAGGCTGAGGCTTTGAGGCCGGAAGATATCGCGATCTTTCAGGGTACCAGTAATCTCACGCATTTCTTGTGAGTCATGAACGGCAACAAGCGACAACGGAGGATAAAAGAGCCAAATGGCGCGGAATCCCGAACCAATATATTGATGAACTTGCTACAGGCAAGACGCCAACCAGTTGGTTCTCGGCTTTCTTGGAATCATGATTTGGATACAGCAGAAAAACTTAACGATTTCCCATCTGTGGAGACGACACGAGGTTTCCATGTAAGAGAAACTCTTGGGGTTCCGCGGGGTTACTATTTAACAAGCGCCGAATGGAACACGAGTGAAAATCCGAGCGCTAGGAACAAGCAGGCAGAAAATGTGCACCGGCTACGAGCACCCTTGCAGCTTGTTGGCGCATCTTAGCTTCGGAATAATCTTCAAAAAAATTGATTGAGGTAGAGGAATGAAGACAAGGTGGGTAAACTCCGCTTTCACGCTGGGCCTCACGCTCTCTCTGAGCGCTGCGATGTATGCCCAGGACTCCCCGGAACTGAAGACACGCAGTGCCGGCGACGCTTCCAATCAGCAGCCGACCCAAGCCGCTACCCCACCTGTGAGCACCGCTCCTCCGAACGCCATTCCCGAGGGCACGCGCTTCATCATCAAGCTAAAAGACACACTCGACACCAGCAAAATGGAGCAGGGCAAGCGCTTCAAGGCAGAGCTTCGCGAAGACCTGATTGCGCCCAGCGGCGAATTGTTCCCGAAGGGACGCTCCGTAAAAGGACACATAGGCAGCTTCGAGCGGGGCTACACCGGAGCAAGGCTCCTGCTCGTGATGGATGAGATCGAGGGCCGCAAAGGATGGGCTCCGCTCGTGGCCACCGTAACCGGGGTGCCCGGAGACCGCTCGATCAAATCCGCCGACAACGAAGGCGAGCTTTCGCGTAAAGGCCCCGACAAAAAGCGGGCCATCGAGAACGCGGCGATTGGCGCTGGTATCGGCGCGGTTGCCGGAGCAGCCGCCGGCGGAGGCAAAGGCGCAGCCATCGGAGCGATTGCAGGCGCTGGGCTAGGAACAGGCGCAGGATTGCTCATCAAAGGCCAGGATCTCAAGTTGGCAAAAGACACACAATTGGAAGTACGCCTTGACCGCGATCTGGTGGTACCTACTCACTAGAGAGCGGTCAGCAGTCAGTAGTCAGCAAAAACCAAGTGCACCATGGACAAGCACTCGGCACTCAGCCCTCAGCCCTCAGCAATCAGTAAGAGGTCCATTTCAACAACCCAAGAGCATTCAGATAGGAGCACAATAAAATAAGGGATTCGCGACCAGGTAGTGGCTAACCCTTGATTGGAAATAAGGAGAAGCTCTCAGTCACAAAATACTGGCCGTTGGACTTCCTTTGTGATGGAATAGCTCGATTCCAAATCGGCTATGCCCCAAAGGAGAGACCCCAATGAAAAGGGCCCCATCGGCATTGCTCACGAAAGCATTCTCACAGCCCATCTTCTTGTTTCCGTTGTTCCTGTTGTTTCTGTGCTCAAGCCTTTTCTGCCTATTTCCACCCATTGCTCCAGCGCAAGATACCTTCGCTGGAGTATGGCGTTCCGGCAACGACCCCTACTATTTGTGGGCGGGCGTGGACTGGGACAGCTTTAACGCCAAGTGGCAGGAGTTATCCAAACAGAACTTGCGGCTCACCGACGTTGAGACTTGGGGAGACGGCGCTCAACGCAAATATACCGGGGTATGGCGAGCGGGCAGCGACGCACATCATCTATGGGCCGGCGTCGACTGGAACAGCTTCAACGCCAAGTGGCAGGAGCTTTCGAAGCAGAACCTCAGACTCACTGTGGTGCGAACGTACGTCGACAACGGCCAAAGAAAGTACCTGGGCGTTTGGCGCGAAGGCAATGATGCCCACTATCTGTGGGCCGGCGTCGATTGGAACAACTTCAATGCCAAGTGGCAAGAGTTGAGCAAGCAGGGCCTGCGGCTAGTGGACGTAGACACTTATATGGACGGCAACACGCGCAAGTACGTTGGCGCGTGGCGAGCAGGCAACGATGCCCACTTTCTGTGGGCCGGAGTGGACTGGAACAACTTTAACGCCAAGTGGAAGGAACTGGCCAAGCAGAACCTGAGGCTTACGGTATTGCGGACCTATCTCGACGGCAACGAGCGCCATTATCTTGGTGTGTGGCGGGAAGGCAAGGATGACTACTATCTATGGGCGGGCGTCGATTGGGAAAACTTCCGCTCCAAGTGGACTGAACTGGGCGGAAAGGGCCTACGCCTCATCACAATGGCGACCTATCCCGGCTGCGGCGACGATTGCGCCAACCAGGTGATCGCCGCGAGCCGGTACGATTATCTAATCAGCGGAGACAGCACGTGGTACCACTGGCCTGTTACTCCCGATACATCCGGCGGCGACCACAGCATACGGCTTTCGGCTCTTGCCATTGCCGATGCACCCTTTACGCTTCCCTTCTCCGATACAGGAGTATCCCTGTTTCAAGGCTGGCGCTACACCAACGGTAACTGGCACCATGCGGCGGACTACGCCATCGATTTGAAAAAGACGTTCCAGGTTCGCGCAGCCGCAGCGGGCAAGGTGATCTTCACCGGATGGGACGCATGGTCCGGCAATACGGTCGTCGTAAGCCATGATGCCGGCGGCGTGCAGGACGCATACCGCACTATCTATATGCACATGCGCAACGGACCTGCGCACGATTGCTCCAGCGCATGGAGCCAGACTATTCCATATCTGGATTCGCGCTCCGATCTTTCCTCGCAAGAAGCGGCATTCAAAGGCCATCTCAATGCAAGCGGGTGTCCCCAGGCCGCAGGCAACCGTAACCCCACAGCGGCCAATTGGGGAACCAATACCGAGACCATCGCGGTAAAGGTGGGCCAACAGGTCGCAGCCGGGCAGGCTCTCGGGTGGGCAGGGGACACCGGGCCAGGCGGCAACGGACATAACGATGCCGAGACCAACGTCCATTTACATATCTTCTTTACACATCGCGACCCAACAGACAATCAGTTCTACTTTTTCGATCCCTATGGAATCTTCGCAGAGCAGAAATGCTATCCGGCGAAGATTACCGATGCGATCGGCGGGGTGTGCGCGCGCTATCCCAATGCATGGAAGGGCGGCAGGCCGCAATATCCTTAGAAGGCAAGTTCAGGATGGGCCGAGGCTTTCAGTTTGAACTGCTTCCGCTTCTCCGATGCGCTACACTCGACAAAAACAAATATGACAACGCTAACCAACAGCGAGCAAATCTTGTTGATGTTGCAAGATGATGGAGATATCTGCGAACTCCTGGAAGACATCCACTATTCATTTGGTGTGGAATTCACCGTCCCTGAACTGACCGGTATCGAAACCGTTGGAGAGCTTTTCGACCTAATTGTATCCAAACAGCAGAAACCGATGGCCGATGGATGCCTCAGCAGGACCGCCTTTTACAGGCTGCGAGCCACTCTTAGAGAATCCTTCGGCCTCAAACGCAGTGAGGTTCGGCCACAAACCTCTCTTGCGGGGCTGATGCCACCGCGAACTCGCAGAGCCCAGTGGGAGCAGTTCTCCCAAGAATTGCGGCTGAAGATTCCAGAACTGCAATATCCGGGCTGGTTCCGGGCGATGTTGGCCATCGCATTCCTGGGAGGCGTGGGCAGCCTCATCAGGATTGACACGCCGCTCATACTACTTTGGATCGTATTCTGGATAGTTGCCGTACCGCCGATGATAGCTCCGTACAAAGATGCTCTAGCTGTATGCACCGTTGGCGACTTAGCGCGCTATCTGGCGATTCACGAGCACGCTTCCCTGGTGGACGAGCGGGGCGGATGGAACCGGAGGGATGCTTTGAACGCGTTTCGACACCTTATTTCCGAGCATACAAGCATTCCGGTTGGGAAGATCGTCCCTGACATGCGTTTTCCGAAGGATTTAGGTTATTAGGGTCTTCAAGCAAATGAGCGACTGAAGAGGTTACTTCTTGTCACATGGAGGCTTGTGAGCTTTCAGTTTGGTGCAGATCATGTTAGTTCAGATCATGTTAGTTCAGGTCATGCTGGTGCAGATCTGGTTGGTTGCGTCTTCGCGCCATATCTGTCCAAGGCCTTTTAAGGTAGCCTTCGGATTTAGGAAGCCTATCGCCCATTCAGTTCCGCCACGCATGCTACTTCGTAATTTGGTATTGGTGGATCGTACATGCGACAGTGTGACAAAAAAAGTTTTTAGAAATGCTTGGATATCCGAAGTCTTGTTCCGATCGACAACTTCTCTTAAAGATGCCTTGCTTGCCATGCGAGAGACGCTATAAGAAATCTCTATCCCGCGCATAAAAATTTGTTAGAGGCGCGGAATTTGCGCCCAATTCTGCCCGTCTGCTAACCTGAAACCGTACACAGCGCGGAAACGGTCTTCCTTTATTAACGCCTTTCTACATCGCATTTCCAGGTAAATTTTTTGGAGGGTTTTACTTCAATGGCTATCAAAGTCGGCATCAATGGGTTTGGACGGATCGGGCGCAACGTGCTGCGCACGGCGATCTCGGATCCCAATATCGAATTCGTGGCGGTGAACGACCTTACGAGTCCCGCCACCCTGGCCCACCTTTTAAAGTACGACTCGATTCTCGGCAACCTGAAACACAATATTCAAGCAAAAGACAACGTGATCCACATTGACGGAAAGACCCTCCATGTTTTTTCCGAGAAAGATCCCGCGGCAATCAACTGGGAATCGGTCGGAGCGCAGGTGGTCATTGAATCCACCGGCAAATTCACAGAGGCAGCCCAGGCGAAGAAGCACTTACGCGGGCCGGTGAAGAAGGTGATTATCTCGGCTCCGGCAAAAGACGAAGACATCACGATCGTGCTGGGTGTGAACGAAGGCAAGTATGATGCCGGGAAGCATCACATTCTCTCGAACGCATCGTGCACCACCAACTGCCTGGCCCCCGTAGCCAAGGTGCTCCACGACACCTTCACCATCAAAAGCGGCACCATGACCACGATTCACTCCTACACCAACGATCAGGTCATCCTGGATTTCCCGCACAAAGACCTGCGACGGGCGAGGGCCGCCGCACTCTCCATGATTCCGACCTCCACCGGCGCAGCCAAGGCGCTGCACCTGGTAATTCCCGACCTCAAAGGCAAGCTGGATGGATTCGCCATGCGCGTTCCCACGCCCAATGTTTCGGTGGTCGACCTGGTGGCATTTGTGGAGAAGAGCACCACAGTAGAAGAAGTGAACAAGGCATTGGCGGCGGCGGCTTCAGGGCCGATGAAGGGCATCCTGGGCTTTGAGACGGAAGAATTGGTGTCAAGCGATTTTCGCGGAGACGACAGGTCCTCGGTCGTCGATTCACAACTGACCCGCGTGGTCGCCGGAAACTGCATCAAGGTAATTGCGTGGTATGACAACGAGTGGGGATACTCGTGCCGCGTTCGCGACCTGATTCACTACCTAGGCAAGAAGGGCCTGTAGGCACGGGGCGCAAACAAATCATGGCAAAGCTCTCGATTCAGGATTTACACCTTGATGGCCACCGCGTGTTCATGCGGGTGGATTTCAATGTGCCATTAACAGAAGATGGCCGCGTCTCCGACGATACTCGCATCCGGGAGACGCTGCCCACCATTGAGTACGCACTGAAAAAGGGCGCCCGGCTGATTCTGGCCTCGCATCTTGGACGCCCGAAAGGCAAACCCAACCCGAAAATGAGCCTAAAGCCCGTCGCCGAGCGGCTGCGCATCCTGCTCGACGAGCAGCTTGGACGAAGCTGCAATGTGGGCTTCTCGCCCGACTGCATCGGCATGGGCGCCGAAGAGATGGCGACTAAACTGGAAAAATCCCAAACGCTACTGCTGGAGAACCTGCGTTTTCATGCGGAAGAAGAGCAGAACGATGAACAGTTCTCCAAGCAACTGGCGGCTCTCGCCGATCTCTATGTAAACGATGCTTTTGGCTCGGCGCATCGCGCACACTCTTCGACCGCGGGAATTACGCACTTTATCGGCAAGTCGGCGGCTGGACTGCTAATGCAAAAAGAGCTCGATTATCTGGGGCGCGCCACGACCAACCCGGAGAAGCCCTTCGTGGCGATCATCGGCGGAGCAAAAGTCTCCGACAAGATCGACGTGATTCGCAATCTCCTGCACAAGGTCGACGCCCTACTGATCGGCGGTGCGATGGCGTACACCTTCCTAAAAGCGCAAGGCAAGCAGGTGGGAAAATCACTGGTGGAAGACGACAAGCTCGAACTGGCCAAAGAGCTTCTCCATGAGGCCAAGAGCAAGAATGTGCACCTGCTGCTGCCTCTGGATCATGTGGTTGCGCCGAAGATCGATGCCGATGCAAAGACCACCATCGTGCTTGATGCGGAAGGAATTCCGGCAGAGCAGATGGGCTTGGACATCGGGCCGGAGACTGTGGCCGCATTCTCCAGCGAAATAGACAGGGCGAAAACCATTGTATGGAATGGACCGATGGGGGTCTTTGAGGTCGCTCCCTTTGCCAAGGGCACGATGAAGATTGCGGAGGCAGTCGCCGCAAATAGTGAAGCTACATCGATTGTTGGCGGCGGAGACTCAGTGGCAGCCGTCCATCAAGCCGGTGTTGCCGACAAAATCACGCATATCTCTACCGGCGGCGGCGCTTCGCTCGAATTCCTGGAAGGAAAGCAACTTCCCGGCGTAGAAGCCCTCACGGATAAATAGACCATCATGGAACCCGGTCAACGGTATCGCATCGGCCAGCAGGGCGCGGGTCTGCTGGAGTTTATCTTGGGCGATATCACCAACGAAACCACGGACGCCATCGTCAACGCCGCCAACTCGAGCTTGCTGGGAGGCGGCGGTGTGGATGGCGCTATTCATCGTGCGGCCGGGCCTGCGCTTCTGGCCGAGTGCCGGGAGATACGCGCGCAGCGCGGGCCGCTGCCTTCTGGCCAAGCAGTCAGCACGAGCGGCGCGAATCTGCGCGCCAAGTATGTCATCCACACGGTAGGCCCTATCTGGAACGGCGGGGCGAGCAACGAACCAGCGCTGCTGGAAAGCTGCTATATAGAATCACTGCGTGTGGCTCAAGAGCTAGGGTGTGCGAGCGTAAGCTTCCCATCCGTTTCTACGGGCGCTTACGGGTATCCGGTGCACGAGGCCGCCGAGATTGCCGTACCGGCAGTCGCGAAGATTCTGCATCGGCCCCAATCCGTAACTACCGTGCGCTTTGTGCTCTTCGACGTTCGCACGTTGAATGCATATACGCGCGCCAGGCAAAAATTGTCTCAACTCTTCCCGGACTTTCAAATCAAAGCCGAATCTGCAGTTCCACCGGAACATCCATGAGAACATGCGTGAGACCATGAGAAAAAAACTAATCGCCGCCAATTGGAAGATGCACAAGACCCCGAACGAAGCGCAGCAGTACGTATCTGCCCTTCTTCCCCTGGTTCACGACCACCACCATCGTGAGATCGTCCTCTGTCCTTCTTATGTTTGCATTCCCGCGACCGTTCAGGCGGTGCATGGGAAGAAGATCGGCGTGGGCGGCCAGAACCTTTTTTGGGAGAAGGACGGCGCCTATACAGGAGAGATCTCGGCCCAGATGCTTCACGCCGCTGGATGTAGCCATGTGATCATCGGCCACTCCGAGAGGAGGCAGTACTTCGACGAAACCAACACGAAGGTCCATCAGAAGCTCAAAGCCGCGCTGAAAAGCGGATTGAGCCCCATCGTGTGCGTGGGAGAGGTGCTGGAAGAGCGGGAGTCGGGATTGACAAACGACGTTCTGGAAAAGCAATGCATTATCGCGTTCGGAAGCCTTTCCGCCGCTGAAGTGGCCCCTATGGTGGTAGCTTATGAACCGGTGTGGGCCATTGGAACTGGAAAAACGGCGACCCCGGATATGGCCTCGGAGGCCCACCGTTTCATTCGCGCTCAGGCCGCCAAAGCTTTCGGTGAAGAGGCTGCCAAGAAGCTGCGTATCCTCTACGGTGGCAGCGTAAAGCCGGACAATGCCAAGGCCCTGATGTCGCATGAAGAAATTGATGGAGCGCTGGTCGGAAGTGCAAGCCTCGATGCGGAGTCGTTCGCAAAGATTGTGGGATATTGACTCCAACCCGCGTTGAAGGCATCTAGGTTCAGAACAATCTCGCACAAAATTGATCCGTAACAATTCGCAATTTCAGGCCACTTCCATTGGGAGCTGAGAGATCAGTCTCAATGGAGCGTGGCTTTTGGCGCCGCCAAAAGCCCATTCTCTTTCTGCACTGATTCGATCGGCATCCCCAATTAGCAATAGAAAGGGATTCCTGAATCATGACAGGTCAATTCTTGCGCAAGATCTCCATGAAGCTTTTGGCCTTGGGTGTTCTCTCCACGGGCTTGGCAAGCGTGAATAGGTCAGTGACTGCATCATCCGCCAATGACTGCGGTCCCGGCACTTGCTCGGCTCAGGCATGCCTAGCGAGCTGTCAAGGCTCCCCAGGATGCAGACAAACTTGCATACAAATAGCAAAAGATTGCGTGGAATTCTGCAATGGCGGCTCACGTCAATAGACCCATTTAGCAAGATCAGCCATCGACAATTCAACGATGGCTGACTTTCAAGAAATCCAATGCAGGCCTCGCTTCCGTCCACATTCCCGCACAACCAGATCAGATCCTAAGCAATCTCAGGCAATCTCGGCGGCGCTCCAAGCTGGAGGCAGAGCTTAGGGATATGGTGCTTTTCAGCCATGTTATAACCAGGCGTTGTCCTGATGAGGAGCAAACATTTCTTAACGAATAAGTTTGATAGCAACGGGGTTAGAGAATGCAGGTGGGTGATTCGACTGTTGGTCGATGATCCAATCAAGGGGCTTTGATTGTTTGATTTTTCGAGTTTGGAGCATTGAGTTTGGAGCATTGATCATTGATCATTCACCGTTGGCTCAGATCGCTTGGCAAGAAACTTGGACTTGGAGGGAAGGATCATGAATGTGCGACGGGCAATTTTTATAACAGCAGTTTTATTTCTGATGGCCATTTCCGCGATTGCGCAGGACGCTCCCCAGGAGGCCCCTCCCCCGCAATTCTCTTTTGAGCAGCTCGACAATCTGGTCGCACGAATTGCGCTCTATCCCGATTCGCTGCTCTCCCAGGTTCTCGCGGCCTCAACTTTTTCCGATCAGATTCCGGATGCGGCTCGCTGGGCCGATCAACATCACTATCTGAATGGCCAGGATCTCGCGAACGCCATGCAACAAGACCAGCTTCCCTGGGACCCCAGCGTACAAGCGCTGCTGCCATTTCCTTCCGTGCTCGACATGATGGCCTCCGACATAAACTGGACGTCCAATCTTGGCAACGCATTCCTGTCACAGCAACAAGATGTGATGGATGCGGTCCAGAGGGAGCGGCAAAAAGCCCAGAACTACGGCTATCTACGGAGCAATGCGCAGGTGGTTGTCAGCGGCGGCCCCTACATTACCATTGTTCCGGTTCGTCCCGCGTACGTTGCAGTACCGGTCTACGATCCGGCGGTTGTTTTTTTCGCGCCAGCGCCCGGTTTCGTGGTGGGCGGCGCCGTCCGCTTTGGCTTTTTTGTGGGCGTCGGACCGTTCTTCGGGCCCTGGGGCTGGGGCTACAGCCGGTTTGACTGGGGAGCGCACGCGGTTTTCATCAACAATGCCCGCTGGCAACGGAGTTGGGTCAACCGCCGCGCCTATGTTCATTCCTACCCAGCCGTACGTCGGTATGAGCCCGCCGGACGAACGGTTGAGCACCATGAACTGCGCCCACGCAGCGAAAATGAGAGGTCTGCAGCGCGCGAAGGAAGAGCAAGAGTTGAGGAGCACCACCACGAGCGCCGATAGTGCGGTGTGGGTCACCGCGTGACAGCGTTTTAGTGTGTTGCGATATTCGGCTGGATGCTCTGCGTGCGGCTTTTCTCAATGGGGAAAAGCCGCACTATCTTTCAACACCTGAGCTAGACAATCGGCACTATCCTTTCGAGATCGGCTTTACCCGCGACGTTGCCAAGCAGGGATACGCACGGCAACATAGACGCTCAAACCTACATCGGCGACGAGGCAGGCGATGGCATACCAATCCGGAATATAAGCCGAATTCATGAGATAGTGCCAAGCATCCCAGGCAATTCCGTGTAAGGCGATTCCAACGGCAAGGAGCCAAGGCCAGCGCCGGAAACCCAGAATCGCGAGCGCGCCATAGATGAATAGGCCAAGGATCTCTGCCCACAGCCAGGAATGAGACGCTCCGCCTCCGCCAGCCTCGAACCATCTGCTTATGTAAATGACCGGCATGCCCGCGAGAAAAGCCGTAATTTGCCACTTCTCCATCGATACCGCCCTACGTTGCCCCAAAGCCCTTTCGAACAGCCGTATTACCCAGAGCAGCGCCATCGTCAAAAACGCGAGAAGCACGGCCAAGTGACAAACATCGGTAAACAGGTTCCGCCACGGAGGAATGGTGGAGAGGGTTGCAAGCGCAAGCACGGTGGCAAACGCGAGCGCGCCAAACTCTTTCGATACGGCGAAGACCCGGCCTTCACGTCGTTGAGCTTGATCCTCGATTCCAACTTCCCTATGATTTGCGCGTTTGCTCCCGGCCGGAAGCAGGGCTGGATCGGACAATCTATCGGTTTGCATTCTTCCTCCCTTTGGCAGCGACCTGCTTTACTACTTCGTTCCCTACCGCTTCCTTCTTTACAACTTCGCTCTGTAGAATTCCGTTTCTTACAGCTCCGTTCTTGCTTAAGCTCGCCTTGACTAGGCGCGTTTCTGCACCGTTGGCTTTTCCAACGCCCTCCGGAAACGGCCTCTGGAAGCGCTTGCGATATTCACCCGGCGTGACTCCCAACCGTTTTTGAAAAACGCGCCGAAGAGACTCCTCAGAGCCGAAACCCGACCTCATGGCGACGATCTTCAGTTCATCCCTCGACTCTTCCAGTTCGCGGCGCGCGGACTCCAGCCTGCTCTCAGCGACGTGCGCCGCCGGAGTAACTCCGATTTCTTTGTGGAAGACACGGGCAAAATGCCGAGGGCTCATGTTCAGCCTTGCGGCCAGCACCTCGACCTCCAGATTGGAGGATGGATTTTCTGAGATCCACTTCAAGAGCTTTTGCAATGCCGGCATGCCCGACACTTGAGCCTTCAACGGGATGCTGAACTGCGACTGCCCTCCCGGCCTCTTGAGGTACATCACAAACCAGCGGGCAATCTCCAATGCGACATCGCGCCCGAGGTCTTCTTCCACCAATGCGAGAGCCAAATCCATGCCCGCTGTAACCCCAGCCGATGTATAGATTTGTCCATCGCGAAGGAAGATCGGGTCGGGATCAACCTCAATGCCAGGATAGAGCTTTTTGAGTTGCTCGCACCCAGCCCAATGAGTCGTGGCCCTACGTCCTTCAAGCAGACCCGCTGCCGCAAGCAAGAAGGTCCCTGAACAGACCGAAACAATCCTGCGAGCCTTGGGAGCGGTTTTGCGAACCCATTGAATCAGCCGGTCATCGGCAAGAGCTCTTTCAACTTCTAAAGCGCCAGGTACGACCAAGGTATCCAAAACGGAGGGATTCCAGCGAACCGAGCGCCCGGCTTCAATCCCCAGCCCGTTTGAAGCAGCTACAGGCTTGCCGCTCCGGCTTACGATCTCTGTGGCATAGAAGGGGTTTCGGCCGGGATTGGCATGTCGTAGAAGTTCATTCGCCGCCGAAAATATCTCGAAAGGCCCAATCATGTCGAGCATCTGAACACCCGGATAGACAACGAGTGCCACCAGGCGCGGACCTTTCAAATTGGCTGGATGCGTCATGCATACCAATGTAGAGAAAAGGCAGGCATGTCAGCAATGACATATAGTCCACAATTTCTGCCATAGAACAGGCGCGGTATGAGCGCCGGCTTCCCCAGGTTCGAGCTATTTTGTTATGCCCTTCGCAGAGGCACGGCGGAAAAGATTTTGCGCTTCCATCCGGCGGCAAAGGTCTTCGAAACCGTCTAAGGGACCTTGCCAACGCAATTTCTCGATCTCATTGAAGACCGGCACATCCAGCCGCAAGGTTGCCAGCGTGCGAAACAGCAGAGCATCGTTCCAGGCAGCAAAAAGCGATGCCGCCAGCGAACGCGCTCTGCCAATGGACTTATCCCACGCTTCCCACTCCTTGGGAATACCCTCGAGATGGATATAGTGCGAGAGCGTTGAAGACGCGGCCTTCGGCCCCCATCCGGCGACACCCGGGAAGCCATCGGCGGTATCGCCTACCACGGCCAGATAGTCCGGAATCGATTCCGGTTTCACACCGAATTTGGCGACCACGCCAGCCTCGTCACGCAAGGCGTTCCTCATGCGATCCAGTTGCACAATGCGCGTGCCGGAGACGCATTGGGAAAGATCTTTGTCGGGCGTGCAGATCAGCACTCGCTGCACATCGTCCAACTGCGCGGCCTTATGAGCGGCAGAGGCCAGCGCGTCATCCGCTTCAAACTCGATCATGGGCCAAACGACGACTCCCATCGCGGCCAAGGACTCTTCAAGAATAGGAAATTGCGAAAGCAATTCCGGCGGTACGCCCTCGCCGGTTTTGTATCCGGCGTAGAGATCGTTACGAAACGATTCGACAACGTGATCGGTTGCCACGCCAATGTGGGTTGCGCCGCTTTCAATCATGGAAAGGACGCTACTCAGTACACCTCGGACAGCCCCAATCTCCCGGCCAGCGGCATCGGCGGCCTTCGGCACCGCGAAGAAATGCCGGAAAAGCTCGTACGTTCCATCGACTAAATGAACATCAAAGGCCATCCGCTTGAATTCCTCCCGCTCGGGTCTTAGAGCTGCAACCCGGAGACACAACACCGAGAAGCAACACGAAAGAGCAATACGATCTCAGAACGATATTAATCGAATCAACAGGCGTCATCGCCTCCATCGCCTCCATTGATCCATCGATCCATGTGCTCGTCCTCTATACTCATTTTTATGTATGCGAGCTTACGGAAGTGGGGCTGGCTGGTCATTCTGCTATTCGCGACAGAGCTGAACGGCTATCCGTATACCGAGAATCCTCAGCCTCGGTCTATTCACGTCTTTGTATCTCTGGCAGACAATCAGCACCAAGGAATCGTTCCCGTCCCGGCAAAGCTTGGCAATGGAATGGACCCGGCCCACAACCTCTATTGGGGCGCAGCCGCAGGAGTGAAGACCTTCTTTGCACGCAGCGCCGATTGGAAGCTGCTTAGCTGCGACCGGACCACCAAACCGCCGGTTCTAGAAAGGTGCGTCTTTAAAAATCTAAATTCCGAGGTTTATCTAGTGGCGGACGCTTATCGAGGCGACGAGATACGGCACGCTATTCTTGATTTTCTGGAAGCTGCCGCCGGCGGCGATTCTGAGACGATTCCCGTGACGTCCGGTCCGGCGCCTGTGCGGGCGGGAATTCGCGGCGCGGCGAACCTTGTGGCGTACGTGGGGCATGATGGATTGATGGACTTTTCCGTATCACTCGTGATGGCAGACACGGCCCATCACGAGACGCCCCGCCGGGATGCAATGATCCTGGCGTGCGCCAGCAAGCAATATTTTTCCGGGGTTCTTAAGACCACAGGGGCTTTCCCCCTGCTATGGACTACAAATCTTATGGCCCCTGAGGCTTACACGCTCAAAAGCGCAATCGATGGATGGATCGCCAACGAGGATGGTGGAAAGATTCGGGAACGGGCCGCCCTCGCATACGATCGATATCAGAAATGTGGCCTGCGCGGAGCGCGCCGGTTATTTGCCAGCGGCTGGTAGCATCGCCTCCATCGACTGCGACTGCGAGATTCAAACGCATCGCGCGGAAAGCCACGCCGAAGCAGAGTACCCTAAAACCAGTCCATTTAAGACGAGCCTATGATCCCTGCTCGATATCCCAACCATCTTTTTTCATCTCGGTACGGAGCCATCTCTCCAAGCCAAGCCGGAGTCCCGCAGGAACATCCGCAAACTGGATTCCATATTGCCCTTCTTTGTTGCTCCAGGCGACACGACCGGTAATCTCGGCTTCCTTTTGGCCCGGGAATGCCAGATGAATCGATACAGCCGCTCCTGAGGTGAGCATGCGATCACTCTTAATCCCCGCTCCTCCCAGGCTGACGTTGAGTAGAGTCCCGCGAAACTCCTCGTTCGCATACTTGATCCGGACAGCAAGCTGCACGTGGGCCCGATAAAACTGCTGCTGGCCGCGGCTGAGGGTGGCGGCACCGCCCTCGCGGTACATCTTAAGCTTGCGAATCAACGTGCGGCGGGAAATGCCCAGCGCCCTGGCCGCCTCACCCTGATTGCCCCGGCTTTTTTCCAAGGCCCGAAAAATGGTCTGCCGCTCCACATGGTCGAGATTTCCCATAAGAGGAACGGGCTGCTCACTCTGAGGGATCGTCTCGGGAAGGCACAGATGGGCCGCAGTCATTTCGAACGCGCCATCCTTTGCCGGCGCTTGCAGCACCGAGCGGAAGATCACGTTCCGCATCTCGCGCACATTGCCGGGCCATCCGTAGCTGAGAAGAGCATCGACCGCATCTTCGGAAAAGCCGGCATTCGGGTAGTGCTCGCGCAGGATATGCTCGGCTATACCGAGCACGTCTTCCGGGCGCTCGCGCAGGGGAGGAATCTCAATGCGGAACTGTGTCAAACGGTGATACAGGTCTTCGCGAAATTCCCCGTCTCTTACACACTTCTCCAACTCCCGATTGGTGGCGGCGACAATCCGCACGTCGACACAGACCTTGCGGCTCCCTCCGAGACGGTAATAAGGTACGCCGTCCAACACGCGCAGCAACTTGGCTTGCACCTTAAGGTCAAGATCTCCAATCTCATCGAGAAAAAGGGTCCCTTGGTGGGCCAGTTCAAAGAACCCGGGCTTCACGGCATCGGCCCCGCTGAACGCACCTTTTTCGTAGCCAAATAGCTCACTCTCAACAAGGTGCTCGGGTATGGCCGCACAGTTCACATCTACCCATGGATGGTTGCTACGCAAGGAATGGATATGGATGGTGCGCGCGATCATCTCTTTGCCGGTGCCGGTTTCGCCGCTGATGAGCACTGCCGAAGGGTAACGAGCCACCCTTTCGGCAAGCTTCATCACACGCTTCAGCGATTCACTACGAACAATCAGATTGCCGGCATCGAATGTTGCCTGGCCGCTGATGTAGGACTTCTCTCCTGAAGAAACATGCAGAGAGCCCGCGGGAACATGATAGTGTCCGGCGCCCAGGCTCGCCGGAGACAAGGAAGCAATGTGGTTCGGCTCCCGGAGGAATTCCGGCATCCATGCTTGCGAGTTTCCCGGCCGATGGAACGAATACCGCCACGGTGGCTGATTCTTGCTTCGATAGATGGGCATATCAGCTTCCCCAAACGGCCGAGGCATAACAAACGCTGCTTAGAGCCAAAGCGGCTAATGCGGCAAGGACAAAGACGGCAATTTTCAATGTGGTCTTCACCAGAGATTTCCTTTTCTTGATGGATCGTCGGTTATCGACGATCTGTCATTCGATCCACGATCATTGAGCTTTGGTCATTGGCCGTTCGTCGTTGATCGTTGGTCGTTCATCGTTGGTGGATCGTAGATTGGGATCGGGGGGATTGTCTTTCAGGTTTCGATCTCTTCTTCGTTCGTTGATTAGCGATTGAATCTGCCGCTGCTGTCTCCGCTACCGGCAACTTCCTCGGAATAGTCGTTCGAGCCCTGGCCCCAAATAATGCTGTCCGCTTGAGAATTCCCGCTTCCCCAGATGATGCTGTCCCCTGCCGGGTTTCCACTCCCCCAAATGATCGAACTACCCCAGATCGCAGAGCTTCTGTCAATCTGGCTGCCCCACACGATGGACGCGGGAAAATCTCCAGTGCTGCCCCAAATGATCGAGTTATCCCAAATCGGCGCCGGTCCAAAAAGGAGGGTTACCAGGTTCTGGAGCCCAGTAGGGGGCACCCCAAGTTGAGGATTGGAAGTAAGGACTACTGCATGGTCGGAGAGACGCCGGGCAAAAGGAGAAGCGGCCCTGGCATGAGCGACCGTCGTGGAAGCAAGAGCCGCCGGAATATTGAGGAGACCCGCGCCGGTGGCGAAGATGTCCTGTTGCTCATACCGGTAGTCGCCTTCGTCCGGGTCATACCAGTAATAGCCGGGGCTCAGCTTCTTGAAGGCGGTCTTCATCATCCTGGCCTTCACCGTATCGGGGGAGATTGCCGGGCTCTTCTGCAACATCAGCGCTGCTGCACCGGAGACGACGGGCGCCGCCATACTCGTGCCGCTCAAGGTAAAGTAACTATAAGCACCGCTGGTCTGTGACATATCCTGATCCTGCGGATACTCCATGGCCAAGGTGCTACCAGGATCCATTAAAGAGACGATCTTGTTTCCAGGCGCTACGAGGTCCGGCTTCACAATCTGATCTATCGGCGTTGGGCCCTTCGAGCTATAGGTGGCTATTCGGTCATCGGCGGGCGTGTCCGTATCGAGGGTATTGCTTGCACCAACGGTAATCACGTTGGGATCGTTTCCGGGAGAATTAATGGTACCGTATCCATTTGTCTTCAATGCATCGTTTCGGCCGTTATTGCCCGCTGAAACCACAACCACGATGCCGGCCTGATACGCCGCTTCTACTGCCCGGTCCAGCGGATCGAACAGGTAGCTCTCGGAAACAGGCCGTCCCAGCGACAAATTGATGACCTTGATGTTGTAGCGATCCTTGAGCGCAATAGCGCGCGCAATGGCGTTAATCACCGAGGAATCGCTTCCACTGCCATCCTTACTCAATGCCTTCAGGTTTACGATGTGAACGTCGGCAGCTACGCCGGTTACAGCATTGTGGCCGTCATATCGAGACGAGAAACCATTTCCGGCGATGATGCCCGCAACGTGCGTGCCGTGCCCGTACAGATCCTGCGGACCTTCCCCGCTCACAAAACTTTCGTTGTAGACGACCCGCGATTGTCCATTCGATGCGCGCAAATCCGGATGGCTGCTGATTCCGCTATCTATCACTGCGACTGAGATTCCGGCACCGGTCCATCCATTGGCCCTGGCGATGTCGGCGCCAACGGTTTGGATAAAGCGATCGGATGCATTCAGGTGAATCGTGCGATTCAGAGTGACATAAGCCACATTGGGATCGCCCGCAACCTGGGCTATCGAACTCGCCGGCAAGAGGTAGTGGGCTCCATTGATGACCTGAAGGTTGCCCAAAAGGACGCCACCAAGATTCGCAATCAAACCCAGAAGGCTCCCGATGAGGGTCTGCTGGTTGTATTGAACTATTACTTCCACAGGCTGATCTTTATCGGCGTGCAAGAGCATCGTCTGCAGATCTGGAGAGATCTTTTGCTGGCCGGTCTGGGCCTGTACCGAGCCAATCAAGAAAATCATCGCCAAGGTCAATCGGGCGATGGAGGAATATCGATTTGAACTCACCGAAATGAGCCTTGCGCTTGCTTTGTTCATGGGTCCCTTCTCCTAGTTGCTGCACATCTACAGCCGCTTACTGCGCGGCGCGTGCGCCGTTTGTTGGCGCGTTGTATTTGCTTAAGCAGATTGACTGCCAAGCAGGGATCGCAAAGAAGCAATTGGTTTCGCACGGTTTAGATCTCTGTGAATACGTATGTAACGCTGCGACAAGTTGTCGTTAGTTTTCTCTAACAAATAGCGCACCTCATTGGCACCATTGCGTTTTTCAGGGAAAGAGTTTCGCGGGGGAGGTCTGAACTAACGGGCGCCAAATTGTCACACCCTTAGGTACACGTTTCCCGGGCCATGGTTGCCCGCAGCTATCTAAAAAGAAAGATGTGGATGCTTTCTTAAGTCGGTCCCGACGGGAGCCGATATCTTTTGTGCGAAACCAGTGATGCGAAACCAGCGGCACGAAGCCAACGCGCGGTTTTGACGCTGTGTACGGGAAACGGCCAGTGTTATGTCTCCAAGAGCGCGGTTGTTCTACTCTCTCGTTTGTTGTGCCGGATTGATCTGTCTCGTCTACGGCATTGCTTCTCTCACGGTCGACAATTTACCGAAGTTCGCCTGCTTCCTGTTTTTCTCACTCGTCGCTTCGCGCCTAAAGGTCAATCTACCCGAGATTAACGGCACAGTTTCCGTCAACTTCCTATTCATTCTCATCGGGATCGTAGATCTCAATTTCGGTCAAACGCTCGTGCTCGGATGCGCCTCCGTGATCATGCAGAGTTTTTTCGGCCGCAACCGCTGGCCCAAGTTCGAGCAGCTGCTTTTCAACGTATGCAGCACCGCCTTTGCCGTATGGATTGCTTACTTCAGCTTCCATGCGTTGCGGTCGGGCATGAAGGTTAACTCTTCCCTGTGGCTGATGATTGCAGCCTGCGTTTATTTTCTTTTCAATTCGCTTCCGGTGGCCGCCATCATCTCGCTCACAGAGCGGAAGGCCCTAGCCACGGTGTGGACGAACTGCTATTTCTGGTCGTTTCCCTATTACCTGATAGGGGCTGCGATTGCCGCAATGGTAAGTTGGGTTGACCAAAGGATGAACTGGGAGACATCGCTCTTCGCTTTTCCCGCGATGTTCGTGATCTACCGCTCCTACCGGCTCTACTTGAGCAAACTTGAAAACGAAAAGCAGCATGTAGAGGAGATGGCGGGGTTGCACCTGCGCACCATCGAGGCCCTGGCGCTGGCGATTGAAGCGAAGGATAAAACCACGCACGACCACCTTCGCAGGGTGCGCGTTTACGCCATCGAGATCGCCAAACTATTGAATTTGCCCAGCGATCAACTCGAGGCTCTACGCGCAGCCTCCCTTTTGCACGATATCGGAAAACTTGCGGTGCCGGAACATATTCTCTCGAAACCGGGGCGGCTCACGCGAGAGGAATTCGAGAAAGTAAAGATCCATCCCATTGTCGGCGCGGAGATTCTTGAGCGCGTCGAATTTCCCTATCCCGTCGTACCTATTGTGCGATCCCACCACGAGAAATGGGACGGCTCCGGCTATCCGGACGGCCTGAAGGCCGAGGAGATTCCCATGGGAGCGCGCATCCTTTCTGCCGTGGATTGTTTTGACGCACTGGCGTCAAACCGGCAGTATCGCAGCGCACTGCCTTTGGACGAGGTCATCAAGAACATCTCAGAAGAAGCGGGTAAATCCTTCGATCCTCGAATCGTCCACCTGCTTGAAAAGCACTACATCGAGTTGGAAAAAATGGTGCATGCGCAGGGCGAGATCCTCGACCACAAAAAACTCTCTACAGGGTTGAAGGTCGAACGGGGTCTTGCGCCAGCCGCAGGCCTGGAAATCAGCAGAGCCACGGAGTCCACGAACGATGCGACGTTCCTCTCATCCATTGCCGCCGCCCGCGAAGAAGCCCAAACACTGTTTGAGCTCAGCCACGACCTGGGCAATTCACTCAGCCTGGATGAAACATTCTCGGTCTTATGCGTGCGCCTCAAGCGGCTTGTTCCGTGCGATATGATGGCCGCTTATATTCTGCGCGGCAATGAGCTGGTGCCGGAATATGTGAACGGAGAAAATCTTTCGCTCTTTTCGTCTCTGAGCATGGCGATGGGCCAAGGGCTCTCCGGCTGGGTGGCGCAAAACAGGCGCAGCATCGTAAACGGCAATCCCGCACAAGAGCCTTGGTATGTGGACAACATTCAGAGATCCCGCACCTTGCGCTCGGCCATTTCCGTTCCGCTGGAAGGTCTGCAGGGAGTCACGGGGGTGCTTACGCTTTATCATGCCGACCGCGACGTATTCTCGGGCGACCACTTACGCATCCTGATGGCCATCAGTTCCAAGGTGGCGCTGTCCGTTGAAAACGCGCTGGCCTTCCGGCAGGCGGAAAATTCCGCAACCACCGACTATCTCACCGGCTTGCCCAATTCGCGTTCGCTCTTCCTATATCTGGAACGCGAACTGGCGCAATGCCGGCGACACGGCGAATCTCTCACAGTCATGGTTTGCGACCTGAATGGGTTCAAGCAGATCAACGACCGCTTTGGACACCTGGAAGGCAATCGGGTGCTGCGCCTGTTTGCCACAAGTCTCCAGGCCTCTTGCAGGGAGAACGACTGCGTGGCTCGCATTGGAGGAGACGAATTTGTGGTGGTGGCGCACGGCTTAGCCCTGACCGCCGCTGCCGCGCGCGGCGTTCTTTTAAGCGAGATAGCCACTGCCGCGGGACGCGAGGTCTGCGGAGAAGATTTACTCTCGCTGAGTGTGGGCTGTGCGGTCTATCCCGCCGACGGAACCGATACCGAAACATTGCTGGCGGAGGCGGACCGCCGCATGTATAGCGAAAAGCGCCTGCATCACAGCCGTGGCAAGGTTCTTACGATGACGGCCGGACAACACGGCCAGGGCCGGGCGGCTAGGTGAGAACACAAGCAACCCATTCAATCCACACAGGTTTTCCAGTCAAGCCCAGCATTCCCTCGCAGGCAATTCCGCATCTACGTTGATTGGAGCAGTAACTGGCTGCCCCTAGAAGGAGCAGTATGACCGTAACACTCAACGATGAAGAAGAAGATGTGCTGCGAGAGATCATTGAGGCGTGCCGAAGAGAGTTGCTGTGGGAGATTTCGCGGACCAGCCACCATGAATTCAAAGAGGGCCTCAAACACAAGGAACTGCTGCTTGAAGCAGTGCTGAACAAGATGGGAGCCTTAGGTCAGCGCATCCCCGCAATACGGGAAATGCATTGAGACTGTTCTTCTTCGGTTCGGGCTCGATAGCCATTAAAAACCTGTCCCATATAAGGTGAGAGCCGGGTTTTCTTCGGGCGATAACGACCCGACCCTAGAACGGCGTTCTTGGAAGCGGGCGCGACGGCGGCGGTGAGATGGGTTTTGTAGGTGTGCCCTCTCTCATTTTGTCTTTAATTCTTCTTGCAAGCTTCTCTACTTCATCCATTTTTTTTGCCTGCTCCAGCCAGGAGTCTTTCTCTGAGGTGCTTGCGGCAAACTCCTGCACTTCGCCTGCAAGCTGCACGAGCTTCTCACTGGCCTCTCGTATTTCTTTTTGGCGCAGCTTGTTGAGCTCTTTCATCCGCCGCTCTTCCATGTCGTGCTCCAGATCCGAGGTGCTGCGTACAGCGCCTTTTTGCGGCAGGGCCGACACCGTAAGGCCTGTCGGAAACTTCGGCGCGGCGATACAGCAGAACATGGCTCCCATCAAAATATTGCGACTCAACAAGATTGCACCTCATACCCAACGGCCATTTGTAGCGACGCGCACCTAACACACTAGCGAGGGCTTGGCACCGGCGGCGGCGCAGGCTGCGGTCCCCGGCTGGCCCCTTCTTTCATCTTTTCCTTGACCCGCTTCGCAAGCTTTTCCAACTCTTCCGCCTTCCGAATCACCTCAAGAGAAAGAGTGTTTTCATCCGTCTTGTCCACCGCCTGCTTCAGTTCGGTGGCCAACTGAAATAGCCTTTGTGTATCGCCCTTGATCTCTTCGTCCCGTTTCCGGTTCGCTTCCCTAACGCTCTTTTCCTCAAGTTCGCGATCCACTTTGGGATTGGAGGGAATTTTATAGTCCTGCGAACTAACGGCAAGAACACTTACCTCAAGCCTGGCTGCGAGAGCGGCAAAGGCGACCAACGCTGCAGACACGATCGCGGTTTTTCGATACACGGTGTCCTCGGGGCTTCAATGATTTGTCCGATTATAAACACTTCTCGATGGTCGGATATAATCCCGCAAGAGCGCATGAATCCAAACATTCAGAACCTCTGGCAAGATTGGCGCCAGGACCTCAACTGGTGGCTGCGCCACGGTGCGCCAAAGCTCATTTCCAGCCTGATCCTTGCGGTCATCTTCATCTGGCTGCTTCGGATCATTACGCGAAAGCTGATCGAGTTCAGCGAGAAAAGCTCCGCCAAGGGCACGATGCGCGCCCAGCAGGTGCGCACCATCGCGGGAATGGTGCAAAGCGTCGGAATCTTTGCCGTCCTCTTCCTGACGGGCTTGCAGATTCTGCCGCTGTTCGGCATTGATATTGGACCGCTGCTGGCTAGCGCCGGCATTGTGGGAGTCGCTGTCGGCTTCGGCGCGCAAACCGTTGTCAAGGATCTGATCAATGGATTCTTCATCGTTGTGGAGAGCCAGTTTGAAGTGGGAGATACCGTCAGGATCGCCGGAGTCAAGGGAGTTGTGGAAGAGATTACGATGCGCCGCACGATCTTGCGGGATGACGATGGGACCGTCCATATCGTGCCGAACAGCGACATCCGCCTCGTCAGCAATCTCACGAGGGACTGGTCAAAAATAGCGCTGCAAATCTCGGTGGACTATCGCGAAGACACCGACCGGGTGATCCAGTTGCTCCGAGAGGTATCCCATCAGTTCTCCCAAGATCCCGCATATCAGACAGACATGCTTGGCGAACCCGAGGTGCCCGGCATCGATAAAGTCACGGGCTATCAGGTGGACTACCTTGTGCTGATCAAAGCAAGGCCCGGCAAGCAATACGGAATCGCCCGCGAGCTGCGCCGCCAGATTAAAGCATGCCTGGACAAGAACAATATTCAAGCCGGCGTGCCATTGCCGCCGGCCCCCATCCAATCATAAAACGGAGGAGCGTCCATGGATCTTGGGCTTAAAGGTCGAGGAGTCATTGTTGCCGGAGGCAGCCAGGGCATTGGGCGGGCCACGGCGGAACAATTTGCCCGCGAAGGCGCACAAGTGGCGCTATGTGCACGCACCGAAGAGCCACTGCGCGAAGCGGCGGAGCAAATCAGCAAAGAGACGGGGGCTGAGGTTTACGCGGAGCCCGTCGACGTGACGGATGCCTCGGCGGTCCAGCACTTTGTGGAGCAGGTCACCAAGAGATTCGGCCGCGTAGACGTGTGTGTTCCCAATGCGGCAGGTCCCGCGGCCAAGAACTTCCTCTCGATCTCGACCGATGAATGGCGCAAAGCGATGGAGATGAACTTTCTCAGCGTCGTCCACCTTGCCAAAGCCGTGATTCCCTTCATGCAGAGAAGGCGATGGGGCAGGATCATCACGATTACGTCGGTAGCGGTCAAGCAGCCGATCGCCGAACTTATCATGTCTAACTCGGTACGAGCAGGTGTTGTCGGCTTGGTCAAGAGCCTTTCCAACGAATTTGGAAAGGATGGAATCCTGGTCAACAACGTAGCTCCGGGCTTTACCGCCACAGACCGCCTCAAAGAACTGGCGCAAGTTCGCGCTCTGGCCGCCGGAACCTCTGTAGAGGAAATATACGGTAAATGGGCAGCTGAGATCCCCGTCAAGCGCGTTGCCGAACCCCGTGAAGTGGCGGATGTGATTGTGTGGCTGGCTTCGGAACGAGCTTCTTACGTTACCGGCCAAACAGTGCTGGCCGATGGTGGAACCTACCAGGGCTTGTGAAGCAAGGAAAGAGCGAGCTAAACATCTAACTCAACCCCGGCAAGCATCTTATTTACTTAGAATGCTCTATCTGGCCGTTATCGTCTCCACGTGCGGCTTGGCTTGCCTGTTGTGGTACTGGCTGTCCGTGCGCTACAACCGCGCAAAAGCAGTTCGCGTTCTCCGTTGGATTCAGGCGGCGCTTGCAGGCCAGGGACATGTAGTCGGCATCCGCTGGCTGGCTCCATCCCAGTTTCGAGTGTCCCTCCGCCTAGCTTCCACTGTCTTTCAACGAGCATGGATTTTGGTAGAACTAGCTCCCCGGCACAAACCCTTGGCTTGGTTCCACAGGCGACGCCAGCCTGAAACTCTCATTTTTCAAGCCGATCTTGACCTTCCGCCCGCATTCTCGCTCGACGTGCATCGTTTTCGCTGGTTTGCCAGAAACGGAAGGAAGCTCCCTCTGGACGAGGTCCGCTGGAATTTTGCCAAGACCGTTCCCTGCATCATCACAACGCGGAAGGACTGGCAAAAGGAGATTGCCGGAGCCATGACCTCCCTTTCCGGCGGCAACAGCTATGGAGATTATCTGGATATCAGTTTCCAGCGCAAATCGCCGCATTTCTCCGTTACCCTACCGCTCGAGGCCATTTCCCCAGCCTCGCCTACGCGGCACTACATGCTGGAAACCATGCGCGAGCTTGCAGCCAACTCCTCGGCATCTCTTTCCTAAAACCGAATTCCTGCAATTGGACTCGCTTGGGCATCATGCGCGTGAGGCAGAGCGGAAGAGGCATACGATTAGACACGCAGATCGCGCACAATTTTCTTCGTACCCACATTCAACGCCACAATCCGGCCTTTTTCGTCGGAACAAAAGAGGAGATCGCCTGCGAAACGCAGGCTTATCTCCGATGACCCCTGAAATCGCAAACGAATCTCTGCGGTCTTGGAAATTACGTTGAACAAGAGCACCGCCAAACCATCCGCTTGCTGGATGGGAACCGCAATCCAGGGACTGCGCACCGCTGCAAGATCAAATCGATATAGATCGTGGCCTCTGAGCACAACCTGTCGTCCGGCTTTTACGTGCAGCACCGCGGTATGGATGCCCTTATCGGGAAAATATGCAGTCCATTGCTCCAAAATGTCGCCGACTTCGGTCAAGATGAGCGCGTTGCGCATCAGCCGACCCGGCGGCTGTCCCGCCACCAAGAAGCCGGCATGCTCACCCGGATCCGCCTCAAACTCCAACCTGCCGCGCAAGACGCACGATGGATAGTCGAACTGCCAACAAGTCAACTGCTTTGGATTCTCCGTTACTACATAGAAGCGGGATTGCGTCCGGTCACGCCGGATGGCAACAATCCTGCCCTCCATCTCCGGAATCTTCCATAAAGCTTCGAAGCCTTGCCCCAGGGTGTTAATCAAGAACATATCCGCCCCGCTGGCCACGCACCACATCGCCCCATCGTACTCCGTTGCCCATGTGGAGATGTTGGCATCACACCAATAAGAAGCCGTTCGCGAGAGCGCATCGAAACGGACGATACGGCACACGGAATCTCTTCGAGCAATCCCGAGAATTTTGCCGCCGTCGTCAGAAACCACGAATTGTTGAGCCGGCTGCCGTAGGTGAACAAGCGTTCGTCCTTCCGGCGACACCAACATCATTCCGGATTCACCCAAGGCAAGAAGCAACTTTCCATCCGGAAGACGAGCGACATCGAGAATAGCGCGGGAACCAACGTCAACATCCGATAGATCGATCAAAGGCTCTAGTTCGGAAGGAAGGCTTCTGAGCGCAACCGGAAAGACATTGTGGAAGATGGCGCGAGAGCCTCCATCACTGGCAGACGCAGGCTTGAACGCGGCAACCGGCGGCACATCATAGCGTAGACAGACATCTCCAGCATATTTCAGAAGACGGCGCAGTTCAGTGGACACCGATTCGTCCGCCCCTTGCTGAATATCCCGCACTAAACTCCGTGCGGCGAGCCGCGCCAGAGCTTGCGTCTCCGGAGTTATGGCTTCTCCTAACAAGCTCTGGGTAAAGGCCAACCGCCTTCTTACCGATTCGTCAGTTTCATCGGCCATCAACTCGGCAGCACGGGGCGCAACATCGGCAAAACTATCGGAAAACCGCGCAGCCCTTCGGCCCAAGGCGATAGCACCCATGGTTCCTCCCAAGGCGATGGCCTGGTCGAGGTAGGCCCCGGCGAGGTGCCGCGCTTGTTCGATTTGCCGGATGGCCTCAGCAGCCGCGATATATTTTCCTGACAGCGCCAGTCTGTCCGCCCAAACAAGACGCAGTTTCTTGGCTTCCTCCGGGTGGCTGGCCAGTAAGTTCACGGCCTGCTCGAACTCGCCAGTCCTACAAGCCAACCTGATGGCGCGGCGAGCGTCTCCCGCCAACCACCAGAGGCGTATGGCCATCGCCGGACTCAGGCCCCGACCCTCCGCTATTTCAGCAGCCAGATGCAGCCTTCCATGTTTTTCCAGGAAGCTTACAGCTTCGGCATGATTGCCGAGCAGTTCAGTGAGCACGAACGTAGCTTCTTCAATGCGCCCTTGCGCCGCCAACCGCTCGAATGCCTGCCGATAGAGGTTCCGCAGATATTCAAAGAGAGAACCACCTAGCGCCACCGTAGACCTCGGCGCGCGGCCATATGGATTCACGAGCAGATTGGATCTCCGATGAGGCAAGAAGAGCGACCGGCCCATCCGCTGCTCCACGCCACCGGCATTCGACAACGGAATCGCATGGCGCAGCCCTTCCCCAAGATCGCCGGATTCAATCATCTCCGTCATGCGAGCGAGATATCGTCCATACTTGTTGGCGATCAAGCGTGGAATGCGGGTGAAATTCAAGAATTGGACAGAAGCGCGCTGAAGCCGCCGCCAGAGAGAGTTTTCATTCGATGGAACAGCCTGGAGGCGATGGCCTGAAGCGCCGGACTGCCGGCCAGGAGCGCTCCGCTTGGCCAGTAGGCGCTGCGCAAAGCTACGCAACAGACTCAAGGAACGATACAGAAAAGACGATACCGGCGTTACCTGGCCTGTTTTCGCCGATGCGCCCTCCTGCTGCACCGCCGCCAACATACTCTGAAGCTCGGCTGAAGCGGGAGGCACGCCAGGAATGTCCCGGCGCGAATCAAACTCGCGCGCGATGAAGACAGGCCGAACGGGAGCGGCCCCCAAAGAACCCACATCGGCGACTTCCGCTGGGCCAACGTCGATCCACTGTGCGACGTCTTCATCTTTCAACTCGGCAAGCGGCGTTACCACCACACGGCCTGCTATGGCAGTGATGAGCGAGTCATTAATTAACTTTGGGATTGGCTTTGGGATTAGCTGTGGGACAATTTGGGGGGCTGTCTTTGAGGCAGTTTGGCGGGCAGGCGTTGGATCGCTGCTTGCTTCAAACTGAGCCGGGAGTGCGGAGAGAGAGCCGCCTTGGCGAACCAGGGGTTCTCCAACTGCCTGCTCAGCCGCGATACGCATCGGCGCGGGAAGAAACACAACATAGTCCTGTTCGATCGTCTTTACTTGCACGCCGGGCTTCCACAAACGCAAAACGCGGCTGCGAGCTTCGTTCTGACCGATCGTATTCCATCGAATCAAGAAGCCCGCGGCCAGAACGCTTCCGCGATGCACAAATTGCCTTGGCCTCGGTTGGGTCATGAGGATTGCTCTCTTGTGAGGTCTTCTCCGCCCTGAGGCTTGCGAGAAATAAGCCCACCTTGGCGAAAATCAAGAACCGTGCCATCATGCTGCAACGAATAGATGGCAATCTCCTCCGCTTCATTCCCATAAGCAATTAATGGAGCCTGATGGGAGGCAGCGACTGACACAATCGGAGAGCCGGATTTTGCAAGCCGCCTCGCTCCGTGAGGCCCATGAAGGCTTAGGGTTCTCCGATCGCTTTCAACCACGATCAGCGCCTCTTCGTAGCTTGCCTGCCCTAGAACACCGTGAACGCTGCACCCCTCTGGAACAATCACCTCAGTTCGACGGCCGCTATGAATTTCCCAATGCGTCTCGTTGTACGACAAGGCGAAAACACCAAACGGACGGGTCGTTCCTGGACGGTTATATCCAAAATAAGCCTTGCAGGGAGCTGTTGGCGAGTCCCATCGTTCAACATGCTTGTCCAGGCCTTCGCCAAAAATGCGTATTCGTCCTCCATCCTCGGGCTCGTAAGCAGCAAAGCGTAGACCTTTTCCGGAATGGTCCAGCGCCAATACATTCCGGTGAATCACCTCTGCGATTCGCCCGCGCGATGGATGGATATACAAACGCACAAGCGATCCGTAATCGTCCAGAAGATATAGACCTGGCATTGGGCTGGGAGCTTGATTCCAGATCGCCAACGAAAAGCTATCCGGCTGAAAGATTGGACGGCTTTCCAGGTCGGCAAATTCGTAGTTTCCTTGTTCCAAGCCAATACGCTGTTTGCCGGTCATTTGCACGCGAAGCGCTGCATTGGACTTGAGTGAGACCAAGACCGTTGTGCGGCCAATCCTGGCCACGGCAATCTGTGGAAATCGGCTTACCGTTTCATACTGCTTGGACTTCCCCATAGACTCTCGTGGCGAATTGGGCACAGGAAGCGCGGTGATCCGGGAATTGTCCAGAGTCCTCACATATAGCTTGTAGCCGGTCGCATTGAAAACCATGCGCTGTGGAAGCAGGGAGGCAGTCAACTGGCGCTGAGAACCCTCCTGAACCGAGAACGGATCTCGCAGCAAACGAACGCATGCCCGCAGAGGAGGAAGATTCAGTTCAAGTGTGCGGGAATCTTTTCCTGCCGGACGGCACTCCACCCCCAGCTTTTGCTCTCCGGGCAAAATAAGGTCGGTCACCAGAAGCGCGGAAAAACCCACTGGAAGTAAGCTCCTCAGCCGCTCGCTTCCCACGATCCAAACTTCTCCATCTTGCGCTTGATCGGTTCGAAGCTGTGTCCATGCAGCGAAGTGCTCCGCCGTTGCGCTACGACTGCCTCTCGCCTCTAGAAGCTCTTCAACCTCACTGGCATTCATGCCGGGTAGACACCCGCGGCTAGGCCGCTGCAGAATACCCCAACCAAAATTCGCTTTGGCAACGCGGGCGCGCGCCGCAAAAACCGCCAAAGCCGCAATATGCAATACTCGCGGAGAACCAAGCTGCTCCGGCCCCGAATCAAAGAGAACCACCGTGCTGCGCACCTGCGCAGGCTCGCGATAGGCGAGTTTCCAGAAGAGGTGCTCGCCCATCACCGACCGACGCATGAATTCATCGGGCAGTTCATCGGCGAGCAGCCAGTCAGAAGCAATGAGACGATCATAGGTTCCGCGCTTCGCCAAGCCGGCAAAACCATCGGGAACTACGCGCCCTTCCGCATGCTGAAGAAAGAACGGCCCGACCAGGGAGGCGATTTTCTGCACCGCTGGGCCGAGTCCAAGCGCGACTTCTTCTGGAAAAATGCGCAACTGCGGTTCCCACGCGGAAAGATAACCGGGAAGCTTGAGACTCATTGCCGCTCCAACCATGATGCCAGCGTTGCGCGGGAAATAGGACGCGCCTTTTGCATGGAAACCAGCAACAGCGGAGCAGGCAGCACGACGATTGTTCCAGTGGCGGTGGAACCTGCTTGCCGCAACCTGCCTTGCAGCGCCCTGGCAACAAGTTCAACCGGCAACGATGGCCGATACGTTGTGGGGAGAAGCAAAGTGGGCGCTTCCGAGTCGACACCAAGGTACTGCACGCCATCCACCCACGGCAGAGATTCAGCGACGCCCATTACCGCAAGCAATCGAGCCCCCGCGATGCCCTCCAGGCGGCTCAAGTGGTCGTTGTCGAACTGGAGCAGCCGATTGGCAAGGCGAAGAGATGCCTCGCCCCTGGCCGCGACGGCCACGGGAAGCAGTGGAATCTCACGAGGACACCACGTGAGTTCAAGCTGGTGTGGCTGTGGCATGTTCCTGTCCGCTGGTGGCAGGGTCCAGAACTTTCACGATGGAGTCGCGGACTTCCGACAGTTCGGCGTTGCGCTGTTCCGGCGCAAGACTCGCGTCCATTTCCCGCAAAATGCCTTCCAGCTTAAGACGCCAGCCGATTCTTTCTTCCATACTCGCAGGCTCTGCCATCAAAACGGAGCGGCCGGCATTTGCAAGCCGCATCGCTCGCGCCATTGGGCCCGCCGACGCCTCTTCCGCCGCAGAAGGCAGAGTGGAGTTTTCCGTGGCAGACAACAGATCCCGAAGGCAGTCGCGAGCGATGTCCTGCTGCTGCGGCGTAGGCACAACAAAGATCAAAGGCCAAAGATCGACTTCCGTTGGGGCTGTGCGGCCCGCCAGGAGAGCCGCAGCCGCAATCAGAAACTGCGCCTTGACGGCGCGCCTATCTGAAAGTCCCACACCCGCTGTGCGCAGCGTGCGCAAGGCTTGCGATAGCGCGTTGCGCACCCGGAACATGTCTACCTGGCGCACAAGAAGAGCAAGCTTATCGATATCGCTTAACGTGGCTTGTCGCTGCACCGGCTCTTGCGTCAAGCGCCAGCCGCCTTCGAGCAACTGCTCCAGCATGGAATCGGCGACAGGCTCCACAAAGATGCGCACTAGAAACCGGTCGGCAAAGGCAGCCAGAGATTCATCTTCGGGCAAGGCATTGGAAGCCCCTACACACACCCGCAACGGACAACGGAGGCGCGTGTGCCCACGCCGGAACTCACGTTCATTCAAAAGGCCGAGAAGCGTATTCAGAATTGCCGTCGAGCCCTGGAAGATTTCATCCAGAAATGCAATTTCCGCTTCCGGCAACATCCCGGTGACCTCGGTTTCGACTACACCCTCCTTGAGCTTTCGCAGGTCTACCGGGCCGAAAATCTCGTTGGGCTCGGTGAAGCGGCCAAGCAGATACTCGAAGTAGCGCCCGCCAATGGTTTCCGCCACGCGATGGACGGCGGCGCTCTTGGCGGTGCCGGGCGGGCCAATCACCAACAGATGCTCCTGCGCCACTGCAGAGAGAACGATCAACTCGACAAGAGTGTGCCGTTCCACCAAACCTTCGGTTGCATCGGCAATCGCCTGACGCAGACTTGCGGCAATCGGCGCCACCTCTCCAACCGAGGCGGGAATCATCTCATTCATAGTTTTTAACCTGTGGTTACTATACGGCTAGTCATCCAAGCCAAAATAGTAAACGCCTCCCGAGGGAAGTCATGGTGCAGCTTGATATTGGACAGAGGGAAAATCCGTTTCATTCTATCAATATGGGGCGATGTCGAAACTCGGAAGCATTGGCCACACTCATGACCTCGGTACCTTACAACCTTGGATCGACCGGTTCGCTCTCCAACGCCAGCACACCGAAGACGCATTCGTGGACGCGCCGAAGCGGCTCCCGCTGAACAAACCGCTCCAAGGATTCGAGACCGAGGGCAAATTCGCGGAGCGCCAACGATCTCTTCGCGCCGACACCACGGTTTCTGAGACGCTCCAGGTTCTGCGCCAGCGTATATTCCGGTCCGTAGATGATCCTCAGATATTCTCTGCCTCGAACCTTCACAGCCGGTTGCACAACACCTCGAAGCCCCTTTGTAAGAAACTCCATCGGCTTGACCACCATGCCTTCCCCGCCCTGCGAGGTCAACTCATGCCACCACTCGCTACCCTTTTCCCGCTCCGATTCCTGCGTTACATCCACCACAAGAAATGGAGTCGCCAACAGCACGCCAGGATCGGCCGCGCAGACGCGGGCCAGGGTCTGCATATGCCACACGTGGTCTTTTGCGCTATGGACCGCGCCCTCACTTGCCAGTAGATGGAAAGGCGCGAGCTTCCAATCTGCTAGAGACTCAACCGACCAGCAATATCTCCGGTAGGCTTCCACATAGAGTTCGGCCGCGCGATGCCGCTCACGGTATTGCTCCAACAACGGCGAAATCTCGCCATTGGCAGCTGAGGCTAGCGCCAAAGCCTCAACTGCCACTGGAAGCGATGCACGGGCCGCTGCGCCTGTGGGCGCGTACTGACGGCGCAGTAAGTCCTGGGCTTTGGCCGACCACGGCATCAGCTCGCAATCGAGGCACACCCAATCCGTATCAAGACTCTCCCATGTGCCCGCGGCGGTTAGAGCGCCACCGAGACGATCAAGAAGCTCCGATTCCAGCTTTACATCGTTAAAGAAGCGGCGGCCGGTGCGCGTATAACAGACGCCAATCTCGCCATCGGTCACACCGAAACGACGGCGCGCGGCATCGCGATCTTTGCACACAACCACCACGGCACGGGATCCCATGTGCTTCTGCTCGCAGATCACCTTGGGAATGCCTTCGTGCAAATAGTAGGCATAGGCTTCTTCAGGATGCTCCAGCAAGCCTTCCCGCTTACTGGCCTCACTCGGAGACATGGTGGGCGGCAGATAGATCAGCCATTTGGGATTTGCTGCAAAGCGGCTCATCACTTCCAGCGCTGCGGTAGCATTTTCTTCCCTAATCGTGATGCTGCGCTGAAGCCTCGTCTGGATGATCCTCTTGCCAAGCACATCTTCCAAGTCCAACAGGTCATCCACCTGTTGCTGCGCAGTAAGCGCCGGAGCGGCTTCCTCCTCTTTCAAAAACGGACGCGCAGACTGGTAGTACGTTCTAAGAGCGGGCACCGACACGAGTTCTTTTTCCGGATAGCGAAGGGCGGTGAGCTTGCCGCCAAAGACGCAGCCTGTATCGATATTGATGGTACGATTCAGCCATTCCGGCTCGGCAACGGGCGTGTGACCGTAGACGACCATAGCTTTGCCGCGATATTCGGCGGCCCAGTTATATCGAACCGGCAGCCCGTATTCATCGGTTTCGCCGGTGGTCTCTCCATACAGGGCAAAATCCCGCACCTTGCCGGAACCGCGTCCCTGCATCTCCTCTTTCATACCTGCATGGGCAACAACCAGCTTGCCGTCGTCCAATACATAGTGACTCACAAGGTCGTCGAGGAACTTGACTACGCTCTTGATGAACTCCGGGTTTTCTTTTTCCAACTGCTCCAGCGAGTCGGCCAAACCATGCGTGACCTGTACATCACGGCCGCGCAACTTACGAAATAGTTTGACATCGTGGTTGCCGGGTACACAGAGTGCCTGCCCCTGCTGGACCATCTTCATGACCAACCGCAAGACATCGGGAATGCCCGGCCCCCTATCGACAAGGTCGCCAACAAATATGGCCCTGCGACCGGCGGGTACAGTCACGTCTGGACCTTCGGGGCCTTCGGAACCTTCAGATTTATGCTCGATCCGATAGCCGAGGCTCTGCAGCAGCGCTACCAGTTCTTCATAGCAACCATGGACATCACCGATAATGTCGAACGGGCCATGCTCGTGGCGCAAGTTCGTCCACAAGCGCTCCCGCACAACCTTCACGGCGTCTACTTCTTCCGGCGACGACAGAACAAATACGTGACGGAAGCCTTCGCGCTCCAACCCGCGCAGGGAGCGCCGTAGATCTCTTGCTTGGTTCCTGACAACATGGGGTCCAAACTGCCGGTCGGGACGCG
>DATGIO010000111.1:0-7023 GCA_035295685.1 Candidatus Angelobacter sp.
CGGGTAATCTCAGGGAGTTTGCGGCGCCCAAGACCGCGGCAGACCTGCGCGATCTTCTAGCAGAATCGATCGTCGAAATCCGCGCCGGAAAACTGGATCCGCGGGTTGGAAATGCTCTTGGTTACCTCGGAGCAAGTTACCTGCGCGCGCTTGAGGTCTCGGAGATCGAAGCACGTTTGGACATACTTGAGGCACACCATCGATTGGCTGAGCGCGCGTTTCTACCGTCGAACCCCAAACAGGAGGTTGGATAGGTGGCAAAGAAATCCATTCGCGATCGGTTGGAGAAATTGGAGAGTGAGCGCAGATTCCTGGACTGGTTCGTGCTGAATCGTCTTTGTACCATTCTCACAATGGAAGAACTCGAAACTTGGGCTTCCGGCAGAGGGCTCCCGGACCCAGTACCCAACCGGCCGAGCAGTTTGGACACGATGGACCGAAAGAACATTCGCAAGCTTTGGGAAGAGGAAGAATTGAGAATTCGGGGGCGTAGTAAGGAAGAACGCGAGTTCTACGTCGACAATGGCGTCTGGCCAGAGCAGAGAGGTAGGCTCCACTATTTTGAAGAAGACGGCCGACTCCAAATTGAATGGCGAAAGGATGCGCGGGAAGGGGATCAGTAGGAATTGAACGTAAGGCCAAATTCAACATGTCACTGCCATAAGCGTGTCACCCATTGCTTGGCCTCAATTTTTGCATCGCTTGACCTCAATGTTCATGCGGCCCTACGCCGCTAAGCGGTGGGGTTGGGACCGAACTGGGGGGCACAAAGAGGGCTTTCGTCATGACGAGCGAGAGCCGCCCAACGTCCGCGCAAGACGTTCCTGAGTTCAGATTCCAGTGTTGTTGGATTCGGCGACTGTGCGGTCGTTGATCCAGCAATCGCAAGGACGGTAATCATAGTCACACACATCGTGGCTGACGTTCGCTTCATAGAGAGCCTCTCGGAGAAAAGACGGCTGCCATCGTACACTCTCCTGTGCAGCAGTTCGAATGCATCAGAAGGTATACCGGGCGGACTAGCAAGTTCTGAAATTTCGTATCAATGGAATCACTCGCTTGCGGCGGCTGCGGAGAAACCCTTTTTGACCAGCCTTGATTCTGCGGGACTTGCCTATGTTCCCGGTCTCTAAGCCCCTTTTTGACCAGCCTTGATTCTGCGGGACTTGCCTATGTTCCCGGTCTCTAAGCCAGCACATCCTAAACTGGAACCAGAAGAGACGGAAACACCTAAGTTATCCGGGCCTCCTGTGCAAAATTGACCATTTTTTCTTCTGCCGATAGTTGCATCATCGGCAACCAAGGTCATGAAACCTATAAGTCCAGAACTGCAACGCGCTCGCAGCTTTCACGTGAGTCCAATCATCCGCCTGTGTGTCATAGCCGGATTTTGTATTCTCATGAGTTCTGCACGACGCAGTGCGATTGCGGCGGAAACTGCAACTTGGCACGACCCGTCCCCTCACCGCATAACATTTGTGACAGTCGATAATGGCGTTAGGTTGGAAGTACTCGATTGGGGAGGAAGCGGGCGGGCGGTTGTGCTGCTGGCTGGATACCAAACAGCGCATGAATACGATGACATTGCTCCGAAACTCACGACCTTCTGTCACGTCTATGGAATCACCAGACGGGGATTCGGCGCTTCCAGTCGCCCAGATTCAGGCTACACCGCGCAGCGGTCAGCAGAAGACGTTTTGCAAGTTCTCGACGCGCTGAAATTGGACGGTCCCGTGCTGGCTGGACATTCATTCGGCGGACAAGACCTCCTCACAATCGGGGCACAACATCCTGCGCTTGTCGCTGGCTTAGTTTTTCTCGATTCGGGTGATGACCCCACGCTGCCATCCTCTGCTTACGGGGTAGCGGAGGTTGATACCAAGAGACTTCCCGCTACCATGACAACGCCGGAGCCGCCGCCCGACAATTCTTCATTTCAAGCGTTAAGGGAATCGCAATTGAAGGCGCACGGGGTCATGATGCCAGAGGCGGAACTACGCCAACATTATCCCGTTAACCCCGACGGAAGTATCGGTGAAGACGCCAATCCGAAGTGGGTGCGGGACGCGATATTCGCAGGGATTCAAAAACCCAGATACTCAAGTATCCACGTCCCGATACTTGCCATCCTTGCCGTTCCACTCCCGCTGGATGAACAGTTCAAGAAGTACCAACCAAGAACCGCAGATGAGCGAGCGGCAATGGAACAGAAATACGCCGTGGGCGAAGCCTTCGCAGAGCGGACAGTTCAGGATCTTAAAACCGGGGACCCAAACGCTCGGAAAGTTACTCTGCCCGGAGCAAGCACCTACATTTTCCTGTCGAATGAGAACGACACGGTGCGTGAAATGCGTTCGTTTGTAGCCGGCTTGCGCTAAGCGCCGACCCGGACATCCCCATCCTGAAGCAAGCCAAAGCCGAGTACGCGAAACTGCAATAGCTTCTGCATGCAGGGCTGGATTGCATTGACCTTTGTTTCTGTCCGACCTAACATTTCCGCCAACGGGTATCACCCAATTTGTTGGGTACGAGGTGAGTTCTGGCGTAATGTTTTACGGTTTGAGTTGTACGCGTGAATGACTGCGATGCCTATTCCGCTCTCTGGGCGTGTTCTCTTGATATTCACAGCGAGCCTATGTCTTCAACCCATGATTCTTGGGTCCCAAGTTCAGCTTGCTGGGCACTGGGAAGGGACGATGGTTCGTGACGGTGCTTCCCTTGAAGTCAGCTTTGACTTCAGCACATCGGGGTCGCAACCCACGGGCACCTTCACCTCCGTGACTCAACAAGCTATGGACTATCCACTCAATGTGGTCACGATTACCGACGACGGAGTGCATTTCGCGCTAGGCGACTCGATTGTTTTTGACGGCAAATTAGTCTCAGACCACATTGTGGGCACATTTACCGACGATGGTGTCGGCGGCAAGTTCACTCTGCATCGCAGCCTCCCAGAAGCTCTGCCTTACGATTCATTCGATGTCATTTTTCGCAATGGTGCCAGGACTCGGATCAAGATTGGTACAAATGGCTCGCTATACCACCGGAGGACTCGTATTTGTGGACGTGGTATCCGAAGATCGGTAATCTCGACACCCTCGTGTTCTGGAGACAAGTGCGTGCGCCCGTGTTGTTGGTGTATGGCGAGCGTGATCAACTTGAGCCTGTCGATGAGAGTCTGGCGAAAATCGAGGCTTCCCTTGACATTGTCCACACGCCCTATACGGCGCTCATTGTGCCCAACGCCCAACACAACCTAACCGTGCAGCCGAAGCCCAACGAGCCTTTCTTCTGGTGGAAATCGGCACCCGGCATCATTAACCTTGTAGTCGCGTGGGTACAGCACGAAACGACACGGGTATGACTAAGAGAAAACACGTCTCTCCAGAAGCTCTGGATGCGAGTTTGCTGCCCAAGCAGCGCAAGCCTATTCCACACGCATTCGTGCATGATGCGATTTCCACACTATCGCCGTACACCCGTCCGATGTTTGGCTGCCTTGCAATCTACGTAAAAGACAAAATCGTGTTGATCCTGCGGGCCACCCCCTATTCGGTTCAATCGCGAGATTCCGACCAAGCTGGAAGACATCATCAGCAAGGCGCTAGAGAAGGATCGCACTCTCCGCTATCAGAATGCAGCCGACTTGCGAACGGACTTGCAACGGCTGAAGCGGGATACGGAGACGGGGCACGTGCCAGCCGCCAGTTCTGGATCACTGCCCTCCGTACAGAAAAGCGGGACACACGCGGCGAAGAGCAATCTCTGGAAGATCGTGGTTCCCTCGGTTGTGGTCGTAATTGCATTGATTGCTGGCGGTCTTTACTACCGCTCCCACCGCTCCAAGCCGCTGACCGACAAAGACACTATCGTGCTCGCCGATTTTGCAAATACCACGGGCGATCTGGTGTTCGACGACACGCTGAAGACGGCGCTCAGCATTTCTCTGAACCAGTCACCATTTCTAAATGTACTTTCTGAGAACAAAGTCGCAGCAACCTTGAAGCTGATGACGGATCCACCCAATACGAAACTCACGCCCGATGTGGCTCGCGAGCTTTGCCAGCGGGCGGGCAGCAAGGCTTACATTGGGGGATCGATTACCAGTCTGGGCAGCCAATACGTGCTGGGGTTGCAGGCGGTGAATTGCCAGAGCGGCGACTTGCTGGCACAGGAGCAGATCACGGCGGCGTCGAAGGAGAAAGTGCTGGACGCGCTGGGCGAGGCGGCGTCCAAGATACGCGGCGAACTGGGTGAGTCGCTGGTAACGGTGCAGAAATTTGATGTTCCGCTCTATCAGGCCACCACCTCGTCGCTCGAAGCGCTGAAAGCGTACAGCCTTGGCGGAAAGGCTTATCACGAGCAAGGCGCTGCCGCCGCCCTGCCTTACTCTCAACGCGCCATCCAGCTTGATCCGAACTTTGCCATGGGTTACAACGAAGTAGGCAACGACTACCTCAGTCTTGCCGAACTGAGCCGTGCCAAGGAGAACTTGAGCAAGGCATTTGAGTTGCGCGAACATACCAGCGAGCCGGAAAAGCTGGCGATCACGACCGACTACTATCAGTTGGTAACCGGGGAACTGGAGAAAGCTGTACAAACGTATCGGGAATGGATCGAGAGCTACCCGCGGAACTTCACCGCGCCTCTTGGTCTGGGCAACGTGTACACCGCGCAGGGGCAGCACGAGAAGCCAGCGGATGCATATCGCGAAAGCCTCCGCTTCACGTCGGATAGTGTCGTCCCGTATGAGAATCTCGCCAACAGCCTGCTCGCCTTGCAGAGATTCGACGATGCACGGCAGATCATCCAGCAGGCGCAGGCTCGAAAGCTGGACAATTTCATATTCCACAACGCTCTCTATGCTCTGGCTTTTCTCAGGTCGGATTCTCCGGCGATGGAAGAGCAGCAACAGTGGTTTGCTGGTCAGCCCGACGTTGAGCACTTTGGGCTTTCGCTCGCCTCGGACACGGAGGCGTACGCGGGTCATCTAGGCAGGGCACGGGAACTGTCCAAGCGGTCTATAGACTCCGCCATCCGTGCTGACAGCAAGGAAAGCGGAGCCATCTGGCAGGATAATGCCGCTTTGCGCGAAGCCGCCTTCGGCAACGCTGCGGAAGCGAGGCAAGCAGCGGCAGAAGCTTTGAAGCTTGGTCCCTACAGTCAGGGCGTCGGGGTCGAAGCTGCGCTTGCCTTTGCCATGGCAGGCGATGCGGCACGATCCGAATCCTTGGCGAAAGACCTGAACCAACGCTTCTCGCTCGACACCCAGATGCAATCGTTATGGCTGCCAGCGATCCAAGGGCAACTGGCGCTCGAGGGGAAGAATCCGGCCGACGCTCTCAGTGCTTTGCATACCGCTGCACCGCCCATCGAGTTTGGGTCGATCCTGTTCGTCAATTATGTTTCCTGCCTCTATCCGACGTATATTCGTGGTGAGGCATATCTGGCAGCGGGAAAGGGCGATGCCGCCGCTGCGGAGTTTCAGAAGGTTCTCGATCACAGCGGTATCGTCTGGAACTGCTGGACGGGAGCATTGGCGCATTTGGGCGTGGCGCGTGCGAACGCGTTGCAGGCGAGAACTTCGCAGGGGGCAGATGCAGATGCCGCCCGCGTCAGGGCGCTCGCTGCTTACAAAGACTTCCTCGCCCTCAGGAAGGACGCCGACCCCGACATCCCCATCCTGAAACAAGCCAAAGCCGAGTACGCCAAGCTGCAATGAGTCTTCAACGCTGTGGGCGTCAAGATTCAACTAAACTCTCCTCATGCTAACCATCCGTCAAGCCAATCTGAAGGAACCGTCTGCCGAGACAAAATATGCAATAACAGGCACACCCTCAGTCACAAACTTGTGTAAAACAAGCCCCACCTCGTCGGGAGAGATTACGCCATCTGGCGGAAGATTTTGGAAAAACCTACGCTGAGCAAAGATGCAAGCAACTAGGCTTGATCTGACAGTCGCGAATTATATCTCAGTGACGTCCAGAGGGTCAGTCTGTGGGAAGATCGTTCGAATGCTCGCGAGTACATGCAAGCTACACAGGCATTACGGCGCTGGATCGGGTTCTTTCGGAGTGCGGATATACGCCCAAACCACAACCGCCACAATCACACCTAAAACCATTTCGACTCCTGCGGAGACAAATCGCGATTGTGCAAAATTCTTAACTTGTATCTTACCGTTTCGGCGAGTGAAATGGAGGACCGAGTCAAGGGCTCTGGGGATGAAATACGGGCAAGATATTCTAGCGATGTTGTTCCTTCTGGCATTGTTAATTGGGTTGATGCGCTTCTCCGACAGGGATCGTCGGCCCTAGATGCCTACAATTCTTTGCTAGTTCACGGCTCGAGCCTAGAGTGCCATACTAACGATGAAAAACAGGCTTCTGGAGGGCCGCGCTAAATCTCGGGAGTAGGGTACTCCTTGACGCCAAAACCAACCGGTCCTCCAGATCAGAACCAGTTAGAGGCGAGCCTTCCTCTCCTCGCTTCGTCGGTATTCCATTCTTTGAACAAGCGGAGTATCTCTTTGTCGTCCAGCATCGCCCCATGACCCGATAGTAGCGAGAAGCTCCCTGTCAGCGCCGAGAAGCTCGATTGCCCGATAGATTTCTGAACGGATTCGCTGTTCGATTGTCAGGTTTTCCATGCGCGATAGTTTATGCCAATGGGGCTTGCTTTTCGCGCCGATCACAGTAGAATTGCCGCAATCTCAAGAGCGTGGGAGATTCAACACGCGGGTCTTCCACGAACACCTGGCCGCGCCATTGCCCCACGAGGTATGACGCGGCTTTACTATTGTCCTTTCGCGTCACCGGAGCCGTTCACACAACGGGGCTTCGGTTCTAAAATCCTGCCCCAAATGAGCTACCGCGACGAGAGAAACATCGTCATTGCGTTTGCTAAAGCCGCGTTGCTAGAAAAAGAACTGGTGGAGGTGACCCAGCCCCCAAAAACTGGACCACGTAAAATGTGAGTTCTCTCAAACCGGAGGAGGAGAACCGCAATGAAGGGCACGCGACA
>DATGIO010000112.1:0-6437 GCA_035295685.1 Candidatus Angelobacter sp.
TGGAAACGCCGAGGGAGATGCCTTGGAGCACAAATGAGAACAAAAGTTCTCACATGTGCTCCAAGGCATGAAATTTCTGGGGCGTGCTTGACGGGGCCATCAATGGCCCCTCTTCCACAGTTGCGCCAGCTTCATCGCCGACATGATTTATCGAGGAGCCGAATGAGCACGCTAGCCGTGAGATAAGTTTCGAGACGGCTCAAACGGTCAACATTTCTTTCATGCGATTGCCCTGCGTTGTCCGTGGACTAAGTGATTCTTATAACGTTTTCAGCGTTACCGTATCCTGCTTGCATGCTCTCCGTGCGGCTTTTTTTGAATGGAGAAACAAGAGCGGAAAGCCGCGTAGTGACCTCGATTCCTGGTCTACACTTACGCTGAAAACGCTGTAGCCTATCCCTCAAATTCGCTCCAAAAAAACAGGGCGTTTGACACGAACATTCCCAGTGCGGCAGTTCCGAGACAGATGTTTTCAAATCGGCTGTTCGTGGTTTTCATGACTCTGGGATTATTGGACAGGAGGAGAATGTAGGCAAAGATGGGAACCAGCGCGATTCCCGCGCCGACTTGAGACCAATACAGGATCTTCACTGCATTCACACCGAAGAAATCAATGAATTCGGCCACGAACACAGTTACCGAGATCATCACGTAGAAATACCTGGCCTCCCAGGGCTTGGCCGCGAGGCTTGATTTCCATCCAAAGGCCTCGGCGACACTGAAACAAAGAGAGGCAACCAGGATTGGCAGCGCAACCAGTCCCGATCCGATAATGCCCATTGAGAAAAGCACGGGCCCAATGGCGCCGAAACTGGACAGAGCCGCTGAAGCGGTTCTCGTACTCATGCTGGACGGATCGGGCACTTGGATATGCGATGCCGCAACCATCGCTGAAATCGAGATCAGGCAGGCCACAAAAGTTCCCGCATGCGATTCGGAAACATGAGCCTGCGAGAGCCCTTTGGGCAAACCGCGCCGCGAACTTGTCTGCCACACAATGACGTCTGGCGTAAGCAAGGATCCGAACACGGCAATGATGCCGATCATATAAGCTGTGCTCATGTGTATTTCCGGCCGAATCGCACCACGCGCCAGATCTTTGAATGAATCAGTCACATGGAAAGCAGCCGCCACATAGGCAATCAGGATAAGAGTGAGCGCTCCCAAGACCTTGATGGTCTCTTCATAGCTGCCAACGATGAGGACATACCAGACCACAAAACCGACTATCGCAAGAAAGTACAGCCTGGGCAAATCTGTAACAAGAGCAAAGGCGTCACTGACGGCAACAACGTCCCCAATAATCATGGCCAAGTTAACGGCAACAATCAGGAGCGCGACGCCGACGGCTATCCTCCGGCCGTAGTGAAGGCGCACCAGTTCAATGAGCCCCTTGCCTGTCTGAACTCCAATCCGTGAAGACACCGCAAATACGCTGTACAAGACCGGCATGCACAGCAGGACCACCCAAATGAGTGAATAGCCGAAACTTGCGCCAGCAACCGTTGCGGTCAGCACGGCTGCGGGATCAAGGTTTGCCGCCCCGGCAATCACGCCGGGCACAATTCGGCGCAAGCCCGGCCAGCGAGTGTTCCGGCCAGACTCTGGGGGAATCCAATCTGAATGGGAGTGAATGGAAGTGCCCATCCTGAGTCATTACCTTCCTGTTATTGGAAGGAAAATCGGAGCAGCGGGTTTCCAAGCCTCCGATGCCACAGATCGGACCTGGTTTCGGAAGTTACAACATTTCCAGCGATCCTGTAACGTTGCCTTCAGCGCGGCTTTCTTTTTTAAGGGAAAGCAAAAACCTGAAAGCCGCGCAATTCTTTTCATTCGTGCTTACACATTCTGAAAGGCGCTTTTAGGGCACAAACGATCGCAGCCAATCGAGGTTTGTGCCAAGGGACCACTCGGCTGATCCCGACTGCCAGGTATCGTTCAAAAACGTAGGCAGGCCTGCGCATTGGACCGGAACAACCGCCCTGGTGCTGCGCATGTAGCAATGCTCGGCATTGCCTCCCAGATCGAGGCTATCGAGATCCGCGGGAATCTGGGAATTCTGCACAACGAACCAACCGCTTCCATTGGACTGCAGGCACGACCGCGCGGAAGATCCGCAATTAAAGCCGGTAAGCTCTTCGGCCTGCGTGCGCCCGTCATCCTGCCCTAAGGACACAAAAACATCATCTACGCCATTGACCACACGGAGACGGTCACTGGCGAGGGTACGGGTGCCGCCGCTGCTGACGCTTTTCATACAAGAGCGAAGATCGAAGATGGCATACTGAACGCCATCGCCCATGCCCCAGGCGGCGCGAACCTCATGATTGAAGTCATGGGCGAGGGTAGCGATCACTGAACCCTGACTGAATCCGCCTACCACAACTCCCTTGCTGCAATCCGCCTTGGGCCGGGAGCACAGAACGGAAACCGCACTGTTTGCGGATGCGGGATCATGGATGCATCTGGCCTTTCCTTGAATCACGGAGCATCCCGCAAAGTCGGCCGTATCATATTGCACAGTGGCCGCCACGAATCCCCGGCTGGCCATGCCAGAGATTGCAGCATCGGAGGCGGCGTTAGCACCGATGTCTTCGAGGGTTCCCACCGTGTAGATAAACACCGGAAAGGTTCCCTGCGCCGATGGTTCCTGCCCCTTGATGCTGAAGGTTGTATTGCAACTCTCGGCCCCTACTCCCTGACCTTGATAAGAGGCCGTAAATGGAGTCGTCTGCGCATGAAGCTTTGTGCTTCCAAGCAGCACCAATCCGATGAATGCCAGAACTGCAACAAAGAGCGTCTTCGCAACCAACGTCTTGGCCAATAACATCTTCGGAAATTGCATCGTTCTCATCTCCTCATTTGCCACAAGTTTGAAAAGCGTATTCGCCTTTCTCTAAGAGCCACAAAAGATACATTACAAATAGAGGCTCGTAGCAACGAATTTCGACGGAAGCTTTGAACTCGCAAGCTTTTGAACGTTCCGGAAAGAATGTATTAGAGCTTCCGCTGCCAGGAGATGTTTACAGGGGAAGACTCAGTATGGATGGCTGGAAATATTGGGAATTTTTCATTGACTCGTCGGGGGGATTCGTTCGGCGTGTCACGATCAAGGAAGCATGCGGGCCTATCGAAAGACGATGAACCGGTCAGGCTTACGGAATTTGCTTCGGCGCTGACCGGTTCAGACAAAGACTAAGTTGCTGGAATATCCCTACGCAAATGGATTCTCATCGGCACTTGGTCCGTAAATCGAAGGCAACGGCACATCCAGGAACCGCAGATACACCGACAACTGTCCCCGGTGGTGATACCAGTGGTTCATCATAATATTGCGGATGGCTGTCGCGCGGGGCACTGTCATCAACTCTTGTTCACCTCGCACCAGTCGCCAGGGCGCCCGCGCTCGATCATCCGGTAACTTCTCCAGGAACTCCTCCGCCCCGCGGATGCTCTGCTCAAATGCTGTCAGCACCTCCTGAAGATCCTTGGGCTGAGGCGGAACGAAATTGCCCTGATTCACATCAAAGGTGTCGTTCTGCAGAACCATTGCCACACCCGCTGGAACAGTGGCGATATGCGAGGCCAACTGGCCCAGGGTCATCGCCTTGGCATGAGGCTTCCATGCAAAACTCTTCTCCGGGACCCTCTCCAACACGCGGCGCGTGGTCGCCGCCTCCTGTCGAAACTCACTCAATAACGGTTCGGTAATCGATCCCATTGCATCCACTCCTCTCGGTTGGTCGGCCTACGATTCAGCCGCCGTATGGCACGCACCGGAAGGACGTGCGCCGGGGACCTGCCAACATGAGCGAATATATATTCTTATATAGGAATATGTCAATGCGGCTCGGGCGTACTCCGACGGCAGGGTCGTTCGATGAAATGATGATTGCGAAGGTGGAAATGCTCTAAGCGGTCGCGGCGGCTTCCAGAACCCTCTCGCCAACCAGTTTTCCGCGCAGTTCCAGCAAAGCTTGCGTGGCTTGATCGATATCGCGGACGCGGAAGCCATCCGCCAGATGAGGGAGATATTGCCTCAGGGCCTGCTTCGGCGCGTCACCAAATTCTATAGATCCATCAGAGTCGATCTTTACTCCGTCCGCAAGTGCTATTTTTTGATTCCATGCGATCGCCTGGGCTTCCGAAAAATCATCCGGTAGATTCAACTGCAGACTCGTGCCTACAACCTTTACCGGATATCCCCCGGGCAGCCCAAATGGGCCGGGTGCGTGAGTCTCTACCTCACGTCCTTCCATGAGATCGCGGAGGAACACAGCAGCCGTACAGCCAATCACTTTATTGACCTCTAGTCCGGTGCTTCCCCGTTGTCCGGCCAATAGGCTGGTCACGTTTCCCTGACGTTGCCCATCAACCCAGACCATCGCCTCCTCTACTCCCGGCTTGGGAGTGTATAGATGGAGGTGATGAGCCATCACTTGCAGCCGCTGATGAGGCAGAAGGCCTAGAGAGGAACGCAGGGAGGCCGCCAATAGCGCGACGTTTCCGACACCACAAAAGATGGGCAGCCCCAAGGCACGCAAAAGGGGATTTACAGCATCAGGATAGCAGCCATTGATAAAGAGTATGGGCCGCGACTGTTCCGCCACCGCTCGCGCAAGCTTCATTGCGAAAGGAGCTTGAAGCGGCAAGGTAAAACCAAATCCCGCCTGACGAAGCAGTTGTGTCCAGCGCGAAGGCTGGTGAATGCTTTCCCAGGGAGAATAGTAAGAAGAACAGTTCACAACAATGTCAGGCTGTACCGATGACAGCAGCTTAGTGGCATTGCCCGATTCGGGCTCAAACAGCACGGATTCAAACTGAACCGGCGAGTTCACACAGGCGGCTTTCGCGCGTGACACATACAGAATATCGCTCAGGTGATTTCTGGAACGCGCAGAGACAACTACACGGTGAGGCCGCTCCAGCAAAAACGCCAACGAATAGGAGATCGCTCGCGCCAAAGACCCGCTGCCGACAATTAAGATTGTTGCGCCCATAGATGATCCGATTTTCTGCTTCTTGCGCAGCGGCTAAAGCCGCTTGATTCCGAAGGTCGCCAACGCACAGCTAAAGCTGTGCTCTTCCACGCTTGTGCCAGCATTCTTGGCGGATTCTCTCGTTAAGCCCTGCATTCTTTGCGGCCGTAGCTTTTTGTGAGAAAAAAATATCTTCGCCCAGAGATTTCTCTGCCGCGCCTCTGGCGCTCAAAACCTTCCTATACGACGGGTCCCACGACTTCGTCATGGGCTACCCTCTCGTCGCGCCTCTGGCGCTTAGAGCATTTATCAAAGAAAGCTTCCCGCCCAACCTAGATCTTCAAAAACATACTTCTTGAGCGGAAATTCAAGTGCATTTTTCCGCTAACTCTCTAGCCATGCTCTTGCACGGTAGAAATACACAGAATTCGTTTTAGTCTTCCCGCAGCGCCACAATCGGATCGACGAGGGTAGCGCGGCGAGCCGGAAGATAGCAGGCACACAGCGAAATAAGAATCAGGGCGACAACCACGCCAACCAGTGTCAGCGGATCGTAAGGCGGAACGTTGAACAAGAGACTCGACACGTAGCGATTCATCAGGAAGGTGACCACCAGCCCGATGCCCACGCCGATCAGGGTCAAACGCGCCCCATGGCCCATGACCAGTTGCAGCACACGGCCACGCGACGCTCCCAGGGCGATTCGCAGCCCGAGTTCACGCGTACGCTGGGCGACCGAGTATGCCATGATGCCGAAGATACCCACAGCCGCCAACACTAGAGCAATACCCGCAAAGATCGCCAGCAACACCGTACGGAAGCGAGGCTGGGCAATCGATTGAGAAATATTCTCTTCCATGCTGCGAACCCCGGTCACCGGCTGGTTAGGATCGAGATTGCGCACCACGGAGCGTAGAGCGTTGCTCAGAGCCAGTGGGTCACCGGCGGTACGCACCACCACGGAAAGCGCAGCAACAGGAAGCACCTGATCCGCCTGCCGGTAGGGCACATACATTTCCGACGTAGACTCGCTGGCCAACGATTGCTTGACGTCGGCAACTATTCCGACAATTTCCATCCAGGGAGTATTGGAATCGGGCACCGCACCGACTTGTATGTGCTGCCCAATCGGCGACTGGTTGGGAAAGTAGGTATGCGCGAAGCTTGAGTTGACGACCGCGGTGAAGGGAGCGCCTTCACGATCGCGATCTTCTACCCATCGGCCCGTGATGAGCTGCACTCCCAACGTTTTCAAGTAGCCCTCGCTAACCGCGCGATAGCCCGCGGTGGTGTACTCCTGCGGTGACCGGGGAGGCCGCCCTTGAATATTAAAGTGGAGCGCCGATCCTACACCCGTCACAGGCAGGAAGGAGGCAGCCCCAACCGAGCGCACGCCCGGCAATACCGCCGCCTGCTCGAAGAGCCGATCGAAAAATCCCAGCCTTATGGTTCTATCCG
>DATGIO010000113.1:0-3084 GCA_035295685.1 Candidatus Angelobacter sp.
GCGCAGCCTTGTAAGGTATTCAGCACAGGCCTGTTCATCGTGAAAGCGTCGTTCCAATTCCATCAAAGTCCGCGGATAATCTTCGACCATGACCCTGAACACTACAGGTTGTGGTCGGTGGCGTCAAGTAAATACCCCCAAAAATCGTTGATTGTTGGTGACGAGCGAAAGGTTTCGCGCCCGCACCTCAGCGCTCCAACCGATAAACTGGTCGCGGTCGCGGCACTTCCACGCTGCCGAACCAAACACCACGCTGGCCACCACAAGGCCCGTCTCCTTCGTGACCAGATATTGGGCGTTCTCGCCTACCGTGCCTGTGTGGCCCAGATAATGAAACTCCGCCAGCGCCGCGGCCAACGTCTCACGCCCTCGCGGTCGCCACTCACCTCGCGCAATTCCAGCCGCCCCAACTCGGCCAGTGTCGCCTGGAGCGGTGTTGTGTCCCACAACCGCCGAGCGATCACCCGCGCCCGCATGCGATTGGTCGCCGCCCGGCGCCGAGCCGGCAACTGAATCCACCCGCGCTCGTCGAGCTTCACCAACAAGCTCCGCGTCGCCATGTCCTTCAGCCGGCCCGCCGCATTGCGCCAGTCCCACTCCCGAGCCAGCACTTCCGACAACCGCCGCCGGCTCCAGTCCGGATGCGCCCGGATCAGTTCGCGAATCTGCGCCAGATCGGCTCCGGTCACCTCCCGGCCTTGCACGACGGCGCTTTCCTCAATCCCCAGCACGAGGCGAGTATGGCAGAAGGAAAATCTGGAGTTCAGTGAAAAATACAGCGCGAAGGGAAAAAGGGCGGGAAATTACCGGCGGAACCAGTGGCCTCGCGGCGTGGCCTCCAGCCCGTGCAGCAGCACTTCGAGTTCTTCCGGACGCAGGCCGCGCACCGGTTCCTCCCCGCTCGGCCAGCCGAAACTGCCGCGCTCCAAGCGCTTCGCACAAACCCAAAGGCCGGAGCCATCGAAATACAGAATTTTTAGGCGATCCCTCAGCCGGTTGGTGAACACGAAGAGATGGCTGCTCAGGGGATCTTGGTTCAATCTTGATTGCACGTGGGCGTAGAGACGATTAAAACCCGCCCGCCTATCCACCGGTTGCAAGGCCACGAAGATCCGTGTCGCCGGGGAGAGGCTCAACATGCCTGACGCACCGTCTCCAGCAAGGCGCCGATCCACGCTGCCTCGGCCCCGGCGCCGAAACACACTGTCACCCCGCTCGGCCACGCGACCTCGGCCACCCATCCCGCCGACGCCGAATCGAGCGGCGGCAGCTTGACTTCCTGAAACGTTGGGCTCGGCGCGCGCCGCGGCTTCCGGCAAATGACGACAGCCTTTCGCCCGATTCGATGTGAATGATCTCCGGAAGCGGAAGGCTTCCCCATAGGCGCCGCATGCGCGCCGCGCCCATAGAGCCATCGCTGCAGCGTCTTCAGCTTCAAACCGTTCTGTTCAGCAAAATGGGCCTGGGACAGGCCGCTCGACCGGAAGCGCGAAATCCAACCCTCTCGCTCCTCGGGAGTAGATTGCCTACGTCGTTGCCTGGTAAGTGAATTCATGCCGCCAGCTTGCCAAAGCTCGACGACATGCGCCAGATGCACCTGCGTTGACGGTTACATTACTATTTTGGTATGTTTCAGATTGCTTTTTAGCGCGGAGCAAGGTGACGCTTCGTAATTCCTGAAGTTACACCTAATTGTTCTGTAAGGCCTTCAGTAGGTGGATTGTTGACAGTTTCCTTGCTTTCAAAAGACTTAACAATTAGCGCATGAGACTGTTCAATGTGTCTAACCATAGCTTGGCTTGCAGCATTGGGATCTCCTCTACGAATTACGTCATACAGATAACGATGCGAGACAACCTCATGATGCTTGAACGCTTCAGGGTCCTCTACCGTTGCTTCCACTAAAGAACCGGCCTTCACCATTAAATGATTGAAGGACTTTACCAATTTCGCGAGAACAGTATTATGCGTGGCTCTTGCAATGGCAACATGAAATTCCGCTGCCGAATGAGCCACACTTTCCTTCCGCTTGAAAGCCTTCTCGATGGCATCAGCAGCATCTTCCATCAACCAGAAATCTGACTCCGTTGCACGCTCTGCTGCAAGTGCGGCGATACCTGCCTCAAGAATTTTTCGAGTTTCGACGACCTCCAGAATCGGTTCCTTTTCCAGGAGGATTCCTAGCACCTCTGTGTTAATGATATCTTCGGATGGCACTCCCCTTACAAAACAGCCAATGCCTGGGCGGATCTCAATCAGTTTCTGTGAAGCAAGTATTTGCAGCGCTTCGCGAATCCCAGTTCGACTTACCCCCAATTGTTTCACTAACTCATTTTGTGAGGGTAGTTTACTGCCGGGTTTAAAGGTACCTGCTTTTAACCAACCGGTCAGTTTTTCAACTGTTTGTGCGGTGAGAGTGGAGCGTAATGGGGTCTTTGAAGCAAACCCAGAGTGATTGTCCCGCAAGGTTCTTGCTCCTTTTCTTTAACGGGTATTCATATTGAGATAATTCAACTGTCTTCTTTATTTTAGCGCCGATTAGAGTATGTTATTTAGTTTGTCCAGCGTGGTATGTCATAACGACTGCAAACTGCTGTGGTCCCCTGAACTGAGACAAACGGTTAAGACACACTCCGCCCTTCGCTGGAATTCTATTGTACTTCCAAGGGCTATTCTTGCAAGCTGGGCGCCGGCTTGTGAAGCGGAGGCGGGCTCTCGAGGAGTCGAACCCGCCAAGGAATAGCCAGCCGCAAACTCACAGTTTCGATGAGCGATGGCGTGGTCCCGAGGGGTCGCGCCCTCATCGAAATGATAGATTTCCCCATGCCTGAGAAAGCTCATAGACGGATCTTCCTTTTCTAACGGCGATGTATTTCTGTTGATCTGCTTGGCCCGCGGGCAGTTATACATTTGGCGGTTTGGGCAGCGCCTGACTACATGGCCGGAAGGCTGACGCCGAAAGCCTGGAGAATTTCTCTCTGACGAGCGTCCGGCTGCGGCAGTTTGGTCACGGTCGTTTTTTCATTCACCCGATAATGCAGCAGGCAGAGACGCGTTAACGACTGTAAGGCATCGGGCAGGGTG
>DATGIO010000114.1:0-9652 GCA_035295685.1 Candidatus Angelobacter sp.
TCGCCCGCATCATGCGTGATCAATGAGGCGTTTGCCAAGCTCTACTTTGCCGGCCGCAGTCCTGTAGGACGGCGCATTACCCGGGTTTTCGGCGATGAAAGAACCACGGTAGAAGTCGTTGGCGTTGCCAAAGATGTGCGCGACCATAGTATTCGTGGCGATGTGCCCCCTCGTTTCTATCTGCCTATTGACCAGGGCAAAGGAGAGATGATTCCCCCGGAAGCTACGTTTGAGATTCGCACCAGCGGAGATCCCGAACAGGTATTGGCTGCGGCGCGCAAAGCCATCTTGGGCGTCAACCCCGATCTGCCCATCACCAGCGCTCGCTCCATGGGCGAAATGATCGATCGCACCAATAGCCAACCCCGCGTGATTGCCCGCCTCTTCACCATCTTCGGCACTCTGGCTTTGGTATTGGCGGCCACCGGGCTCTACGGAGTGCTCTCCTACGGCGTCGCGCGCCGGACGAACGAAATCGGCATCCGCATGGCTCTGGGGGCGGGGAAGGCTCGTGTGATCGCCATGATCCTGGGCGAAACCGGAATCATGATCGGCGCCGGGATCGTCGTGGGACTGATCTTTGCCGCAATCCTTGGACGCTTCCTGGCAAACCAGTTTTATGGTGTGAGTGCCTACGATCCGCGCACGATTGCAATAGCGGTCTGCGCTCTCGGCTTCGTTGCCCTGATCGCGGGTTACATCCCCGCGCTCCGTGCGGCCCGCGTGAATCCCGTGACCGCCCTGCGGAATGATTAACGATTAACGACTAACGATTGATGATTGAAGACTGACGATTGTCGACGCAAAGCCGGAGAGATGAAAGGACCAAAGACGCGTGATCAAAGACGTGACAAATGAACAAATGATGGATGACAAAAAGCTGAACTCCATGTTCCGCCTGATCGTCGATCGTCTGAATTAAAGGGTATTTGGGTGAGAGTGATCGATTGATAAACAGGCGGTACCTCACAAATAGTGTGACGAATCAATAGCACAACTCATTGATTGTAAAGGCCGTATGATTCCACTTCACTAATTTGCATTTCTTCAGAACACCCCTCGGAATCAAGTAAATTAAAAATCATTAATCATTGGGTTGTTGAAAGGGTAACTAGTCCAAGAAGAGACGGCTCTCGGCGCAGCAGGGGAAAGCAGAATGAAATAAAGAGGTTAGCGGCGTTTGGCAATCCGCATCCCGCCGGAATAAGCTGTTTCTAGAATGCGCCTTCCAGATTACCTGCGGCGTTCCGTCGAACGCGAAATTGAAGTAAGTGAAGGAAACAATGAAGGCCAGACCGGAAGAAAGTCCGAAGGAAAACCCGGCCGCGCCACGTTGGCCAAAGCCGTTGCCGAACTGACCAAGCACTACCGATCCGGCGCCTCCTCTCCGGCGTTTCGCACTCTCGCTCACCGGTTAGCGTATCTCGCCGTTCGCCTCCCAGCCACCTATGCCTGCGCTCTGCGGGTCTTCTCGGAGTTTCATAGGCTCGCTCCTGAAATGGAAATCAGCAGTCTTCTTGATCTGGGTGCCGGCCCCGGAACGGCCTCGTTTGCAGCCTCAGAGATATTCCCGTCCTTGCGTCGATCAACCATGGTCGAAGCGGATGCGGCCTTCATCGAAATTGGAAAGCGCCTGTTTGCGGAACAAGCCGCATCCCCGCACCAACACATGGCTCAAGACGCCGAAATCCCCTTCGCCAAAATCGTTTCCACCGAAGTTGCTTCCGCCGAAGTTACCTCCCCTGAAGTTGTTTCCCGCGAAGCTACCTCCCGCGAAGTTACCTCCAATGACCGCCTATCCAGCGACCGCCTGCCTGGCCATGGCTCTCCAAATCTAAGCGTAACTTGGCTTCGAGCCGATGCCCGACAAGACCTGCCTGTCGCCGTTCACGATCTTGTGGTGGTGTCCTATATGCTCAGTGAACTGCAGGAGAGCGATGCCACCAAGCTGGTCCAGCGTGCCTGGAAATTAGCAGGCAGCGCCCTGGCAATCATCGAGCCGGGAACCATGAAAGGCTTCGCACGAGTACACCAGGCCCGCGCCCTATTGATCGAAGTGGAAGCGCACATCGTCGCGCCCTGCCCTCATACCGGCGCGTGTCCGATGGCTGCTGCGGGTGACTGGTGCCACTTCGCCCAGCGGCTGGATCGTACCTCTCTGCATCGCCAACTGAAAGGCGGCGACTTGGGCTACGAAGACGAGAAATTTTCCTACATCGTCGCCAGCCGTCAGCCAGTTGCGGCTGCCCCGGCCAGAATCGTGCGCCACCCTCAAAAATACCCCGGACACATCAAGCTCACGCTATGCACGCCCCAAGTCCAAGCACTCGAAACCCGCACGGTTACCAAATCCCAAAAAGACGCCTACCGCGCCGCCCGCAAATCCGAATGGGGCGACGCCTGGGAAATCCCATCACAGCGGTCTTGATTGTGCCTCTTCGAAGAGAACCTCGATGCCGGATAAGCGCTTTGTGATTGGCGAAACATAAGGTGCAAGGAAATCTCGTAGCGTATATCTTGCGAAAAGATAACCCCTGGAATCGCGGCTTCGTGGGTGCAAACTGACAGGTGTATTGCAGATATGCGATACTGTGACAGTCGAAACTATTCCCCCTCTTTAAGCCGGGATGGCGGAACTGGCAGACGCAGCGGACTCAAAATCCGCCGACCTTCGGGTCATGGGGGTTCGACCCCCCCTCCCGGCACCACTTGAAGCGCTCTGCTTACGTGGGACTCAATACACCAAGGTGCGTGGTTCGTGCCGGTATGTGGTTCACCAAATGTTTTGGTCGACAAACGTTTTGTGAAGAATATGTCCAGTTACAATGTCGAAATGCCTACTCCCGTCAAGCATGTAACTGAATATCCACTGCCCGCATCGGGGCAGACCCACGAAATTATTGCGGTTCCGAACTCCAATATGCTTCTCATATCGCAGCAGCCCAATAGTACGCTCGTCAAAGTTGCTCTTGATCCCGAAACGGGCGCTCCGGTGCGCGCCGTTGGCCATTTCGTTGGTACGGCGGTCGATGGACTGCATGGGTTGTGCAATTCGCAGGTCTATCCCGGCATGGCGTGGGCCACGCTGCAATTTACGTCGCAAGTGGTATTGATAGATCCAAGGGCGGGAAACGTAGATGAAGCGCCAAACATTCTGAAAGCGTTCACTCTGCCAACAGCCGCTCGCGGGCCTCACGTAGTGATTGAGGATGGCCCAAATCTGTGGGTAAGCGCCAAGGACGGGGGACAGGTGGTCCGCATTGCTCTCGAGCAGCCAGATCCGTATACGGTATATGCCGTGGAACGGCGGCCAATCTTCGTTGCAGTTCACAAGAACAGCGGTCTCGTTTTTGCCACGGAAGACCAGTCCAGTTCGATTGTATGGATTGATCCCAACAGCGGCGAGACTGGGCAGTTACCGATTCCTGCCGATATCGGCAGCACGCCGGTGGGAATGATCGCGGGTCCGGATGGCAATGTTTGGTTCGTCCTGCTGGGTGGATCTGGCGGCGGTAGTGGGAAGTTCGGCCGTATCAATAGCGATAAAAAAATCGATTGGTATCATCTCGCTGCTGGCGCCTGGAGCAAAGCGGCGTTCATTCATTTGGCCTGGGAGACCGTTGCTGCGGGCAACACCAACGCTTCACCCAGCTTGCTGCTGCTGGCTTCCTCCATGGCCGACTCGTCCGCCACGAATGCAGTCGTGCGTGTGACCTTCGATTCTGATATGTCCGCTGTGGATACGGAAGCTGCTGCTGTCCTGCCTACCGCGAACTGCATGACGCATCGTGTCGCCGCAACCGAACGCGGTTGGTACGTTACGGAGCTGGGGGCCTGCCAAATTGCACATATCTCTTCAAATTGGACGGGAACTGGTTTGGAAGCCATCGACGAAGCGAATGATTACTTTTCCGATTTCGGCATGGGCGCACGCAGCCGAACTGTGGAGTATCGCTAACTCTTCTCGGATTGTTTTGAGAGTCCCTTTTTGCGATGGAGAAGTGCCTGTGCAGAAACGGGTGTGATGATCCGTTCGGATAGAATTCAGATCACACCCGAGATTCTCAAGTTGATCGCCGAACTGGATGAATTGAAAGCGTCTTGGCATCGCACGGGTACTCTCCGTCAAGCCCAATTCACTCAGTGAATGGCCCAAGCCTTAGTAAGGCTAAGAGCCTTGTCTTCAGTCGATCGCGAAAGGACTTCAGCAACGCTTGTAAAAAGAACTCTCCCTGTAGAAATTGGCCTTCGCCATCCGTCACTGGTATAGGAGGCACAAAATGCAGTCAGCCCAAAGGGCTTTCTCGAAGCCTACATCCTCTACGATACAAACCCTCTTAACCGGGCTTGCCTTTGGTGAGTCCCCGCGTTGGCACGATGGCCGTCTTTGGTTTTCCAACTGGGGTGCGCAGGAGATCATGGCCGCTGACCTGACAGGGAAAAGCGAGGTGATTCTTCACATGCCATCGTTTCCGTTCAGCATCGATTGGCTGTCGAATGGACGTATGCTAATCACCTCTGGGCAAGATGGCTTTCTTCGCCGGGCGGAACCAAATGGCATGCAAGTTGTTCACGCTGATCTGTCCCATCTTGCCAAAGGCTGGAATGAAATCGTGGTCGATGGCCGGGACAACGTCTACGTCAACGGCGGCGGATTTGACCTCAAGGCCGGGGAGAAATTTGCTCCTGGGATCATTGCTTTGGTTAAGCCCGATGGCTCGGTTCGGCAGGTGGCCGATGGCATTGCCTTTCCCAACGGCATGGCGGTATCGCCCGACAACACGACGCTGATCATCGCCGAATCCTACGGCAAGCGTCTCACTGCGTTCGACATTGCCGCAGACGGCAATCTCTTGAATCGGCGCGTATGGGCTGATCTCGGAGATGGTGTCCCTGATGGCATCTGTATGGATGCCGATGGCGCGGTTTGGTACGCCGATGTGCCGAACAAGCGCTGCGTGCGTGTCGGTGAAGGCGGAGAAGTCCTGCAGACCATCAACGTAGATCGCGGATGTTTCGCCTGCATGCTTGGTGGTCCGGAAAGAAAAACCTTGTTTATCCTTGCTGCTGAGTGGCACGGTATTGCCGGAATGATGGATGCCTCAGCCGCCCGTACCGGCGTGGTTCTCATGGCCGATGCGCCCGCGTCTGGTGTCGGCAGGCCATAAATCCCAAAAAAGATTTCTTGAAGACCGATGTAGAAATCGCCCAAAGCCGAGCGTCACCGTAATGGTAAGCATCTTTGATGAGAAGACTCTTGCCGGCAGGAAATTTGCAGGGGAGAACGCGCGCTGGCTGAAACAGAATTGGAGAAACCAGATGAAATACATACTCATGGACTATGTGCAGGAAAGCGGATGGCACGCGCTTACCAAGGACGAGCAGAAGCATTGGCTGGGCGCCTATCGCGCTTTCATGGAGGCGATGGCGAAAGCGGGTGTCCTCAAGAGTAGTGCTGGCCTAGTTCAGACATCCTCTGCTACAACCGTACGCACCGTGAGCGGCAAAACCCAGGTGCTCGACGGTCCGTATGCCGACACCAAAGAGCAGTTGGGTGGCTTTCATATCATCGACGTGCCTGATCTGGATGCTGCCCTTGCCTGGGCGGCCCGCTCTCCCACCGCCTTGCATGGCATCGTCGAGGTGCGTCCCATGCACGAGGGCACCATGCTCAACACGGACCTCGATCACTACATCACCAAGTAGGCTTTTTAGCGTGGCGCCTAAAACAACCAAACTCAAGAATCAGGAGAAGCACATGCGGAAATTGACAGTATTCAATCACGTATCCCTCGATGGCTATTTTGTCGACATCAACGGCGACTTCAGTTGGGCGCGCAGCCACGACGAAGATGCGGAGTGGAACGCCTTTGTGGAAGAAAATGCAAAAGGTGGGGGCACGCTCTTGTTTGGCCGGGTTACCTACGATCTCATGGCGAGCTACTGGCCGACGCCGCTCGCTAGCCAGCATGATCCCGATCTTGCCCGAAGGATGAACGAATTGCCGAAGGTTGTTTTTTCGCGGACGCTGGCCAAAGCCGCCTGGAGCAATACGAAGCTGGTAAAGGGAGATCTGGCCGCCGAGGTACGAAAGTTGAAGGAAGGACAGGGCAGCGATATGGCCATTCTCGGAAGCGGGAGCATTGTCGCGCAGCTATCGCTCGCGGGCCTGATCGACGAATACCATATTGTTGTGAATCCCATTATTCTTGGTCAGGGAAAGACACTCTTCGACGGCCTGAAAGAAAAGCTCAGGTTGAAGCTGACCAGCTCGCGAACTTTCCGTAATGGCAACGTCTTGTTGTCTCACGAATTGGCGGCATGAATCAGTCACAGGGCGAGGAGCAGGCCAGAAACACGGCGGACATGGTTGCCCGCCGCAGCTATGGCAAGCTCGTCGCCTTCCTCGCGGCGCGGACCAAGGATGTCGCCGCTGCCGAAGACGCCCTCTCGGATGCCTTCGCCTCCGCCCTCGCCGATTGGCCCGTCAATGGTTGTCCGGAGAACCCTGAAGCCTGGCTCCTCACGGTTGCCCGCAGAAAGCAGATTGACCTGATCCGCCGGCGGCAAAGTGGTGAAGCTGCAGCCGAACAATTGCAGGTAATGGCCGAGGGTCTCGGTGACATCCCATTCGGCGCAGCCACGGAGGAAATCCCCGATCGCCGCTTAGCCCTCATGTTTGCCTGCGCTCATCCGGCAATCGAGATTGGTGTTCGAGCACCCTTGATTCTGCAAGTGGTATTGGGACTCGATGCGGCGGCCATCGCCTCAGCGTTTCTCATCTCTCCCAAAACCATGGGCCAGCGTCTTGTCCGGGCGAAAAATAAGATCAAAGACGCGGGGATTCCCTTTCGTATTCCGGAACGCGAAGAGCTTCGCGACCGTCTGGAAACTGTTTTGGACGCGATCTATGCCGCGTTTGCTGAAGGCTGGATCGACGCATCGGGAACCGACCTCGCGCGCCGCGATCTGAGCGTGGAAGCGATCTATCTTGGCCGGTTGATTGTGGAATTGTTGCCGCAGGAGCCGGAAGCCTTGGGACTGCTTGCGCTCATGCTGCACGCCGAGGCCCGCCGCCATGCGCGGCGCAGCGCGCATGGCGACTATGTGCCCTTCGCAGATCAGGATCCCTCACTTTGGGATCTCGACCTGATCCGTGAGGCCGAAGCATTACTTTTCCGCGCCAGTACGCTGGGCTCGATTGGGCGATATCAGCTCGAAGGTGCGGTTCAATCTGCCCATGTGACGCGCCGCCTCTTGGTTTGCGAGAACCTGGTTTGCGAGAATCAGGTTGGCGAAAATTCGGACCGCGACGCCTGGCGCGCCAATTGGGAGGACGTTCTCCATCTCTACGACGCCCTCTTGTCGCTCTCTCACTCGCCCGTCGTGGCCATCAACCGCGCGTTGGTCATTGCCGAGCTTCATGGTGCAGAGGCGGCGCTCGATGCGATGCCGATAGTGGCCGCCGATCCGCGTCTTGCTGAATATCAGCCTTATTGGGCTGCCCGTGCCGAACTACTCTCCCGCGCAAAAACGGGCAATAACGCAGAAGCGCGTAAAGCCGAAGCTCGCAAAGCTTATGAAATCGCCATCGGCTTGGAGCGCGATGATTCCGTTCGCAGCTTTCTGCGAGCAAAGCAATCGGCTCTCTTACCCTGAAGGCATCGCCCCAGCTTCGGCGCGACCTTACCGATGCGTCGCCCATAGCTTCGCAGCCTCTTCGGCAATCAGGTCGGGCACCTCTTCCGGAAAGAACAGATTGGCCTCTTCTACTCGCCGCACTCCCTGTGAGCCTGGCAATGTGCGGTCCAGCCATTCAGCCCATTGCACTCCAAAGAGCGCATCCTTCAGGCCCCATACCATGCGAGCGTGCCCCTTCCACTTTTTCAGGTCTTCCCGCATCGGCACCAGGCAATTCGTCGCCAGCGCGGCTGCGTATTGATTCACCTGCGATTTCTTAAGGGGAGACTCTACCAGCGGCCGAAAATAGGTTTCGATCGTCTCGTCTTCCAGCTTGTCCGGATAGGTGTACACCTGCCCAATGCCCTTGGCCGAGCGCGCCAGTGCTTTGTCATTCAATTGTGGAACGAGCAGCCTATCGACGAAGGTTCCTTTCTTCCCCAATGCGGCAAAAGGCAGGAATCCAGCCGGCGGGTTGTTCTCGTCCACGTCGCAATTGGTCAGCAACAAGGTCCGCACCCTCTGAGGATACTTCGCGACAAAGAGCTGCGCCACCAACCCTCCGCTGTCGTTGGCAACTATGTCCACGGCATCGACGTGCAGCGAGTCCAGAAACATTGCCAGCATATCCACCTGTGTCTGCGGGGTAATCGTCTGGTTCTCGGCCGTCTCCGTAAAGCCCAAGCCCATCACGTCGGGGGCCAGGCATCTGCGATGGCGATGCAGCCTTTCAATGGCTCCCCGCCATTGAAATCCGTTCAGCGGATATCCATGGATAAACAGCGCTGCCGGTCCCTTGCCATGCTCTACGTAAGCGACTCGGCTTACAGACCCGGGGCTTACGGAAAGCTCGGCAAACCGCCGCGACCGCGCATACCAGGCCGCATCAATGGTCTCTGGTTTCTTTGCGAATGCGCTTGGAGTGAATAGGCTTGGAGCCAGTGCCGAGGCAGCCAGCGTCCCCGAAGAAATGGTCAAGAAGTCCCTGCGGTTCATGCAGGTAGTATGGTCTGGAGGGAGGCGCATTTGCGCGCACGTTCTGGCGCTCAAGAGCACAAACGGGCGGGAAAATGAAGAGCATCGTCCATCCGCATCTTCCCGCGCCGCTTCTTTAGACTTTTTCCAGTTCGGCCAGGTGCGCACCGGTTTCTTTTTCCACATCGGCGTGCAGGCTGTTACCGTGGGCGTCCATCGTGACAATGGCGGCGAAGTTATTCACCTGCAAGTGCCACATCGCTTCTGGAATGCCGAACTGCATCAGGTGTACTCCCAAGACCTTCTCAATGGAGCGCGCATAGTATTGCGCTGCGCCACCGATGGCATTGAGATAGACCGCGCCGGAGTCTTTCAGAGCCGCCAGGGTTTTCTTTCCCATGCCGCCCTTCCCGATGACCACCCGCACCCCATAGTTGCGGATGATATCGGCTTGATAAGGTTCCTCGCGGCTGCTGGTGGTCGGTCCCGCGGCTTTTACCGTCCAGCGGTCACCTTGCTGCAGCATAACCGGCCCGCAGTGGTAGAGGATGGAACCTTGCAGATTGACCTCTTTCGGCGGCGGATTCTTTACCAGGTAAGCGTGAACCTCATCGCGGCCCGTATAGACTTCGCCGCTGATCAGAACCACATCGCCGACCTTGAGGGCGCGTATGGTCTCTTCGTTCAGTGGAGGCCGCAATACCACCTCGCGGCCCGTAAGAGGAAAACCCTCTCCCCGCGCCATCTTTTCGACCTTGCGCGCCGGATCGCGGTAGATCCAATTCTTGATCGCGCCGGTATGCGTTTCCAGGCGTACGCCCAGCCGCCGGTAGGCCCAGCAGTCATAGGCCACCGAGACAAAGTAGCTCGCGGGCAGGCGATTGGCCACGGCGATCTTGCAGCCGATCAGGGAAGACTTTCCGCCAAAGCCCATGGCGCCCACGCCAATCTGGTTGGCTTCTTTCATGATCTGGTCTTCCAGCACCGCCAGTTCCGG
>DATGIO010000115.1:0-128503 GCA_035295685.1 Candidatus Angelobacter sp.
GCCGATCGCGCAATGGTGGAACGGACAGAAGCAACCGCCGGCCCTCTTCATGTCGCGGCGTGAATTGGAGCGATCCACCGACGTTTTTACCATCGAATTGCTGGACATGAAGCAGCACCACCGCGTGCTTTTTGGCGAGGAGGATGCGCTTCGGTACTTGCACATTCCGATGGACCTTCACCGTGTCCAGGTAGAATACGAGCTTAGGGAAAAGCTGATCCTGCTGCGCCAGCAACTCCTTCTGGTTTCCGGAAATGCCAAGCAGCTAGGAGACTTGCTTCTGCGTTCGGCCCCTTCATTCGCCACTCTCTTTCGGCACGCCCTGATTGTGCTGGGCGATTCCGTTCACCACGGGAAGCGCGAGGCGGTGGAAACGCTTTCGAAACAATTAGACTTCGATGCCTCGGCGATGCACGAAGTGCTGGACGTGCGCGAGCGCAAAGCATCGCCCAAAACAACAGATGTGAACGGTCTAGCCGCACGCTATTTGACGGCGATCGAGCGGGTGACCGAGGCTGTGGACAAAGCTTGAGGGTTGAATTTGTCGTTGATGTTTATTTCTTTAGCTTTTGTTTAACGGATTGCGGGCCCTTATTTGTGGGATTTCAGGAGGCTTTATGGGAAAAGGTTTGATCGTAATCGTGATCGTAATTGTTTTGGCGCTGGTGTTCTTTGGGCAATACGTCGGCGTGCGCAATTCGCTGGTAACGAAAAATGAGGCGGTAAAGGCCGCGTGGTCGCAGGTGGATATCGTGCTGCAACGCCGGGCCGACCTGATTCCCAATCTCGTGGAAACCGTGAAAGGCTTCGCCCAACAGGAGCAAACCGTATTCGGCGACATTGCCAAGGCGCGTTCCGCCCTGCTCTCCGCCGGAAACCCACAGGAGAAAATCGACGCCAACAAACAGCTCGATGGCGCCCTGGGCCGTCTGCTGGTTGTGGTAGAAAACTACCCGCAGCTACGGTCCAACGAAAACTTCCTGCGGCTGCAGGATGAGTTAGCCGGCACCGAGAACCGCATCGCCACTGAACGCAAGCGTTACAACGACACCCTACAGGACTACAACACTTATATCCAGCGGTTTCCGAATAGTATCTTCGCCGGTTGGTCAGGCTTCAAGCCAAATGAGGCCTATTTCACGGCGTCACCCGCATCGCGCGAAGTTCCTAAGGTGAATTTTTCCAGTCCGGGAAATGCAGTGCCTCAGCCTTCGCCTGCACGGTAGCTTGGCATCCTTCAGTCTCTTTCTCGTTCTCTCTGGCTTCGGCGTATTTCATGCGGCGAAGCCAGGCTTTTCCAAGATGGAGAGCGCTCACGCCTTCTGAAATTGATTTGTTCGAGCAACGCTCGAATCCCGCGCTCTTCCCCAGCCGCTGAAACATCATCGCGAAACCGGAAATATAGAGACGTAAGCACCTGCGTGAACAAAGCTGGGTTCACCGGGGTGATTCCTTCAATCTCTGCACGAAGGACGAAGCAGCAACTTGCGCCCCCTTACCTTCCTGTCTTTCCAAGTTGCCGTGGTTTGGCTTCTGCTTAGCTTCCGCTTGGCATCCAAACATTTGTTGATGGGCGTCCTGTCAGAAAAAGAAAAACGTACGCCGGAACTGCCACGAAACTGCAGCATGGCACAAGCAATTGGAATCTAAGAACCATATCGATTCCGCGACCCTAAACAGCCGCGCGCGCTGCCGGTCGATTATCGAGAACATGCCGGAGACTCTGGTGCTGCTCGATGCCGCGGGCATCATTGCCTACGCGAGCCCTTATACGGAAAAAGTCCTAGGGTACCGGACCGAAGAAATCGTGGGGCATAACATCTTTGAATTTATCCATCCTGAGGACGCATCGCGTACCGCCCAAGAATATGCAATCACGATTCATCGGGAGGGAGAAGGCGCACCTTCGGTGCTCAGGATACGCGACACAACGGGAGAGTGGATCCCGTTTGAAATCGTCGCCAACAACCGCCTGCACGACCCTGCCGTACAAGCCGTGATTTTCGCAGCCCGCGACATTCGCTTCCGAAATGAAATTGAGACTGCCGTGCGTCGCGCCAACACCGACACCGAAAAGGAAGCGGAAAAGCGGGTGACCGAGCTGGCGAGGATCAATGCCGAACTCCGGATTGAGAACCAGGCGCGGAGGCAGGCCGAGAGCCGCTTGCAAGACACGATTTCCCTGCTGAACGCCGCTTTGGAATCCACCGCCGATGGAATCCTGGTGGTCTCCAATGACGGAAAGGTCACCAGCAGCAACCGGAAGTTCAAGGAAATGTGGCGGTTAAGTGCGGAGTCTTCCCTGGACAAAACCGATTCAAGGCTACTGGGAGATGTAACCGATCAACTGCAAAGCCCCGGAGATTTTCTTGCGCGCGTACGGGCGCTGTATGCCGACCCTTCGGCCATAGGCTTCGACGTCCTGCATTTCAAAGATGGCCGCATCTTCGAACGCTATTCTCAGCCGCAACGCATCGACAACAAGACCATTGGCCGCGTCTGGAGCTTTCGCGATGTAACGCACGCCAAGAACCTGGAGGTAGAGCTGCGGCAGTCACAGAAGATGGAGGCCTTGGGAAAGCTTGCCGGAGGAGTGGCCCACGACTTCAACAACCTGCTTACGCTCATTTCCGGTTATGTGACACAGCTCATGGAAAATCCCTCGCTCGAAGAGGGGCTCAGCACATGCGAGCAGATACTGGCTGCCACACGGCGAGCTGCCTCGGTCACCAAACAACTGCTGGCATTCAGCCGCAAGCAGCCGGACGCTCCCACGGTGACCGACCTCAATCTAATCGTTCTGAACCTGGAGAGGGTCCTTCGCAGACTGCTCTCAGCGCAGATCCGCTTGCAGGTTTCAGTGGCCTCCGATCCCGTACCGGTGTACGTCGATGTTTCGCAAATGGAAATGCTGCTCATTAACCTGGCCCTTAATGCGCAAGACGCCATGCCTGATGGCGGGCGACTCTCAATCGCAACTTCGAGCAAACCGGCCTCTCCCAAAGAAGAAGGCAACGACGCAAACGACGAGCCGCTGGCCGTGCTGGAGGTAAGCGATACAGGCCACGGAATGACTCCGGAGGTCCAGGCACATATCTTCGAACCTTTTTTTACCACCAAGCAATTGGGGCGCGGCACCGGCCTTGGGCTTTCCACAGTACTCGGAATCGCTCAACGATCGGGAGGAAGCGTCGAAGTCCGCAGCGAGCCCAATCACGGAGCCATCTTTCGAGTCTATTTACCCCAGGTCAAAGCAGCTCCCTCAGCAACCCTGGCAGCTCCTTCCATCGCGCAGCGCGGAGGCGGCCATGAAACCATCCTGCTCGCCGAAGATGAATCGGGCATTCGTGCCATGATGCGAGCTTATCTGGAGACGCTAGGCTATAAGGTGATTGAGGCCGCCGACGGGGCTGAAGCGATTCGAGCGTCGTTTGAATACGCCGGGAACATCAATCTCATTCTCACCGATCTGCTCATGCCAAACGTGCGCGGAGACACCGCCGTAAAGACGATCCGGGTCCATCGCCCAGGAATTAAAGCAATCTTCATGTCGGGCTATGCAGATCGGGACGCTGTCGAGAATCACGAAATCATTTTGGAGAAGCCATTTGAGCTTCCTGAACTGAGCCGCGCGCTACGTACGGTCCTGGACTCCGCCCCTGCCTCGGCGGAGGGATCGATCCATCCCAAGCCACCTTCAAGCTAAACCTCTGCGCTCGCCACGCAAAAATTTGCCGCATTGCGACATGCAATATGCGCCTTGCGCACATCCCGCTTTTCCGATAAAAAGATCGACCGCATCAACAAATCTCAGCATCCATGAAAGAAAAAGTGATGAAAATGCAATCGCCGGTGGTTTCGCTTCGCCTGTATGGAGCGGCATGTATCTGCCTGCTCTTCGCGTCAATCACTCTTACAACCGTTGCAAATGCCCAGTTGACTCGTACATCTACATCGAGCTATTCAGGATGCAATTCAACCTTCGGGCCGCCAAACCTGAACGTATTCTCCAATTGGGCGTTCAAAGACTCCTCTGGCGTCAGCCACGCTTTCAGCGGGACCGATTTTACCGAATTACAGGAAGGGAAATTTGTTCACCTTCCCAACGGTCCCACAGAACTGGTGCACTGTGGCGCAAGTCTGACCACCGCGCTCACCACGTTGTCTAGCGACCGAGAGTTTTACTTACAGGCAACCGGGGGGACTGGCACCGTCGACTCAGCCGCGGTCGTTTATCCAAAATACAAAATTGCATCCATCGTCTATGCCGCTCCGGGCAATGCCAGCAGCGCCGGCTATACCAACTCAGCAACCAACGGAACCACCAGTTCCATTACTCAGAGCTTTACAGCCGGCGCGACGGTTACATTTACGACGGGCTTCAGCTTTTTTGGCGTCGGCGCCACGTCAAGCGCCAGCTTAGGCTCCTCGCAAACCAATGGAAGCAGTTCGGGATTTACAGAGACTCTTACGAATGCTTCGGGCGTCAACAACGTTTCAGGGGGCGCGACCAACCAGATCAACCACAAAAACGACTTGTTTCTTTTGTGGATCAATCCGGCCATTGAGCTTGTATCAACCGGCAGCGGGGCATGGCTCTATTCGACTGGAACCCAACTCCAGGGACCGGGGGACCCAAGTCCAGGCAGCCCAGAAGTGCAGGATATAGTGGAGGTGTTTGCTTCGGCACTGGAGGCGAATACCGCCGGAGTCAGCACGGTACCGGCGGCGATCCTTAACCCTCAAATCATCGACGGTCAAATGCTGCCAGGGCTCGCTTCCATCTGCGCCAATGTGAACAAGACAGAATATTCAGCGGGAAAGTGTACTTTGGCGGACCAGTGCGGATGCGTGCCGAATGATTTCAAGACCATCCTGGCTCAAGATCCGCTCCTGAATTTTTCTTCCACTGAGAGCCCTCTGAATGCAAACGCTTCCGGAACAGCGTGCGCGAGCCCCACAGCTTCCGATAAATGCCGCTATGTGCCCGTGCCTACCGCGGCTGGATCAAGTGTTCAGGAAACGGAGCTGCTCTCAGGCCCGGATACGTCCGGGGGCAATCGCCCGGTCAACTCCTTCACGCAAACCAATTCAACCACAAGCACCCAGACCTTCAGTGAGAGCAATTCGTACACCGTAGGCTATAGCTTTGGCATTTCTTTTTTTGGAAGCGGCTTTTCAAGCTCGACACAATGGACGTGGACCGACGGCGAGAGCAGCGGCTTGATCAATGGAGCCGCGCAGAGTATGGCGGTTTCACTTTCTTCCACAACGGTTGGCTGCAATCAGCAGATACCCGTTTTCGAAGACACCGTCTACCACACGTTTGTGTTCCAGCAGCCGACTGGTAACACTAGCTGCCCGTAACAAAGTTCGAACGAAATGGGCCGCGCGTTTTGAGGAGCGTATTCTCAGAGCGCCGGCCCTTTTCGCTTTTAGCTTGAACTCTGGCCGTGGAGAATGCGCACAGTTTCCGGCCGTGGGACAGCCCAACTGTCTTGAGCGGAATGGGTTTCTCCAGCTCGAGCCCTTAAAGAGCCGCAGGCTTGGCGCCCAACCTGCTTCCCTCTTCCCTATCGATATGAGGCGGACCGCCCTGATCCGAGCAGAAAGTAAACAGGACTGCCATTCATAAATCATCGCCATTTCCACAGACCGCGAAAAGAATATTCCTTGCAAGAAAAACAGAGTTGAACGTTCCTACACCAAGAACACGTTTCAGGTGCCTGGGAGGACGACGCCGTCCGCACAACACCGATCATGACCCAGCCCCCAAAGGGTCTCGCAAAAAATTCGCAATCCATGGTTCTTACTAAAAAATAGGGGGACAAATCCTATGAGAAAGTCGAGCCGGCTCTTTCTCTGGAAGCGTAGAAATCTGCTCTTTCTCTACTTGCCGATTGCGGCACTTCTACTGCCGTCAAGCGCCTTTTCAATACAGGACCCAGCACATTCACAGGGCTGGGTGGTGATACCTGTAGACGAATATCGATCCCTTCACGCAAAAGCTTTCCCCGCCCAACACGAGCCCGAGACGACTCCGGTGGAGGCCACTCTCACCCGCGTGGACTATGATCTCCAGATCGCAGGGGACCTCGCCACAGGCAGGGCGAGCCTGACTGTAGACGTGCTGAAGGACGGGTGGGTCCACGTTCCCGTTCCTTCCGGCCTTCTGGTTCGCGAGGCCAGACTCAACGGCAAGCTTGTCTCCCTCGTGCCTTCTCCGCCTGGAAAGGGCGGCGACCGACTCTCCGCGGTGTTGTCGCACCCCGGCCGTTCGCTGCTCCTGATGGACATTGCGGTCCCGGTTGGCTCCTCAGCGGGGACCGAAAGCATCACGCTCCCCTCCAGCGGTTCTGGAATTACGCGAGCTTCTGTGCAACTTCCACGCCAAGGTGTCGACGTGAAATTGACCGGCGGTCTTTTGCAAGAGAAGACGGAGTCCCAGGCGGCGAGCAAATGGCTGGCCTTCGGCCATGGAAATGAACCGCTGACTTTCACGTGGAAAAGGAAGACGGAGGACCACCGCATCAATCAGCCTTTGCGCCTGCGTGGAGCGCTGACACAATTGCTGGGTCTCGGCGAGGACTCGACGTCGGTCTACGCGGAAGTAAACATAGAAGTAACCCAGGGCGCAGCGCGCGAGTTAAAGGTTCAACTTCCCGAAAAGGTCACGATCAACCAGGTCATGGGCGCAATGGTGGCCGACTGGGTGATTAAGGCAGGAGAACTGGTCGTAACGTTTCTTGAGCCTGTCGAGCAGAACGCACGATTTGTGATTACTGGGGAAACCCACCTTCCCCGTGAAGGAAAAATCGAGGTCCCCCTCTTACGCTTGCGGACCGTTGAACGAGAAACAGGCGGAGTAGCTGTGGAGGTACTCGGGGCGGGAGAGATCAAAGACCTAAAGCCACAAGGCCTCGATAGGGCTGACGCCACGGACCTGGGAGAAATGGTGTCCGGCCATCAGTCACCTTCACTCGCCGCCTTTCGTCTTCGTTCCGGTGACGCAAATACGACGAGATCGCTCGCGGTGGAAGTGGCGCGATACGCGCCACAGGCCGTTCTGATGGCGAATATCGAAGAGGCCCGCTATCAGGTTTTGACCAGCAATCAAGGGAAGACCCTGGTTGATGCGCGGTACGCGGTGCGGAACAATCAGAGGAATTTCGTCAAAATCACGTTGCCTCCGGGCGCGGTCCTCTGGAGCACCCTATTGTCGGGCAAGCCGGTCCGTCCGGGCCAGGCGTCCGACGGAAGCCTGTTGCTTCCCCTCGCAAAAGCGCATGCCGGCGAAGAGGCCCCCGTTTTTGTGCTCGAGGTCCTGTATCTTGACCGGGGGAGTGCCTGGGACGAAAAAGGAAAGGCAAGGATTGCACTGCCGGCCCTCGACCTCCCGGTATCGCGAACCGGGCTTCTCGTTTACTATCCGCCGCTATTCAAAGTAACGGCCGAATCTGGCCCCTTCAGGGCACAGGCCTACGAGAACCCTTTTTCCGCTGTCCTTGGCCCAAAGGAAGCAGAAGAGCCGGCGAGTCCTTCGGGAGCACCAGTCTTTGCACAGAAGGCCAACAAAGGCGATGCCACGCAGGCCCTTCTCGACGACTACCGCACCAAATCGCAACCGGGCAGAGCTTCAGGAATTCTTCCTCTCAGGGTTTCATTCCCCGCTTTCGGCCCCTCTATCTTCCTCGTCTCGGAATTGACTGGAGAGAACCAAGCCCCATTTGCTGAACTGACTTATCAGAAAGAGAAAAAGGGAGGCGCGAGATGAAAAAGAGACTGCTTATTGCCGTCCTCATCATGTCCATCACCGCATTGGGAGAAGATAAGACCGCCGCTCCTCTTCCGACGTCGGGAAATGTCACTCTGCCGCTTGATGAATATAACCGGCTCGTCGAGTTGGCAAGCAGGCCTGTGAAGGCACCCGAAACGCCTCCTCTCCCTTATGTTCTCAAGTGCGCGGACCTGAAGTTCCGCGTTCAGAATGAATCGGTGGAAGGGACCGTCCATCTGGAAGGTGAAGTATTCAAGAAAGGTCTGACCAAGGTCCCGCTTGCTACTGGCGTGACCATCCTTGATGCGCATCAAGAAGGCAAAGCATTGCCGCTTGAATACGAGAACGGAACACAGACTACGGTCCTCTCCGGCCCCTCTGAGTTCGCCGTCACGCTCGATACCGGACTACAACTCGGTATCGGAGCGGGACGTGCCTCCTTCAGCTTTCCCGTTCCACCCGCAGGCAGCGCGCGGCTTATGCTCGCTATTCCTGGTGACCACACCAACGTACGCATCAGCCCCGGCCTGATTACAGGCCGCACGACGGTTAACGGACAGACTGCGATCGAAGCAACTTTAGTGCCGGGGCAGCCCGTCAACGTCTGGTGGACGACCCGCGAAATTGCCACTCCCGTGGCGCCCCGAGAGTTGCGCTTTCTTTCCGATGTAAAGACTCTGATGACGGTCAGCGAAGCCGACCTCAGAATCGCGGCCCTCGCCGATATCAACGTGCTCCAGGGCGAACCGGCGGAGTTTCGCCTGGAGATACCCGCAGGATACGAATTTACAGGAGCATCAGGGGCCTCCCTGGAGTCGAGCGAGATACAAGACGGAATACTGGTCCTGAAGGTCAACTCGCCGGCACAGCGCAACCATCAATTTTTGATCTCGATGGAGAGGCCGGTAAGCGGTACGAAGACCGCAGCGCCGTTTCTAAGCTTTAAAGCAGCGCAACGAGAAACCGGAGAGGTACTTGTCGAGGGCGCGGGGACGATGGAACTCACGGCCACCGAAGGCGGCGGTCTCAAGCGAATGGATCTAAAGGAAATCAATCCCTATCTGCGGTCACTCTCGCGTTTCTCGCTGCAGGCTGCCTTTCGCTATCACCGGCAGCCTACCGAAGTGCCTACTCTGGGGCTTGAGTGGGTCCGCTTTCCGGACAGCAGCGTGCTTGCTGCCGTGGCCGAACGCGCCGAAGTAACGACCCTCGTTACATCCGAAGGCCGGTCGCTTACCGAAGTAAAACTTGTGTTGAAAAACCAGGCGCAGCCATTCTTGAAGGTTGAATTACCTACTGGCGCCAGCATCCTCTCGGCGGAAGTTGCAGGAGAAAAGGTGAAACCAGTGCTCGGTACGGACGGTGCACGGGTGGCCTTACTGCGGAGCGGTTTCCGTCCCATCGGGTCCTACGAGGTGTCGTTTGTGTTTATGCACTCGGGCACTCCTTTTGCCAGGAAAGGTGGTTCAGAGCTTGATTTGCCAAAGATGGATATTCCCATCAACCTGCTGCAATGGGAGATATTTCTGCCCGAGCAATACAAAGTGAAAGACTTTGGCGGCGACGCACTGGCCACAGGCCTGCTACAAGCGGCAGGTCTCGCTTTGTTGTCCAGGGATGAGGGAGACCAGGCGCTGGACACCGAAGCCACCAACAACGCCGGCAATGCGAACAAAGATTTCCTGCTACCTGGCCAGTTAACAGGGACCCTTGTGGACCCGAACGGCGCAGTGATCGCCAATGCACGAGTCACTGTGCGGACGGAACACGGTTCCACCCTGAATGTGGTGACCGACCAGGCAGGCTTCTGGTCGGTTTCCAATGTGCCCTCCGGCAAGGTCAAAATCACGGCTGATGCGCCCGGCTTCAGGCCGTCTGTGCTCAATGGTGAATATGACGCCAACCGGCCTACGACCTACAACTCAACGCTGAATGTCGGCGCTGCGATGGAGACCGTGGAAGTCACATCGGGGCCTGCGGAGGAGCCCAAACAAGGTGATCGCAGAGAACGGCAGTATGACAAGGCCCAACAGCTTGCTCAGTTGAATGCTCCCTCGTCTAATGTGATCAATCTGCAAAAACGAGTTGCTGGCGTGCTGCCAGTGAGGGTCGATGTGCCCAGGGCCGGAAATTCGTTTCGTTTTGTTCGGCCGCTGGTGCTCGATGAAGTCACCAAAGTGACCTTCAGCTACAAAACAAAGTAGGCACGGGTCTTGAAAGTTCGGCCTTGCCGGTACGGCGGTTCTGGGAAGAAAAATGATTCCGTCTTTAGAAGTGGAAGGCAGAAGTGGATGACCCGCCAGCCCCCAAAGCGCAAGCATTTGGGGGCATTTTTTTTGCGGAAGTATTCCTTGTGGTGGAATCAACCGTCCGAAAAACGTATGTGATAGCGTTTTCGGGCATTGCTATGAAGGCCCAGGAGTTGGTGTTGGCTGCGATGCTCAGACCGGCAAGGGGCGGCGCTGCGAGCGCGTAAATCGTATGCCTGAGTGTTCTCAAAAGCGTTGATCAAGTGATTGTGGGTGGCGCAGTTTTTGAGACAGAACCAACGACATAGCCGTATAGCCTTTGGAATGTGTTAAATTGGTAGAGTGTGGGCGCGTAGCTCAGTTGGTAGAGCAACGCCCTTTTAATGCATTCCTTTTCAGTATTTCCAACAACTTACAAGCTCAGATAGGGCTGCCCAACTACTTGGAAATACACCCAAACCAGAAGTTCTGTGGGTGACGTCGTGGGTGATTCGCGATGAATGGCTACCCAAAACTGGGATCCGGGGGCCTTTTGAAAGACTTCGACTGGGCTGTAACGGAAGGCCCAACAGCAAGAGTACGTCACAACGACTGTATTCCTTGAGGCAACAGATCAGCGTTATCTCATGCCAACCTTTTCCCCGCCCGCTCTTTCAGGCGCTCGATTGCTTCGCGGAACTTTTCTTCGTCGGCGTGCTCGATCAGCTCTTGCATCTTGTCTCCCGTGATCGGGTCTTTCCGCGCCAGGGCGTACACCACGTTGAACAACAGGCGGCGCATGGCTAGGACTTCGGCCAGGACGGTTTCTTCTGCAGGACTGGCAACGGTGGGATTCAGTTGGGCGAGCAACACCTTGCGCGTCCACCCGCTCAAGGTTTCATCCTGCGCTTGCGCCAGTTCTTCAAGCGCTCGGTATTCCTCTTCGCAGGCCCTCGTCCCAACGGTCTTGATCCGGAGATGATCGGGCATTGCGGCTTCTTAAAAGTGCCAGTCGATATAGACGCATCGTGAGCTGCTGAAGTTTCGACTAAAAAAATCAGCAAGTTAACCTGCGTCAACTCTGGAGTGCGCGCACTCGCCCATTTTTGCGGTGTTTTTCTTTTGCTCTCTTCACATTAACGCACGTGAACCCGACGTTCACGCGCGTCAACCCTGCCAAGGGTGACGTGTCACCCCCCCCTACCACGCGCTGCAAGCGCGTCGCCTGCGCCGCAAACGCTCTAGAGAGAGAAGAAGCATCGTCCCGCACCCTGCCAACACTCCCACGCTGCCGAGAATCGGGAACCACCCACGGCTACAATTGGCGGGATCGGGGCACGCCATTCAAATTTCCGCGATGCGAACCTTTCGTCGTCCATGGAAATCACCTGGCCGCTAGGAAGCGGTTCACTTCAAAAATCCAAGTAATCGCCAATTCGGGCGTAAGGCGAACCGGAAAAGAGTTCTTGGAAACACAATTAACGTATCGACTCTTTGCGGGCAACCACCCAATGCCTCTGAGCAAGTCCTATAGACTGGAGTTTTTTCGTACCAATTACGCCGAGGGAGGAGGCATAGCATTGAGCAGAATATATTCGCGTTGCGATGCAGAAATTGTTCCTAACTCCTTGCTATTCAATGTAACTGTCCGGTTTACCAAGAGTTCATCGCTAGTGACAACTCCTTCCCGAAACGTTGTATATCCGATCCAGTGTGACGTTGCCGGATTTACGTCGGTCAAATATGACTTTCCATCTTTGGTAATACGAATTTGCTTTGCTTCATCTGCAAAATAGCCTTGTCCCGTGCCTTCTCGCTTTAGCGTCACGGAATGGCTCAGTGGGTCAATGTGCATGACTGTGACGGTTTCTTTGCCGACTGGACCCAGTTCCCATGGTTCTGTGATGGAGACCTCCCAAGTCATACCTTTTTTGAGAATTCTCTTTGGCTCACCCCAAAGGAACGGGTTAAAGAGAAGACCACTACCATCTGTGTTCCGACCGCATTTGCCCTTGTAGCAGAGAGTGCTGCCCCCATCCTTAATCTCCGTCCTACCGGCGGATTGCGGCCTGCCATCGTACCTGAACTTGCCGTCTAAAGCCAGAAGAGCGGGAGTACTCTCACTCACAACATAAACTGCGGTACCACTGGCCCTCCAGACGACCTCATCGGCACCTTCCGGCGCATAGGAAATAGTTCGGGAAAAGATATTACTGAACACTTGGCCGACCTCAAGTTTGGGAATCAGATAGGCTCGCGATTCAAAATCTTTGCCCGACACTTTGGTTGCAGAAACAAAGATAGTAGCTAACAAAGAAACCGAGATCAGTGACCGTATGGATTTCATGGCTGTTTATAACTTCTCACTCTCCTAAAAAATGATCTAGTGTAGTGCGTCGCAAATAACCCAGCTTATTTGCTGACATTTTGGGCGGCACACGGATTGAAAACGCATGCCTTAAGAGCTCCTTTATAAACCGCAAAGTAATTGACGCAGTGCACTAGGTTATTCATACCGCAAAGCCACCATAGGATCGACGTCTGCTGCCCGCCTGGCCGGCACATAACAGGCCAATAGAGCGACTACGAGGAGTAGTGAAGCCATCCCCAAAAAAGTAAGAGGATCCCAGGATCGCACTCCGTATAAGAGGCTTACTAACAAACGACCAACGCCGAACGCAGCTAGAAGTCCAAATAAAATGCCGATTCCCGCTAGACGTGCACCCTGCACGAGAACCATCATAGAAACATCTTGCCGACTTGCGCCAAGAGCCATGCGGACCCCAATCTCCTGTGTGCGTTGTACCACCGAGTAAGAGATTACGCCGTACATGCCAACGGAAGCGAGCACAACAGCAATCACGCCAAATATTCCAATCATCCAAACAGAAAATCTTTGTTGACTCATAGAATCATTGACTAGCGTTTTCAAAGTGAGGACCCTTGCGACGGGTAAGTTTGGATCCACCGCATGGACCGTGCGACGGGCCTCCTCTGTGACGGACAGCGGATCCACTTTGGTGCGTAGCACAATGTCCATCGTCAGCATGGAGGGATAGACCTTCTGTGTGTAAGGGACATACATCTCGGGATCCGGTACTTCACGAAGGGACAGATGTTTCACATCTGGAACAATACCGACGATGGTTGAGGGGATGATGACGGTCGGTGTGCCCACTAGTTTCCCAATCGGATCTTCCCCCGGCCAGAATTTTTTTGCCATAGCCGTATTGATGATGGCCACCGGAAGGGAGCTGTCGAGATCGCTATCGAGAAAGTCCCGTCCCCTTAAAATAGGGGTTCCTACGGTTCCAAAATACCCGGGCGAAGCGATTGTGTAGTTAGCAAAAGGGCTATCCTTACGATTAGTGACCGCGTGGCCTGGGATCGAGAGCATTGTACTTTCTGTTGCTCCCCCAAGAGGAATAGTTTCAACGAGTCCGGCAGAGCTGATGGAAGATACCGTCTTCAATTGTTCCAAAATTTTCTGGTAGAGCAATACAATCTGAGCATGGTCTTTATATTGCGCAGGTGGCAGAGACAATTCGAAAGTTAGTATATTTTCAGGCCTGAATCCCAAATCGACTTTTAGTAAGTGTAAGAAAGTCTGAGTTAGGAGACCGGCAGAAACTGCCAATATTAACGCAAATGCCATCTGGACAATGAGGATAGCTTTGCGCGCTCTGGCTCCTCGCGCACCGATTCCGGTGCGTTGGCCACCTTCGTTGAGAGAACGAACAAGATTTTGTGCAGTAACTCCGAAAGCCGGGGCCAAACCAAAGAAGATTCCGGTAAGAACCGTGAGGCTTAGAGTAAACAATAAGACACGCAAATCTAAGCCCACATCCCGCAGCCGCGGTATATCGATCGGTCCGAACGCTTTGATCGCTGAGATTGCCATGCTCGCGAGTGCAGCTCCAACAGCACCGGCGCATAAGGCTAGCAACAGGCTTTCCGTAAGGAGTTGACGGATCAAGCGGCTGCGTTGCGCTCCGAGCGCAGTTCGCAACGTGAGCTCTCTTTGTCGCGCAAATGAGCGAGCAAGCAGTAAGTTTGCTACATTGGAGCACGCAATAAACAGAACAATTACTACCATTCCTAAAATCAATAAGAGCGGTCGCCGGCTACCCTCTGTAACTTGCCGCTCCAAAGATGCTGCTCGAGACCTATACCAGCCCTTGGCGCGGGGGTGCTCGGTTTCCAATCTTTTTTTCAAGACATCCAATTCGCTCTGGACCTGTTCTATGGTGATGCCTGGTCTCGTCCTTGCGATCATCGCCAACTCGGACAGCTCTCCAGGAATCGTTGGTCCCGTCTTCAGAGCCAGCGGTGTCCAGATTTGGGTGGCACGGGGAAAATTAAAAATTCCAGGCATCTCCTGTGCATGAGGAAAGGAAAAGCCCTGAGGCATGACTCCAATTACAGTGTAAGGTTCACCATTGAGGTCGATGGTTTTTCCAAGGACTCCACTGTCTCCGGCAAATTGATCCTGCCATATCTGGTAGCTAAGAACGGCCTTATTCTCATGGCCTGGTTGGTCCTCCTCGACTGTGAACGTGCGTCCCAAGATGGGCGCTACTCCCAATGCTGGAAAGAACCCAGCGGATGCCCTCAGTCCGTCGAGCCGGACAGGATCTCCTGTGCCAGTGAGATTAAATGAGTCGCCTTTAAATGCTCCCAGGCTTTCGAAGCTCTTGTTTTCATTAGCGAAGAGTAGCACCTCGGCTCTACCCCAGGGAATCTCACTGTAGCCAATGGTTAGTGTTGGCGGCGGAAGTCTCCAAGGGATGACGATTCTTTCAGGGCTGGGAAACGGCAATGGCTTCAACAATATAGTGTTTACCATGCTAAAAATAGCTGTTGTTGCGCCAATTCCCAAGGCCACTGTAAGCACTGCAAGGAGCGTAATGCCTCCTGATTTTGTATAGAGCCGCAGGCTGTGTCTCAAATCTTGCAGCAATGTATTCATAAATCCTAGTGCCTCGTTAACGCTGAGATTGTGTTTTCCCTATTAGGCAAAGGACATGCACGCACCTGGGCAATTCAGGCCCTCCCTGCAAGGGACTGCTCCTTTGTTTCGGATGTCAACGCGGATTCCAGCATTTCCTGTAATGCCAATCGGTCAGCCTGCGAAGGGCTCAACATCAGTGCAGATTGGAGGTCTCGTGCAGCATCTTGCCGTCGGCCTAGATCTACGAGGACGACGGAGCGGTTTCGTAAGAGATCAGGCATCCCTGGGTTCAACGAGATGGCGCTGTCCAAGTCACTAAGAGAGGCGCTAAGATCTCGCTTTTCGTAGTGGAGAACTGCTCGGCTGGCAAACGCGTCCCAGAGGCTCCCATCGTGTGAGAGTGCGCCCGTATAATCTCCTATCGCAGCTTCAGCATGTCCCAATTCCTCGTAGGCTTTCGCGCGACCGATAAACGCTAGAGATTGGCTGGGTTCAAGGTCGATAGCCCGGGAATAGGCTTCTATTGCTTCTTGCATCTTTCCCATCCGTCGACAGCACTGCCCTAAGTTAGTGAACACTTCGAAGTACGGCGGACTCAGGTCGATAGCTTTCAAGTAATCCTCATATGCTTTCTCCAGTTCGCCCATTTGCAAGAAGACACTGCCGCGTTCGTTGTAGTATTCCGAATAGTTCGGATCCATCTCCATTGCGGCGGTAAAATATTTGATCGCATCGACATGGGAATTCGTCGCGACATAAACTTGCGCGATATTGTACAAGAGAATCGAACGGTGCAACCGGTGCCGGTCGACACTGAGGTGCGTATCAAGCTCATTAAACCCTCGTTGACAGAGTTCGAGGGCTTCCTGGAAACGGCCCTGAAAACTCCGGATCATCGCGACGCCGTTCCGATTGAAGACGGCGCGAAAATGGCGCTCCTCCTCGGATATGTCCGCTTTAAATATGACATCCAGGCCTAGGTTCAGGAGTTCTTCCCCCTTGGCGAGGTCTCGCGGCGTTTTATATCGTGCATGAAGCATCGCCGCCATGTAGTATAGGTGGATACCCCATGCGAGAGGCACGTGTTCGGTCTCCTTCAAGGCAGCTTCCGAAAGAGCTATGGCATTGTCGATGTCCATTACGCCAGTCTGGGCATTTAGTAACTTGATGATTATCCACCAGCGAAGCCTACTGTTGTCCGGCTCATATTTGGCGGCCATTTCCAGTAAGCCCTCTCCATATCGCAGAGAATCGGCGTAAAGGCCAAGTTTCGAATAGAAAGCAAGCCCAAAATACTTCCACCTGAAGAGCCTCTCAGGAATGCCGGCAAGTTTCCACAACCGTATCAATTCCGGAAGATGCACCTGCATTTCGATGCGGTCGTCACCCACACGCTCCACAAGCTCATTCGCCAGTTTCGCTACCTCTTCAGGAGCGATCTCTGCCTGACCTTCTTCAGCCAGATCAGGGCCAAGGAGCCTCTCGACAGCAACCGCGCCAAAAGAAGAAGCTATTGCTCCTTGTTTCACAGCTGCGATTAAGCGAATCGCCAATTTCTTAGACCGGCGACGGATAAGCTCTTTAAAGAAGTACTGGCTAAGGGGACCGCCCAAGTCAAATGCATCGCATGCGATAATCCACTCTGTTCCACAATCATATGAAGTTTTCCAGCTGTCCAGCAGATCGATGAGCCCATGAACGATGCGGAATGCCCGATCTGCTGCATAGTTGCGTACTTTCTCGTCGTCCTCAGCGACGTCAGTTAGAGTCGGGTTGGTCACAGTGAGACTGTGCCTAAGCTGAGGGCAAACGTGAACTAACTCAAACGAATGCCTCGCCAGAAGATCCGGCCGCTTGATTTCGATTTCGGGAAGCAATTGCGAAAACAGATCGTTCACTCCAGCCCATGGTCCTCCCAAATCAAAATCGCATGAAACGACCCAACAACGTGTCATGGGGCGCCTCAGAGTGCTTATGTCCGCCTCAAGCCAGTACCTCCGGGCTGCGCCCGCAGGAGCCTCCACAGCCACAATTGAGGAAGAACAATTGCCGATTTGTTCCACGAATGAAGACATAATTAAGTCCTTTCCCGGCGTATTAAACCGATGATCCACATCGAAAAACCTGTAACAAGCGGAGTCATCGAGTAAACGGAAAATAATAGCCCATCAACAAAGTTGCCACGACCTGCCATATATCCGGCAGCGAATACAGACCTAAGACTGTGTGCATAGCGGACAAAGACTGGAACGGTGACGGTGACGAGAAGGAAGAGCGCCATGCCTCTGCCAGCCGCCCAAATCACCGCATAGAAACGGATCATCCTAAATTCAGAACTGGGAATCGACGATTGGTCAATCGGCCGAATAAAACGAAAGATACGCGCCAGTTGGTTTCGAATAAAGCCTGTCGTATCTCCGAGTAAGTTCTTGCAGCCGAAGAAATTTGCAATGACATAGTAAAAATCGGTCCGGATATAGAAAAAAAACTGCCAAGCTATGCGCAGTAGGCAAGTCACAACTAGGGCCCGAACAAGGCGTTGGGCAATTATTGGCAATGTCACAATGCTTTGACCACTAAAAAATAAAAATAAGACAAGCACGGAAGCCAGTACCAAATCAACTAGGACCCCCGCAACTAGCGGTAAATAGCGCTGATTCTTTGGGACGGACCATAATCCAGTAAGGTCCGTTTCTGCAACCAGATACCATAACCGATTGCTAAGCCCCAAACGGGAGTTGATGCCGAGGGCGCGGGCGGCAACCAAGTGGCCAAGCTCGTGTAAGAAAATCGAAAAATAGCTGATCAGAGTGAGTAGAGTGACACATAGTGTGCGGTGATCAGGAAAAAAAAGATCTCGAGCGCTCGGCCTGAGGGACGGACGGAAGAGGAGAGCTACGGCAGCAGTAGCCATGAGTATGCTTGCACCGGTGAGACTTTGCCAGCTAAAGATCTTCTGTGCGAGCGTTTCTGGGAAATTTGCAAAATGAAATCGGCGTTTGGATATTTTTGTGGCGCTTGTCACGAGGCTTCCATCACCGTTTTCGATTGCTGTGCAAGACTGGATGATCCCTTTAGACTCCATCAACGATAAGAAGTCCTCAAGGTCCGGGATTTCTCCATATTGCCGTTGATAGTGGTCAGATACTTCTCCTACGGTGTCACCCTCTGACAGACGTTCTAATACATCAACCGCTTCCGGAGGAACAGCCACAAATAGACCAGTCTCAACGCGTCCAATAATGATTTCGTTACCCTCCTGTTGGCGGGTATAGGGCTCGACAACAATATGGGAAGTGCGAGGATATTTAGGCATCGACACAAGATCAAATTGAGAGGAGCCACGTCGTGTTTGGACGCGGCTCCAGGCTTATGAAGCTGTTTGGGGCAACCAGTGTTATGGAAGACCGATTGCCAACATGGCGCGGAGGCCGAATGATGGTTATAAACCAATCCACCTTATATCGTAATAACCGGTGGACAGGGGCAGCAGGGATCGCCGCCGTACATTGCTGTAGTCGTCTTAAGTGTTTCGACTTCACGGACGCTAATCTTCTTCATGGTGTCACCTCCTTTCAATTGGGCATTGCCACAAAGATGGTGCCATTGTGGAATCTTTAAGAGCTGTTTTTAAAATCTATAAGTTGAATACAACACAAATCTTGATTAGGCCATATCGGAGCCCAAGTGGAGAAGTAGTGAATAAATCTGAGCGCGATCAGGAGTGGGGCTAAATTATTATTAGCATTTTTCTCGGCCCACAAGCCTCAACCTGCTATTTCTCAAATCAATTTAGTATGACGCGTAAGTGTGAATCTAACTTGTTTGAGCTGGGAGATATTAGCAGGTCTTTCTGCCTTTGGAGGGAAAAAACTCCTAATTAATCTTTGTACATGAAATGCTTAGGGTACTCCAATATATTAAAATAGTAAGTGTCGTTTATAGAGATAGCTGCTCTAAATTATTAGAGTAAAATAATATATTAAGGGCTATTTATCACGATGCGCTGACCGTCACGTGAGAACGCTCGAGTAACTCGCCTATCCTGCTTATTCGGTTGCTACGCGCTGCGATCAGACTGGAGAAGAAGTTCGTTCTCCCGGGGATCTGGATGTCGAGTGACCAGCGAGAAGAGCGTTGGGAACGCTAACATCAGCGACATGGAGCGTTGTCCGGTAGTCATCAATCAGGGTCTCGCCTTGCGTTCTTTCCCGACGGGTGGGAGCGTCGGACTCGATTGCGATAAGAGTCATTGCTTTCTTTAGATCTCTTACGCCAGAGCACGATTTGATCCGTCAGGCTGTAATTCTTCAAGTGCGGTTGGGGCAAGAGGATACGAGAGCGGGCAGGGATTCCTGATGCGTGTGATGTTTAACACACCGGCAGCGGCGTGAAACGAGGCAGCAACGAAGAGAGAGCGTCGGGTACGCCGGCGGCCTTATTCTGGTCGATTACCGCGACCCTTTGCGCGAACGTCTCATCGACTGAGTGGCCCGGAGCACCCGTGCGGTATGGACGGCGGACACGATCTCGGTGGACCCAAGTGCTGACCCTGCCCCTGAATGGCGGCACAGACGATGCCGAATTCATCAAACAGTCCTTCGAGTCCCGCCGACTGCGTCGAGCCGGATTTCTGGGAAACGCTCGGGCGACTCTGTGGCATCCAGGCGCACACCGACCGGATCGCTGTGTCGCTAAAACGATCAACGCCGGGCGGCCGGAAGAAATATATTCTTTGCACGACAGCGTTTGAGCTGGCGATCCGGCATAAGATGCTTCTGCGATACGGCGCCAGCGGACAAACAGTGCGTGCGATCCAATCTTCGGAGGAGCATGCGAGCTCAATTCCGGGCCATCTCCAGCCGGACGCAGTTCCGTCTTTTCGGGAAAATAGCTCCGGGGGGGTATTGGCTAATTCCCTCCACGAATTAGTTACAAAAGAGACATGGCATCCCATCCCTGATGCGTTTCATCAGACACAAATAGGAGTTGCTTCTTCCTCACAATAATCCCCTGGCCCTTCAGCCCAAAAGGGGCCAGGGAAACTTTGCCCAATCTAGCCCAGCATTTGCTTCTTCTCTTCTGCGGTTGCTGTGCGCAGCATCTCAAGAAAGTGCTGGCCGCATAACCGCACAATACGCACTTCCTTGGGACCATTCTTGATTGTCAATTCCCGATAGGCGATAGCTCCACAATCTCTGCATCCGGGTTGCACAGTTTTCGATTGAAACCAGACCGGTTCACAGCTCACTATCGTTTCATCTTTGGCTAGCTCTTTCATTAGACCTTGCTCTCATGTGGTGCGCAATTGAGTCGGCGCGAGGAAGCCCGTCATCCACTCTAAGCCATTTCCGTAGCGCACAACCATGCACTTGAGAATGCCTTGATAGTTGACGAAACTTTTTGGAATTGGGGCCGTTCTTACCGCGTCGTTCTTCTATCGAGACACGCCGTCAATTTCAGCCTTGGCAAGATTGAGTCCCGCCTCGGTGGCTGCAATGACACTCCGGTAACGGTCATTCACTGTGCGGAATTCGTCCGTGGGTTGTAGTCCTATATGGCGCGAATATCGGAATCGAATCTCCCAATCTGATCCGTCCGCCGAGCTAACAACGTTCAGTTGAATAATGTGTTTTTTGTAGTAACGAACGACCTGAATGGGCCGTTCTTTGAGAGGTGCTCCAGCTTTCATAAAGCCGACCTTTCATGACCTATGCAGCAAGCCCTGAGCATCTATTTCTACCACAACTACGGCCTCCGGTTAATAGATGAGGCACCGTTCAGGCTGCTTCCCTGGCAATAACGAGAAAAGCCGCAGCGAAAATATACGCCAGCGGGCCAGAGACGAAGCGGAAAAGAAAGCGGTAGCTGAGAGAGCAGCTGAACTGGCCCGCGAAAGGCGGGCAGAATTGCGGCACCTGTGCGATCGGAGCGGGATCCCCTCCTCCTTCGACATGACGCAGATCACCTGGTCTGCCGACTATCAAACCGAGTTCTACTCCCATCTTGCCCGGGCGGCTTACCGACTGTACTTCTTCCGCTCGGAGTACATCTTCGAAACGCAACGGGCGGTGGTCGTGGAGACGCCCGAGGCGGGACACGCAACCTACGTCTTTCGCAGGTCCACACAGTTCGAAAGGTTTCTTGCGCTTTATATCTCGGTTACCAAGCAGGACATTCGGAAGAACCGTCAGAACGTCGCGAACCATCTCGGCTTCGTCACGTGCGTTCACCACGGCAAGAACATAGAAAATTGGCTGGCAGAACTGACCAGATATATCGGCGAGCCTCTGTCGAGCATCGAAACGGAATGACGTGCGTTTATCTCCGTGCCTGTTTTGGGTTAGTATGGGTTAAAGCCTTGAGAAAATCGTATATGAAGCAAATTCACGTCCTACGTGGCAGCCTGACGACCATGGACAGGCTTGCGGCTCTCGACAAGGGAACAGACCCCGAGTTCTCGCATCTGATCAGCGACATTCTTGCCAATCACGATCCCCTTCTTGAAGAAGCCGCCACATTTTGAGAACGCGGAAATAGAACTTACCGCCCACAGCATTGCCAAGGGCGAAAAAGTTAACTGAGAAATTCGCAAAAAACCATAGCCTGAATTTGACAGCGACTCTGCTTCAAATATGCAGGCCTTGCTGATTGATCAGCGCTACCCCCTTTCTCCTCTGGCTGCAAGTCAGCGCCTCCTCCGGAGCGAAACTGAAAATGACTTGTTGTAAAAAAGTTGAAATCTCCTCAGTGACGCCACTCCCATTCCCACCAAGCTTCGTTGCAGTCAAAAAAACTGATCCGCATCACGGAGGATCCAGGGAGGCCTCACTTCACTGGATACCACGCGAAGTTAAAAAATGTACTGTCGACCACGGAGAAATAATAGTCAGGAACTAGGTTAATGCCTGGAATCTTGCTGACTCAGGCCCAAGTGTGTGCGATCTTTTCAAAGGTAAGGCCGCGTTTGCGGAGAGCAATAGCCCTGCATTCTCTTTATCGTTTGAAACTGGGCGCCCATGGTTTGCGAGGCATGGCGTCCAATAAGGCAGTCGGACCAAACTCTTTCACGCGGCGCCTAACGTTAGGCTGTTCGCAACCGATCCCATTTATCCGCGCTAGCTATGGCTATACTAGGCCTTACCCCATGTGATGGCCATCCAGAGGTCTCGCATGGAAGTATCGTCCAGAGTCACGGAAAGTGGCGGATGGTTGTTATCCGATATCGCCGCGGGCAGAGGGATATTGGACAGCTTGCCCACGGCCATGTTGCCCATGGATGGGTTGCGCACGAGCGTATCCTTCTTGTTTTTCGGGTCCGTGAGGGTGACGGACGGCTTGGCGGTCTCGGCGAAGAACTGGACAGACTTGATGCCGATGGTCTGGCCCTGCGCCCAGAACGGGTAGAGGTCTGGATTGAAGGCTACGGTCAATTGAGAAGTGCTCTGAAGCTTCGCCCATTCCGAGGGGAAGTCGTGGCGAATGGAGTACAGGACGACGGAGCCGGCCGAGTTCGCTTTGTTGATCTGGTTCTGCAGGTTCTGCACGGCGGCCGCTTTGAGCAAGTCTCCCCCCTGCCTGGCGGTATAGCGGCAGTGAAGAATCACATCTGTGATCGTGTCGAAATCGAACGGGCGCACATCTGCGGGCAGCTCAATTTGCCACTGGCTCCCGGCAACGCCCGCGTTTTCGAAGGGCAGGTAGCGTTCGTCGCGGAGGTTGGTCTCGAACATCCCCGCGTCCGACTGAGCTGAGCTGGTGACGATGGACTGCAGCGTACCGTAATAGTCGTTGAAGCGCGGATCGTCGGAGCCCTGCCGCGCATAGGTCTTTCCGGGATCGGGGCTGACTCGGATGGAACTTTTCTGCAGGCTCAGGGTGCAGCTGATGTTGACGAAAGGCCCCCCGACGCAGGGAATCGTCACCGCACAGGATTTTGCGCGCCGGAAGTAGTGCCCCGGGGTGTCCAGATCGAACACCTCTTCCAGGATGGTAAAGGCGCAGCTTCCGGTGGCGCGCAATTGGAGCAAGGCGACCGGATCCACCTGGCGCAAGCTCACGTGTTTGGTCAGTTCGAACTCGCGCTGGTTCAGGTCGTGATAGGCCATCTCCATGCTCTTCACATCGAAGAGCAGCTTTTCGCCGGCAAGCAGTCCCTCGTTGCCGTCGAGGTAATTGAACTGGATGTAAGTACGCGAAGGATCTCCCAACTCATATTGGAGTGCAAGCTCGGCCTTCTTCGCCAGGTTGAAGGCGAGTTGGAAAGCCTTCGCGTAGAGCGCTTTGGTGTCGCGCTTAAGAAGGGCATAGAAGCCAACGGTAGTCTCCTTGGTGGGAAAGGCCGGGCCGATATCGTTGCCTTCGAGGAAGTCCACCACCTTCTCGGCGTTGGCCATCTGCACCTGGTGGTTGTCGTACTCCTTCTTGGCGATGGCTTCGCGAAGCTGCGCGCCGCGAAGCTGTTTGAAGATCTGGTTGATCTCCGCTTTGGCCGAGTTACTTTGAAACGTCCATTCGGTCTGGCGGCGCGAGTAGGAGCCAAGCTTCGATGCCTTGGTGGCTTCGAACGAGTACTGGTCGGCAACGGCGCGAGCCACAGACGCGAGCTGCGAAGTGTTAAAGCTTAGGTTGTCTCCTCCGAATTTGATGGTGGCACCGCAACCCATCGGTTGCACGTGCGCGCCAAATTGTGGAATCAGGGCCAGGATGGCGCCGAGCGCTTCGATGCCGGAGGCGGTCAACTGGGCCAAGTGAGCGTCGAAAAGGCGGTCGAGCTCTTGTACTTCGTGCTTGCTGAGGGTCTGGATCTCTCCGTCGCTCACCGATGTGGAATCCTGAGAGATGTCCGGGTCGACGCCATCGAGTGCCATGGTGGGCTCGCTGGAGGAATCGGACTGTGTGAAGTTGAGATTCTGGAGGCTACCCAGGTCGAGGGAATCGAGTTGAGGCAGCCCATTGGAGATCTGCGAGTCGGTCCGGCCCAGCAGTTTCTGATAGTAGCTGTAGCGCTGGATGGCGGAGGCTAGCGTCGCCTGCGTCGTCTGGGTGGCCTTCTGTGCCTCCTGCCACTGGGCGTAGCGGACCATGTTGGTAAGGTTCGCGATGGCACTTTCGTGCTGCGCACGCAACAACGAGATGGATTCGTTGTCTCGCTTTTCGATGGCGGCGAGCAGGTTCGCACCCAGCGATTTCACCTCCTGGCAGATCTCCGATGCCTTAGCCACCAGGAACTGGAAGCGTACCAGCGGCAGCGGTTGGTTGAGCCCGCTGACAACGGCATTGACGTCTAGGCCTGCGGCCGTGGCACGCACCAGCAGCGCCGGGTCGATGGGGGGATCATACAGCGGGACTCTCTGGAAGACGCCCTGAAGGTTTAGGCTGTTGTGAATCTTGAAGAGACGATCAGCGACCGTATCCCAGTACCCGAGCAGCATGTCGTTTCGTGGAATACAGAAATAGAGGGTCTTGCCGATGCTAGGCAGAATCTGCGCGCCGTTCGCATCGGTTCCGTTCCCGGCCGGCGGCGTGATGTCGAATGGAAGGTCGGCCTCCATTTCCACCATGGCATTGCCGAACGGGTCCAGCGCAGCCTTGCGCAGATCGTTGTACGTGAGCGACTTTACCGATCCCTTCTTCGGGACTGCCTGGGGCTTGGGCCCCAGAATATTGGCAGCCATGATGTAAATCTGCGTAGCTTCATTGATGGTTTCGATGGTGTACTGCTGAAAAAGCGAGTCGCCCCATGCGATCAGGTTATCCAGGTAGGCCATCACTGTTTTCAGCATGTAGGCGACAGGGCGATACTTCGCCACCAGCCACGGCTGGAAGGGATTCTCCCGCCAGGCGCTGATAGCGTTGACAGTATCCATGTAGAGCTGTGGGTCCTGCGGCTGCGCCAGGTTTACCAGGATCTGCTCGATCGATTCGGTATCGGTATACTGGAGCGGCTCTATCCGCCAGAAACGCTGCGGCGTTGGTCCGGGGCTGTTGTCGATGGGATTGAAGATGTAGTGGAACCAATTCTGCGCGTCCTGAAATTTCTGGTTCTGGCTCAGGTGGATGGCGATCATGAGGGGAGCGTGGAAGAAGAGCTCCCAGTTATAGATCGAGTAGGCTCCGCCGGTAGAGAAATCCAGATCCTTCACCGGATACGGCTCTTGGACGGCGTTGTCGTCCGGCGTGTAGCGCACGCCGAAATCATCGGTGTAAAGGTAGGGCTGCGGAAGGCTGGCGCGGATGGCCACCGCGGTTGCGGCCGGAAGTTGTACTTGCGAGCCATCGCTGGCCAGCACCGCGAATCGGCCTGCGGGAAGAGTGACGGTCACGCCGGTCGAATCGGGAACGATGAAGGCGCCGGGAGCGGCCGTGTTTTGAATCCCGCTTGAGAAGGAAATGGGCAAGAAGCCGGGAAGCTGGAAGACGAGGTCCGCACCCAGCGGCCCCGTGGATCCATCCAGCTTGCCGACGTTGGTGCCGGCTTTCACGGTGATGGAAGTGCCCTGCGGCAGCGTGAGAGGAGTGCCGGCGGTGAGAGATACAGCGGGGCCTCCGTTCGGACGCGCGGCCGTGATGTTCGCCAGAAGCGTAGCTCGCGTGCCGTCGGGAATCGGCTGAAGCGGCTGCAAGGCCTGGCCGCTGGGCGGATTCGGCTGCGGAAGATACAGCGTGTCGGTCTCCTGCAACTGAGAGAAGCCGCCTTCGTTCAGCGTGCGAATCAGCGCGCCCACGTAGGGATGGAAGTGCGTGGAAAACTGGTATGCCAGGCTGATCTCGCGGAGGGTGAAATAGCGCGGCCTGTGCTGCCATCCTGCAGGACTGTGGGTCTGGTAGGCCCGCGCGCCATCGATCGAATTGTGAAAGCTTGTATTCGACGCCATGAGTTTTCTCCTTACGCACCCGCGATGGTATTGAGCCGGCTGTTTGCCGGATTGGCTTGCTTGAGTGCCTGCAGGCGGCTCGCGTTTATGCCGTGGCTGCCGATGAGGACGAACCCGGCGTTGCCGATTGCGGTATTGGCCGGCGCAACCGCCACTCCTTTGGTTCCTGCCACGTTTCCGATCGCGTTCACGGCCGTGTTGCCAGCCGTCTGGATGCCGCCGTTCTTGCCGATCGCGACCCCGCCGTACGATACCGCCACCGCAGGATTCGTCAGCCAGTCCGTCAGGTTCTGCATCGGATAGATCGAATAAATCGGATCGCCTGTATCGATAGGAAAGGGCGACGAGGGCACCTGCGCGATGATGTTGATCTGTTTAAGTATCCCGGGATCGATCGAAACCTGCGGCTGGACAGGCCCGATCGCCCAGCCAGCCCACTCCCTGACCACTGTTTCCGTCAGCGACGGCTGCACAAAGAAGGTGCGCTCGTCGAGGAACGATGTCCCGCTTGCCGCTCCGGGATTGCTGCTGTCTTTGAAAAAGAATGGGCTCACGAGGGATCCGGCCTCGGAATAGGCGGGATCGCCTTGGGCAATGAACGGCGGCGAAACGGCGTTGGCGCACGTCAGCAGATCGAAGTTCTGCACGGTATCGAGAATCTTCTCGGTTTCGGGCACGCCGCTGCCGCCCAACAGAATGTCGGTCTGGAACGTCGCGGTGAGAGCCGAAGAACCGACGTAGAACGTGGCATCCACGCCCGGGGCATCGTAGGGCATGGGCGGAGGCGCCTCGTAGTATTTGGCGCTGAAATCGGGATCGCAGTTCTTGCTAGTGATGCGAAATGTGTGATTCGCGCGCTGCAACGAATTCGGATCGCCGCCGAGAAGGGCAATGAAGATTTCGCCGATTGCCCAGCCGACGTCGTAGCCCTCGGGGAAATCGACGTGAATCCTCAGGGCGCCTTCGTTCCCGCCGGCATCAAGCTCTTTGGAAACATGGATGTGCACCTGGCTGGGATCGAACCCGTCGGCTACATTGATAGCTTCAGCGTTCTTAACGTCCGTGGAGATCCGACTCGTCCATTTGCCCTCCACAGACTCACTCCAGTGCAACTGGATCTGGACCTGCTGCTGCGGCTTGGAGTTTGAGATGTCGGAGAACAGCGAGTCGAACGGCAGCGTGCCCACGCCGCCGGACCCCGCGCTGGACCCACTGTCCTGGGCCTTGGCCTTCGTGATGAAGGTGAGCCACAGCATGTTGAGCCGTCCTCGCCACTTTGCCAGCACGATATGATCGCTTTCGATATCCACGCTGACAGCTTCCCACGCGGACCACACCCCGTTGGTATACGTGCGGGTGAAGTACTTGTGGGGATGGCCGTAGGTTCTGCCCAGCACGTAGAGGACGCTTTCGCCGGGGTTAGGATTCTGGTCGAAATAGCTGGCGACAATATCCAGGCGCGCGCGAAGGTCGAGACCCTTCAGGTAATCGAGAAAGGCGTCTTCGACAAGGTTCGAGGTCACATCGCCCTGCAAGAGGGCGCTCTCGAGAGCCTGGAAGAGATCGGTCTTGTCCATGCGCAGTTCAGGCTGCATCCAGTTTTCGGGGAAAAGGAAGATCTCGCGATTGGCCTCCCAGACCCGGTAACGCTTCATCCAGGGCCACCAATCGGCGGGAATGGCGCTGGCGGCGACGTCCAGAGTTGCATCGTCGTTGCCGCTTTCCAGATTGAGGAAACAGCGCTGGATAAATGTCTGCACCGAAGAGAGAGCGAGGCGCAGCCGCGAGGTCTGCACCACAGGCTCCATGCCGGTATCGACCAAGAAATATTCGAAAAGTTGATTGGCGTTATCGAACGCCAGTTCATTCACAAGATACGACACCAGTGCGTCGCGCTTCTTGCGGCGCTGGGGATCGAAAACCGACTGTGCGATGGGCCGCCACTGATCCGGCGTGTACTGCGCCTTGACCGCGTTCTCGAAGTTCGCGGCAATCTGGTCGGGCGAGGCCGGCGCCGCGGTCACAATCTTCGTGGAGGCGGCCACGGACTGCACCGGAAGTCCAAGGGTCTGGACGAGCTGAAGGGCATCCCACATGCGGCGAATGCCAGCGTTATTTGAGAAGTGGCTGTCGGGACCGAGTGCAGTGCCCACATCCTGAACCACCTGCGGATCGCGCCGCGTGAGATTTGCCAGGACGGTAGCGGGCGGCAATAACGGCGTGGACAGCGACGCCGCCTGGAAGACATCGATGAGGCCGTCGGTCCCGCCGGCCGGTCCTTTGCGCAGATCGGCGTAATCGGCCAGGGTGAGGAACTGCGAGAAAAGGACGGCGGCCTTCGCGGGACTGTCGTCGGAGGCCTGCGTGGGCAGCGCGCTCAGCTTCAGATTATTGAACTTGCCGGCATTGGCGGTGAGATAGCTGATCTCCCGCAGGTCCAGTCCGGTGACTCCGCAGATCTGGAGCACTTTCGCAAGCAGCACCTGCGCGCGGCCGAACGCGTCCACCGATTGTTGCGCGTAGAGGAATACCTGGCTCAATGGCCCTTTAGGGAGGTTTTCGCCCTGGATGAGCAGGCTCGCGCCTTTGTCGCCGAGCTTCTGGAATTGCAAGACGAAATGGTAAGCCACACCGCCCTTCAGGTTGACGAACTGGCTCGCCTCGTCGTTATCTTTGGTGGCGGCTGCCTGCAGCACTGGATTTGGGAAGAGCGCGCTCGGATCGGGCGAATCGATTTGGAGATTAGCTTGTGCGTTGCTATTTCCGAGTTCCGCGAAGAGTCGATAGGGCCCGTCAGTAGGAACCTGGAGGTAGCCCTCAAAGCGGCAACTGGCTGTGCCCGGCACGCTGTTGGTGGCGTCGGCCGTATCGGCGGTTGTTGCCAGTCCGGTTGACTGCGGATTTCCGCTGAGGTTGGCGGAAGCGTAATACGAGGCGCTCACCCCCTGCTGCCCCACAGCGAGGAAGGCCTGCAGGAGCGAATGGCCGGGGTCGCTGGGGTCGTTGAGCAAACCCGCGTCGGTCACCAGCGGTTCGGTGAACGTGGCATCCGATCCCAGAGCCGCAGAGAGAGTCTGCAACACCAGTTGGCGTGAGAGTTTGCGCGCCAGCAGTGGCAGGAACACCTTTACCAGTTCGGCTTTGCCGTATCGCGGCTGCCTGGCCGGGTCCACGCCAGCGGCGGAGAGGTACAGGTCGGGATTGTTCACGGCGGCCGGCAGCAATCCCGTGCCCAGGAACTGGAATTCGGAAGCCGCCTGATTTCGAACCGCTTGCAGCAGCCCGCTGAGAACCGGTGATGGGATCAGCGCTGAGAGTTGGACGCGCAGCGCATCGTTGAGAACGCCGGCGCATGTCAGGGTTTGCACTTGCGCGGCCGGATCGTAGGCGATCTGGATGGCGGGGATGGGCGCGGTAATGGTGCCGGCCTGCTGCGCATTTGCCAGCGCGGCGGAGAAACCGTCTGTATCGATCTGGTTTACCGCAGCGACCGCGCCTTGCGTGGCCTGGTACCTCTGAAGATTGCACCAAGTGGCTGCGAGGGTGGCCGCAAGCTCCGTATAAGCGGGCTGAACCTGCTGTTGAATGTTCGACAGCAAGGAAACGAGAAGCGGCGAGGCGTTGATACCTGTAAGCGCGGCTATCTTTGCATCCGTGATAACGCCCCGGTAGCCAAGCCATTGGATGCCGCTGGCGGCATCGTAGCTGAAGCTGAGCGAGGGATCGGCCGTGGTCAGTTTGCCCGCAGGATCGACGATGGCCTGCGCGGGCGCGATTCCCTTTCCCACGGCTTCGTATTGGGCCAGGCTCGCCCAGACGCCGAGCACGTTGGCGATAGAATCGTCGAACGACGACCGCGCCAGCTTTTGTACGGCATCGAGCAACCCCGACAGGAGCGCGGCCAGTGCGGCATTGGAGTTCATCTGCTGGATCTGCGCTTTTCGCCAATCCATCAGGAGCCCCTTGCAGCTTAACGACTGCGTGTTAGTTACGTTGTCGTAGGCGAGCGTCAATTCGGGCGTCCCGGCAAAGTCGGACGCGGTCAGGGCGGTGGCGCTGGCAGTCGAGACGGTGTAGGTCTGTGAGTTCGATAGCTGGGCGAACAGGCTCTTCAGGATCGGCGCCGGGATGAGTCCGGAGAGGCTTTGATCGATGAGCGTCTCGGGCTGCGTCATCAGGCTCGCAGGAACCGCGTACTGCTTCTGGATCTCCGTCAATCCCTCGGCGACGGATTGCACCAGGGCGATCCGGGCATTCGGGTCGCCCTGGTACTTCCCGACCGGGTCGAACTGATGGCGCAAAAGATACTTCAGATCCTCGATCGAGAATCCGCTGTTCTGAATGACTGCCCACTGCTTGACGAACGCCAGTGTCTGATTCAGGAGGATGTCGTCCGAGAGCTTCTGGAGCGGTGCGGCGGCGATGGGCTGGAACGGATTCAGTCCGGACATGCCCTTCAGGGCAATCAGGTCCGGCAAAGGCATCTGGAGACATTGAGCCAGCATGCTATAGCGGTAGCAGAGCGAGAGATTGTCCAGAGAGAACGTTGCCGGGGATGCGATACCCGCATCGGCCAGGATCGCCGTCAGGTCCGTAGCGCTGAGGCCCAGCACGCCCTGTATGGCGGCGGAGTGCGCCGCCAGATTCCGCTGATCGGCCGTGAGATCTCCCGACGGGGCGGGAAAGACCCCATTGGGATCGTCGAAGACGAAGTCCTTGTTGAGCACGCCCGCTGTGAGGAAGAGCTGCGCGTATAGAGGCTCTTCGCCCTGCGCAGGGAGGCCTTGCCAAAACGGCAGCAGCGCGGAGCGGCCGAGCGCCGGGTTCAGCCGCGTGTTCAGATCGTCCAGGTGCGCCAGGTAGACGAGCGCGGTCTTCCAGGCGTTGCCGAATGCCGCAGCGAAGCCGGGGTCGGTGAAGGCGGGTAGGTTTCCGGGCAGGAAGGCCTGCAGTCCCCGGTCGATTTCATCCAGCGTCCAGGAGGACGAGCCCGCTTCGGCCGGGGCGGGCTGCTCGCCGGCGTCCTGGTCGAGAGAACATCCGAGCTGGGTGCACAGGCGGACGAGCAGATTGAGCTTGAGGAAATCCAGAGGTTTGGCGGCGGAGCCGTCTGCGTATTGCAGAGTAGTGCCACTGAAATTGCAGCCCGTGTTCGGGTCGGCCAGCACCAGCACAGTCTGCGAATATTTCGCCGGCAGCAGCTTCTTGAGCCACGCCGTAGCGTCAAAGGTGGAATTCGGATTCTGTTGCTTATACTGCGCGGTGATGGCGTTGAGCTCGGCCTGGAAATCGGCGGTGTGCTGCGCATCGAGCACCGGATAGCCCGCCTGATTGGTGAAGCTGAAGGCCGTTCCCATATCGATGCCGAAGCGCTGGAACTGAAATATCAACGGAAAGAGACCGGGGTTCAGAAAGCCGGTCTCCGCCAGGTCGGCCAATGCCTGGTAGCTCACTCCCAGCTTCTGCGAAAGCGTTTTGGCATTTGGCAGAGCCCCAAGGGCGGCCGCTTCGGTGGTGTAGCCATAGAGCGTGAACCATTTCGTCGTGTCGGCCGCGGTATAAACTGCATATTCGGCGGGTGAGATTCCAAGCGCCTCGGCGAGGATCTGTGCGCGGTAGTAGGAAACGGCCGGATTGCTTGTGAACAGTTCCAGCGTATCGGCGGGGCGAAGCGTATCGAGAACTTGCGGGAGCGGAGTCTTGAAATAACCCAGGAATCCGCGCACCGTTTCAATCCACAGGTCGAACGGCAGGTCGAGCGGATACAACGCCTGCTTGAGGGTGGTGTTGTAAACATCGGGGATCACGTGCTGCGGCTCGGCGGTAAGATCGGCAGTGTTGGCCGTGCCCGTATCGTAGGCCGCGCCCGCATCGAGGTTGTTGTGAGCGATGTAATACTCGAGAATTTCGTTCACCAGGTCGATATAAGGCTGCGCCGTGTTGGTGTTCGAGCAAGTGAGCGGCAGCGCGCCGAGGTCGGGGCGGCGTCCCTTGATACCGCCGCTCTTGCCAATGAGCACGTCCAGAGGTGTGTTGCCGGCGGCATTGGGAACCGAACTCTGGCCCAGCAGGTCGAGCAGGTCCACGAAGTATGCAGCTGGGCTGAGGACGGACCGGCAATCATCGCACTGGCAGAAGTCCAGATTGCCAAACAGAGTGCTCAGCGACGGGAATTGCTTTACCAGCGCGTCCTTCGCGTTCTGCCGGTCGGCGGATGGAGACGATAGCGTGTAAACGGGCGGTGCCGTGTCGAGAGCCTTCGCCGCGGAGAATATGTTGAAGGTAATGGAACTGATGGTCTGCGCCTGGCCATATACCATAATCGCTTCGCCGGCGGGAAATACGTTTTCGTACTTGGCGAGGAAATCCATCTTGGAGTAAGACGCGATCTGATTAGCCGACATGAGCCCGTGGGTGAGGGCGGCCTGTAGCGATTCGGTGCTTGGAGTAACCTGGAAAATTCGGTGCAGCGCTTTGACGGCGGCCTTGGATGAATCGTCAAGCGCGGGCAGGCCCTTCGCGGAATTCGTCATGAATGCGTTTAATGGCGTGCGCCCCAGACTGTAGCCCAGCGTGTCCGCGGCGCGCAGGAAGTTTGCGACAGGGGCTGTGGTTTTGGGATCAATGGTGAGCTGCTGCTTTTCAGCCATCCGCGCCACCACGCGAGTTGGGAAGCTGATCCTGATTTTGCGCGCAAGGTCACCGGCATAGGCGGAGAGGCGATCGGCTGTATTCTGCCCGGTGTAAATGGCAGGGATCAGAGCATCGAGCACTCTATTGCCGCCTTGTCCCGCGATGGAAGTGAGAGTGGCTTGCCAGGTATCAGGCTGGTGATAGTCCTGGTCTGCAATCTTGGGGAGATCGGCCAGAGATCCGACCTGCTGCTGAAGCCTTTGTGCCAGCGCCGCATTGTTGAACGTGAGGTAGAGGAATTTCCCCTGGAGCCGCAACGATTCGATGGTCCGGGGCGGGATCTGCGCTTTGGCCGCCAGCGTCCAGAGCTCGGAGCCAGCCGAAGGATCGCTGAAATAGAGCCTCGCGAATGTGTCCTGCTGCGCGGCATTGCCGGCGAATTGGGTGGCCATTAGCTCGTTGAACGTGGACGGCGCGCCGGTTGCCGCTGTTGCCAGCAGCGTCTTCGTGGAGAATGCCTGGAACGCCTTGCTGGCGGACGCCATCTGGTCCGCGTTCATGCTGACGATTCCCGCTTTGGATGCCGCAGCGAGTGCCTGCTGCACGGTTCCCGAAGGCACCGTGGCAAGCGATGCTGAATCGGTCGGAAGACCGACGCGGTAAAGCGCGTAAAGAACGTCCTGACCCAGTCCGGTTGTGGCGTTCTGCTGCGCGGCGGTGGCGGCCAGGGCCACCAAGCGCGCATCCCAGTTTGTCGCCTGCCTCAGCAAGGTGAGGTCCTGCCTCTCCGAGCTTTCCTGGGCCTGTCCTAGTTGTTCCTTGCCCACATTCTTGGCGAGGTCGGCCGAGAGTCTCTCGTATTCGGGAGCCAGGGGTTGCGCGCTCGCCGGCACGATGAGGTTGAGCGTGAGCAACTGCGGCGCACCGAATCTCGTCGCGGAGATGGTCACCTCCTTCCCTGCCGGCTCCATGATTCGCATCTGAAGGTTGACGACCGCTGCTGGAGGGTTGTAGCCAATTGCGTATTTCCCTTGGCCGTCTGTCTTGGCCTCGCCGAGGGCTGTGCTCTGGCCGGCGAAGCCGATGTGGTAGGCGCGCACGGTGATTCCCGCAGCGGGCAGGCTATTGTCGAACACCAGCGTTCCTTCCACTTTTGCCGTGGGCAGAATGATGGCGGTTGGCCTGAGGCTGGCGGCACCGATGGTCACGCCGGTGCTGGCGAAACCGCTGGCAGGAACATCGACGTGCACCGTCGCCTGCTTGCCGGGCCCCGCCGTTACTGTGACCTGATACGCTCCGCCGGGACCACGTTGCAATCCGCCGATATCGATGTCCCGCGAGGCGTCCTCTGCTTTCAGCGTCAGTGTCTGGCCGACGCCCAGTGGCTTCACTTGAATATCTACCTGCCCGCCTAGATGTTGTCCCTGCGGGTCCAGGACCGATAGGCGGATGGAAATATCGGGGCTCGCCTGCATGTTTTGTTCTCCTAGTACGTATAGCTCAGGGTAGCTGTCCCTTTGTACGCGGCTGGAATCTCCGGCTGCGCTCCGTGAATGATGTCGTACGTCTGGTTGAAGTCCAGGCTGAGCGGCGTCGGTGAGGTGAGTTCTTTAGCCGACAGCGCTCCTTCCACGCTCAGCTTGAGATGTCCCGGTCCCACCTTGGTGCTGACACTGGAACGGAGGAATCCGTAGGTGGGAAACGCCTGCAGGCCGCCTTCGCCCTTCGTGATTGCCTCGATGGAAGGCACCACCAGCGCGCCTCCGAGGAATTCGAAACTCTTGTCGTCTTTCGAGTACGTCTTATAGAGCCCGACCAGCGGGGTAGTGACTGGAAACAGCGCACCCGCCGGAGCAGGCACAATGCCGTAAGCCGTAACTCCGGTGTCTGCACCCACATGGCCGTTGATCCAGGTGATCGGGACGGTATTCAGCAGTTTCAGTTTGGCACTGAAGCTTAATTCCACGCCAACCGAGCGCGTTGCGAACTTGGTGAGCTTGTCGCCGATGGATTTGCCGCTGCTGAAGCTGTCGATAAGGCCCGTGGCAAGCCGGCTGTAGTCGTCGACCGTTTTCGGCAGCGGCCCGGTGTGCAAGTTGCCGCTGAATTCCACGCCGTACAGAGTCTCTTTGGCCGAACCGCTGAACCGAAGCAGCTCATAGCCGCTCTTTGAATCTCGAAATACGGGGAAGAAGGTCGCCTGCAGGCGGTAGTCGGCGGGCATCGAGCCGAGTCCCGTGAAATGCCGGTCCAGGGACACATCCGCTCCCACGCTGAGGCTGCCCAGTCGGGTGTCGAGCGAGAGATACCCGCTGTTCAAGTATGCGCCGGAGCCTATCGACGTAATGGGGCCGCCGTTGATAGGGTCCTTTTTGGTGATCAGCTTGTTGTTGGCGAATTGCGTCCTTCCCACGAACGCTAGCGTCACCCGGGAGGAATTCGCGTTCAATCGGAAATGAAGATTGGCCAGCGGATGGAACATGAACTCGGTCTTCGGCGATACCAGCTCCGGCTGCGGCGTGGTGGAATCCGAGCCGTTCGAGTCGATGAGTTTCACCGGGTTCGAACGAACATACTGATAGAGATTGGGGCCGTCGCCGGTCCCGGCCGGATCGCAACTTATCCAGCGCGCGATCCACGGCATGAAATAGCGCACTCCGTGATAGTTGAAACCCGTTTCTTCGTCGCGCTCCTTGCCGGTGTAGCGGTAGCGCTTCAGGCTAACTTCCGCCGCCGACCGGCCTGCCTGATACGAGGTGCTACCGAACGGGTAATACTCCTCGTAGGTGATGACTGCGCCCGTGTTGTCCAGTTCGAGGCACGCCGTTCCTAGATGGTTGTCGAACTGATAGCGGATTACACCCTTGGCCCCCTTGAGCGTCTCCACCAGTGCAATGCGGCGCTTGTTGTCCATCACGTTGAGCGTCCCCCGCTCCAGCGTCGCATTGCCCGCGCCGTTGAATTCGCGATAGATTTCTGCTACACCGACATAGAGCCGCTCTTTGATCTTCACGCCGGCCGCCGACTCCGTGACCTTGCGGACGCGCTCGCCGCCGGCTCCGTAAACGTAATAGGTCCGCCTGCCCTGCTGGAGCGCGCCATCCGCGTCGTCCGCATTGACCGCCTGGCGGCGCGTCATCTGCAGGCGGTCCTTGAAATCCCACGTGAGCGCCTGCAACTGCGGCATGGCGGTCATATTGCCGTTGGTGTCGTGCTGGTAATTTTCGACCCAAGGTACGCTACCGCTGACATTGGTGGAAGTCAGGCGGTTGCTCACCTTGCCCGGTTCCAGAAGGCTGGCTTCCTGGTACGTATACGCGCGGGCCCAGCCGGGATCGGCGGCGTTGTTGCCCGTATGTATGAGCTTAAGGAAATTGCCCGCATCGTCATACTGGTACTGTTCCGTGTAAGTTCCCAGCGCGTTGCCGTCCCCTGGATGCGCCAGCTGGATACGTGGAACATCGTTGTAATTCGAGGGCCAGGGCCGGGACGGCGCACCGCCGTTGAGCCCGAGATGCTCGCGCCCGTTCGCCTGAACCAGGCGGTAAATAGCATCGTAGGTGTAGTCGGTGGATGGCTCTACCTTGCGATTGGCGAAGTACACGGTCTGTTGAGCCGCATCCTCAATGTGCGTGATGTTTCCCGCCGGATCATAGGTATACGAGAGATCCTGCGCCGGCTGTTGGCCCGCCGGAAAGCCGGGGCGCGTCGTGTTCAAGGCGGCGAGACGCAGGGTGAGCGGATCGTAGCTGTATGCGGTGTTCGCCACTGGCGCGCTGTGGCTCCCGTAGGAGATCGAAACGCGCTGCCCTTTGGCGTCGTAATCGACATTGTCAACAAACGTTGTGGAGACCGCCGCACCCTGCAGGTTGACATCGACCGATTGCAGAAGGCTCGCGGGGTTGTATGTGGGACGCACGACACTTCCGTCCGGCACCGTCGCTGCCGTCGCTCGGTTGAGGGCGTCGTACTCGGTTCGGTTGATCAGGAGGTCTGCGAGGAAAGGCGGATCGGGTAGCGACCAATCCGGCAGTTGCTTGTAGTCCTGCGTGAATTGGCGGCTGCTCGCCAGCAGATTTCCCTTGAAGTCGTATGCCGATGTGAGCGCGGTTTCTGGGTCAGTTACAGCGTTGAGCACAATTCCGGCATTGTCGCGGTGCCGAAAGACGCGGGTCCGCAGATTGAGCGCCTGGTCCGACGGCTGGCTTTCGCCATATTCAATCTTCTCGAACATGACCTCGCCGGTCGTAGTGCGGGGATCGGAATTCGCGGCATTGGTGCCCAGCACAAAAAGGTGGACGGTTCGGCGGAGCGCATCGTATTCGGTGCGAAGGTTGTGTCCGCGCGTGTCCCAGGCACGGATGGGTTTGTCTGTCGCATCGTTCAGTATCCAGCGCCCGCCCGCTTCCATGCTCGCCTGGTGAATCTTCTGGCCGGGAAGGGTGTAGTCGGAACTCGCGATCGTGCGCCCGAGGGGGTCCACGATGGCGCGCTGAAAGCTCTGAATATCGAGTTGAACGCGCACCGGGTAGCGGCCGAGGGCACCGTTATCGGCCAGGGTCAGGAAGGTGCGGCCAAGCGTATCGAAGTAAGCGACTGTTGGCGTATCGGCGTGGGCGGCTGCCTTGATTGCGGCGGCCTGTTCCAGTGGACCGAGTCCGCCTGCGGCTCTTTGCACTCTCCATGTCGGAGCGTAATCAGCCGAAGGAAGGCGCTGGAAGTAGTCGCCGACATCCGGATCAGTAGTGGGATCGTCCTGCGCGACCGTATCGTTCACATCCCATGTTGCCTGTCCCCATGGATCGAAAACAGCCTTCTCGTACGTATGGTTCGGGTGAAGGGTAGCGACGATGCGCTCAGCAGGATCGTAGCAGATGATGGGGCTCACTCCGGCGGTCACGCCGAATTCAAATTTGTGGCCGGCGGCGAGCCTGCTGAAAAACGGCTCGTACTTGCGGACAGGCTTCCCCTTGTTGTTGTTGATGACCCAGCTGCTGGCTGCCCACCGCGGATTCACCACGGGCCCGCTGTCCGTCACCGGGCCCGCTTCGGCTTGGATCTTCTTCTGAATCTCCCGCCCGAATCCATCCGAATAGCTGAATGTGATCTGGAGATTGCTCTTCTGCCCATCTTGAAGGTCGAAGTGGTGAATCTCCCGGGCGATCGTGGCAGAGAACGACGGCATCCACTGCGAGGGATCGGCGGGCGCCTTCGCGCGGCTGTTATAGAAGGCGTTGAGATCATAGACCACGCGGGTCGTCGCATTGCCGATCAGGGGAGCAGCCAGCGTGTGGGGATCGGCCGCTTCGTAGAAATTGTCGGTATCTCCCTGGGCGAGATCGGCGGAGTAGCCGGTCAGCAGGTCGCCTTTTTTTTCTCCGGGCTTTCCCATGATGGCGGTCGCGGTCACCAGGCCGAGCGCGTCGAACTCCACTGCGGATTGATTGCCGTTTGGATCGGTAATCAGAGAAGCGGCAATCACGCGATAGTCGCTTTGCGCTACAGCTTGATTATTCGCCGCATCCGTGGTCCGGGTGATCAACAGGCCGTAGGGATCGTAATCCACCTGCGTGGCGTTGCCGAATGGGTCTTCGAAGCGGCGAGGTAGAAAAAAAGTCTGCAGAGCCTGGTTCAATTCGGCGGGCGAGGCAGGAGGTCCGGAGATATAGAACTCGCGCCCGAATGGCGCCCAGAAATTACCATCTCTGTCGAGATCGACATAGCCGCCGCCATCGCCTGCCTTGGACGTGAGGACCGTCGCCGGGTCCGGCAATAGCGCATTCCCGTCGCGCTGGTAGACCTGCGCGATCAGGCCGGGGGTGAAAACGAGCTTGTAGCTTTCTCCGGTCAGAGCGCGAGATTCCATGTGGCGCACGGGCAGCAGTGCTCTTGGATCGCCGGCCGCCGCGCCCAGGTCATCGGGCCTGTACAGCGTGCGAGAATGGCCCGTGATCCGCCGGTACGGTTCGCCCGCATTCAGTCTTGCCGGATTGAGATCTTCAAATGCAAGGTCATGGACGCCGTCGCCGGCAGCCTGCGTGAGCGTTTGCAGCACATCAAACTGGAAAAGATTGGTGACATCTGCCAGGTTCGCTGCGGGAGGCAATTGCAGCAGTTCGTACGCCTTCGTCTCGGCTGGCAGGGGCGTGCGCCAGGCATCGTCGCCCTGCACCGGAAGGGTGTAGGCGTTTTCAGTGAATGTGATCAGCGACGTGGCTTGCTTCTGCTGGTCCCTGGCGGTCAGGTCCGGATCTACGTACCTGCGGCCGTAGGCGATGGACACAGACTGTAGCGCATTCCCAAACGGGTCCGCCGAAAGCGTGACGGCGTGCGCCACCCGCGGGTCGGCTGCCGGTTTCGCTGGCGGCGCGGCTGCATCCGCCAGCGAGTTGCCGAGGACTTTGTAAAGCTTCCGTTCATAGCGGAAATCGAGCGTCTCTCGGGGGTGAGCGGCAAAGACGCCGTAGCGGTTCGGCCCCTGCGGCTGCAGCGCCTCAAGAGTGTAATTGCGTTCCGAGGCGCTGTAGGGCCGGTCGGCCTCGGCGGTGTCATCAAGAGCGTAAATCTCCTGTCGTAACAGGGAGCCTCGCAGCGCTCTGCAGGCCTCGCGGAGTTCTTCTCCGGAGAAGTCGTGCGCTACACGGCTTCCATCTGTCAGCAGGATGTCCGTGGGCAGTACGGTGTCGTCCAGCAGCATCGCCTTAGTCTGCGCATCCGAAAGTCCCGCGAAATGCTGCGCCGCGTCTCCTTCGGAGTAGTACTCGTGCGCTAGGTGCCGGGAGATCTCGGCCTCTTCGAAAAATGCCCCCGTGTGATACCAGGTCTTGGTGCAGACCGGCGGAACGTGGGAGGAAGCATCGAGGTTTACGGGCCGAGGGAAATCTGCCGTCCCAGCAAGCGTGGCAAACTGCTCGGTGTCCCATTGGTCCACGCGCCCGAAGCCGCGGAACTCGCGCTCCACTCCATCGAAGTAACCGTGATGATAGGCGTACCGCGAGGCGAAGAGGCTTCGGCTTACATAATCGTAGGTGATGACCTGCTCCACCACATGAACCGGGAACGGAAGCTTTGTGACCCACGGCGTATCGGCCAGCTTGTCGGCCACGTAGAACTTGGTGGATGGGGCGTATTGAATTGTGGTCTCGGTTCCGAGATTGTTCTTCACACGCGTCAACAGATGCGGCTTTTGCCCGCTCATCAAATCGATGTAACGCATGGGCCGCCGGGTGTTGCCCGGGAGAGGCGAGGACCACAGCAGGCAGGCGGTTCCGTTTCCGAGCAGGTCGAGTACGGTTGCGGTAGAAAGGCTCTCGACCGGCGGGTAGTCGTCCAGAACCCGCCTGCTCCCCCAGCCATTCCCCGACTGGTTGAAATACAGGTGGATCTCGGTTTCCGCGAAGTAGATGATATCGGTGGTTCCAGAGCCGTCGATGTCTGCAAGTCGGATACGCCGGGCATCGAAGCATTCGGGCCGGTCGAATCGCGGCGACTGGTCCATGGCGATCTTTATCCCGAAGCGGCCGTAGCCGAGATTCGGCCAGTAGCAGACCTCTCCGTTGCGGATACGGACCAGGTCCGTCAGGCCGTCTCCCGACAGGTCGGCAAGGAAGATGGTTTCCGTGCCATCGGCGAACACCAGCTTCGGGCCAAGTTCCTCGTCCGCGGATTGCGGGACGCGGTGTTCCACATCGAAGCCTTGCGAGCCCAGCGACTCGTGCCAGCAGATCGCATTGTCCTGGGTGATCAGAAGGTCCGCCAGGCCATCTCCGGTAAGGTCGATGAATTTTAGATTTGGATCCTTCCAATCGAGCACCGGCAAAATCTCGAAGCTGCGAAAGGGCCGCCAAGCCGCATCGTCGGACCGTTCGAAGTAGCCGGGAGCAGGCGTGTCGAAATCAACTAAATCCAGCTTGCCGTCGCCGGAGAGGTCCATCAGTTGCTGGCCGCGCACAAGTCCGGCGAGAGACGGAAGGCTTCCGACCACCTGGACCGCGGAAAATTGTGGCAGAGTGAGCGTGCTGCCGTTCTCGGTCTTCAGATTCGCGGCACTCAGGTTGGCTTTGTAGAACCATGCGCCCGCCTGCTCGGTGAGAATGCCCTTCAGGCCTTCGCCGTCAAGGTCGGTCCAGCGGTAATGCGAGCCATCGAGGCCGTAGGGCAGATTCTCCAGGCTCAAGCTGTCGATATCGCGGACACCCTCGTCGATTTCCGCATCCGTGTACTCGAATTCGAGCGGGGGCATGGACGCATGGATGTACCCGCCCTTGCCGTCGCGGCGGTAGCCGGTTTGCGCCACGGAAAGCAGGAACGAGTAGAACGGCCGAATGGGATCGCCCGCGGGTTGTGCATGAACGAAATCGGTCGAGCGCACTAGGCAATTCACCCCGACGCCAGCTTCCTTTTCGAAGTGGTGAAACATCAACACGCGGCGGCACAGACGATACGTACGGACTTCAAAGGTTGCGCGGTACGTCGAGAAAGAGTCAGCGCGCCTGGACCACTGACCGGCATCCTGCGGAGTCGGGTTCGCGAGGTCGTGCTCGCCGTAATCGAAGACCACCTGGAAGCACCAGTCGGTATCCGGGGGCAGAACAGGTGCGGCTTGTGAGATGGAAGGAAAATACGGCGTTCGGTTGCCGTAGAAGATTGATTTCAGGTATTGCTTGACCGTGCGGCTGGACCCCGTCCGGTTGCGCTCACTCGCCAGTTGCAGATCGACGCCAGTGGAATCCTCGGTCTTGTAGCGGTACGAGACCGCATTTCCCTTGTCGTCATAACTCTCGCAGATCAGCCAGTTGAAGATCCGGCTCGCATCCAACGGGTCGGCGATGCGGCTCGCTGCGGTCTTTCCATACCAGGCCGTGACGTTGTCTTTGGAAATCGTCCGCCAGAAAGTATCTTCGGGATCAGTGGTGTTGACCCAGCGCTCGATTCTCGAAAACAACCCCTCTGTGCGCGGCCGGTACCGGTGGATATCGTAGTTGTGTTGTTTGCCGTCAGGCCCGAACGCGATCCGCCCCGGCACAATCTCCCGGTCCCAACCCGTCTGCGAAGGCGTAAGTGCGGGTACCAGATCTTCGGCGCCGGAAAGAATAAAGGTGTCGGATTCGTGGGCGTCATCGTACTGAGGAAGCCCTTTGTCCGTCTTGCGCGTGATGGATGGCAGTGTCAGCGACCATCCAAAGCCGAATGGACCGTTACCGCTTCCGGAATCGTAGGCAAGCGAGAGCTGAGGACCGAATGAGGAGCGCCCCGCCGTAGAGTAGATCGGCACGCTGAGCGATCCGGTGCCGGTGACCGGATTGGCGGCGAACTTCTCGCCAATGCCGCCGATCGCGCCTCCACCTTTCGGCATACTCACTTGCGGTGCTTCAATGCGGAATCGCGACCCTGCCTCTCGGCCTCCGTCGGACCTGCCCTGTGGATCGAGGGTCATTTGCTCCTCCGAATACGTGCGGACGGCTCTTGCAGCTCCACACATCTGACGGTCGATATCAACTTCCTGTTCGGCACGAGTCTTACTAAATTACTTCATTACTTCGTAGATAGTGTCACTATACCCAGTCGCATTTCAATAAATTTTGTTGAAAACAACGAACTGCGGTCGGATAAGGTAGTGTAACCCACGGAGATCCGTTGCATTTTGTCGAAATGCTAGTTTTGGATTTGAGCGAAAGCCTTTAATTCTTATGAAGCCGCCTCAAACATTGTCAAATCGCTTCGAGATGGAGCAAAGTCACCAAAATTATTAGATATATCTAATAGGTATGGCCTGGTGACATGTATTAACACCCCAAGAGTCTATAAAATCGGATAGCGCGGCTAAATGCACTGTACCGTAAGTTATAGCTTTGGAACTTTCGGGTGGATGCGAGCAAACGACTACTGAAAAGTGACGGCAAGCCGGCAAGCTTTACTTCCAAGATCTTTGATACTCTCTTGCTGCCGGTTCAGAATCCAGGGCCATGTATGTATTATCGCCGCTGATAGCGCCGTTTGTTGACTCATTGATCGCACGTATCCAACGCTTCGTGGTGATTGGAATTCTCTCATTAAACCTGCTAACGATGGCCTACGGATGTCTGGGATCTGGTCGGCATCCGCAGAAGACTCTAATTCCATCCGCCACCACTCACTCGAACAATTAGATTTTATGTCGGATAAAAATTCCCACTCCCTTTCGCGGGAGGGTCGGGTGAAGAAAGGAGAACCTCTTGTTTATTCTTTGACGATCAAGTTTGAGGGATATCCAAGAATTAGAGACGAAAACAATAGATTAGGCCGGCATGTCGTACCTTATCGTTTGCCCTTCATCTTGCTCCAACACTTAACTGCAATACAATTAAGATAAGGATCTGTGTAAATATGCGACGGCAGACATGGACCGGTATGCCGGGAACGCATAGATATATCTATATATCTAACTATATTATTGAAAATAATAAGTTAGCTTGTACCACGGACATTCGCCCATATACCCAAACTTGGCGAGGAGTTAGAAGGCAATCTTTTGGTGTCGTTCTAAAAACCGGAATTTTTAAGCGCTGTATTTGACGCGATCCCCGACTTCCTTTAGGATGCGCGGCATAGCAGAAATACCGGTTATATCAGTCAAGTCGGTGACGAATCGTGAGAGGGGGTTAATGCTGTTATCGCGTGATCCTAACCCTAGTCGGTTACTCCATGAATGACACCATGTGGATTATGTGCCGCTCAGGCGGAAAGGCCGGAGAAAAGAGAAGCCGGCGAAAGAATTTTTTTTAACGTACACGTAAATTTGCTGAAGATCATGTACTTATTTAAGCAGTACACGAAAGGAGGAAATTACCCGAAATGCGAAAGGCAATTGAGACTTTGCCGGTTAATATTTCGGTGGTAATAGACCATCGGATGGTATGGGCCATCGGTGTAACGATGGCCCTATTCCGCCTGGTTCACTAAAAACGGTTACTTCTAACCCCGGTGTATCGAGCACCGGGGCTTTTTCTGTTGACAAGTGTAACAAAATAACTTGTTTGCAAAAGCGAGTTTTCCGGGCGTCCGGCAAGTGTTAAGCGGGTTATTTCAACCCTCTTTTTGCGCCCCTTCTTTGGTCCTTTTAGTACCTCGGGCGGTTCTCGATTGGTCCTTCCTTTCAATTCGACTTCTTGACTGGTGGCCCACCCTGTTCCATTTTTTTCGAGTTCCTCGAAATAGCCTCTGATCCTCGCTCTGGCCTTCGTCTTGGTGCTCAACCACCGGGGCGGCGGGGGCAAAGCGAGACTCAAAGGCGGACAAATTGCTCGGGATTGTCCAGAATTTGCGCGATCGACAAGAGCGCCTAGCCCAGCTCCTCCGTGCTCGCGAAATTGATCGTGAGTCGGGCTGGCGTCGAGGGTGGCGGGGATCTGGTCCACCTGGATAGGCGGGCGGAGGCTTCGGCGCGGGATCGCTGCGGTCGATCCGGCAGAGAGTAGGGAAGCGAGGTCGGCCTTGGCTGCCGGGCGAAATGGCTTGTATGAGCTCCTGGGCGTGGCGGCGCTGAATCTGAAAGAGCCGCTCAAGGTCGGCGCGCTCGTTGTGCGATCGCACCGAATTTTCCACACTGCGGTGGATCGCGGGAAATCAGGAACATGAAGCGCCGGAAGTACTAGCTGGATCGGCCAAAGAGAACATGGGGTGGAATCGGCGGTTCGACACCAGGGACGGTTTTGTAGAGCATTACACGCCTTTCGGGATTCCCGCGGCAGGCATTCTCTTGGACCCAAAAGAGAGCCTAAGTGCAATGGCTGCTAGGAGTTGATGGTCGAGGATGCCTTATGAACAGTTCAATTGGATAAGACTCCAATACAGAATCAACCGCCAAGCAGTAAGAGCGGCAATTTTTTTGCACCCGTCGGCGCGTGAAGCGGAGACGTGTGCGGCGTTAGAGAAACGGAGCACGTTCGGCACGTACCCGAGAATATGCGTTCAATTAGCTGACAAATAACCTGCCGTTATCGTTGAAGGCATCGCGCAGGATTCCCGGCTTTGCCTCAAGAGGTTTTGCAGCTTCAGATACTTTGAGTCTCGGCGACTTTCCAGGATCATGCAACTCCCGCTGTCTCTGCTTGGGCAATACGGTGACCTCTCCGATTCAGCCAGCCTCTAGTAGAATTGGCTTGGCGGGTATAGATGGTACTTAGGGTTGGTGACCGGGCCAGAGGTGCTGGCCGTAGCCATTTTTTCTGCACTCTACCGTGGTATGTTTGATACGTCTTGAGAGCGACCCGTCACTACCAGTTGACCACCGCTCTCACGTTTCACGCAAGGAGAGACCACCACACTCATGAGTACGACTGAAGCCTCCCTTCTTGTTATTGCCATTCTTGCCTTGGTCGCCATCTATGCCTTTATTCGCTACCGCGGCACCGCCAAACTCAGAATCCAGGGTCCGGGCAAGATCGGCATGGATCTCGAGGCATCGAATCATCGCGCGCCTGCAGTGGTAATAGAAGACGCCAAATCACATAAAGGTGGTATGCGGGTCGAGGAGAGAACCGGTACCGGAATACGAATTCGGGACGTGGAAACCGAAAAGGATATTCAAGTGACCTCCGATTCCAACGTCCAAGACTCAAAAACCCCTTCTCAGGCAAGAACCGGGGAAGCTTCAATCTTGAACACTCTTACCCACGTTACAGCAGGACGGGACGTCTTTGTGCTGGCTGGTGTGACCCTCAATGTCACCGGCATCGACCCGCAAGCTTTCGAAAGTATTCGTCAGTTATTGAAGCAAGCCCCTAGTACGGAGACCCGGCTTCATTCACTCCTAGATCAGAAGAACAAGGAACTCGCGGCCCGTATCCAGGAGGCGCACGAATGGGCTAAGAAATACCAAGATCTGAGCCAACGCGTTCAAGCACATGCCGGTAACGACACGCCGAGCATGCGAGCGGCAGGCATGCTTATTGATGGCGACCTAGATGGCGCGGAGAAGGTGTTGAAAGAACTAACCGAGCGCGACGACCAACATGGCGACCACGATATGGGGCGAGCTGCGGAGGACCACTACAATCTGGCAGAAACCTATGCGCTTACGTTCCAGCCGCTGTCGGCCCTGGCTCACTACAAAAAGTCGTTCCAGCTTTCTCCTGAGAATCTTTCCTATGCGCTTTCTTATGCCACCTTCTTGCATAAGCAGACTGCTTATTCTGATGCAGCGCCCATCTATGAGCACGCATTAAAACTCGCGCGATCGGCAAGCTATCAACCTGACCTGGCTGCGACGCTGAACAATGTTGGGATCGCATACCACGACATCCAGCGTTTTAGGGACGCCGAGAACGCCCATCGCGAGGCGCTCGATTTATACCGGAAGTTAGCCCGCGAGACCCCAGACGCCTACCAGTTTAACGTGGCCACGACGCTCAACAATCTGGCAAACCACTACAGCCAAACCCAACGTTGGGCGGAAGCGAAGGACGCCTACCGCGAAGCCCTGGACCTATTCCGGCAGCTGGCCCACAAGAGCCCGAATGCCTACCAGCGATATGTCGGGGGGACGCTGAAGAACCTGGCAAGTCTCTATAGCGAAACGCAGCGTTTGACGGAAGCGAAGGACGCCTACCGTGAGGCCCTCGACCTATTTCGGGAGCTGGCTCACAAGAACCCGGACTCCTACCTGCCTGATCTGGCGAATACGCTGAACGGTGTGGCGATCCTCTATAGTAATACCCACCGTTTGAAGGAGGCCGAAGACGCCTTTAGCGAGGCGCTCGATTTGCGACGACACCTAGCCCGCGAGAACCCAGACGCCTACCAGCAGCACGTGGCCACGACGCTGAGCAATCTGGCAATCATCTATAAGGATACCCACCGCCTGAAGGAAGCCGCCAACGCTTATCGCGAGGCGCTTGATCTATGCCGGAAGTTGGCCAGCAAGAACCCGGATGCCTACCTGCCTAATCTGGCAAGGACACTGAACAATCTAGCCACTCTCTATAGCGACACCCACCATTTGAAGGAGGCCGAGGACGCTTATGGCGAGGCGGTCGATCTCCGCCGACAGATGGCGCACAAGAACCCGAATGCCTACCAGCCTGATCTGGCCTTAACGCTGCACAATCGGGCATCCTTCTACCGCCAAAACCGACGTTTTAAGGAAGCTGAGGACGGCTATTCCGAGGCCCTCGATCTCCGCCGACAGATGGCGCACAAGAACCCAGATGCCTACCAGCCTGACCTAGCCATAACGCTGTACGGTTTGGCGATCGTCTACAGTGATACGCGACGCTTCAAGGAAGCCGAGAACGCCTGCCGAGAGGCCCTCGATCTACATCGGCAGATGGTCCACAAGAACCCGGATGCCTATCAGCCTGACTTGGCTGCGTCGTTGAATAATCTGGGGAACATATACCGCTATACGCATCGCTTCAAAGAAGCCGAAGATATCTATCGCGAGGCGCTCGAATTATACCAACGACTGGCCGGCGGGAACCCCGAGAGATACCAGTCTAATGTGGCAACGATCCTGGGTTGCTTGGGAATAGTCTACCTATCCACGGAACGGGTGCAAGAGGCCAAGACCGCTTTCCTTGAAGTGATCAGTCAATACCAAAATTTAGCCCAGCTAAATCCGCTTATCTATCAGGGAAAAGCGAAGGAAATGGAAGACATGCTTGCTCCCATGCTTGCTTCCCTCAAAGAACAGATCGGTCAAAATGCGAGATCGAAGCATGTAACCTAGATGGATGCGCTGCAGGCCTGCGCCACCATGCGATGTAGATCAGGCGTAGACCAATCTAAACAGTCTAGAAGTGTCGCCGTAAAGAATCGCTACGTTGTTCAACGTTCCCGCCACATAGGGCTGGGTAGGCGATCGGATTGACCGTGGCTAAGCCCGATAAATCTCGATCATGGACCGGATTTTACCTCGGCAGGGCGTACCTCTACAGGGCGAATCTCAACAGGGAGAACCTCAGCGGGACCGGGAAGTACTTCAGATAGCCGAACGATGACAACCCCGTTCCGAAATCATCCAGCGCAAACTTGCACCCCAGCTTCTCCTGGCTTAGGCGCGGATTTAGAAAAATATTGTTCCCACTGCTCCGGCTCCAATCTTTTGCACTCTATTGCCAGTTGTGTATCGCCGAGCTCATACAATTCCTTGGGAATCGCAAACGGTGCGTAAGAATAGCCATCGGAGTCAAATAATCCAAAGTTCCCACGTCTGGCCGTCGGTGCTCAGCCGGATCTCCCAGCGTCCGTCCATCGCTTGGATGATCACCTCGCCGACATATGCTACGAGTGCGGAAAACAACTCTGCCGCCAGCGCTCGCGACCTCCCAATTTTTCGAATTGCTTTAATGTTGCGCAACTCGTACGTAAATGCCCAGGGCGTCCCTAAATCCCTTGAGAGCGCAACTCGCTGTGCCGCGGCAATTGCCAGCGATTTTGCAGGCGACCCAAGCGCTCTTAAGTCATACGATAGTTGGGTGCAGGAAACCTACGACGCTTACCTGTCGGTGCGCGGCCACTTTTATGGCGCCGTTCAGCACTGGCCCAATTCGCAATTCTGGAAGCGACGACAATCACCTGATTCGCGCTTGACCTGATGCGACATGCTCAGCTTGGTTTACCAACTTTGTGAGTACAGGCGGATGACCCCGTGCCTCGTCCTTATGTGCAGGCGCCACCGGAATGGTGTTGAAAATATGACCCAAAACGCTAGTCCGATGTTAGCCTTTGAGTCATGAACCAAAAGCAAATCGCGAGGCTGCTGGTCCTCTCCGCCAGCCTGCTGTGTCCACTAGCGGGAAGAACGCAAAACGCACAGATGCATGCAGACGAGCTACAGAAGAAGCTGCAGGCACGTTTGCAAGAACTGCAAGAAGCTGGAGGCTACCCCGGCCTTACTGCCGCCATCGTCATGCCCGACGGACAGGTTGTGTCAGCTGCCGCGGGGTGGGCGGACGCCGAACGCAAAATCCTCATGCAGCCGTCGGACCGAATGCCGGCAGGTAGTGTGGGCAAGACCTTTGTAGCTGCAGTAATCCTTCAGGCGGTCGACGACGGCCAACTTGATTTGGACTCTAAGATTGAGCGCTGGCTGGGGCACGAAGCCTGGTTTGGCCGTCTTCCCAACGCCCATGACCTTACCCTGCGCCTGCTCTTAAGCCACCGTTCCGGAATCCCCGACAATGTGACCGAAAAGGAATTCCCGCATGCAGCTATCTCCAATCTGGAGAAAGACTGGACTCCGCAAGAGCTGATCGGCTGGGTGCTGGACAAGAAGCCCCTCTTCCCTGCGGGCAAAAAGTATTACTACACTGACATCAATTACACCGTCGCTGGAATGGTCTTTGAAACCGCCACTGGACGCAAGCTCTTCGGTGAAGTCGAACGCCGGATCGTGAAACCATTTGGCCTGGACCAGACACTTCCTTCGGAAAGCCGTTCCATGAAGGATGTCGTGCCGGGAGAATTGGATCCCAGCTACCTCAAACTCAAAGGTCAAACCATTCGCGACGGTCATTTCGTTTACAACATCCAGATAGAATATGCAGGCGGCGGCATGATCTCCACGTCGCGGGATTTGGCGCGTTGGGCCAAGCTGTTGTGGGAAGGGAAAGTGTTCAGTCCAGCAATGCTGCAACAAATGCTCGACGCAAAGCCGGACGAGAAGGGATTCAAGTACGGATTGGGAGTGGCGGTCGCGCAAAGCGAAGCGGGCACGGCCTATGAACACGACGGGCAGATCCCAGGCTATCAGACAGCTATAATCTACTTCCCCGACTATAAGATCGCTGCGGCCGTGCAGATGAACGCTGACCAGCTTAAGAGATTCAAAGTGCCGTTTGAAAAGTGCATCGGAAGGGTTGCCGGCGTTGCGCTAAAGGATCGGTTGCCGAAGAAACCGTTGCCCTCCAATTAAAGCACCCAGGCAGACTAGGTCATTTCGAGTTCGTCTTCAAAGGCTCCGCAGAACTCCATTAAGGTCGGGTCGTCTCAAACGAGAAGTGACTGGATTGATGACGTTCAGGTCGAAATATTTGGAGGAATCGGAGAGTTTCTTCAAGAATGCCGTCTCTGGACCTATTCTGCCGCTGCGATCTCATCATCAAAATCGAAAACGAAAAGCAGACGGTCAAGACCAAGTGCTGGCCATGCTACCGGCCCGTTAACGTCAGGCATACTGATTTAGCCCTTCTGAATCCCTTTGCTCATCCAATCGAGGAACTCCTTCTTAGTGCCCGTAATCAGCACAGGACGAAGACCGAATCCCTGCAACGGCGCAATGGCGAGGTTGTCTTCGAGCTTCGAATAAAATCAACTCCCACTCTGGGACGCATGGAAGACCGAAGGTCTGCGCCATCGAAGCCCAGATGAAACTTGCCTCCGAGTCGGCTAGCAGAGTCCTACCTTTCGATTCCGAGATGGCAGTTGGGCCAAACTCCTCCAACACCGCCACCAAATGACGGAGGGGCCTCTTCCTGCTCGAAAGCTGAATAGAAGGCCGATAGCACCGGGCATCTTTGCCCATGCTGACGTTCATAACTGGAACTCCAGGACCTTCCATAGAAAATGAATGGGGTTCCCGAGAGGATGGCACCGGCGGCCGCGATCTGTGCATCTCGGCCAATCACTGACAGGAAATGAACCTTTGCCCCTCCGTCGACTTCCCGCTCTGCAATCAATCTGTCGGCACGGAGGCTGAAGCTGCTCTGAGAGTTGCCCACAGTCTTATGGAAGCGCATCGAACCGAATCGCAAATGTGCATTTTCACCGGGCTCCTCCTTCACTTCATACGGCCTGGCATGATGATTGCTTTTGAACTGCTAGACGACGGCTCAGGCGCACCGGTTTGCAGGGGCAACGCCGATTCATCGACGGGAATATCTTCTTGCCGAGGCTCATGACTCAGAATTTGCGCGTGCCCATCCGCCCAGAGGAGCGTGCATTCGTGGGTGAAATGCTCACGCGTGTGGTTCACGATATTTCCGTCTTCGATTTCACTCCACGTTTTGTGAACTTTCGCCACTGCCAGTTGGCGACGTGGCGCAGATCACCCTTACCAAAGACCCCGTTAGAAGGCCTGCTGTGCAAAGGAGTCCCAGATGTCCACCGTGCAGCGGAGTGAGCGGACGGGCATGAATGGTTTCGGTTTCCCTGAGAAGCACCCGCCTGAATGCCGGTACGCCGCCGAATCCTTTAGCTTGTCCTCAATCTCATCAAGGGGAAGGTCATTGTGAACCAGTGTTATCGGCCCGGAAGGCGGCGGGCAGTACCCGCTTCTGCGACAACCGGAAGAGGAGTCAGGTCCGCTCTTCGTGAAAACCGCTCTATCTGTTCCATCTGCAGAGCCAGCGCATCGTCCTTCAAGCGCCGGTTTCTGCCCCTGCGTATTGCCAGAATAGCTACCTGGTTGTACCTGACTGATTCAGGGGCAGTAAGCCGATAGACGCGGATCATTTTGAAATGTTCCGCAAGAGTCCTGGAGCAAGGCGAAACTTGCTGCTGCGGTATGACCATAAAAAGAACACCACCGGGCCTCAGCCAGCGTCCAGTGTGGCGAAGGAAGACGCTCTCCATTCTCTGGTTGGCGGTTTGACCGACTTCAAAGTCGTAGGGTGGGTTCAGGTAGAGAAATGAGACCGTGTCGACCTTGCATTCAGTATCGAGAGTATTGCCGTGCAATACTTCAATTCCAAGCTTACAGGCCTGCTCGACCCGGTAGGCATCGAGTTCAATGCCATAGCGTAAAGCCGGCGTCGAATAGAGAATTGTGTGAAAGGCAGCACCGTCGCCCACGCAAGGATCAAGCGCGGAAAATGATTGATCCGGGAAGGTGAGGTGCTTTCTTACGCGCTCAGCCTCGCTTGGCGGAAGGGGAAAGAACCCTAGCTTAAGGCGGCCATAGTTTCTCATGGATCTCCCCTAACAGTAACTTGGGATATGAATTATGGTGCAAAGCATAGTTTGGCCGGGAATAATGCATATCGTAACCGCAGCTTTGTATCTGAGCCATGAGATGGCCAGTGAAGGAAGCGCATTTTGGGCAGCCTTCTTATCGGCGTGAACAGCTTAGAGCAACACCATAGCACTAAACGCGACAAAAATCTTAATCAAGCCGCGATTCTGGAAAGTAGATGACGTGATTCAGCCTGACACCGTTCTGCTTCAGCCGAATTCCAAGGAGGGAAACGGTAAAAACCTCCTCCATCACCCGCCAATTCATTTGGATGCTGACTGCCTGCAAAGCAGATGGCACATCATGTGCTCTCAACGATGGCAAAGAGGAGTTGCACAGATGCCAGAAAAAATCGGAAAGCCAAGCTGGAAGCGGAGCTGGATTCGGCGCATCTTGACGCACAGCACGCGACTGAGCTTTGACCATCCCTCAGGTGAACAAGAACGGGCCTGCGTGGCAGGAGGGCGTTGCGGCAACCATGATGGGATTCATGTTTGCTTGTGCTCTCCCGCACAATCTCGTCACCTGAGCACCGCGATGGGACAGATCGATCGCCAACGTTAGCCCGACTGGGCCCCCCACCAACGATCAAAATTTGAGTCTCGATTCGATTCATGACTTGAGAGCACTGTGCGCGTGGTCATAAAAGGGACCTTCGATACCAAGTGCGTCAAGCATGGTACGGAGTTTGGCGGTTGTCTCCGCCAGTTCTACCTCAGGACGCGAACCATTGACGATGCCCGCGCCGGCGAAGAGTCGCACTCGTTGCTTTCCAATTTCTGCGCAACGAAGAGCAACTGCCCATTCACCATCGCCCTTGGCATCCATCCACCCAACCAGACCGGCATAGAGCCGGCGGTCAAACTCCTCAATCTCCATAATTGCCCGAAGGGCTGAATCCTTTGGATCTCCGCACACAGCTGGAGTCGGATGCAATGCCAACGCAAGTTCGAGCGACGAAATTTCCGGGGTCAGCAATTCACCAACGATGTTTGTCCCAAGGTGCCACACGGTGGGCGTTTTGATCAGCGACGGTTCATCCGAAACCGTGAGTCTTGTGCAAAACGGTCCTAGAGCTCTCATGACAGCGGCGACAACAATGGAGTGTTCGTATCTATCTTTCGCAGAGGCAAGAAGCCTTTCCGAATTAGCGAGATCTTCTTCGGGTGTTGCTCCACGCCTTATTGAACCGGCAAGGGGGTTAGTGATGATTCTTCGCCCCATCTTTTGCACCAACAGTTCAGGACTTACTCCTACAAAGGAATAGAAATCCTCCTCAGTCCAAACTGGAACAGAAAACGTAAAACTGGATGGGTTCCCTCGTGCGAGCTTCGATATAAGGTGCGAAATATTTACTGCGGATTTAATAGAGATTTCCAGGGTCCGCGCCAAGACTATCTTTTTGATATTGCCATTATTGAGAATCGCGAGTGCGCGCTCAACAGAGGCCATATACGCTTCCGGCCGAGGGACGTCCAGGATCTTGATTGGATCCAGCTTCTCCAACTCCCGGCAGCTTCTGCTACGCTCATCGGAACTCGGCAAGAAAACCTCGGCACTTTGAGAAGCAAACAGACATGCCGCTGAGTCCGACGAGAATGGAATGGCTCCAACGACAATGGGGGACGGGCCGGATTCTCCCATTTCTGAGAATGCCTTGGAGGTAGCCAAGAGAATGGACGCCGAATCAGCCTGCTGCCCTACTTGAATTGGCTTCAGGCCACGCCCATGAAGTGTTCTAAATTTTGAGGAAAAGAAGAATTCATTTTCCTGTACCTGCAAGTTTCCCCAGGACCGCTGCCGTGATCCTGAACTCCATCCGGGTGATCGCAGTTCCCGCCAGTAATGGACTTGCTGTGCAATGAACCAATGGATGATTTGGGCGAAAAGAGGACCAACGAAATCGGCATTGAGAGCGGCGTCTTCCGCCCAGATCCTTCGCTCGGCAATCATGGCGCCCACTCTCTCGGGCGCGGCTATGCTTTCTTCGGTTGGCTTGAAGGCAGCGGCGGCTTTTACATAAGCAAGCCGTCTTCCCAGGGCGGCTATGATCTCCCGGTCAATCGTATCGATTTCAAAACGGACGTCGTTCAGACTGGCGCAAGCTTCGGGCAACTTCTTAATGGTCTTCATTGGCAGGACAGGTTCTTGTTGCATTCATGAGGTGGCTACGTTGCTTTGGCCCATATTTCGACCAAAGCGTAGAGAAAGACATAACTGTTTCGGGCGGCCACTTCCGCGCGCAGGCGACTGGCCAAGGTATCGACATCCAATTCTTCGGCCGTGGCAATTCCAAACTGGGCCAGCAACGGCGAAGCGCTTCGGGCCAAACCGGCCAAATGTTCAAACTGAAAGCTGTCTTGTCCCATGGACGCGACGGCCGAGATTTGCATCCGGGGGGAAGAAAAGCGCGTCTCTGAAAAAGCCTTCACCAAATCGGCGCCAATGCGGACATGGTTCCCATTCTGCTCGAAGCAGCGCCTCATCCAATTGAAGTACTTGCACGCGAGTGGAAGACACTCACCGACCTTCGCGAGCCCTTCGGTCAAAGCAAGATCGGGCTCCTGCAAGGCCACCATGCCGCCAGGTTTCAAATGGTCATGGATCGCAGTGAGGAATTCCGATAGGTCGGGGATATAGATCGAAATGGCGCGTCCGGCAATCGCGTCGAAACGTTCCGCCAGGGCGAGTTCATTTAGATCCGCTTGCCTGAACTCAATCTGATTGTGGCCGAATTCTCTTGCCCCTTGGGCCGCCAGGCACAGATTCTTCGCGTTGCGGTCGATCCCGACTACGCGCCCCCGCGGTCCGACCATCCCGGCCAGAAGGAACGATACTTCCCCTGTTCCGCACCCCAAATCCAGAACGGTCATGCCTTGCGTGATGCCTGCATCTTCGAAGAGATGGCGAGAAAACTTGTTCCACAGGATGCCCTGAATATGTAGCCGACGCGCTTCCGCGTCGGAATACCCCAAGGTATAAACGGACGGTTGATCTTTCAAAGTTGCCTCTTCTTGAATTCCTTGCATCAACAACCGCTCCTTTGTGATTTCCTTAGCCAACACCGTAACGTGGCGCCACGAACGCAATCGACCAGGCCGAGAGGGTCGTGCGGCGGCCTGTCATCGCGCCACGCGACATGCTGGTCCGGACGGGAGAGGACGAGCTTCCGTGCATAGACCGATGCGCCTTGGTCCACCTCGACGTCGACCAGAGTCAATGGCATGTGCCTCTGGGCCGCAGCGCCGAGCAGGCCACTCACGTCGATGGTTGGGTCTAAACGCAGAAGGGTGTACTCGGGGCCAAGCGTGTCATAGAGAGACCTTCCGTCGCGCAACCAGAGATGAGGCGTACGGCATCCTGGGACGGTGGATTGGACAAAGTTATCCAGGGTGTACTTCGGCGCCTTTTCGCCATCGAAAATGGTGATGGGAGAAGCGTCGTAAAAGTAGCCGAAGTTCAATCCGCCGCAGCAAAACTGTCCCACGTTGAGCTCGTATGCCTGGCGGCCAATGCGCGCCCGCGCGATGTCTCCGTCGGGGCCTGGTTTCTCCAGATCTTCGGGAAGCTCCTTGCCCTGGGCCTCTCGCGCCAATGAGCTATCCATGGCATAGCGCGATACCTGCTCGGTGACTGGCTTCCGTTCCATTTCATAGCTTTCCAGAATCGCCGACCCGGCCCAACCGTTCAGTACACCAGCCAGCTTCCAGGAGAGGTTCATGGCATCGGCGATGCCGGCGTTCATTCCGTAGCCGCCAAAAGGCACCCATATGTGGGCCGCGTCACCGCACAAGAAAGCACGGCCCACACGGAACCTGTCGGCGATCAGGCGACGTCCTGTCCAATCCTCCTGGCCAAGAATCTGGTACGGGAAGGCCTGACCTACGCCGAGAATTTCCCGGATGCAGCGGTCCCTGTCGAGAGCTGCCAGATTTTCCGTCGCAGGCCGCCAATTATGAATCAGCCAGCGTTCTCGGCCGTCAATGGCAAAAAGATAACCACTGCATCGCGGATTCAAGGAAACATTCAGCCACGCCGGTTTCTGGATTATGCCCAGCAGTTGGGGCGCCCGGATATAGGTTGACTGCGTTTGCATCACGGCGGCGTCCCCGGTGAACTTGGCTCCTAGGATGTGGCGGACATCGGAGTGAGCGCCATCGCATCCCACGAGATAGTGGGCCGTAATTTCGCCCGTTTCGCCATCATCAAGACTTTCCGTAACGGCCAATACTCTATCGCCGTTCTGCGAAAAGCTAACCACGCGCGTCCGGTTCAGCAGCGAAAGTCTCCTCGTCGATGCGGCCTGGGCAAACAACACTGGTTCCAGATAGAGCTGGTTGATCCGATGCGGAGGCTCGGGCGTTGGCCACCAGGTATCAGGGCCTCCTCGCGCCGCATAGCGATCGGCGCGGCAAGGAATAGGAATGCGCGAGAGCTCGATCCCCGTTGCCGTGGTGCGGAATGCCACGTCATTCGGAAAGTCGACAGGAAGACCGGCGTTGCGCACAGCTTGAGCGAAACCAAGGCGCCGGAAGATCTCCATGGTGCGTGCCGCAACGTGATTGCACCTTACGCTCGGCGACTCGTAGGGAGCGCGTATCTCGGCAACCGTCACTTGAATACCACGACGGGCAAGGTCGATCGCCAATGTGAGTCCAACCGGGCCGCCGCCGACAATCAAAACTTGCGTCTCAATTCGATTCTTCACGGGAGAACAACTTCCGTTGGCTCAACCCTTGGGAGGGAAATCAATGCGGGGCTTTCTACTCCTTTTCGCCGGTTACTTGGGCTTTTGGCCGCTGACAAGCGCATAGCCCGCATACACGCGCGTTGTCGTAACGTCCCGGAAGCCGCATTCCTGCAGCAACTCTTGCAACTCGACGGAGGTAAACTGCTTCCCTTCTGTCACATAAATCATGTTGACGGAAAACAGCCCCGCGGTGAGAGAGCCATCGCGGGCGTCCGACATGAGCAATTCAAAAATGAAGATCTTGCCTCCAGGAGGAAGGGCGTCAAAGGTCCGCTTCACCAGGAAGGCCCGGCGTTCCTTTCCCCAATCGTGCAAGATGTTCATAAAGGAGATGGCATCGTACTGTGTGGGCCACGGATCGCGAAACATGTCCAGGGAGCGGACGTCGATTTGCCGCGGCAAATCGTATTGCAATATATACTCCCGGGCCACGTCGCAGACCGGAGGCAAGTCCGCCACGGTGAAGTGAACGTTGGGGTGGCGTTTCGCCATTGCGATGCAGAGACTTCCAGCGCCCCCAGCGATATCAAGAAAATTTTTGGTGGAGGAGAGATCGATCTTTTCCGCCAAGCCCATGGCCGGCGCAAACGAATGGCTATGCATGGCGCGGGTTACAGTGGCCGCCTGTTCGGCCGACATCTGGGCGGATTCCCATTCCTGGGTGAGAACATTGCCGTTATTGGCGACCGCTGGTTCACCTTTGCATAATGCCGTGATCATCCGCTGATGTGTGACTGGAATATCGCGAAAGAAACGGAACCAGGGTCCCCAATAGAACGGTTTGCCCGGGACCAGATAGGTCTTTGCCGTCTCCGTCAATTCGAACTTGCCGCGGGAATGCCGCAAAAGACCTAGACCACTCATAGTCGCAACCAGCGCTTCGGAGGCCGGATGGCTCAGAGAGAGCTTTTCCGCGAGCATCTCAATTGTCATCGGCGATTGCTCAAGCGCCCCGAACAACCCAATCTCGTCGGCGGCGGAAACCGCCGGAAAAATATAGAGCGACAACCAGAGGTCCCTGATTGGACCATCATCAGTTGGCGGAAGGCCAAGGACACTCTTCGTCGCGGTTCCACCTTCCAGCATGTCTCCTCCGATCATTCAAGTTAAATTTCTGTTAGCACGGCAAGCAGACAAATCACATTGTGCCACTAGCGGCACCATTCATCAGTACGAGAAATTCCGTCGTCGGAATAACGACAGAATAGCTCCCGAGTAATCAAAGCATCCTCCTGAGCGAGTGAGATTTACCCGATCTTTCATGAATTTTCTTAAACACTTTTGGAAGGTAACCTAAGAGGAACGTGAATAAAAGCGGTCGAGATTTCGACCGATCAAATGCGCCCAGGATAGCCTCCTCAACATACATCGCAATCAGGGCGTAGATCACGAACTACATCTTTAACGAGGAGCGGAGCAGATGTGTTTTGGAGAGCGGGCGTTGGTATTGACCAGTAATCTGAGTATTCCACGTGCCCAACACACGGCGACGCTATTGAAGAATTCCACTATCTTCGTTGCCGACGGAACGGATGACACTACGACCTGGCAGATTTTTCAGTGAGAGTGGAAAGGTGGCGGCAGGATCAGGTGTGGCCCCGGTCGGAACGTGTAAGCTATGTCTTCGGGACGGAGTGGAATTGCCAGCGGACTCATCTGCTCTCCGCGGCGATCTACCGGATTCTGCAGCGGGACGGGGTCGCTCCGACGCCCGTCCTCGTTACACAGGAAGGCAGGGTGTAATCGAACCAAGAACAATGGGCATTGCCTCCACCACCGCTGAGTTCTACAGGAAGCGGTCCCGCGACTTCGATTAGTGATTTTGCAGAACCGCGAATGCAGCCATTGCATGATCACTCATGGTACGTAAAAGGAAGCGATAATCGTTTGATATGGCCTTTGTATCCAACACGGCGCGCGATGCTGGGCCTACCATTGCCGGCTTCTTTCTTCAGGTAAACCTCTCGATTCTGCGTTGGCTTGATATCGATGCTTCTCAGCATCTTGAGCTGGAGTGCGGCGAGGATATCGATACCGTCGAGCGGAACGAGGAAAATGGCGCAGAAAAGAGGCTTCTTGAACAGCTAAAGCTGAGGAGCGGCCGATCCTTAACGCTCCGCAGTTTTGAAGCGCTGGATGCACTGGTCAATTACTGTGACCATATCCAGCGCAATCCCGACATCCAGCTGTTGTTTCGCTATCTGACTACAGCTTCGGCTACCGTCGAGGATGGTTGGACCAGTGGGCTCTCCGGGATCGCTACGTGGCAAGCTCTCCGTCACGGCGAGTACAACGACCTTCAACGTTCTCAAGCGATTCAATCGCTTCGAACATTCCTAGAGCAGTTGGCCCGTCCGGCGAAGATTTCAGAGTCTAGATGGACTCTGCTTCAGGCGGTTGTTGCAGATGAGAGCGCATTCCTCCAACTTGTCATGGCCTTTGAGTGGGCCCTCGAACAGCCTGGGCTAGAGCAGACAGAAGCGACCATTCGCACCATCCTCCAACAACGTGGCTATGCAAATGATGAGGCTCAGGCCGAAATCATTTATGAGCATCTTGTTTCATTCGTCTTCAGGCGACTAAGTACACGAGGGCGAGTTCCCTGCGGGGTGTATCAGTACAGATGCATCGGTTTACGGACAATGATTGAGGAGGACGAGTCCTGGCCCCATGACAACAAATGCCAGACGCAGGATTTATCCAATGTTACGGAGTATTGTCAGGGGTCAGGGATAGCTGAGCCCAAGATACTCCATTAGGTAGATGGGTGGCGAGTCCATCTTGTGTCCGACATGTATTGATAAAACATTTCTAATGATTCAGCGCTCGTTTTGTTGCTTGTGCTGAGCTATGAGTTGGAAATGGGAACCCCAACCTCACGATTAAGGTAATTCTCGTTGACAGGCCAATATTGCGTATTCTATCGTCGGCTGCGACGAGATTGAGCGGGCGCTGTGTTGGTTCCCCCATAATAATTTGCACATTCTGATTAGGTAATTCCGGCTTGGTGGAAAATATTTCTTAGTCGTGGTTCGTGGGCCCACTCCAGCTGGTAGCCCACAGACTCGCCTGCGCAAGGATGGTGGGATGGACTTACGGAAGGATCGGGGAGGCCGATTCGGACGGACGTGCGCAAAGTCGCCCATCGTGTCTGATCACTGGTCTGTGCGCAGGCGAGAAGACTTTTTAGGTGACAACGACGATGCGGCGGAGTTGATTGAGACAGCAGTTCAGAGCGTCTCCCGTTGCTGGAACGCAAAATGGTCGCCCCGAAAATCAAGCTGTCGTTGGTTTCGGTGGACCATAAGGCGGGCCTGTTTAATGTAGATACCGGGAGAGCCGAAATACTTCGCTTTAGGGTTTCTAACCACAAGCCACAGTCTGAGAGAATGAGATCGGTCATCCCCTATGTCAATAAAGATCTCAATGGCGTGAGTGATTCCAGCTTCGCAATAGGAATCGCCAGTTTGTTCCCGCACAAAACAATTAGGCAATGCGCGTTGCTGACCTTAGAGCGCTTTCGCTTGCTGGAGCGGAGAGCAATCGTGGAGCCAGTGTATTAAATCCTTCAGGCCCAAAATGGAACGCAACGACATAATCTAGCAAAATCGATACTGAACTACACCTACAGTTACTTTCGTTTTCAACGCAAAGCGAACGTTCCACGGAACCCGAGCTAATATAGCTATCCATGGAAAGAAAGCCACAATATGCGACAATTACGTTAATACGCTCATATCGTGTGCCGCCGAGCCAGGTCTTCGCAGAATTTGCCAACCCCATAGCGCGAGCGTGCTGGAGCACTCCATCTGAGGACGTATTGATTTATAACGAAGCGGATTTCCGTACCGATGGAAGGGATATATTCCGTTGCTGCTCGAAAGACCGTCCGAAGTTCAGCGGTGAAACTCGTTATCTCGTGATTGTGCCTGACCGCCGCGTAGTAGCAAGCGAAACTCTCGATGCGGATGGCCAGCGAATCTCTGTTTGCCTCAATACACAAGAGTTCGACGCAGCCGAAGACGGCACAATACTTACCATGACGCTGCAGATCGTTTCATTTGCAGGCTTGGAAGTGATTCATAAATATGAGTCAGAGAATAAAATCGGACTCGAGAACCTTTCAAAGCATTTGAAGAGTTTGTGCGCCGCGTAACAACTCATGCCTATGTGGCGAGGCAACTCCTTGAGTAGGGCGGACTTACAAAAGGGGCTTTATACTTCTTTCTTGATATGTGATGTCCCAAGAGCAAGGTGCCTTATTTCTCGCGAGAGAAAAAGGATGCCCAAGATCCTGCGAAGGTATGCGGCGGCGTAGCCCTCCCCCGTCTCAGAAAAGGCAGCGCCATCGTACAGAAATAATGAAAAGACCTTCCCGATTAGTCATTCAATATGTGCCGGAATGCGATTCTGGAAACGGAGCAAATTATCTGCTTATTGGCTATGGAGGTTATTTGGGCAGCGAAAGCGCCTATGCGAAGTATGGTTTATTGACAACTTTAATGGCGGCTATTTCTGCATCGGGGGCACCAATCCGTTTGGCTGATCTTCACGTCCATGATCCAACCATGACACAGATTCTATTCGCGGGAACCTGCGACCTTGATGATTTTCAACTCGTTCGATTAGGTCTTAAGAATCGAAGTGCGGACAAATGATCTGCTGCACGCAATTTGAGCAGTCTTTGTCTATCTGGCGTGATCGATGATTCCAACCGATGGATATTCGCCAATCAATCGGATCTGTATGGGATTCTACAATGCCGTTTCAGCTCCCTATGTGGAGGAAGGAAAATGAATCATCGGTGCGGTGTGTTAGCAGTCAATCCCCGGCAGGCATAGTACCACCGGCTCTACGGTAGCCTTTCTCCGATGATATGTTTTCTTTCGACAGCGGAGGATTCTTCAATGAGCGGTCGGAAATATCGCAGGTCCCAGACAAAATATGTGCTATGGATAGCCTGTTTGATGTGTGTTGGATCAGTGGCTGCCGCTTGCCAGAGCGTACCCCTTACCTTTAGCTCAAACGTGAGCTGCATCACATCGAACTTTAATGGAACGCCAATCCCAGCGGGTGATTTCATTTGGTTCAACAGCGTCTTTAAAATTCAGGGCGCAAATAATCAGGAGTCTGTGCGCTTGGCGTTTTCAAATGCCAGCGTCTCCTTTACAAGCGATCAAGGCACATTCGACCTTTCTGTTCCAGATTCTGTGATTGTCATGAATTCAGATCTAAGTCTGGCAAATGTGTTTTTCGATGGCGCGAGATGGATTGAGAATACGCCGAGTGCTGGGAAACTGGCAGGAAGCATTTTTCTCGATGGAATCGCAGTTCAGACCTCGCAGGAAATCACGAACGTCCGGAGTGCGCGATGGTGCGGTGTTTTCTCCAGCAGTGCGGCCGGAATCACCGTAAACTGGCAATGGGCCGCGGCAGTCTACCGCAGCTTTAGCTTGGACAATAACGTGCTTGCTGTAAAACCAGTTGACGATAACCGAGCCAGTGCCGATCAAAACTCTGACCATGCGGGAACGCCAGAGAGCTTCAAAGATTTTGTTGTAGGAGGAGCGCGCGGCGGTGGTGGATCGAATTTCACTGGTTCGTACAGCGGGACGGCATCGTCAGGGGCAATGCAGAATCGCGGTACCGGCGGGGGAGGACCTTCGTGAGAGGTTCACCGGGAAATCAAAGAATCTTTGTGGTTGTCGTTTCCGTAGACCGGCTGCATTTGCCACCAGCAGAGCCGGGAAAAGCAGGAGCGTAGAAGATTGGGAATCAACGTAAGACCGCGGGAAGGCTGGTTGCTTGGTCGCGGTAGGGATACAGATTTCTCCGTACCCCCCGCACAGATCCGGACGGGCGGATTTCCCGCATCCGGCTCTTACCTTAGGTTCTAACGCGTAATCGGTCGGTGGGATAAGGATGACAGATGCGGGCCGGAGGTAGCCATCTGCGGATGAGTCTCATCGTGCGCGTCCAGGTTAGCGTGCCGTTTTGGCTGCGTTGCGATAGCGCATGCCGCCAAAGTCGGCCTACCTGAAGCCAGAACAAGCCCAAGGCTGGTTTGTTCGTAGGTACACCGTAATATTGGAAATGCCCACGGACTACAGCCCTCAACCACAGTCCTACTTCCGGTACGGGATCATGCATGCGTCGTTTGAGTTCGAGTTTGATCTCCTTCAACTTCGCTTGCAATCGCTTGCGGATGGTCTGCCGGTGTATGAGGAAACGGCCTCTCCTGGCTTTCCCACAAACATGCGTGAAACCCAGAAAATTGAAGACCTCTGGCTTCCCCTCGCCACGCTGTCGCCGGTCTATGGCTGCATTGCGACCAAATTCCAGCAATCGTGTCTTTTCCGGATGTAGTTCCAGATTGAACTTACGCATTCTTTCTGCGAGTTCTTGCCAGAACTGCTCTGCATCCGCTTTCTCTTGGAATCCAACCACGATGTCATCAGCAAACCGCACTACGATCACATCGCCGTGCGCTCGCTTCTCACGCCATGTCTGGACCCATAGATCAAAGACATAGTGTAGATACACATTTGCCAGGAGCGGCGATGCACTGCCTCCCTGTGGCGTGCCTTCCACTGTATCTATGAGCTTTCCCTGTTCCAGCACGCCCGCCTTCAACCATTTCTGGATGAGGTGTATGACGCGCTGGTCTGCAATTCGATGTTCGAGGAACTTGATGAGCCATTCGTGCGAGATTCCGTCGAAGAAGCCCTTTACGTCCACATCGAGAATCCAGTTCACCTGCCTCTTATTGATCCCAACGTACAACGCATCCAATGCTCGATGCTGGCTGCGTCCCGGTCGGAACCCATAGGAGAAGGGCCGAAAGTCAGTCTCGTAGATCGCATTGAGCACCTCCACCGTCGCTCGTTGGACAAGCTTATCTTCCAACGCCGTGACGCCGAGCGGTCGTTGCCGACCGTCTGCCTTGGGGATGTACGTTCTCCGAACCGGCCTGGCTCGATACGTTCCTCGCCTCAGTCTATGGGAAAGGTCCTGGAGATTTTCCTCATGGGCCTCGCCGTAGTGCTGCCACGTTTCTCCATCCGTTCCTGGGGCTGCACTTTTCTTCAGATTGAAGTAAGCGAACTCCAAGGCATTACGGTCGTAGATGTGGTGTAGGAGTGCGGTGAACCGTGCCTGCTTATCTTTTCTAGCGACTGTACGTACCCGTTCCAACGCACTGTTCACGTGTTCCCGGCTCTGTGTCCGGCGCGTGTTTTGCTGGATCGAGTTTCCTTTGGTCGGATTCCTTCCCTTCATCCCCTCCGCCCCCATTGCTTTAGCAGCTTCGGTTTTGTTCGGGGACTTCTTCGGTACTATGAATCCGTCCGACTTCCCATGCTCGTTCATCATCGGTTTTGCGTCCTTAGACTTCCCGATGCGTCCCGGTCTTTTACTATGCTCCGGGAGAACAGGGGACATCCCGGTTCCCGTCTGAGTTGTGTCCATGCGTGCCAGGATCTTCGACCGCGCGGGATTCTCGCACCCCTTGCAATAGCGGTGTACGAGATGTTGCCTTCCGCCCCCTACCAAGGGAGTCGGCATCCCGGAGTTATGGGTTTTTCGCGATTCAGTAACCTGGCCCGCACTTTCCCCTGTCAACGCTTCGGCATCACCCTTGCGAGTGATTCCGCATGACTCGGGGCCAGTGTGGCTTGCTAGGCTTTTCACTGTGTGACTCTTTCATTCACTACAACTCATCGGTTTCACCGGCGCACGGTAGGGACCCAGAAGGCCTAAGCCCGGGGTGAGATGTGGAAAAAAGCAAGATCTCGTGCTGAGAATGGGAAAGAACTGTTGGCAACGGTAAGGCATGGAATCAATTTTGCCCTTGCTCATTGGATGTGATGTAAGCGAACAATAGGCAATTTCATGGACGGCCGATCGGTGGAGCAGATCGCACACGAGTGGGAACTGGAGGAGTGGGTTGTGGAGGATGTGTTGCGGTCGTGGATTGTGCATCCAGGGATAGAGAAGGCGGTCAAGCAGTAGGCGAATTGCATTAAAAGGTTGCTGGCGATGCCGTGGAAATGAAGTGGAAGTTTGGCGTTGGATAATCCCCCGGCCCTCTTTCCCCAGATGGCCGGGGTCAATGAAGCGAAGGTTTCCTATTTGTCTTAGTTGAGAGTACCCAGGTGCATGCCGCTACGCAATTGTCGGGTCGAAAACGGCGCAACTTGGCGTAAAGGCCGCATTGAAAACATCAAGGGCGGCACTCAGGGATGCGGCCTTGCTTTACTGGGCGATGTAAAGTCTATTTCCATATCGCCTTATATCAATAAGGCAATTCTGCTTTTCTGTTTTGATCTAATTATTGGCGGGATCAGGAATGTGTTGTTCCCCTTCGTTCCTGAGCATGCTCGGCGTTGGCCGATAAAAACCGGGCTCTCTTTCCCTGGAGGGCCGGGGGATTCATGAAACACGAGTTACGCCTATTTGTGATTGTCGATAGTATCCGGGCGTATGCCGCCGCGCAATGGCCAGGAACAAACGACGGAAGTTGGCGCAAAAGGCCAGTAAGCCCGTTAACCCAATCCAGAACGTTTTGCGTGATGGGCGTCCCTATGTTGAGACGGAATGGCGTAAATTACCTCGTCGTTTTTCCACGCGATCTACTCACAAATTGCATCTAAACGAGAGAAGGATCTGAGCAAACTCGTACTTGCGCTGATCCCCCATTGGGTCACCCCATGTAAAGGAAATGGCCATTGTCAGGAACCGGTTAGCCTTCGTCCAGCTTCTGGCGATGGCCTTTCCTTGCTATCACGGTTAGCTAGAAACAACCCCACGTTTGATTTCGGTCTAAATCTTAAATATTGCTACATTGGTTTAATCAGATGACAGCAACTGAACATTGCTATGAATGTGTGCGGCTAGAGTCCGATGTTGAGAACATTCTTTTTCGAATTACCCAACTGGTAACTGCACGGACTGTTGCCTTACGAGGAAAGGACGATGCCGCCGTTGGTTCCATCAGTCGAGAATTGGGAATGGCGCTTGGGGATAAATACAGGGTAATAAGCTACCAACGCGAACATACACAAACACACCGGATAGAATCTGGATATGAGTTGGTCGCATTGGCCGCTTGACGTTAGCTTTGCTGGAGTGAGATTGGCGAGAGGGACTGAGTGGGTTCACAAACCGAGCGATGTATTCAAGATCGGCGAATCCATCAGCATGGATAAGACGCTACTCACCCACGCTGTGAATGTGGTGTCTGAACAACATCGTCGGGCTGATAGCCACAAGCTCTGGTAGGTCCTCTGCTGAAAGAAATCCGTGAATTTCTTGCTTTTCTGTGGAAATCAGGAAAGGCTTTTCATTTCCGCTGGTTGCCGGTCGGTGGAAAAGCTTACGTTATTGACAAATAAGTGGGTTACAAGCCTGAGACGGTCCACAACTGGCGTTTTGAGCGGAAGCGGCAATGGGTTTGAGAATTTCTGGCGCTAGGGGAGTGGGGCGCTGGCGCGTCACCCGCAACCGCAGTGGGCTATGGAAGTACCCTCTCTATCTTTACGTGTACTATCTGGAACATGGAGCTCCATCTTTAGGAGCGAGGCCAAGGAATGTCGTGCGTACATCCCTTGGCCTGGAGATCACGTTGGGCGCACCTGACGACAGGTTCTTCCAACTTCGCCACCGACAAAGTCCCAAAATCGTTGGCTTGGATATTTGGTGATGGGGTGATTAATTTGTCTTTATTAGCACGTTAGCGTCACCATGCATTAAGACCGCCCTGGCAAAGGAACACGTCGTTGTCGGTAATTTTGGTCTTGGAATCATTCTCAATAAAGCAATATTCAATGTCGCGTTGGTCCCCTTTCCATATCCAGGCGCGGATTGGTGTAACTCTACCATCTGAGCCGGCGATAACATGAGCCCCCGAGGTTCCTGGATTTGGGATCGTGCGAGTCGCCGTGACCGTGCAATCGCTGTTGACCGTGTAGCGTCCTGTGTATGCGGTGTTGGCGAATGACCCGTCGTCTGATTTTCTTTCCGTCCCCGAAAAAGTCCCCGCTGCACCGAAATCCATGCTGATGATGGCCGAGACCTTGTCTCCGTTGGGTGATGTACCGCGTTCGGTACCACTGGTTCTTATACCACCGAGATTGAAGGTGCTCCCGCACCCCGATGGATCTACAGTGCGGCTCAACTCAAATGCTTCATCTCGGCCCGCATCGTCATCGAGTGCTTGAGCGCCGTGGGCCAAGCCTGGATTAGGATCGGCTGATCCCTCCACGCGATCCAGATCAATGTTGTAGTTGAAAGTCGTTGACCCGAAGGTTAGCGAGAACGTGCCGTTGTCACAATCGGTGATGCTGTAGGTCCCTGGGTCTGTGGTTAAGTCGGTATCGCTCACTCCTGCGTTGGTAGCCTGGAACAAACGGGCTGAGGTGATGTTGCCGCTCCCGTCAGCGACGATGTAGCCGACAGTTGAGACTGTGGTGTCGGTCTGGCCGACTTGAACTAGAATACCAAACAGATTTAGTTCTAAGATCGGAGTAAATATATCTCCCTGTCCCGAGATTACATATTTTCCGTTTAGGCTGGCGTTGTTACAGGTCTGGGCCTCCAAATGGAATGTAGAGGCGGCAATGAACGCCATCGCAACAGACAATCCGAGAATGCGTTTCATGTTGATCTCCTTATAGGGTGAAACGTACTCCCAAATCGAAATACTCGCCTAGATATTTTGCCTTGGTTGGAATTCCGACGTACAAGGGCAAATCGCAATGGTAGATCGTTATCCGTCCGTGCTCGTAATACGGTTTCACTGATTTTGGCCCTCTTGCTATTGAGTAGCCCACAATGGGAATGCCTGTAAAGACTATTGAGCGAGCTTTCGTTTACCCCTACTGTGCCAGTGCGACCTCAACGCCATAGGAATCGATTTGTCGCAAGTCCGACCGAGCCAAATATTTTTCATCGCTCTTACTGTTGCATGCAATCATCGCGGCAATTCGACCTGCGAAAGGATCGCAATATGCTAAAGACTCCAAGAGTACTTCCACCATTGCTTCTGATTTTCTGTTTGGCCCTGGGAAAACATACCGCAGCCCAAGCAGGCCCGATTTCATTCACATCGGAGGCTAACGCCATAAACGGTACAGTGACTTGCGCTGATGGCAGCGTCGTATCGATTTTGCCGGTTGACGCGACCTTCACAATCACAACCGGAAGCTCAAATAAATCGTTGGACTTTGCCTCAGCTTCAGCCTGTGGAATGAATGTTTATTTAGTCACATCGATGGATGATAAGACTGACGATAGCGACACAATGACGGAGGATGATGGAGATAGTTTTGCAAGCACTGGATCAGGAAGCCTGCTGGGTGGATTGGTCACATGGAGTTCAGGGCAGGATGCCGACTCGTGCACGGAATCCACTCCAAATACAGCCAATTTCACTGCATCGGCATCTGCAACAAATATGGTCATCAATGGCCAACCGCTGCCTCCTGGCGATTATCCATCAGGAACACAGATTCCTATCGTTCAGGCGTCAATTACTGTTCCATCCTCTACATGTACTGGAGTTGCCCTGTTCTCAGGAACATTAACTTTGATGCCGATGAGCATTACTGGGCAAAACACCAACTCCGTGAGGCTTGCGTTGGCTTTCTTAACATTGTCCGGGGATTTGACGTGCATCGGAATACCTCTCGGAAGAATTCACTATGCATTGACAGTAGGAGATCCAGACATAGTAGCTAACGGAACAGGAAACATCGAATTAATCCAAGCTCCCTCTACGCCAAAGCCAGTATTCCAAGCGTTCTAGGGTCAAGTGGTCCCAGAGGCCATGCTGTTCAAGCGTGGCCTTATCCTAATGTCTTCCTTTACGCCTCATCGTGCATGGTTCGCAGTGTGCTAGGCCCCTATGTGCCGCCGTCCAGTAATCGGCCTGCTGCTTTCTTGCCAACCCTAGCAACGCAAACCGATCCATCTTCCATTCGACCTGTCAGGTTGTCTCCGTTTTCTGCAAGACAATTGTTTCCATCAGGACTGATCCACAGATATCTCGAGGCTCTAAATGGCTCACCAGTAATTGGAAACTACTCGCCCCACTGCTTGAAGAAAAAGTGAATAATTGTCGTTGCATTTGATCACAAATAGACCGCCCCCAATCAGGGTTCATTGGAAGCCCAAAACGCACGGGAGGGCGTGATTTCCACGCCCTCGTGTATGTTAATCGGAATCACATACCCGTTACTGAGTGTTGCATTGCCTTCATTGTGTCTGTCTGGAGAAGGTGTAGACGTCTGCACCGGCAATGAAGCCCCCAAAGTCAATCAATGATCCTTTGACGTTCCACTGAGCCAAGACGCCACGAACCTGCATTGATGAGCCGGTACCAATCCTCAAAGTGCCTTCGATCGAGCAATCACTCGAAAGAGTGAGCGCTCCAGAATAAGTTCTGCTTCCACCAGTCGCATCGCCAGTGAAGGCTCCTGTGGTGCTGTTGACGGTCAGCTCCACGGTTAGCTGAACGTTCTGCCCGTTTTCAAATCCTTTGGAATTGCCATCCAACTCGCCGCCGAGGTTCGCCTGAACGCATCCAGTCGCGCCACGATTGTCCCTGATGGCATCTATTGAGATATCGTTGGTGTTAGTACTGGTGTTGTCCTGAATTGTAAGGACCGTGGCGACGCTGGAGGAATTGATGCTGAAAGCCTTCACATTGAGGGTTCGGTTGGATGGGTTACTGAAAGTGACCGTGTAGCTGCAGTCGCTATTCTGAGAGTATGTTCCTCCCGTATAGGTAAGGTCGGTATCTGTTCCGGCAATATTCTGATTGATGTCAAGCGTACTGGGATCCGTCGCGCCGCCGGACCCGTCAAAAGTTATGTTGCCGGAAACGACTATCTGCCGAGTTGTTCCCAGCAGACCACCGTGGTCGATGCCTCTACCATCGAAACCGTAGGTTCCGCTCAATGTTGCAAGAGTGTCGCCATCGCCACAGGGTAGCGCATGGCTCCCCAGCGGAGCCAGACAAACGACTAACGCTGCAAGCAACCAGCTCTGACGCTTGAGACCCCTCGCCTTAAGTGGATTATTCATGTTCTTTTCGCTCCTTGCTTTCATGTGATGTGCTCCTAGCTGGCCGGTAAAAAGGCCCACCGGAGCGTTCCCTTGGATACATGCATGAAACCGTATACTCAAATCGGAGTGCGGGGATAAGTCTGTTTTGTCAGCAAGAATTCCGACGAAGCCACGATTGGCCCGATAGTCGAGCGACTCAATCCAAAGGAACACAACCATCTGACAAACAATGGCTTACGGCCTTCAATGAATATTAGGCAAAATGTTAAGGGCCTTTCATGTGGATCAATAGCGATCAGATTCAGACGGAATTCCGTGGAAATATTCCGGGATGCGGCCCCAATCCTTTTCCCTCCGTGCTCGTAGTGAGATTTCATGGGGTTGGGCCTCAAGCATGCAGTAGCCCAAAACGGGTACTCCCGTAAACAGCGTGGTGCGCTTGGCGAATAAATTGGATAGGAACTGCTACGCTATTTTCTGATGTTGAAGATCACATCAGGGAGAAAGCCGATGAACGTTGTTGAAACTCTCAGCATTTTGGCCCTATTGTCGTTTGCGACCCTTGCTTTCGGTCAAGAGAAGCAGCCGCAACCGCCCACTAACGCCGTAACCAGCCAAATACAGCAGATCGATCAAGCCTTCCGATTCATAAACAAATTAGAGAACAACGGGTTGATAGATCAGTCATTGAGAAACAGCTTGCGCACGACACTTGTAGTCAATCCCACCACAACAGCGAGCAGGCCTTGCATACCAGTTGCAAATTGCGAACTCCTCGGTTTGGTGTGCTGCAATTGCGCCGGTTCTGTGTGCATGTCCGCATCACAATGTGCAACATTCTGTGGACCGTAGAAAACCTGGTGTCTTTTTAAGATTGATCTTGGGCCGCTCTTTAGCGGCCTTTTTCTTTTACGCCGTATCGTGCGTGGTGGAAGGGTGCTGGGCCCTACCCGCAATCAGCGTGCTCTGTGGATTGCATTTTCATCATGCATTAACGTCGCCTGTCGACTTGGCCGTTACAATCGTCGTTGTGGTTAAGATAGAAGACGCCTCCTCTGTCGCGATAGAGCACCCTCTCTCCATGCAGTACCGCGACCTCGCACGTACTGTTGAATCAGAATCATTTACTTTCAACGCACAAGCCGTCGACTTCGAGAAGAACGGCGATTGGGGCTTGGCCGAAAACTGCCGCAAATTTGTCAGGGACGCTCGACGCCGTGCTAAGGACTACCGCAGATTCGCAGAGCTTATTAACGTCATGTTTGATTTCTCCTGAAATATTCATTTGCACCTACCTGCTCTCCAGAATTATTGGGCTGTCGCCATTGCGGCTTCGCTGCTTTGGTTCAGGGCATAGCGGACGATGTCCAGTTTCGGGTGCTGGTACCTCATTGCAGTCCGTGCATCCTTGTGCCCCATGGTCTTCATGACAACTGCCAAGTTGCCAGTCTCCCTGAGAACACGGGTGCCGTAATCATGACAGCCACAGTAGAGCACCAGAGAGTCGGGCAGACCGGCCTTTGCAGGTGCTTCGCGAAACCGTTTGGCTACTGTTGTTAGGTGGCCCGAACGTGCGCGCTTCGCCGGGAAAACCCATCCTAGCCGCCTGTTCCCGGAGCGATCACGTAGGATCTTCTCTACCCTGTTGCTCATAGGAACGCAACGACGTCCATCTGGTGTCTTACTGTCAGGGACAACAATCACTTTATTCACCCCAATCAATATGTTCACTCCGGAGTCGATATAACTCACGCTCGTTGCGCATGCCGGTACTACGACCAATACGCCATACTGCAACATCTAACCCGTATTATCATGAATGCTAGGAAGTGGAAGCCTTCTCTGCTACAGACATCGTGTCAAATCATGTTTCGAGCAGCAAGAAAGGTTTCCACGCCGTTTCCTGAGATCGTTTGCAGCCGCTGATGGTGTGTTTCCATCAGCACCGAAGCAGTTCGATGGAGGTTCTTTTCTGTAGAGCGCGGTCGAGCGGCGATGTGAACTGAACGATGGATTGGCTGTGATGTCTGTGCGACTAACGACAAGCGGCAAGGTGGATCACAGCTTGTCTGATTGGGCAAAGTATCTTCGCGATTGCGACCATCCTACTCGGGCCCAAGATCAGCGCTTCCGGGAGGGTGATGCCCGTTCATTCGATCCGTCCTTCATAACTCGCGCCCCTAAAAGATCCGAAGGTGTGGAAATCCCCTCGCTCCCTCATTTACTCATAATTCTTATTTAGGAATCAGCGAGCCTCGACATCGGCTCAGAAAAAAGCTGTATCGTAAGGCAATGGCAATCGTTTGCTGGAAGCTGTCGAAGAGTCTGGCGTGGCATTCCATATTCCTTCCGGCAAGAACAGTGTGGACTTGTAGGAGGAGGGCAGTCGAAGGTGCGATGCAAATGGACACAGAGCGAGGGTTTGATCCGAGCGTTCGGGAACGCAGTTTTGTCTTGCTTGTGTCGGACATCCCGAGGGACTGGTATCGCTTGATGCCAAAGCTCCGCATCTAGGGGGCTCGGCTATCGGGCCCTCGGGATTAGATTGATCAACGATGTAACGATCTCAGTGAGCTTCAAAGCCTCTACTGTGGCGATCAGCCACAGAAAGCTTGGCTGGTCCGAAGACAGGACAATAGCCGGCCTAGACGACGTTACTTCCTGGCGCTTGAGAGGAGGTCAGCGTCGTCCGAGGTGCGCAAACCAGAGCTTCTATCTGGGAAAACAGGTCCCGTCTTCGCCGCAATCCCATTTTTGAAAAAATATTAGAGATATGGAACTTAACTGTGCCTGCTTGAACATTGAGCAGATTGGCGATCTCTTTGTTGGAGAAGCGTAGGCACATTAGTTCAAAGATCTCTATTTGCCGCGCGGAAAACTGCACATTTTGCAATTTGTTGAAATTTCCTTCGGCAGGCGCGTGATAGATAATCTCCTCCTTTGCAGAGAGTGTTTGAATAGCACGCCCCACCACGAAGGCAAGTTGTTGCAAGTCATGATATTCGACAACCGCCATGACCCAACGTTGAAACATTCGGTGAACCCGATCCCCGAATTCACGATCAGCGATAACAATTAGGTTGGAGTTGGGGAAGCTTGCTCTCAGTTTAATGCCCCACGACATTAATGCGGATGCAATCGTGGAGCGGTCTAAAACTAGAAGGCATTGATTGGAGTCAATTGACCGCCCGCCCCTTAACGAATTGGTGTCAATCGTTTTGACGGTTACAGTTGGCCCGTTGTTGAAAAGTCCACGAATATATTGGGCGGCTAAATAGTTACTCTCAACAATATAGACGCTGCAGTTATTGGTGTTCATTCTCGAATAACTCCCTAAGCAAATGGACCGGTCCGACGCACCAGTCGATGGGATTTGGGAATAGAACGGAGCAAGAACAACACAGATTGAACAAACGATGCTTTTTCGCCTTCTTGAGTGGGCTTTTAATAAGCACCCATTTTGGCTTCAACAGGGAAACAACATTTCCAAGCTGAATGACCCAATCGTAACAACCTTTTCTCTTTGTTATTCCTAAACTAAACATGAACATATTCTTAAGATATTGCAATCTTAGCCGGAAAAAGTAGCAGTTTATAAATTTATTTTAACCTGAAATCCTCTTCCGGCCTCGAAGATTTCAGACCAGTCCTTGCGCGAGGAGACTCTGCGCCGTATCCACAATTGCTTCGTCGTTCGCGCGGGGCAACCAGCCGAGCAAATCCTTGGCTTTTGCGGCAGAAACAGGCCGCTCTTTGCCAAGCTCGAAAAGCCGCTCTCTTACCACCGGATCGAACATTGACAAGGGACGCAGTAGCCAGTCGGGAAGGGATCGAGTGGGTACGCGTTGGGCCAGATGGGGAAGTCGTGTCTGAATTGTTCGGGCAATGTCGCTCATCCAATAGAATGATCCCGCACCAATGAAACGCTCCCCGGCTGCTTTCGAGCTCAGCATCGCGCGATAGTGAAGATCGGCAACATCGCGCACATCCACCAACGCCCACCCGAAGCGTGGCAGGCCCGGAAGCGATCCATCGATCAGCTTCTTGACGATCTCGATCGAGGTTGAGAAATCCTTTCCCAAGACGGGGCCCAGCACAGCACCAGGGTTGATGGTTGTGAATTCGAGGTGTTTACCGTGATCTTTCACCCACGCCCAGGCGGTGCGCTCGGCGATTGTTTTGGAGCGCTCATAGGCCGAGGTGTCAGCGCGGTTCGTTTCATCCGACCAGTCGTTTTCGGTGAATGGAGTTGAGCGCCCGCCGCGGCCATACGCTATTGCCGCGGTCGAGGCCGTCATAACCACCCGCCGTACGCCGGCGTCCCGCGCTGCAGCGAGCACACGCAACGCCCCATCCCGCGCAGGCCGAAGCAATTCATCGTCAGTCTTCGGACTACTTGAAGGCAAAGGAGAAGCGACATGCATAACATAGTTGCAACCACCAAGCGCTTCAGACCAACCCTTATCGCTCTTGAGGTCGGCTGCCGCGAATGTCAGCCTATCGCCTCGTACCGGGAGTTTCGATAGACTGGCACGCACCTCATTGGCTCGTGATAGGGACCGAACGGTTGTACGTACATGCCAACCTTCCTGTAACAATCGAGCGATGCAAAAACTTGCAATGTAACCTGATCCACCAGTAACCAGCACAAGGCCGCGCCCTTCCATATTTCGATTTTCCCTTATATCCTCGAATTCTGGTCGGTGTAATCTTACATAATATACATAAAATGTCCAATGTGTCTGATAAAGTCCGGCGACGCATCCTAGATGCAGCTAAGACATTGTTTGCGCAATACAGCTTCCAACGGACTGGGATGGCAGATATCGCCCGGGCCGCTGGTGTTTCTCGTCAGTCTCTATATCTGCGCTTCAGCAACAAGACGGAGCTATTCGCCGCGCTCGCTAGGGCAATCAAAGACGGTGCCTTAAACGCTGCCGCCGATGCCTGGATTGAAAAGCAGAGTCTGAAAAAAAATCTCGCCGCGATCATTCTCTCCAAGGATCTGCCGCTGTACCAGCTGCTTCATGCCTCGCCGCATGGCGCCGAGCTGCTCGCCGTTAACGCTGAGCTCACAGCCTCGTTTGCTCTTGAACTTGATCGTGGCTTTGCGGCCATACTGGCTGGCCGGTTGGTGACTTTACAAAAAACTGGCCGCATTGACGTTTCTGAATTTGGCGGGCCGGCGGTTTTTAGCCAAACAGTGGCGATGGCTGCAGCTGGGATTAAACACGAGATGCGAACGGAGGCTGAATACGTTGACGCCGTCCATCGGCTTTGTCATATCGTGGCAAAAGCGGTTACGATCAACGAAAATCTGAAATTGTGAAAGCAAAAGGGCCGACGTCGATGGCCAACCGCCCAGCCAGCCGATCATGAATCAGTCGTTGCTGGCCGAAGCATGCATTCGGGAGTTTGACGCCGGCTGAGTTGCTGCATGTGCGTTCGTCGATAGCATCACATTTACTGCATCCTTGTCTCGCCGGGAATTCGTGGCATACGTGGAGATTCTGATCACTTCGAGCTGGCGATCGGAAGCGCTGCTGCAATGTCGCTGGAGATGTGAAGCTGTTTGGGGCGGACCTAAGCCAACATGGAGCGGTCTCCCTGGACTCGAGAGTGTACGAAGTGATTTGTGATTTTCTGGCCCGATAACTCGCCTTGCCCATGGCTCCGGACGATTCAATGACAAGGTGTGATACCAAAATGACAGCGACCCTCTACGACCAGATGGATATTTTCCACCTCCCTCTCGCTTAAGAAGGAAACGGCTCGTCTCGGGCGACATCCATCGAGCAAAAGTCACTTTCTTCACGGAGTGAGAGCCTATTTCTGCTACTGGTCGACGCATGCCTGACACTTGAAAGGTGTTTGTTCAGTCCCCTACGGCGGTATCAGTCCTCTATCAGAGTCCAATCGAGTGGTTCGAACTTTTGATGTTCGTGAACAGCCTTTGCTTTATCTCTCACTCGTTGACTTCCTGCAAATCGATCCTTCAATCGACCTTGAACAGCGCGCTCCCGCGGGCGTACAGGCGGACGACTCTCTCCGGGGCTCGACCTTCGAACAAACTCTTATCATGGTCAACGGGCGTCGGCTCAACGACGCGCAGACAGGCCATCATAATCTGGACGTTCCTTTACCGGAAGAATCCGTCGACCGCATTGAGGTTCTTCATGGCGCGGGATCGACAATGTACGGAGCCGATGCAGTACTCAGACGCTCCAGGTCGCCGCTTGCGATGATCAGCACGATCCTTGGCCGACTCGTTAATTATGGCGAGGCGGTTGGCGTTATCGTGGATGGCCAGTGATTGTGGGAGTCCGCGCAAAAACCTTAGACATGTCTCAATCATGGGCCATGGAGTTTCGAGCTATCTCTACTGCTCGCTTGTCTCTGCCAAAGGTTAATTAACCCTGCGATACGGAGATGCGGCATTTGCCCAGGAGCAGTTCGGGCTGAGCGAACGCAAGGTCTGCAGACTCGTAGCGTTAGACCGGCGCAGTTAACGTATAGAATGAGTCTTCCATTTATTTAACCTATGTCATGGCTCTGGAACTCATGGGAAGAATATTTGAACGCGGTCTATCCCATCGCAGTAAACAATAGGGGCAGACTGGCGCAGGCGAAAAAGGATACTTGCTTCGAGAACGGCCGTCGGCTTTGGCATGCTGTTCGCAAGCTCGAAGATTGCACGAACTCGCTTCGGGATCTTGGCTTTACCGGCAAAGACCACATCCCCTTTCCTGATGACCCAGTAATCAGCCAACAAGCTAGCAGACTGGTGATGGAAGCCGTCTATGCTGGCGAGGAACTACTGTTTTTTGACAGGCGCCTCTGTATGGCAGCGAACGACTCGGCCTACGGTTTTCGGCATCAAAAAGATATCTTGGAGCACTGGGATCGATATTCAGCAACGCACCGGATCGCCTCTGAAATTCACCAACTCGTCAAGGACATCGATGAGATGCTGTCAGGCTACGATGCACTAATACGAGCTGACCAAACCCTTATTGTTGACACTCTCGATTTGCCCGATTTCCTTGCTGCCGATTTTCGTCAGGCCAGAGACTTATTTTCGGTTGGATTTGATGAGACAGCATTATTGATCGCTGGACGCGGGCTGGAGCGGGTTCTTCGCAAAATAGCTGATAGTCGAAAAATATCCCTGCAAATGAAGAAACTGATTCCAGCATCCGAGGCCGATACCTACGACTTAATCGAGGCCATGTATCGCGTCAAGTGGAAGGCAACCGGTGTGCGCGTAATTTCGCAAGATACCAAAATGTTGCTGCACTATCTACGCACGCTGCGAAATGGCGGTGCACACCCTAGCCAAGACACAAAGTCGAATTCGACCGCTCGAGAAGCGGCCCTGCTTGTTTCCAACACTGCAAACCGCCTTTGGAATCAAGTGAGTAAAAACAGAGCACGACTTGAGCCTAAGACTGTCCAGAAGGATTGGTGACAGTGTGGATTTAAATCGTATTCTGGTTATTGGAGGGACCGGCACCGTCGGCGGCCGGGTTCTCTCTCAATTGGTGGCAAGGAACGCGCAAGTCCGCGCGATGGTGCGCAATCCGGGCGCAGCTCGTATGCCTCCACAGCTCGAAGTAGTTCGCGGCGATCTCACTCTCCCTGAAACACTTGATCCATGCCTTGATGGTATCGATACTGTGTTCCTTGTGTGGACCGCCCCGGCGGCCGCCGTTGCTTCTGCTTTGGAGCGGATTGTGAAACATGCACGGCGCATCGTGTTTCTCTCGGCTCCCGTAAAAACTGCACATCCTCTTTTTCAACAACCGAATGGGCTTCGAGTGTTGTTCGGGGAGATCGAGCGGTTGATTGAGACCTCTGGTGTCCAATGGACGTTTCTTCGGCCGGGAATGTTCTCGGCCAACGCTTTGCGTTGGTGGGGCCTGCAGATTCGCATGGGCAATGTCGTACGATGGCCATATCTGGCCGCTCCTACCGCACCGATTGATGAGCGTGATATTGCAGCAGTTGCGGTTCGCACCTTGTGCGAGGACGGACACAAGGGAGCAGAATATGTCCTGACCGGACCGCAATCGTTGAGCCAATTTGAGCAGATATCTACCATTGGCGGCGTGATTGGCCACTCGCTGCGCATCGAAGAGATCTCGCCAGAGGAGGCGCGGCATGAGTTGCTCAAGATCGGACCTCTACCCGCAGTAAATATGCTGCTGCAGGCCTGGGCTGCCGCCCTGGGCCAGCCTGCACACGTCACCTCTACAGTCGCAGAAATTACAGGAGTACCCGCAAAGACTTTTTTAGAGTGGGCAACCGATAACTCCTCAGAGTTTAGGCCGTGATTGCCAGTACCCGTCTTCTGCGTTACAAGTTATGAATCATCCACGCAACAACCACAGATCAGGATGACGAACATAACTGTGGCATGAATGCCACTTTATGGCTGTAATCTCAATGACTCTTTCAGCAGTCAAACATGACTCTGAGATGCTCGCCAAACCGACGGTAGCCCTTAGCGCGCCGTCTAGCTTCTCTCGCCAATTCACGGAAAACATGGGCGAGTTCACCTTCGCCGCGCTTTTCGTGGTCAACGGCTTGCGCGTAGAGACGAAACGACTCCGCTTCCACATCGCGTGCGAGGTTTGAGAAGCGCACGGAGAGATGTGGCCACTTTAAAGGAAGAGTTGCCATATTGTTATTGTTGAGATAACACGAAAATCATATAACCTAGGTCACTCCGCGCGGGGACGCTGATGATACCTCACCAAGGCTATTTCTCAGTCCGACACGGGGCGACCGCTGTATTCTATCGCTACTTCGTCCAATTTCCTTCTGCCAGATTTCACGCTAAACTGTTCTCTGTGAGTACGTTAACCGGATATATAGGCCCCATCACCGATTTCCTGGGCACCATCTATACGCGACAGGCCATCCCTTCAAAGTATGGCTGGATTGGAGAGATCACCGTAGTACCAAAGCACGGCCAGACCTACTTCCTTAAGGTCTGGAAGAATTCCGCAACCCGCGAACCTTTTCAGACTCAGGAGGCTGCCCGCCTAGCAGCTGAGCAAAAATTGAACAAGCTGATGGCGGCTTTACCTCAAGAAATACGCTAACACCATTGGCAGGCCATGTTTCCCGCCTTTCATGTATGCAGCGGATCCCCCGCGGCGTCCGACTCTTCTCTTCGGCGCGCCAATCCCTCGCAGATAAGCCATGATGGAACTATGTAATGTGTTCATCACGCAGGGGTTGCGGTGGAACTTCCTCGCTTAGGATGTTAAGCAAAGGCATGTTATCGATGAGTCTCAAACATAGAGACCAGTAATATATAATTGCCGCCTTTTTAGGACGTCATCATGCGACGAGTTTGTGCGCAGTTATCCTTAATTGTGTGCCTTCTATCCGTTGGTTTGGAAGCTCAACACCGCTCGGGAGAGCTGCATATTCAGGTTGTTGATCCGACAGGCGCATCACTTGCGGCAGCAGGCGAACTTGTCTCGCGAAGCAATGATTTTTTCGAGCGCTTCAGTACCGGTAAAGATGGACGCTATATCGCGAAAGCGTTGCCATTCGGGCTGTATGAACTTCGTTTGAGCCACAGCGGCTTCAGCCCTTTCAGCCATACGATCGAGATCCGCTCGGAGATCCCTGTGGAGGTGCGCGCCCCACTGGACCTCGCAATGGTGGAGACTCAGGTGTTGGTGACACCGGACACGCTGCTCGATCCGCGGAGCACTGGAAGCACAGTCCGCATTGGTGAGGAAACACTGCGTGACCACGTGGTAACTCAGCCAGCTCGAGATATCTTCAACGTGGTGCAGGAACAACCAGGTTGGGTGCTGAACGGAAACAGCGTGCTGTATCCGCGGGAGACGGAGTTTGCCACGCAATTCATTGTCGATGGGATCCCCTTGCGCGACAACCGTGCTCCAATTTTTGCGCCGGCACTGGACCTTGATGATGTGCAATCGGTCAGTGTGTTCACGGCGAACTTCCCGGCAGAATTCGGCCGCCGACTTGGTGGTGTGGTTGAGGTAACGTCCGCCCGAGATGCTCGCGAGGGCTTTCACGGTAAGGCGATTCTTGGCGGCGGGAGCTTTGACACCGAAACGGGCTATTTTAGTGGCCAGTACTTGCGGGGCCGCACCACGGCTGGGTTGAGCCTAAGCGGAAGTCACACCGACCGTTATCTGGATCCAGCAGTGCTCGAAAACTTCACAAATGCTGCAACCAACTCGGAGGTGCGTGGGCGTCTAGAAGAGGATTTCAGCGAGAACGACCGAGTGACGTTTACCCTGCAGAGAGGGCTTAGCCGTTTCCAAGTGCCCAACGAACTGCTGCAGGAGTTGGCAGGCCAGCGACAGGATCGTGAGAACGAAGAGATACGTGGACAGTTCTCATGGCAACACATCTTCTCGCCACACACCGTAGGGCAGATCAACGCAATGGGACGGGATGTTGCTGCCCAATTAACTTCGAATACTCTATCGACTCCTATTGCGCCGTCGCAGCAACGAGGCCTGCGGGAGAGCTATTCTAATGCGAGCATAGCCGGCGATTGGGGCCGCCACAAATGGAAAGCGGGCGCGGATGCTGCCTTTGTATCGGTGAGCGAAAAGTTCGCCTATCAAGTGACCGATCCGTCTCGCTTTGACGCGGACATCCTGCCAAGTTTCAGCTTCTTCGACCGGCGACAGTTGCGTGAACAAGGGCTGTTCATCCAGGATGAGATTCACTTGGGGCGATTCACTGCCAATGCCGGCTTACGATGGGATCATTACCAAATGCTGGTCGATCAGATGGCATGGAGCCCGCGATTGGGAGTCGCCTGGAACTGGCCGTCACTCGGAATTGTGCTTCATGCGTCCTATGACCGGACTTTTGAACCTCCACAAATTGAAAACCTGCTGCTGACCAGTTCTCCAATCGTGGACGGGCTACGCAGAAATCTGGTCAGGCTGCCGGTACCGTCAGCCCATGGAAACTACTATCAGGTCGGGTTGGCAAAGAGTATCGGTGGATGGATGCGTCTCGAGGGAAACTGGTTCCGTCGCGATTTTCGAAACTATGCGGACGATGATTTGCTGTTGAACACCGGATTGGTATTCCCCATAGCATTCTCCAGTGCCACGATCCAGGGATTTGAGGCAAAAATAGAAACGCCACGGGTAGGACCTTTTTCCGGATTCGTCACCTATTCCAACACGGTTGGAGTGGAGAGACTTCCGATCACCGGTGGCTTGTTTCTTGATCCAGACGCCGCTACGTTGTTGCAATCAACGGATCGCTTTACGCCCAGCCAGGATCAACGGAATACAGTCCACGGTCGAATCCGCTTTCAGCCGGTCTCCCGCTTATGGTTTGCCGGAGGAAGCTCCTATGGCAGCGGGCTCCCTGTGGAACTGGCTGACGGCCCTACGGATCCGAGTATCGACCCGAGAATTCTTCAGCGCGTGAATTTTTCACGAGGAAGGGTGCGGCCGCGGTTTTCAGTGGACGGTTCGGCTGGTGTTACCGTCTGGAAGCGTGAGGCTCGCTCCTTGCGCATGCAGGCCGATGTCACTAACCTAACCAACCGACTGAATGTGATTAATTTTGCCGGTTTATTTTCCGGTGATGCCTTGGGCCAACCGCGATCCTTCGCCATACGATCCGAATTTGAATTTTAAACCGAAAACCCATGGGGTACTCATTTGAGCGTGTGATCTCCCTTGATCCAGCACCTTTGTTAGTAAACGCTTTATCTTCATCTCCTTCCCGCTAATGTTGTTATCGATGGGCGCCGCGCCGTCGGAGCGAAACATCTTCAGCGAGCACCACTGGTTCAGGGGAATAGCTGAACGCCTCTGCCATGGAACGCTTGGAGCGCCGAGTTTGCTTCCCGGCCAGGAACTCCCAGAAAGAGCACCGACCGCGGCTTGCTGGAGAAGTTAGTAGACATCAAGCCACAAAGACATTGTTGGTCTGTTGTCCACTATCCAGCGAGGTAAGCCACCGGTCCTTTGAGATCCGGTCCCGCCTCTTTCGCCAACCCGTCGATCTCGCCTTTCGCGCAAATCAGTCCCGATATCATGGCAGCCTCGGAGCTTCGGAACCGCTCGCTCATCACCCGCAGGCCGTCCATCGGTACCGGAACGATGTACCGCGTGAACGTGTAGCGTGCACTCCACTCCGAACTCTCGGGCACACTCATAAGCTCCAGATAAATGGTGTGTCCCTTGTAGTACCGAACAACTTGAACCGTTTGATCTTCAAGGGGAATCGGGATTTTCATAGAGACAGCCTCTCTTGACTCCATGATATGAGTTTAAACGATATTTCGACATCAAACCATTCCTTATTGGCTATAACCTCTATAGGAAGTTCCTCTAATCACTCACTTTTTTTAAGATGAACAGCTAGGAAAGCTCCTTCAGGATTTCGCTGAGCTGGAGATCTTGAGGGGCTAGTCTGGCTGACTGGACCCGGCCTATGAGAACTTGGCGTTGCGTTGGCTTTGGCGGCGCTTATTCTCGAAGCTTTTCAGGAGAACTATTACAGTCCGGCAATAGAGATATCGTTCATGTCGTGGAACACTATCGACGCAAATAGATTTCAGACTCCTGCGCTATCGCTGATGGTTGATCGGGCGCTGTCACCGCATCTCGCCTACAACAATTGAATACTTGATATAACCGCACACGATAGACCGAACAGTTCGCCAATAAAGCATTACGCTCTCTTACTCTCTTACTCCATTCAGCTCACGCCAACCTCTCCTCTGCTTTGTTATTCCAAGTACGGAATGAATGTACTTGGAGGTCCATCCATGCAGTTTAAGAAATTCCCGACAGTCGTGAGCTTCCTCGCAGGGCTCGCGCTATTGTCAACAACCAGTTTCTCTCAAACGAATACCTTTAGCGGGCGAGGAACAGCTGCCAGCGCCAATATCTTGGGTATTGTTACCGATGTTGGCGATACAGGCGCGTTGCCGCCAGTAGGCGGCAGCCTCAGTTCCAATCTTGTCAGCGTCAACGTTCCAGGTCTCTTGACTGCGACAGCGGCGTCGGCAACGGCCAACGGGTCGGGAAATCAATCTCAATCGACGGCCAGCATTGCCAATCTCAACCTAAGCGTTGCGACTCTGGTCAGTATCTTGACCGCTGGCGTGATCGAAACGACTGCCACCGCCACTTGCAGCAATGGCACGCCTTCCGTAAACGGTAGCTCGGTCATCGCGGGGCTCACGGTGCTTGGGGTGCCAATCACGGTGACCGGCGGGGTCAACCAGACCATTGTCTTGCCGTTGGGGCTTGGCTCATTGGTTATTAACGAGCAGATTGCCACCGCCAATAGCATTACGGTTAACGCCCTCCACCTTACTATTACGGCCATCGCCGATGTTGTTTTGGCCCACTCCGAGGCCGATATCAACTGCGGACCTGTTACTCCTCCTCCGCCCCCTGGATGTACCGGAGACGTCATGACGGGTACTGCCGGCATCCCTGGGACAGTCCATGGTAAGAAGTCCAACTACGGGTTTTATGCTGGAATCTTAAACGGAGCGCCGTTCGGCAACTTCTCCTACGATGATCTTGGCACCGGATTCAAAGTGCGTTCCAGTTCCATCGCCGCATACTCCGTCGATAGCGTGTCAAATCGGTCGTTCAGCGGACCCGCTACCGTAAATGGAGTGACGGGCTTTACTTTCTTTGTCACCGCCGGCGATGTCGATCCGACCACTAACCCTCATTTGGTGGACACTCTAGCATTGACCGTCAAGAATGCCGCGGGAGCCACCATTTATCACAACTCCGGCCATCCCGCACAGGTTGACGGCAAGAACGAGCTGTTCCATCCGTGCTTGACGCCAACTCCAGGGGCGGGTGTTCACAAATAGAGACGTTGCAGCCCTACTGCTAGCACTCTCGCTCAGCCTTCTTCCGAGAAATACTTCTCGGAAGAAGGCACCTTTCTCATCGCTGTGTCACGCCATTCCATTTGAGTTTGAGGAGCCTTAACAACTTCCATGCTATTTTCAAGAGCGACCACTGGTTATCACGGCGCATTCGCTACGACGTCGGGTGCGAGCCCTAACCCTTATTGAAATTCGGGGGTGCTACTCTTGCGACTCCCAACGCGAGCTCCTACCTTGCCTAAGGAAAGTCGATTGGTCACTTTCTACCCAGACAAGGCCGCCTCTAGAAAGCTGCAAGGAGAAGTTTGGGACTTCTGGGACAATCAAGAAATAGGCCGGGAGGACTCCCGGCCTTAGGTCTAGAACTACAAGGTGAGTTTTTGAAGTTTACCACACATCACGAACCGGACACGGCGATCATGAATGATCCCTGTCTCTCTATGTACCCCAGGGCAAGCCGCTAACAGTACGGGTTAGATACATTTTCGCATCTGCCGCCGAAAGAGAACCCGATGAATCTGGCGCCGCTTATTTTTCCGGTGGTGCTCACCCACGATTATTCCAGGAGCTTTCCGTCGATGCTTGCTCCCGGCTGTGCTGGGATAAAACGCGGCGTGATCGGCACGATCTCCAAAGCGATTCCGGGCCCATTCAGAGGCGTAGCTGTATAAATCCCCTGGACGTCAAGCTCCTGGCTCGACGCATTAGCTGAGGGCGGAACAATAATGACTACATATCCCTCGATGAAAGGTGGCAACGATATTCCAAATAGGCTTCTTATGGTTTTGCAGTCCACCTCTTCCGCAAAGTCCGCGGCCAATACATCTCGGCGAAATCTCGAGGGCGGAATTGGCTTACTGCCTTCCGGCAATGACACCACTGCTTTTTTAAGGAATATGATTGACTCGACCGTGCCGGCAAGCGGAAGTTGAGGATTGTGAATATTGATGGAAGTGGCGTAGGTTCCAGGCCTGATTCCAGGCTGGTTTCCTTCAGCCACTCCGCAGACGAATTTTGCCGAGTATTCCACGAATTGCGGCTGAGTTTGAGCGACGGTTGGAGAAGGCTGAAGCAGGGCGGCCAAAACAGCAGCCACCGCGAGCGTGATGTTGGTTCCACGGTTCTTAACAAACACGAATGACCTCCTTACAATTCTTGCAACATTGCGACTTTGATAGGCAAGGCAGCGGGGGAGGTATAGGGGACGGTTGTTCGGCCCATTAGATTAGCGAGGAAATCCACATGGTTGCTTCGAGCAGCTTAGGCTTGGAAGAAAAGAACAAAAGTACTTGCGGCAGCTGGACTCACAAACATAAGTACTCATTTCCGCAAATGGAACGGCAGGTCGAACTGACAGTGGAGGATTTTGGTGGGCGCGATTCTCTTCGTTATCACGACTGACAAGGGTCGTTAGATAGCTTCGACTGGCCTTCTCGCGTGTCTCCTGTTCCTTTAAAAGACGGCGGATTCCTGTTTCTCTGAGGAGGCTGCGACAATTAATGATCCGCTGTTTCTCAATACTTGCTTAGAGTGAATCCTCCCAATAAGTTTGTCCTCACTCGCTACGCGAACTCGGCGAATCCTGAGGGCCAGTGGAAGAAGGGCTCCATTGGTTCACCTCTATGGCCAGACTCGTCGAACCGCCGGCAGCTCAATCACGATGGTCAGGAGGCCGCGTCCATTTATCAACCAGCCCATCTTCACTGCGAAGCTATGCATGCAGCCAATCTCCGTTGTCGGTATCTTTTCATCCTTGGTTGACGAACTGTTCCTGGCAGGATTCGAGCAATCACGGTCACCAGGGGCACTACGGCAGCAACTCTGGTCAACGCCTTCGCATCTTTTGCACGCAAGGAAAGGCAGGTCCTCTGGCCATGACCAAGGTCTATCTCCTCATTATTCTATGTGTAGGTTGCTCTGCAGCAGCGTGGGCTGGAGCTTCCTGCTCGTTGAACCCTACAAATCAGACGGTCACGATCTGCACCCCGATGAACGGCGCCACAGGGCTAATTTCTCCAGTACACGTGAATGCTGGCACCACCGACACTCATCCCATTGCGACCATGTGGATTTATGTGGATACGGTTAAGGTCTTCGCTATCAACAACGTGAACTTCATTGACACGCATATCAGCATGTCAGCAGGGACGCACAGGTTTGTAGTGCAAGCTCAGGACACTTCAGGTCTGATATTCAAAACTGTCGAGACAGTGACGGTTGGTACAAATGTGGTGGTTTCCCCCAGCGCGGTTACATTGAACGAAGGGGCTACGCAGCATTTTACAGCCAATGTTGCCGTTACCTGGTCGGCATCTTGCGGGACGATCGATTCTGGTGGCTTGTACACAGCTCCCAACGAAGTAGGCACCTGTGAGGTGACAGCCACTGATGGCACTGGTCACACTGGTGTCGCGAACGTAATGGTCGTAAGCAGTGTGGTCATAACACCCGGTTCAGTAACACTAATAGAAGGAGCAATGCAGCAATTCACTGCCAGTACGATGGTCACCTGGTCGGCTTCCTGCGGCACCATTGACGTCAACGGCATGTATATAGCCCCAAATTCTACTGGGCACTGTGTAGTGACTGCGACAGACGGCTCCGGAAAAACCGGAATGGCCGACGTAACGGTTGCTGCCAGCGTCGTGGTGACTCCTGGGACGGCAACATTGCAGGTCAGCACAGCCCAGCAGTTTACGGCCAACGTGACAGTTAGCTGGTCGGCCTCATGCGGCATGATCGATGTTCACGGCCTATATACCGCTCCAGACTCTCCCACGGCCTGCACTGTCACAGCAATAGATAACGTCAGCCACATGGGAACCGCCTCCGTCACTGTGGTGGCGACTATGAGTGCCTCCGGGTATCTGTCCTGGAAGAATGACAAAGGGGCAACGGGACAGCAGAGAAACGAAACTGTCTTGACGCCGTCCAACGTGAACTCACGTCAGTTCGGAAAGAAATTCAGCGAAAGTCTAGACGGAAACGTCTTTGCCCAACCGCTGTATGTTGCAGACTTGTCGATTCATGGCGGCTTGCACAACGTTGTCTTTGTTGCAACGGAACACAACAGCGTTTACGCTTTCGACGCTGACTTCGGCGGTCCCGCCTTATGGCATGTGAGCTTTTTGTCGTCGAGCGTAACAACCGTTCCAACGCGCAATGTTGGCAGCACAATTACTCCGGAGGTAGGAATTACAGGCACTCCGGTCATCGACCCGAATACGGGCACATTGTTCGTAGTCGCAGAGACGCTGGAGAACGGTGGAACGAAGTATGTTCATCGCCTTCATGCATTGGACATCCAGAATGGCAGAGAGCGCCCCGGCAGTCCTGTGGTGATCTCGGGAAGTGTTTTCACATCCAAGACGCAGCTGCAGCGCGGTGGTCTCCTCCTGGAGAACGGCCTGGTCTATATCACATTTGCGTCACAAGGTGACCATGGTCTTTGGCAGGGTTACGTCTTCGCTTATCATGCATCAAGCCTGTCACAAGCAGCCCTGTTTAACGTTGTGCCGACAGGAATTCGTGGCGCCATTTGGATGGCTGGGGCGTCACCCTCCATGGACGCCGGCGGCAACCTTTACGTCATGACCGGAAATGGCACATTCAATCCCGGTTCCAAAGATTTTGGGGATAGTTTTGTAAAGTTGAACCCAGGTCTTTCAGTACTGGATTTCTTTACGCCTTTTGATCAGGCCACCGACAATGCTCGGGATTTTGACCTAGGCTCAGGAGGGCCGCTGGTTGTGCCAGACCAGCCTGGCGCTCACCCGCATGAACTGATTGGTTGTGGCAAGTCGAAATCCGTATATGTGATCGACCGCGACAATATGGGCCACTTCCATGCTGGCAATGATAGCCAGATCGTCCAGGCGTTGCCAAACGTCGTTGGTGCAGTGAGCACGGGAGGATTTAATCCGGATGACCACTGCTTTATGACGCCAGCTTTCTTTGAGCAGAATGTGTATTTTATAGGAAACCACGACACAATCAAGGCGTTTCACCTTGATCCTTCTACCGGCTTACTCTCAACTTCTCCAACCTCGAAGGGAAGATTTTTCTATCCATTCCCAGGCGGGCAGCCTGTAGTGTCTTCCAACGGATCAACCCACGGAATTGTATGGGCGGTTGATTTCAACAGTCCTGCGGCTCTGCATGCCTACGATGCCACCAATGTTGCCAATGAACTTTACAACTCAAATCAGGTTGCCTCACGAGACAGCCTGGGCTCTGGCGTAAAATTTGTAGTGCCGACAATCATCAAAGGCAAAGTATATGTGGGAACGAGGAGTCATCTCGTCGTGTATGGGCTACTCTAACGGAGCATGATCCGCCACAAACGCTTAGACATGCACGATACGACCGCCGGCTTGCTGGTTCAAGCAGAAATGGCTTTCGCGCGTCCTGCGGAAGGCACGCTTAAGACATTCGCCGCTACAAGATGGCATCTCCTCGATTGGGCAGTCCGTTGCCTGCGACAGTCGTGATCACGCCAGTCACGGCATCGATGCGTCGAATCCGGTTACCCAAATACTCACGATGTAAATATTTCCTTGAGAATCAATAGCAATTCCAGCGGGATTTGCAAGGCTAGCTTTTGACGCTTTTCCTCCATCGCCAGCTGATTTGCATTTACCAGTGCCAGCGACTGTAGAGATAATTCCCGTTCGAGGATCGACTTTACGGAGGCGGTTATCCCCAATGACGAAAACCACTCCCTTGTCAACCGCAATTCCCCTCGGAGAAAGCTCTGCCTCGATCGCTTTCCTGCCGTCGCCTCGGGAGACACACCCTACTCCTTCGGCGCTGCGGCCGGTGCCAGCAATCGTCGTAATTACGCCCGAACCGTGTTCAACTTTTCTGATACGGCAATTGCCGCTGTCGGCAATCAGCAGATCGCCCTCTGAGGTTAGAGCAAGAGCCGTAGGGGCCGATAGCTCTGCGTGTTCGGCGAGACCACCGTCGCCATTAAATCCACGTTGACCAGTTCCTGCTACAAGGCGTAATTGCTTGGAGGATTGATTCCACGCTGCTACAGAGCCATCGGCAGTACGACTAAGGTAAAAATCGCCCAATTTGTCCGCAATCATGAAGTCAACTTCTTCGGCAAGTTTCCCCGTGCCACGGATTAGTACCTCTCGCACACCCTTAGCAAGGTCCACGTGCTGTACGCCTCCATCCCGATCTGCTATATAGAGCCCTCCTCTATGATCGGTTGCCACGGCCCGAGGATAAGTATCCTGCTCCCCTTGGTGTTTGCCCCAGATACGGTCGATTGTCTTGTCATGCAAATTAACCCCGTTGAGAGTCTTACCAGCTTGCTCTATGACGAAAAGAGTCCCAGCGTCGTCGTAAACAATAATGGTTGGGCCATTGATCTCTGTAGCGAGAGCTTCCTTGTTCTGCCCCCGGCTTGAAACAATAGGTATAAACAAAAGCATCTGGAGCATGATTCGTAGCACATACTTCGAGCCAACACTCTTCATATGATGTCCTTCCCATCGGTTGATGTCATCATTAGATCGATAGCTGCATATCTTTATAACGAGAGCAGGCAGAAAGACTCTTATTTCTTCTGATCCGCCTTAAAACAATAGTTAAATATCTCCTGAGAGTTGTCTTGGCTCAGGCTCTGGTCCTTAGAATCATCGGGGTGCTTTGCGTCGTCGCTAACATGCGTCAACTCGTGAATGATGACCGCGGCTTGAACTTCGGTCAACGTTAGGCCGCTAAAACTCGGAGAGCGTATTCACGTCCTTCTTCTTGCCGTCTGCACCAGTAATCTTCCCCGAGAAGTAGAATCCATGGGTGTTAATCGTAATAGTTTGCAAGCTACGTAGTATTGCGGGACCATCCGGAGAGTCTTGGGTTGGGTAGGACCCACCACCCCTGAGATGTCACGGCTCCTGTGTTGCCTGTTTCGAAAGAACTCCTCTTTTTTTCGCCCCCGGGGTAGGTGTTGTTAACTTGGATCAAACCGGCATCGTTGAGACTGTTAAGTAAGGCAAGTGGATCCCCAACCTTTTTGAACGAGTCCTTGCACTTTTGCAGACCAAGGCGCGCCCTTGCTTCCGCAATGCCCGGCCCTATGCCTCCCGTGCACGGAGGCTGAAGACATTCATAGGTCGCCGAGAAAGGTGAACGACCAAAAGGGGCCGGGTGGCTAGAAAAGTCAGTCATAACATGCTCATCCACTCTGCCTACGGTGGCTGTTGAGTAGTCGAACGATAGATATACCATCCAGGCCCACTTCACTACATTTCAGTTGAAGATCATCCAAGAGGCCATACGCTCTCTGTATTTGCCGTGTTCGCTTGGTCATATCTCGGCGACAATATCAGATGGAATGGTGCCATCTCGTTCTTCTTTATAATCGGCGCGCTCGTCATCGTTTTAATCAGGGCACGACGGTGCCCATCGGTGGCCCCGATTGTGATCGATGCTAGTTTAACGATTAGCAAAGCGCCGTTCACCGCTTGCGCCGTCGAGGTACCTGCAAGGTCAAGAACCACGAGAGCCGAGGCCACTGTGGCCGAATGAAATTTGATGCGATTCATCGACCATTCGGCCGAGTCCGATGAGATGCATACGAAGGGTCCATATTTGCAACTCATGAAAGTGGAGTTGTCACCACTTTGCAATAAGATTGCTAACAACCGTTTTCTGCCGATCTAACGCGAGCCTATCACCTGTACTGCAACACGCGCTCAACAGGTCGACTGCGTATTATGTTTCCATGACAACGCGGCTTCCGATCTGCCAGCCTAAGGCACGAGTCGCTCGGGATGCTTGAGGCTGACATGTACAGCAAGTTGTCGTGCATCACGAGAGCCTCCCTCAACCACTGTTCCTGGTTGTAATCCGCCTGTAAATAAAGAGACTTCTCGCCACGATTCGGAGCCGGTCGGCGCCCAGGAACCACTGTTTTCGACCACCTCACGAGTTGAGCGAAACGAGGGGTTAAACCGCGACGAAAACCCAAAGACGAAAGTAATGACCTACCGTAACCTATTCGTACCTTGGGGCTGTATGCTTTGCTTACTACAAGGAGAGGCCAATGTCCTTCAAACACTGGTTCCGTGCCAGTGCCATCATGGTGGTTTCACTGGCACTGTCCACTACCGTTGCCGTTGCGCAGGGAAACGGTCACGGCCACGACAAACACGATCGCGATGACGATGATCGTGGACACGACCAAGATTTCGACGAAGGCCACGGACACGGCCATGGTAAGGGTCACGGGCACGGTCGCGGTCACTATAAAGATCATGACCGGGATATCAATCACTGGTACCGCTCCAACTATTCTAATCTGCCGCCGGGGCTAGCCAAGCGCGATCGTTTGCCTCCCGGACTGGAGCGTCAGCTGGTTGTGAACGGAACTCTGCCCCCGGGCCTCAGGAAGAAAATGCAACCCTGCCCTCATGAACTGGAGGTCATGCTTCCGCCTCCGCCCCAGAACTACACGCATGTGTTTGTCGGCGGGAACTTGGTGCTTGTGAATCGAGTCAGTTTCCAGGTCGCCGATGTCTTTCACTTCAACGCTACGTTCTGAGGCACCTGCTTGTCCCATAGCCTGTCGTGCGTGCTGCAACAGGCCAAGGGACTCTTGCACGTTCGAACATCGAATCTCGCCCCCTAAGTGTCGCCATCCGTATGCAGGCACCTTGAATGCCAGGGATGCGTGGGCAAGTGCTGCCGCCGTGAGTACCTGCTGCAAACTCTACGTTGAGAGTTTAAGCGATCTTTTTTGGCCATTGAATGGACAGATGGAGAAGGCCTTCCATCGAAGGACGGCGATCCGCCTGCGTGAGAACATCAAACAACCAAACCGGCGTCAAGGTCTCCTGCCCCAGGGCGGTTCCGTTCAGTTCACCTTCTTGAAGACAATTCCCCGCGCCGCCTGCGTTGATAAACTGAACTCGGAGATGCGATGATTGGCCTCAGGATGGAAGAGTAAATCTCCGAGATCGCTGGAGTAAAACTCTTTAGAACCGGCAGCGTCGAGTGGGATCGTGGGGTTATTGGCGCGGAGATGATTGGCCTCATCGAATGGAAAGAGCCCAAGCGCAGGGCCGCAAGATAAGCCCCCCGACTGTTGCAAAAATTACTCCAACAGCCTCGCATCTTCCTTCTTCATCCTGCCCAGCAAAGCGAAATTCAAGCGGCCAATCCGAGCAACTCATATCCAGATTCTGTCCGGTGCTTTTGTGAGTGTTCGCGCTGTGCGCCTATTACCCTGCATTTATCCCCAATAGCCCATCCCAATTCTCGATTGATGGAACCAACCGCGGCATAGTCCTTTTCTCGAAAGGCAGCGGTTCGTGCAGATACCAGCTGGTTAATTCGAAATAGGATGTTCTCGACATCCGATTGTAGCCGCACGCACTCATAGCAATGTTCAGTTGTTGTCATTTTCTGATTGAAGCCAATCTAACATTGATTGGAAAGGCCATCGCCAGAACCCGGTCGAAAGGGCAAATCGGTTGGTCCTGACAATAGCCTTTGCATGGGGAGACCCAATGGAGGAACCGCGCAAGTATGAGTTGCGCAGATCCTTCTCTCGTTCAGATGCAATTTGCAAGTAGATGGATGAGAGCTGAATTATTCCAATGGGGCTATGGAAAGGCCATCGCCGGAACCTGGACCAAGGTGAAATCGGTTCCTGACAATGGCCATTCCTGCGCATGGGTTTGAGCCAACGTGGGGGGAGCCGCGCAAGTCTGAATTGCACAGATCCTTATCTCGGTTAGATGGCAATTTGTGAGTGGATCGCCAGGAAAATTAACAAGCCTGTCCAAACGCTTTTTTTCGTTCGGATGAGGATTGCTGGAGGTGCTCGCTTGAGTGCTGGCGTTGGGCAGATATGACTGCCTCTTGAATTCTAATCAAGCGTTGGCTGTCGGCCTTGATACGCCCAACAGCAGCATCATCGCCTGTTCGTAGCGCTTCGATTTCTGCGGACGCTAGCTGCATAAGGCTATATGCGACGTTCTCGGCATCCGCTGCCAACCGAAAGCATTCATCGCAATGTTCTGCGGGACTCATAGTTGGAACAACAGATTATCTTGCAGTTTATTCTCAGGCACAAACGCCGAGTTACGCCGTTTTCGTCCCTGGGCATTGCGCGGGGATATGCGCCCCGGATACTATCAACAAGACAAACAGACGTTACTCGTGCTTCATGATCCGCCGGCCCTCCAGGGAAAGAGGGCCGGTTTTTCTATCGGCAAACGCCGAGCATATCAGGAATGCGGGGAACAACACATTCCTGATCGGGCCCAAGGAATCGCGCAGGGGCTCTCGACGCAAAACAAAACAGCAGTGTTGGCATTGATTTTAATTTCTCTGAGTTTGACCCTGCATTATTTCGCGCACTGGGCGTATCCCGTTGTCATCAATCGCCCCTCGATTAAATGGAGCCATGTGTTTTCCGGCATTGCAATGACAGCAATAACTGTGGGGCTTGTATGGTGGCTGTGGGTAATCTGTGGCAAGCCAATCCGTCTACCGTAGCTCCCCCAAAGCCGTAGACTGTGGCGCAGGATTCCTCCGCTGCGAGCGTAAGAAAGGAGAACGCAGCCCCTAAATCGAGAGGCTGTTTGTCCGCTTCCTGATGACCGTCTAGCACCCACATGTCAATGATCTTGCCCATCTCCTCGATTGGCGAACCGTGCAGAAGTAGCTAATCCTTCAACTCAATGCCGATGAACTTGCGTCCCGGTCGGGGACTCACCGAGTAACGTGAATTTTCGATGCTCCCTCTTAACAAACTGCATTTAAAGCATTTAAGTCGGTCTTAGGGTTCAGCAGCATGCCCCCCGTCGGGATTCTAAAGGGTGTGTAATGCTCTACAAAACCGTTCCTGGCCACCAATGGCATTACGCACTCGCGCCTCCAAAGAGGCCAATATCCGCCGAGACTTCAAGCATCTGACCGTGAGGCAATCTCTCTTTGAAGTCAGCACTATACTTTTAAACATAAGTTAGACGCTACGGCTCGGGCTATTACAACGACAAGTGACAATGCAGAAAACAAGGAAGTATCAGATTCCTGCCTTTGTTGCCTCAATGGGCGTTACGCAAGATGCGTATCAGAAGTGGCTTCACGGCGAGCGGTCGCACACGTTATCAGGGACAAGGGACGTGGAAACACAACAGCGACCAATGAAGTTTACAAAATGGCGATCCACCGCGCCGTCCAATGTTGCGGTGGCCATGACTGCTACACGGGCGAACAACTGGACTGGTCACTGCTGTGCAAGTACAGCAACGAGGAATCGAGGGCTCAGGGACGCCATTACAAAGCCAAGTTTGCGCTCTTACCCTCCGTGGATCATGTCGGAGACGGTCTCGGTGAGGCGGACTTCAAAATCTGCGCATGGCGGACCAATGATGCCAAGAACGACCTCTCATACAACGATTTCGTTACCCTGTGTCGCAACGTCGTAGCGCACTTTGAGGGACACAGCGCAGCGCAAAGGGTCCGAGCTGGCGCATGATCGTCAGCTCGCTAGCCCTGTTGGCGGCCGCCCGTGTGGCCGAGACGGCCGCGCCGGTCCACTGCGCGGAACAGCACCATAAAGCAAAGATCGATGTCCCTTACACCTTCGCGAGTAGATGCCCAGTGTCACGATTCACTCTCGTATTGTTTGTGCGCCAAGCAAAAAACGTGACCAATACGTGACTTATCGGCCCTCACAGCACCTCACCAGACCTCACTAATCGAACGAGGCACATTCGCCAAGTGCTTGTAAACACTAGGTTCTATTGGAGATAGAAAAATGGAGAGGGAGACTTAAAAGCCGCAGCTTTCAAAAGAGGCATGCCAGTTCGAGTCTCGTTGTCCCCGCCATGTACTATTATTTTCTTGTATTTACAAGCATTCCTGTCTGTGCTCCTGTCTGTAACTGATAGCACGGACAGGAGATGGTAGTTGCCCAAACCCCAAAATCAAAAAGGCTATTCTTACCGGGTCATGGTCGAAGCCAGATCATTGTGGCCGAGCCACAATTGGAAGTCCAAGCTCTGAGCCAAACGCATTCCAGATGAGATCGAAGAATGGTTTCAGTATCTAGACGCCCAGTTCCTTTCCTGCCGTTGGGCTGATATCAATGGCGATTTGGTTATCCGGGCTCAGGTCTTTGGTCGGTACGATGTAGCAGATCTCATCTTCCTGACAGTATCTGATTTGTGGTCGCAACAGTATTCGGAGGGTACCGGGGTTAGACTTGACCGAGTTGTGAAAGGCCAAAAAGAGAGTGCCGCGGATCAGTGGCCCATATTCAACCAGGACTTTTTTGTTGATCCTCCACTCAACAACTGGACACTTTTGGTCCTCGTCAAGAAATTGATACAAAAACCAGTTTTTCTGGTTATCGGTGTAGGACGCAAGAACGTTCGACCCAAGCGTTAGGCCGCTGGAAACATAATTCAGGAGCGGCAGGACAGATGCACCGATTTTGGCCATTTCAGCGGCCGTCTTCGGTACCAGTGGTAGAGCCTGCTCCCATAGGCTCTTGGTATTTCTTGAAGGATGCAGCGTGCCAAGAATCCCAGCAATAGGTACTGCCTCCGGTCCGCCTTCGAGAGGCTCAGACTTTAAAACGACCTGGATGGCCAAGGCGCTTTCGTCGGGAAGTTCTTTTATCCAGTCCCAATAGAATCCTTTAATGAGAGTGATCCCGAATGCCCACTCATAGCGGTGGGCAATCTGTTCCGTTCCGGTGGCGGGAGCATGAGCGGACGGTGTCCTGGAGGATGGTGCCGGGTTGTCTTCGCCCTGGAGGCTTAAGTAGCAACGAAGGGTGAACGCCTTTTCTCTTTCCCAAAGCGCGTAGGCATCCTGAGATTGTCCGATGGCAGACTCAACACTACTTGGGACAATTCGAACAATGGGGAAGGTGGTCGCGTAGTTTTCGGCAACGAAGTCGATGCAAGCCCTCTTGATTTGTACTGTCATTCTCTAACCCGATCGTCGGTGTTCGTAAGAAACACTAACACTTCGGGAACGAGCTGCCAACCATCTTCGCGGAAGCAGGCAGAATCCACTCCAGCAAACAACATTAGAAAGTGCTTATATCGCTTTGCTATTCGGGGAGCCTCGAATGCACTCCAAATCAACTAGACGATTCATACGATAACTCCAAACGCCCAGAGAGGAGGCTACTTTTTCTGATATGTATTTTGTTTGCTCAAACGACAAGAGTGCGATATCTTCCAACCACCGAGCCACTTTCGGCGGCTATAACCAGATTGCTCAAGCGGAGATTTTTGCGTTCGAAGGACTTATTGCCGACGAATTAACAGAGACCGATGGAGGGTAAGATGTATCGTGTCTGGATTGTTGCAACTGCTTGGCTTCTGAGCATACTTGGCGTAGGAAGCACGGTCTTAATTCCGCGGAACGTGTCCGCTCAAGATCAGCCTTCCTTGCAGCAGTTCGTTGCAAGTTATGAGAACCTGGATATGCGCGCGAGAATGAACATTCCTGCGACGAACGCCCGCGTGCGGATCATCTGGTCTGAGCTCGCTGTTTACTCTCGGCGCCAATTCCCCGTGCTTCCTTCTGAAGATTTCAATGCCGGACACGTGACCCCAAGCGGGGTCATCTTCTTAGACTTGTCAATCGCAGCTACGCCGAGTGTCGAAGTCACCCGTTTTTTTATGGCACACGAGTGGGGACACCTGATGCACGGCGATCTAATTGCGCAAATGTCTTCTATTAGCCGATTCAAGATGATGTTGGCGGACGATACGCCGGCGACGAAGGCAGCAAGCGCCGAAACTAACGCCGACAGCTATGCCGCGACATTTATGCGTCGGCAAGGGCACGATATTAAGCCTGTACTGGAATTCCTTTGCTCAATACCAGACACAGGAAGCGATGATCCTCACGGCACAGGGCTGGAGCGAGCAAAGCATGTTGCTAGAGTATTTGGATCTCCTGGTCAGGTTCCGCCGGTCCCTTGTGATCCTTCTGTTGTTTCTCCGCTGGATCGAGACGATGCTCGCGTGGCTCGAATCAAATCAATTGTCACTGCGGCTGGTAACGATTTTCAGGGAATGTTGAAAAACCGAAACGGGGATCAATATGATGCGACCATTACGATGCCGGGTTTCAACAACCACGAGGTGACCGGATTTTGTCATGTTCCGTCCGGCGATGTAGTAAAGGAGTGTACATATTCCGTCCGGCGATGTAGTAAAGGAGTGTACATATATGTTCCACCCGACGAATCAAGCGGCCATGAGTGACATTCTGACCGCATTGGAACAGTCAATTGGCTCTGCTTTTCCAAATTGGAAGATTGTGGACGCCGATCTCAGGCATGGATATCGGGACAAGGTGTGGTATTTCCACGATGGGAGCCAGACCGTCGAGCTTTTTGTCGATGAAGTTCAGGGTGAGACGTTCGTGAGCTTGACAGTTACCGCTGCGTTTCATCGATAGGACATCGCCGCTGTCTTCAAAGGTAAGAAGCATTTGAAGGGCAAACCCGTTGAAGGCAACTATATATTCAAGAACAACAACATCTTTATCATCCACGAAACCAAACAGGAATTTCAGCTCACTAAGGAACAACTTGAGTATCTTCGTGCGGGATGATCGATTCAGATCTGGACAAAATGACCGCGCCGCTTGAAGACGAGAAGGTTGACAAATTCCAACTCAAGAGCAAGAACGAGTCTCTCGCCGAGGCGGACAGGAGCAACCGTTCCATATTTCGCCACACCTCACAAGCCGGTGGCGACCACAAGGTGCCAAGTATGTAGCTGGCATCGGAGTTCCCGTCAGCCCCTATGGAGAGTCAAGAAATGGGCGCGGGAGATTCAACTTTGGCACTTGCCCAGATTTCGATGGCCTTGTTGCCGCGTTGCTCTCTGCAGAGGAAATTAGGCTGCTGCTCTCCCAAACGAGACAAAACAAACTTGTCTTTTCTTACCTACGGAGAGTGCCTCTTTACTCCGAAGCCATTGAGGAAGCCGAGTTTCTAATGGGTTTGTCCATTCAGCAAGCGATTGCGGGGCCTTCGACAAATCATAAAGATTGGATAGGGCAGCCAGTGTCGAAGTTGATACGATTCATCTACTGTAATCATTTGAACGATCTGAACAGGCGCATCAATCGTCACAGACGAGATTAACTGCAACAACTTCGGGGCCTTCGTAAAACTGGGTTCTGGTAGCGGGCGCGGGTTGTTGCAAATCCTATCGGCGCAGAAACTCCTGCCATCTACACGATTCTGGTCGCACCGGGAAGCTTGTTAGAATGAACTGGCCAAGCGCCACATGCTTCGCAGTGAGCTTTCAAGGGCATGAGTCCAGAAGTACAAACGTGACCAATACGTGACTTATCGACCCTCGCAGCCCCTCACCAGACCTCACCGATCAAACGAGGCGCATTCGCCAAGTGTTTGTAAACACTACATTTTATTGAGGATAAAAAGATGGAGAGGGGGATTTAAAATCCACCGAGGCTGCCCCTCGTGCAGGTTCGATTCCTGTTCCGGCACCATCTAAAGCCCTTCTCATTCAACAACCATCAAATTGTCAAATTGGCTCTTCTATGAGCTGTTGTGGCCAAAGGCGCAGTGGGGCATAATCCGCACGCTATGACAAAACATAATGCCGCAAAACCAGTGCGAGAATTGAAGTCAGACAAAACCCACAATGCACATTGGATTGTTAGATGGGTAAGAAGACATAAGCGCGCGCTCGCTTTCCTCGGAGCGTTCATTGTGTTCATGACTTTTGTCATAAAAGATGCCTTGAGAGACCAACTCAAAGATGCCATGGGCTCCATGAATGAAGCGAAAGCCTTTAATGGAGTGCTAGCCGATACTCGTCGTATCCGGCACCAACTGGCCCGCATCGAGCCGCCGCAAGAAATTAATGCCCCGGTAAAAATTTCTGACAAAACAGATCCTCTGATTGCAGAAACCATTCGCCGAGTTGACGCTGCCAAACGTGAATGTGTTCGTCAACTCCAAAATTATGATGCTGTAGTGGGATTAGCGGAAGCATTGCACGGCCAGAGTGAAGCAGATGATACGTTAGAGCAAATACACAAAGCCGCAAGCGCACTTGATGAGTTGGTTGGGCTTGAGCTTGAGTTGCGAACGGGAAAGCCACCATTGTCACGTGTACAAGAGATTCGCTCGAAGATATCAGACCTGATTTCCAAAGCAACACTGGGGGAGGCGTGGATAGAAGATCGTACTGGAGGTCTCATGTGGTTAATGGCATTGCGAAAGCAAGGCCTGGAGAGGAAGTATGGACAAATTACATGGACCAGCTATTGGCTGTATGCTCTTGGTTGGAGTTTGGGTTTGGCCGGTCGTTTGGTTGGAGTCGAAGTGGGTGGAGGCGACAGCGATTAAGAAAACATACGGAGCTGGTCCCTACAGACCGGTCATCAGACCTCAACGAAACCCGCACAAAACCTTCGCCAAACCCTTCAAATGGCAGGACACGCCTCCACCACTCCCTGGTAACCATCTTGCTGGCCACATTCTCTACAGCAACACGCAGCGGCTGAAGGAGTCCGAGAGCACCTACCAAGAGGTGTTGAATATTAGGAGGGAGTTGGCCAAGAGCAATCCTGCCACCCATCAGCCCGATGTGGCGACCACGCTGATGGGGCTAGGAATCGTTTATTTTGCAACAGATCGAAGGAAAAGGGACAGAAGCGTTCTCCGAGGCTCTACAGATCTTCCGAGGGCTAGCGAAGGTCGACCCAACCACTTTTCAGCCAAGAGTAGATGTAGTAACAAAGATTCTCGCAGAAATAGCCGCCGCTCCTGCAGCAGCCGCCAATCCAGAATGCCTCTAACGTCCTTAACTGCTTGCACTTAGTGGCGCTGGCAACGTCTTGGTCAAAGGAAACGACAGAACGGCATAAGGTGTGTATTTGCCTTGGCTGCCGTCCCTGGCCACCCATACTTGCCTTCTCACCTCTAATTGGTCCCCTACTAATGCGCCGCGAAATTTGAAATGCAGCAAACATCCCTTAACGATAAGACATCACAACCACCCAAACAATTGAACGATTCCCAGGGCTGGAGAATCTCGAGATGTATTTATCCTTGATCGTTGTCTTTGCATTCACGGCCGGTCTCACAATTCTTGCCAACCGGTTTAAGGAAGTTGATGCCGATATGGCGCTGAAGGTGCTTGCAACGGTTGGTTCGCTCTTAACGATAGTAATCGGGGTCATCCAGTTCACCTCAAACCAAGCAGAGCAGCGGTCTCATGCTACTCGCGACGAATATATTCGCGCGACCCAGTTGCTCACGGAGCCAGGATTGTCGCGTCCGATGGCAGGGATTGTCGCTCTTTCCCAGCTCGCGGAACACAGCTCCGAGCGCACGTGGTTAATGACGGATTCATTGAGCGCCTTCATTCGGAATGCTGAACCCCGACGGGATGGCGAACCTTTGATTTCGTCTAATAACCCCAAACCGATACTTAGTCCCTACCAGGATCCCCCATGTCCATCTCCAGACGCGGCAATCCCAAAACGCCAAGACACTTCTGTTGAGGACGATTATACTTACCGAGATTGTTCGGATCTTGATCTCGAACAACAAAACCCTGCAACACAGGCCGCAATTAAAGCCATCGCGAGCCGTAGCCCTAAGAACGAAAGCGCAGAGAACGTACCCGAACGATACAAAGCATTGTTTGATTCCGCGAATAAAGACCTCTACCGTGGTCGGGAGGCGCCACGCCATAACGTGTTGAGAATCATTGCGACAAACTGGCGCGGCAAGCACCAAACAGAGTCAGGGAAGCAGCGAGCAGAGTCCAACAAGAGGCTGCTTGACGAAATCCAATACGCGATGTTTTCGGGCTTTCGGGAAATAGTACGCCGCCCTTGGCTCAACCTGAGTCATGCTGAGATGGCAGGTGTAGAGGTCGATTCAGGCTTTCTTGAAGGAGGCGATCTCGGCCAGAGCGACTTGTCTTTTGGCAGCCTTTCGGGAGCCAAACTCGCCAGGGCCGATCTCCATAGTAGTTGGCTAGTTGGCTCTAATTTTTTCGCCGCGGATTTGAGAGGCGCAAATTTGGAGTACGCCGACACAAGGGGTGCCAACTTCGGGAAAACGAATCTTCAAGAAGCCTGGATGCCGGGTGCAAGTTTCCGTCGTTCTAATTTCTGGCGTGCCGATTTATCGAGGGCATATTTAGTAGCTAGTGATTTTAGGGAAGTTAAGACGATGTCCGGCGCCCGCTTGGATGACATCGTTGCATACCGAGCAGACTTTTCGCGCGCCGATATCTCTGGTGACGGAAACGAACAAGTCTGCATGCGACGTGCCTTTCTTGCAGAGGCAAAACTTTGCTGCTCTGACCTTAGGGGTGTTGATCTGCGCGATGCTGATCTAGAAAAAGCCGATCTTACGAATGCACAACTTTCGGGAGCCGATTTGAGAGGCGCCAATTTTAATGGCACGAAAATTGGAGGAGCCGACATGTCGAGAACAGATCTGCGGGGTGTGGATCTCAGCCACGCGGCCGGAATACCGATGACTATTGAGGGCGCCCACATAGACCAACAAACAATATTGCCACCCCAATTGCCGCCAGGGAACAAGAAGGGACTCGTACCGGACAACTCCTTCAAGTTTCCAGAGTGGCTGCGGGTTGGTGGTGCCGATCATTGTACCGAGAAAAGAACTGCTGAGGAACGCGGAAAGCTGTTTCCCACCGAGAGCCCGAAGTTGTCCGATAAACTTTCTAAGTGCCCGCAAGAAGATCCCCCCATCCTTTGGCCACCGACGAAGAAAGTCGTCACACACGATATTCACGTACCACAGTCAGCTGTACTGGAGATTAATTCGGAACCTACCGAAGCCGAAATAGAACTCGACAATACTCTGTTGGGCAGAACACCTTTATCCGCCCCCACGTATTCGGGTGAGCACAGTTTGAAGTTAGCCAAACCAGGTTATTTCATATGGGAACGGAAACTGACGATATCCCCAGGGAACAGCAGAGTCTTACTCCAATTGGAAGCCATCGAGCATTGACTCAACTTATCGGATCTTCGAGTCCCCAAGAACACCTCGGCGTGTGGGCAGGGTGGGTATCATGCACTTCCTTCAGCAGTCTGTGCTGCGTTTTGCCATGACCTTGGTTGCAGTGACCATCATGAACGTCTGAACCATTAGCCCCAATTTTGGCTTTCCTTTTCGGCGGCGATTTTGATGGTGGGACATCCCCTGCTTTCTATCGAGCCAATTCGGCCATACACATGTATCTGCTATACCGAAGTAAATTCTTGGTCCAATTTTACTCCAGTTATTTGTCTCCAGGGTACCTATGCGCGGTTTTGGAAGGCCATCCGTATCGCGTAATTTCAATCAGTTACCCGGAACCCCATCACTTTCACGGCGGTAACACGGGTTCGAATCCCGTCGGGGACCCATCTTCTATCTCCTTCTTGCACGGCCTCATCGCCAACCTCGCGCAGAGCGCATTTTCGAACATCCTTCACTTTTCGCCATTCGGCAGACTACGCCTACTTGTAGCGGCGCAGGGTTTCCAACGGTATCTCGGGGCCGGAACCATGAAAAATTACGACTGTAATCTGCAAATTGAAGTCGCCATATAACCGTTCGATCCGGTTTTGTGTCAGCTCAATCGTCTGGGGATGATAGAAGATGTCTGGGGATTCCCATCGCAGAGCGATGACGTTAACGGATTCAGGATCGAGTGTCTCCTTTGAAAAGAACTTCGGCTGAGCGGAAACGATGACCCGAATAACTTTAAGAAAAAGCCTCTGTAATTCTGAGATATTAAATTTAAGATGCTCATCCAGCACCGCACTGACAATGACAATGCGACCCACTTCAGCGGTTTGAGGAAGCTGCTCATGCATCAACGTTCGTGGCGAGTTGCCGAGATGTTCGCGTTCCAAGCGAATCTCGACATCGCCATCCAAAGTCTCAATCGCGGGTCCGTTCATGTCTGGAAATTGGTCGATGATATTGCGTAATCGAGATTCAGCCACGCGGCTAATTGTGCCGCGATGGTCATGCCTCAGTATCGCGTTGAAGGAGTAGCGATCTTTATTCGCTTTTTTCTGCTTTGCCCATTCCTCTGCTGCTACTACCCTGAGGTGATCCGCGGGTTCGCGCAGATTCTTAACTTCGATCCTGGCTTTCTTTCCCTGGAACTTAGCCTCAAAATCTGGCATCGGAATCGTGGACGGCGGTACGACGGAGAACTCTGAAAAACCACGATTCTTCAATTCAATTACAGCCTGTACTTCTGCTGCAACTGCGCGCACTTTGTCCTCGACTTCAGATGCCTTGCTGCGTAGATCTTTTGTCGCCCTCGGTGGTGCTGAGTCCGGATTGATGAGAAGCTTGCGATATTCGTCTATCCAGGCGTTCCAGGCAACCAACATGTTTGTTCGTGTCTGACTCAAGTCATTCAGAAGAAAGTGGGAATATTCAGGCCATGCTGTCTGTAACCGCAATGCTTCTCCCATCAGCCATTTCAACGGCTCATTGTTCGGAGTCTCTAAGGTGGCAAGGGCCTTCTCAAAAAGCTGCTTATCTGACGCGTTCATATTTCAGGCTAACAATGATGAATCACGCTCCGATGTGAAAGCAATAATGAATCTTAGCGATATCGGGAGCTCCTAATCAGTAGATTTCGATTTCTTTCGCGCTCACCAATATTTTCAATAACTTGCCCTGAATCAAGCCTGCTTTGGAAGCAAAAATTAAGAGGTAAGTGAGGCAAACCCCGTCGTCCTGAGACAAACTGAATTGGCAAACTTGCTTTTATTCCATACCCAAGGCGCAATAACATTTAGGCTGGATAAGCGGGAGCATTGGCGTTCTTCCTCATTTGCCGGATCTCATTCCGTCAAATATTTGCTGAGCTTTTTCTATGCTTTCACGCATTTCAGGCTCCAAATCTTCCAGAGTTTCCGGCTGCTCTTTGCGACTCCATTTCTTGCCGGGCTTTGACCCGCTATAATATATGCTCCATAGTCTTTCGATGATTGAGTTTGAAACGTAGGGACCAGGGAAGGACGGAAAGGCATGAGACAATCTTTCCTGTTCCGTCATTGTTGAGCGCATCTCAACACGTTGCTTCAACTCCTGCTTGAGATCGGCGCCCCAGATAAAGTTGTTAATTCCAGAAGCGGCTGGCCACATTACCCGGTGAAATTTATCAGCCGAGACAAAAACCGAACAGAACGGCGCATATAGCAGGTACTCAAGGTCAATGAGATGAGTTGTCCTTGGGCCGATAAATCCCCGGCCTAAGCCAATCATGAAGGTTAGGTAAAGTCTCAGGACAGATGCTGCATAAGGTGCCAGGTCTCTTATTCGTGGCATCAGTCCAGCGTTGAAGAGCGCTAAGGAATACCTGGCTTGAGGCGGCGAGCATTCAAGAACGCCGAGCAGCAACAGAAGCAGCTTGCGTTGCACTACCGTACTGAAATCGTTCAGGGTGGCGTTCACCCGTCTTATCAAATCAGGAAGATTATTGGCTGTGTTGGCTGCTTCAAAGTGATCGCTGGCGAACCGTTTCCATTGTTTGCTGAGGGAATCTAGACTTAGCCCCTGCAATCCTTCACGCCAAGCGAGTGCGCTTTCTTCGTCGTCAGTTGTGAAATCACCATTTGCCCACCGTCTCCACATGTTTTGCTCAAGCGTGGCGTCGTACACTACGCTCGCGCCATTTTTGCTGACGGACACGTTAGGTGCGTTGGCATCAACGGGGACCTGGCCGAACATAGGCACGTCGAAGATGCAGCATAAGTTCAAGATGGCCAGCTTCTGGAAATCGGCGGGTTGCAAACCGTGGGCAGACAACATTTTCGTTGCAAGTGCTTTGACGACTTCCTGCGAAACACGGTCTTTGTCAGTGCGTTGCTTCTTCAGATCTGCGATGATTTCTTGTATTAGAAGTGGAGTACCGACGAATCTGAAGTACATGCTCAACTCTGTCACCTCTTCAGGGTTCAGCATCTGCAAAAAGGACTTATCGAAAATGAGCGCCGGGCCAAGCAAACCGCATTCCCTCCACTGAGATGATTGTAAGCGAGAATATTTGGGGGGCCGGTGTACAAGCGTGAGCTCCATGCCAATGAAAGCCTAAATTGAATCTTCAGAGACTCAGATATAGAATTTCGAGAATGGTTAGTCCGTCGAACAAACACGTGGTATATCACTACCCGCCAGAACTCATGCAGTTGCTGCGGGATACTATTCCACTCCTTGCACCCGCAAAAAAGGATGTACTCAGCTTTTTCAAGGGTGCAGGTGTGCCCGAGCCGCTTCTCTCCGATCTGAGAGCAAAATTACAGGCGGATGCTAAGAGCGTTAACAAATACGAGATGGTTAGGGTAGTACTGGAGCGACTAAACGAGAAAAGAGACGAGCGTCTGCGCGAGCTACGAGAAGTCATCCGAAGGGTAACTGAATTCGAGGATTTTTCAAGCTGTTGGCCTTCTGATCAACTCAAGGCCAAGGGACTCGTTTCCGAGGTTCGCCGGGTTGTAAACGTGAAGGATTCCTTCACGCGAATGAATATGGAGCGAGAAAAAGAAGAAGGCAGAGCACGGGAGAAGAGTCAGCGCAAGGCGAAAGAAATTGCGGATCGCAAGCACAAAATCGACGAAATTCGCAAAGATCTCTATGCATTGTTTCATGAGCAAGATGCCCATAAACGAGGGAAAAATCTCGAAGGGGTGCTCAACCGTCTTTTCGAAGCCTATGGCATGTTGGTGCGGGAAGCATTCACGGTCAAGATTTCTGGAAAAGGCGTTGCTGAACAAATTGACGGCGTGGTTGATATTGACGGTCTTCTCTATTTGGTTGAGATGAAGTGGTTGAGCGACACTCTGGGAACAGCTGAGATCTCACAGCACATAGTTCGGCTATACGGACGAGGAGGGCAGACACGCGGCATTTTCATCTCTTATACCGATTTTACTGAAGGTGCCATCAGCACATGCAAGGACGGTCTTGCAGGAGGCGTTGTAATGGCTTTGTGCAAGCTCAGCGAAATCGTTAGTGTCCTCGAACGCTTTGAGGAGGCTGCAGACTTGAAGGTAATGTTCAAGAAGAAGATTCAGGCCGCACTTCTTGACAAAAGGCCCTGGTCAGATTCAATAGATTCGAAATTAGACAGGTGATCCAGAGTCAGAACCATTGCCATTGATTCGTAGTAAGGGAAAGACGAGTTCTGCTCACCTTTACTCCCCTTGACCTTTGCATCGTCAAGGAACCACCAGGGTTCTGAAATCGTCTCCTTGGGGTGAAAAAAAGACCAAAGTTCGGAAATCGCCCCGTGGGGCACTCCCCATGTCTGCCTAAAGAAGCGCTTCCCGGAATATAGAGTAGCCCCTGAAACGTGACCAATACGTGACTTATCGACCCTCGCAGCCCCTCACCAGACCTCACCAATCAAACGAGGCGCATTCCCTAAGTGCTTGTAAACACTACATTTTATTGAGGATAAAAATGGAGAGGGGGGACTTAAAATCCAAAGGGCCCAAAGCACGTGGCGTTGGTCGCGCCTTAGGGATGTCAACGTAGAGCCCTCGCGCGGTCGCTCGCTGGTCGCTCCAGGTTCATCGGCCCGCAACTTACACGTTGGCCAAGCGGGTGCCGTCGAGGAGGAAGAGCGCCTATGGTTTGGCCGCAGGTATCAGTCGTTATCTGGTATGTCGGCGACAATAAGATACCCCATCACCACTCCAGGCAAAAGCAGTCGCTTGGCGGTGTAAAGTATCGGTATAGAAACGAGGGGTGGAAACAAGTCCCAGGCGTTTCATGGGTGACCGCGATTCTATCACCCAAGGAAAGGGTTTGGTGTTAAACTGGCCAGTTGGAAAGAGCCGCAATGGCAGTCACTTCGGAAGTAATCAGTCTTGATCATGTAAATAAAAGGGTAGACGAGGCACTCGCTGCGAATCGCAGAACCGAGGCCATTATCATAATGATGGCATCTGGCATTTTTGTTCTCGGTGTAGCAATCATTCTTCTCGGTTATTGGCAAAGAAATCCATATGTCGCCGGAGCCGCCTTACTTTTTCAAGGCCTTCTCTATTGGCCCATCAAGGAGGTACTGAAACTACGGCGCGATAATCTGATATTACAGACCGTGCCTACTATCGTATCTACGCTCCCACCAAAGGAATGCGCTGATGAAATAAGAAAAATGCTCAAGTTTCTCAGGGAACAAAAACCGTGAGTTATCGTCCTGTTGAGAAGGTCCTGAACGAAATCCTCGATGAACTGATCGATGCGTACTTGCCGTCTGAGAGGTTGGAGGTCGACAGGGGTCGCATCGGGACCGAACTGCTTTCAGCCCATGATCTGGCGGCTGAGGTTTGGCTTGGCCTGAAGGAGCTTAAAGAAGTAGAGTCCGAGGTCAAAAAGGGCCTCGGTGAGCTTAGCGGGCTCGCTACTGAGGTTCGTCAAATTCTCAAGAACCGCCTCGAAATGCCAGATGCACAGAACAACGAACAATCTCCAAGTGCACAGCGGCCCCTACCCGTCAAGGAACCCGTTCCCGATCAGGCCACTCCAGCAACCACCACTGGGATCGAGAGAGTTTTGGTTGTCGATGATGAAGAACCAATGCGGGAGATTATATCTTCGATGCTCAGTGCCGCCGGATACAATACCCGGCAGGCCAGCTCCGGCATGGAAGCCTTGGCGCTGCTTAATTCCGCTGGCGAGTTCCATCTCATCTTTTCCGGCCTGATGAAGCCAGAACTGGACGGCATCGCCCTGTTGGAACGGTCCAAGGAACGATACCCGGACATGCCTTTCATCGTGGTAACGGGGGGCCACGACATGTCCGTAGCCCTAGGACTAATTCGTAGCGGCGCTTTTGATTACCTGCTAAAGCCATTTGAACGGGAGCAGCTTTTAGTCATGGTTCGCCGGGCCTTGGAGCACCGCCGCATCAAGCTGGAAAACCGGGCCTATCAATCCAACATTGAATCCCTGGTGACTTCGCGGACGGAACAGCTTCGAAATTCAATGAGTAACATGGAGCACTCATACGACATCACTTTGGAAGTCCTAGCGGACGCCCTTGACTCGAAGTATGCTGCGTTCGGTCATTCCAAGCGAGCCACTGCTTTCACCATCGCCATAGCCCACGCGATGGGCCTCTCTAGGGATAAGATCAGGGTCATCGCGCGCGGAGCGTTTCTACACCACATTGGAAGATTGGCCATTCCCGACAATGTCCTGCTCAAGCCCGGTCCCCTCAACTATGAAGAAACCCGGATCATGCGGGAACATTGCTTATCTGGATACCATCTTCTGAAGAAAATTCCGTTTCAGGCTGAAGCGGCTGAAATCGTCTACGCCCATCAGGAGAACTTCGATGGGACCGGATATCCCCGCGGATTGAAAGGGGAGGACATACCGTTGGGCGCAAGGATTTTCTCAATCGCTAACACGTTCAATGCGATCACCTCCGACCGTCCCTATCGGGCAGCTCAGAGTATTTCCGTGGCTCGCGAGGAAATAAAGCGCTTCTCTGGTACACAATTTGATCCGAATATCGTCCGCATTTTCCTCCAAATGTCGGACACGCTCTTGAGGGATTTGAGCGCGGAGGTCGACTCCTACATCTATCGCCATGGCGATTTTTCAGAAGTCTCAACCCAAAAACACGAAGCAAGCAAAACTCCTAGACACAAAGTGTCGCACTAAAGAAACCCTAATCGAACCACACACGTAACCGGACATGTTCAAAACGCCAAACTCCGACCCGATGTACTAATCAAAAAGATCCAACCCCCTTTTGTTATCTGTGTTTTACAACTTTGCTGCTCTTGTGAGGGTCTTGCTCAAAGAAAACGACAGATCGGTAAAGGGCGTGTATTTGCTTTGGCTGCCGTCCCTGGTTTCGAACCGCCGATCTCAAATGCTCCGGGAAGAAACTGACCTTGCCTTGCTACAAAAGTTCTTTCTCTGTCAACAAAATCGCTGTCCAATAATGCTTTCTCAGGGGCCAAAACCGCTTTTAGACGCCGTCTGTGCCGTTCAATGTCAATAAGTTGCGGTTTCAATCACTATTGTCATGGCAGACGCCGCAGGTTCGAGTTCCGTCGTCCCCGCCAGACGAATCCGCCTTTCGATTCAGTGCTCTACGAGCCAACCCTTGTCGTTGTTTTTCTGGAAATCAGATCCTAAGTTGTTTATTTTCTATTGCTCAGGAAGAATTCGAAAGCTCATTTTCAATAGCGCTGGCGCATAGCTTGCGAGTCGCTGACATGGGACGAAGGTTCAAATCCTCTCTCCTCGACCAAGATCACTATCCGTTCAATTTCAATGTCTTGCGCTTCGACCCTTCCGATCAAATTTCGTCCGACTTTTGCGCTAATTGACTGATTTTGGCGAAGTTTACCAAACCAATTTGCTCGAAGTCTGCTTCCTGGTTATTTAGCTTGTTGTCCTGTCAACATGAGCACATGCAAAAAGCGACCCTTCCCTATTTCACTCCGATGTTGCAAATCGGTGGCGGTAAGAAGTCGGTGTTGTTCGTAGATGTTTTCCAAACTGCTGGCGTAGTGTTGCCGTGGTATGCCAGCCAACCGCTTCGGCGATCTCATCGACACTTTCTGTAGTTTGCTCAAGGCGCCGAGAGGCATGGTTCGCGATTTTTCGCGCCAAAATCACGTCGAACAATATGCAAGCACAGGTCTATGCCCGCAGCGCTCCCGGCCGACGTTAGAATCGTCCCTTCATCGATATAGAGCACGTCCGGTTGAACGTCTATTCGGGTAGCGGGAGCGCAGTGTATCAGCATAACGCCAATGCGTTGTCGCACGCTTGCCCTTCAGCAATCCTGTCGCGGCCAAAACAAAAACTCACTACTGAGCAAATCGAAATTAGCCTGGCCCCTTTTGCGTGCAGCCCGCCGAAGCAATTCCAGAACTTCCTTCACGAAATGTGCCGCAGCCTTGGCGTCTGAAGGCGTCTGCCAGTTTGTTTAGGGGTCCTCCTGTGATTGATCATGTTCGGTTGGCCGCGTATCTCCTTGGCGCAATTGGACATCTCAGCCTCCGTGAGGGAACATTGACCCGAGAAGGAAACGAAAGGCGAGTCCTGAGTGGTAGGCCAGCCGGAAGTTAGTCGTTGGTTATCTGGAAGCGAACTTTTATATGACTTTGCTCGCCAGCTGGCTTGAAGAGCGAGTGGGAGGAAGCTCGTTGACCTCGCTTCCCGCCGCAGACAAACTCGCTGTGACTGCGGGCTTGGACGCACATGGATAAGGAACCAGGAAAACTCAGGCCGTTTTTCAGGAATCCAATGGGGAGATTATAGCTGATGAACTGGAAAACTATCGCCCAAATGCCAACCCTCTGCGTTTTTGTGCTTTGCTTAGCTTCAGCTCAAAACCTTGAGACTGATGACGCTCGCGAGATGGTAACCATCACATATCCCAATGCACTTAGCACCCACGTGACTGGCATAAATGATCGCCGGGACCTCGTAGGAAGTTTCCGGCTGCATGCGGAAGGCGCAGGGCCAACCCTTCATGGCTTTACTTTATTGCACGACGAATTTGCTGCAGTGGACGTGCCGGGAGCCCAGTTTACGCGCTGCATTGCTGTCAATAATCAGGATCGGGTAATAGGTCTTTATGGTGATTCCACAGGCATACATGGATTCACTTTGCGTGCGCATATGCTCAAGGCCGTTAATTTTCCTGGCGCTATTCAAACTATTCCTCAAGGCATCAACGAACGCGGCCAGATTGTAGGCGCATACATCGATTCATCGGGAGCAACCCATGGCTTTATTCGCTCGAAAGGCGTCTATTCCACGCTGGACGTTCCTGGGGCAAAGGGCACTCTAGCGGGTGGGCTTAACGACAAGGGTGAGATTGTGGGCAATTACGATGACTCCGCTGGTCGCACACATGGCTTTTTGCTCAAGGAGGGCGCGTTCACCACAATTGATGTTCCTCAAGCCACAGTCTTCACTTTTGCCACCAATGTGAACCAGCGCGGTGAGATCGTCGGCTTGTATGCAGACAGCACCACGCAGCATGGCTTTGTCATCGTTGGTGGTGAAATCAAAGTATTTGATCCGCCCGGCGCTATTTTTACCGGAGCGATGCGCAACAATGCTCGTGGCGATCTTGCGGGCTGGTTCACCAGTGCCTCACACGATCACGGCTTTGTAGCAACAGCCGACTAATGGGGGAGAACGGAAGGGGGTGACCGGTCGTGGTGGGAGGATGGGCAGGTGAAAGACGAACAAGAATTTGAATATGACGTTTTCATTTCTTATAGTAGCCACGACCAAGGGTGGGTCCGGGGTGAGTTGCTAAAACGCATTGAAGAAGCCGGTCTCCGCGTCTTCATCGATTTCCGTGATTTCAAGAGAGGTGCACCGAGTATCAAGGAGATGGAACGTGGTGTTACGGCTTGCCGAAAAACACTGATCATCCTAACTCCAGCTTATGCAACGAGCGAGTGGTGTGAAATTGAAAACATCATGCTGCAAACGCTTAGTCCGGCCAATCAAGACCTTCGCCTGATTCCGTTACTCAAGGTACCCTGCAGCAAGCCTCTACGCATCGCCGCCCTCACACACATTGACTTTACCGACCCCGCCAATCTCGACCTTGCTTGGAGTCAGCTTCTTGATACCTTGAAACCATCATCAGTTTCTTTTGCAGAGCAACCCATACCTGCGGAAATCCAGTCAGAACTGGAAAGAGCCAATGGCTTCACAAGCGTTGACAAATATTCTGACGCAATCCCCATTCTGGAGCAAGTCCTTGTAGCTGCGGACAATTCGATGCATGCGGAAGCTCGCATCAAAATTCGTTTGAGTCTCGCCCGATCTCTTTATGAAGCTCGCGAAGATTCTTCAAACGCGGAAAGACACTTTCGGGATGCATTGGATTTAGTACCAACCGGCAAACTTGATCTCAGGCACAAGGTATTGCTTGGTTTGGGAGAAATGCTGCTAACAGCTGGGCGTCTTGAGGAGGCCAAAGCAGTTTTCCATGCAGCATACAACATCGCTAAACAGACTGGTGATACGGTCGCTTTGGCATTTTCTCTTATATCGTTAAGTCTGCTTGATCGAGCTTTGGGTTTGTACGATAGCGCAGCTAACAATCTTGATGAGGCCGTGCACCTATTGCTCGGCAAGTCCCTTTCAGTCCAAGATGACAAAAAAACACGCATCGCTGGCGGCCTTGGGACTTGCTATTTCAACAAAGCCTTATCACACCGTGATAACGGAAATCTCGAAGAAGCCTTAGCCTTGTTCTCAAAAGCAAATGAACAATACCGCATTTCCGGTGACAAGCTGAAGAGTGGCAAAGCTCTGTTGTTTTGTGGCGAAGTACATTGTACTGATGCGGATTGGGAGTCAGGATTCGACTGTTTTCGCAATGCGTTGCAGTCCTTCAAGGAAACCACAAATCATCTGTGGTGCGCGCGTACTCTCGAGCATATCGCCCGCCTTTATGCCGCTCACGAACAGTGGGATGATGCTGTGCCAATCATGTTGGCCGCCGCGAGGGGCGCTCAAGAATCAGGACACTACAGGGAGCAGGTGCACCTTCTTTGTCTAGCAGCAAAACTCGTTCGCAAGTGGAAAGTCAATACGGTTAGAAAAGATGCTCTACGGATGGTTCATGCCATATCCAAGGAGCTAACAGATAAGCAGCAGGGCGAAGTAATGCCACGGCTATCCGAGCAGATGCCTGAATTTCATGATTCCATTGATGCAGCGGTTCGCCAAGATCAAGAAGTGCGTGACCTGCTGAAGCAAGCTCGAGAAATCGCGACCAAAGAGAACCTCTATGGCGATCTAGCCGACTGTCTACTGGACGAAGTGCATGACATAATGCCGCCGGATGATGTCGAGGGCCGACGAAAGCTTGTCGCCGAAGCTATTGACTTGTTGCGGAAAGAATTGCGATCAGCGCAATTTCCACATCGCCGGGGCCATTTGATGGGTCGGATAAGTTCGCTGTATTGGGAACTTGGTCAAGCGCCAGAAGCACAAGCATGGCTAAGGAAAGCAGGAGATGTTTTTCAGAAGTCTGGTGATGCGTTTGGTCTCGCCAACTTTTACGGATCGCTCGCTGAAATGCACCGAAGCGAGGGGAGACTAGACGAGCAAATCGCGGCCTATCGTCAAGCACTCGCGATCATTGAAGGACGCAGCTTTTACTTTCTCGCTGCCCAAGTACGTGTCAGACTTGCGGAGGCTCTTCGATATCGCCGCAAATTCGACGAAGCGCAAAGGCTATTAAATGAAGCTGAGGCACTTTGCGATCGACATCAATTCAATAACTTTATTTCACAAATTGCACACCTTAGAAATAATATCTCAACCGAATTGCAGGCGTCGCAAGCCCCGAAGCAAACGTTTCCACAGCTGCTCCGCAGTCTCGATGAACTGATCAAGTTTCGTCCGCAGGATGCCACTGCTTACCTGCCATTCTGGTTTTTCACTTGGAAAACAGAATTAGCGGCCCTCGTCCGCTCAGGACCACACCTGTCGCTCATGATTGTGACAGATAACGTACCACGCTTTATGAAATTTGCTGTCAAATTCCGATATTTGGCTGATTTCTTTTTGATGACGAATTGCAGTGCTCCAACAGTGAAGGTTGAGGCCCGCACTTTGTCCATCCCTCCAACCTGGTTGTTTCCTCCAACATTTCCGTTCATCTTCGCCAAGCGCAGACGACGTGAGGCGGGAGAATCTCACCAGAGCACAAACGACATTGACCCACCTAGTTACCATTTGGCAGGTCCGGCAACCACCTTACCACCCTACATGCCCATTGAAGTCAAATCTGACGTAAAAGGTGAAGAAAAGATGAGGGGTATGATGGCCTTGTCATCGCCTTTCCTGCCACAGGCAGCAATCGAATTAATGATAAAGCATTCTACAAAAGAACTCACTCGGCGACGCGCTGTATGGTTTCCGACGCCGCGATCCACTACGAAGGACGGATTTCTCACTGATTTACAAGTTAGCTATGAGCGTGGCATATTTCCTGTTTATTTTGACCAGTTCCCAACTTCAGAGGCTGTCACGGTTTGCGGCGGAGTACAGATTTCCATTCCAAACATATTTTTAAGCAAGGATCATGCTTCAATTGCTGCCAAATGGAAAAGAACAATTCTGAAGTTAACCACACTATCAAAAAATGATGCGCAAGCGGCAATTCTCGATTTGCCCGAAGTCTTCGCTGATATACACGACAATGCCACGAGCGGCTTCACGCAAATGGAAATTCGGCTATTCGAATTTACAGAAATTGATCAGAAGCAGATTCGTCCGGTTTTTGTCGTCCGGGACTAGGAACCCTCCGCCGCCATTTCTAATTGCCCTGAAGGACCAGCGCCCATTTTATCTGCGTCTCCGACGCGTGATACCATTCGTCGCTATTCAAATCCGGGGTAATCGATGATGGGTTACGAAGCCTCGCAACGTGGTTGTTGTCAATCTCTTGTTATTTGTTGTCCTTAACGCATTGACCGAAATATCTGTATGCCAAAAGCAAGTCGAACGTCCACGTCTGACTTCGCCTCGTGTGTATTCCGATTACGATAGCCGAACTCTTTATCATCCCCCTAGTCATGACAGTGACGGGCCATGGTGGCCGGTTGCCGTGTTTTTCATTTGTATTTTCGGTGTACGGATTATTTTCTTGCTCATCAAAGAAAGATTTGAATCGCGTGCAGGAGTCGCTCCCAGCCACAGCGGCGTGGACGCCTTGCCGATTAGACACACCCAGGAACCACCAGTCATTCTCACTGGCAGCGATAAAAAGACGGTCCGGGTGGGCGCGCCTCAAAGAACCAAGAAATTCATTAAATCAACAAAGCTCGCAAGCAAGCCCTTGCGTTTTTGAAGCAGCATTCAATCGAAAGTTCTAAATCGTCCTCTAGGGCCGGCTGATAATTTTGAAACTCACTCGGGCGGAATCGAAAAGTACGGGCATCATTCTAAAGGACTTAGGAGGAAAAAAGTTCGATAATCGTCCCTTACTCCCCCGCCACATTCCCTCGTTTTTACTCTTTCAAGAACTCAAATAAAAAACTCTCTATTGAAACTGTGGACTGACCCAGGCACTCAGGGATATTCTGGGAAGCCTCGGTGTAGTGTCGAAAAGCGTGGTATCTCTGATAGAAGGGAGAATGGCTTGCTCGAATACGCCCCGACGATCGAAGCACTGACCGCCGCCCTGGCCTTAGATCTGAAGTCCAAGGGCATATCAGCGGAGTTAGCTGAAGAAATTGCAGGAAACCTTACCAAGGAATTCGCATTGGCTGAGGTAGTGACGCCGCCTCCTGGAACACTTGGCGCTCTAATCCGCCGATACGCCATTCGCAGGGATGATCTCAAGATTTTCGATGCCTTAATGGATGGATTGGCAGCCGCTGCAAGCGCTAGCTTCTTCGGGGCGCATGATCCTGTTCTCGGGGCCAATGTAGGAATCGGCGTTTCGCTCGCTAAGTTCTTACGATCCCTTGTGATGCGGATTGCACCTCTCGACCACGACGCTCTCCAAGTGCTGACTATTTTAAAGTGCAATGCGGGATCTTCCAGAGAGCATGGACTGACGCCGGACGAGATACTGGAAGTTGTTCAGCGTACGAAACCAGACGCAGACCTTCCGTGGTTGCAGCAACGTCTAAATCTCCTTATGGAAGCCCCCACTCGATATGGAGATACGACAGAGTTGGCCTCGCGAGATCAGTCTGGGAGATGGCGCTCACACGTTTAGGAGTTTAAATTTATGTTCTCAAGCTTGGCCATACCACCTGCGATCTCTAAGGGGCAACTCGAAGATACAGCTGGACAAGCTTTTAATGATCCACTTTCTAATGTCGTTTATCTTGGCACGACGCTGTCGCGGCGAGAAGTCCTCCGACAGTTCCAGGACGGAACTTACCCCATCGATTGTCTTGACCCTTTTTTGCATGAAGGAACACACCACCGCTGTTTTGATTCTCCGACTGGTTATGCTCTGCTGGGCATTGAAAGTTTCTCCCGTGCATCGTGGTGGGAAACACTCAAATGCCGTGCTCAACGAGGCGACAAAAGCGACTGCGCAGGAAACCCGACCTGTTTCAACCGGGCACTTCTTCGCGCGATTTATCAGTTGCTCACGCCACTGGCGGAAGGATTAGCTCTCTACGGCGAACTCGATGCAGCACCCGGTGCTTCCACGGCGGCTTCCTCGATGCTTTTAAATAGTCTGCCTGTCTTCTTTTACAAGAAAATGGTAGAGATTCTTTCGGCTGGTCAAGGAATCGAAAGAGTTTACAGCGATTTTAAGAACTACGTGGATGCGGAGCGAACCCGTGAGAACAGCATGTTTGCCAGAACTCGGAAGGCTCTCGAACAATCCGATGGCATAAATGCTTACCAAACGGGATACAGATTTATTAAGGATCTCACGCGATTTCTTCACAGACACTCGGCTGCAGCGAGTAACGATCTCGACGTTACGCTCGGATTTTTGTGTTCATTCTTTTTTGACGACTGGGTGTTTGCGACGATGATCGCCGGTGCCTCTTGGAGCATAACAATGGGCGCGCCTAGCGCTACGCTGTCTGATATCGCCGAATATCTCCGTAAGAGAATTGTCGAACTGCGGCAACCAACCATCTCGATGATGTTCGATCAATATGCAGCGGCGCTCGCGACCGGTGAGACTACGCAGTGCGACTTCCTCCATTACAGCCGGGCTCGGCTCGAACAATTGTCGCTTTTCAACGCGCAGGCAGGCGCAACGGAGCTCTACTGGAGAGCGCCGAAAACCACGCAACATCGGCATATTTTGCGGGTTGCAACGATGATCGCCGATACAGTGACACTTAATGTATCAAATGCAACCTTTTTGGCTATGATCGATGGGGTGAGAATACAAGGCCCTGGACTGAAGGACGGATTCCCGGTCCATCCAGAGCAATCGAAGCTCGAAGCACATGGGAGCGACACCGCTGTAGAACTATTGTTGGTTAATCATCAACTCCTCGCCTGCATATTCTACGGAGGTAATTTGATTGCAGTGCTTGATCGCCAATTTAATCCAATCGATCCAGATCTGGCGGAAAAGGCCTTGGGCGATCTTAGTTCGTTCACGGAAGCTGAGTCCTGGCGGCGGCACCATTGGGAGTTGCTGAACCCAAGTCTCGATACAACCTGCGGAGCCTATCTTGAAGGCAGACTCAAAGAAGCGGAAGACTGGACCGCAGTTCTATATGCGTGACCGGGAACCACTCGCAAAGTGAGAAAGCAGTTCGCGGCACCCTCAAGAAGTTCGCCCATCGGCCACTCCGCTGTGCCACTATGAGAGCTCCAATTCTCCGCCCGGCGCTGCGATCCGCATGATTCTTCACCCGCGCGGCATCGGCGATTGGTCCAATTATGGTCCAGTTGTCCGTCCGTAGAGTGTCTTTACGCGGTTTTGGAAGGCCATCCGTATCGCGTAGTTTCAATCAGTTACCCGGAACCCCATCACTTTCACGGCGGTGGCTTCGCGCGGTTTTGGCAGGAATATGGAAGGCACACATAATTCTCTGGGATTTGAGCGTGCAGTCCGTCGCGTGAAACGTCCGGCGGTCTGCGCGTTGTTTGCCGGATTGCTAAGACGACAGGATGTATTTTGCCAAGTGGCGAGCGCCAACCGCAGTTATCTTCGATCAGCCGAAGGCTGATTCGCTCTCAGCTTGGCGAGAGGTAAAAACGGTCTTTGGAGCTTGACCTATGTGCCGGATGCGAGGCGCCTGATCTTGTATAAAGGAAAAGGGGCTAAACACAATGATCGAAATTGAAGGACGAAGCTTCACTGGCTTCGCCGGCTTTGATGCCGGCGATCTGCCACAGTTGAGCTATATAGGCCATTTGCAGTGGCTGAAGCATCGATATGAATTGGTGTTTCTCACACCATTCAAGAAGTTGGTTGGCTTGGATAGTTCTGATTGTTATGTTTGGCTTTGCGTCACGAACCTTCTTTGCGCCGCAGTAGAAGCATTTGCGGACTTTGAGTTTGACGGAACTGGGATGGAGCGTTTTTCCGGCTTCGTCGAAAAATATTTTAGCGCAGAGTTCACAACATCACGACTGACACTTGACGACCCACGCCCACGCGGGAATCCGCCCGTTGCGGTCACGACACCAGCACAGCATCTGTATAAGTTTTTCCGATGTGGTTTGGCGCACAGCTTTGCCATTGAATGGGGCGGCTTGCGACATCGCGAAGATGGTGCGCCTAGTTACTTATTCGAGCGCACCCCAATGGCTGCATCGAATTCGCTCGGTGTTGTTCCGCGAGATTTGGTTACGGATTTCCTGAACGCGATCGAGAAATTCTTTCAGCAAGCAGCTTCATGGAAGCAAGGTACACCCGAGGCCAATCGATTCGAGAAGCGATTCAGAGAAGTCTTTTTGCTGTGCGCGGTACCCACACCTTAAGCTTGCAACCACTCTCGTCCAAATTGAGTTTTGAGAGAAAGGGCAGCCGACTCTGCTAAGGTTTGCGTTGAGGAGACGTGAACCGAAAGGAGGACGACTGCCGTGACACGAATATGCAGTATTTTCGGCGATTTGTTGCAGTTATTTTCGTGCAGCGAATTTGAACAGGCGGTGCGAGACCACAAAAGCTGAGCGTCACGGCCGCAGGTTTAGCGCGTAAAGGCAATTCACCGCCCATGCTGTTCTGCGAGATGGGACGCACGTATAGTCTGAACGAAATCACTCAGGGCTAGCCGCTAGCGAGGGCAAGCGGAAACATCTAGGAGTGCCCAAAGCACCCAGCCGCTTCACGCTGGCTTTGCCAACCAGCAACGCCCGTGGGATCTCCATCCAACCGTGTTTGCTCAACTGCTGCAACCTGCCGGCAACTGACGGCATACCCGCGCTAATTTGGACGGCCGGTTGCTTGTGACACGAGCATAGTGTTGTCCTCCGGGGTTCGGAGGTATGGCGAAAAGCTGGGGTTCCAAGCTACGGAGGTCAATAGTGGTCTAATATAAGCGACGGCCATGCTATCGCTGAACGACCACAGGCAAATGATGAGGGGCTTCGTTGAAGCAGGCTTCACCTGCATTCAAGAGCCCTCAGTGGTAAGCAATCCCTTGCGTGTCGAGTGGCACGCCGATGGGCATATCTACCGATATCGACTCTGGGCTTTCGATATTACGCACGGCGGGGGTGGCTCTGAAGTTCGGGCTGCCGACGAGTTCCGCATCCAGATAACCAACGGTCCTGCAATTTCTGCGGATCTTGACTCGGCAGGTGCCACAGACCTGCTGATCGGCTATTCTCGAGATCGTGACGCCATCGTTGCCTATGACCGCCGCTGGCTAACCAATTGGACACAAAAAAAGCAGGCCACGGGTTCGGGAGGGTCGCCCTCCGTGCAGGTGAAAGAAGCTGACATTAAGGCCGGCCATGACGAGGGCATTCATCATCTTACGAAGAACGCGGCTTTCGGACATGCTGATATCGTCACGCTCAGTCCGGCAATGCTGCCGACCTATCTCGCAAATCACGAATCTCTCCTCGGAGGCAATATGTTTACGGTCGAAGCGAAAGCAGCGACCCCACAATCCCTTGGTTCAACGGTAGTTGATTACTGCCGGGATCAAGGTTTTCCATTCGATGCTGATCTTATCGCTCGTTACCTCGCCGCCATACTTACGAAGCCGCTCGTAATATTGGCAGGCGTAAGCGGTACCGGCAAGTCGAAGCTCGCGGGACTCGTTGCCGAGTTCTACAGCACGACTGCAGGACAAAACCATGCCGTGATGACTCCAACGGCAGGTGATTCTTTTGTCTTTGTGCAATCTCGTGGTGAGCATGATCCGACACGGTTCGCCATGGTCGCGGTCCGCCCGGATTGGATCGACAACCAAGCCATCCTCGGCTTCGTAAATCCGATCACCGGCCAATACGAATCGACCCAGGCTCTCGATCTCATATTACGTGCCCACGCAACATTAGAAACCGCCAGCGACAAAGCCTCTGCGGCTAGGCATTTCATGCTTCTTGACGAAATGAACCTAGCCCGAGTTGAACACTATTTTTCCGATTGGCTGGCCTGCACAGAAAGCCGGCGATATCTCCCTGACGGTTCTGTCAAACAACAACTGGTGCCGCTCCATCGAGTCGGCACGAAGTTGAAGACAGTCCTTCATCGGGCGGACGGCATGGCTGAGGATGTTGTAGTTCCATCATCTCTGCCCTTGCCGATAAATCTCGTTGTCACAGGGACTGTCAATGTTGACGAGACAACCCACGGATTTAGTCCAAAAGTGCTGGATCGCGCGATGGTTCTGGAGTTCGACGAGGTGAGCCTCGAGCGCCTTCGCAATCAAGGAAGCACCGTATCAGTTGGTGACTATCATTTGCCCGACACACTGCCACCGTTCAGGTTGTCCACGGCGAAAGACTACGCGCTCCTCCCAGAGGCAGCGCACAGGCATATCGTGGCCCTCAATGGAATTCTAGAAGTAGCACGGCTTCATCTCGGTTACCGCGCTGCCAATGAAATGGCCTTGTTCATGAATCTTTACAATGGGATGCTCCCTTCGAACGAAGCCGATACTGCTTGGCTGCGGGCTCTCGATGTGGCTATTCTGCAGAAGGTGCTGCCCCGGCTATCCGGCAATCGAGCCAAGTTGGAGAAACCCCTTGCAAAACTCTGTGTCTATCTGCGAGACCTTACTCTGACTTCGAATGACGCAAGCCTTGAGGATTTAGATCCTGCGGCCACTGCCGCCCTTCCGAAGGCATATCGTCGCGCCGTGGAGATGTTGAATGCTTTGCGTGACTTTGGTTTCGTCTCTTTCTTCAAATGACGACGGCATTTTCTTATCGACGACGCAGGGAGGAGGGAGAACTGGTTCCGGTTTCGGTCGGAACAACGATTACCCTTGATGAACGAACCGAGTATATTCTGTCGTTTCCCAAAGCCTGCAATCCTGCTGTAATTCGGCGACTCGCCGATTTGAATGGCGAATTGCTGGCACCGAACATAGTAGTTCTCGCCTTCAGGAACTTCATCGGCCATGCAGAATTGGCTGGTGTAGGAATCGAAGTAATTTCCAAAAAGATTGGAGAGGGCGGTATATCGAAAATACTGCAAGAGATATCCGATCTCGCCGCCAGCCTTGTGTTTGGTTGGCGCGCCCCAACGGCGTTTGCCGCTGTAGCGAATTTGGCCAACCACTCGCCGGTCCCGTACCATCAACTTCAATTTCTCCGGCATGTCATGTTATTCGAGCGAACCGGCCAACGTTTTCAGGATTGGCTCTCTGCAATCGAGCGTAACCCGACCAGACGGTTTGAGCCGGAAAGACCAGTGGTTAGTCCGGACCGAGTGCGCCGACTCGACCATCGCGCTGTAAATTCGATTTTTACGCGCCTGGACCGGCTCGTTCCCGCCGGATCATCTCTTGCGGGCAATCAGCTTGCACGGAGTCTAACTTTCGGAGTGCCACCCCAGCCTCATTTTCCGATGAAGGTGGCTGCCCCGCGCAGTTGGCTATCGTTTGATACACCCGAAAACCGATTTGTGAAGCATGTGCTGGGAGAATGCCTAGCATTGATTTACCGATTCATTGACCATCCTAAGTTGCATGACAGTCTTCGGGCGGACTGTCGAACGATGCTTGGCCTTCTGGACCAGTCCACGTCTTTTCTCGCTGAAGTGGGACAGCTTTCTGGCTTTAACGCGCCGAGCCAAGCGCTGGCCAAATCGGACGGCTACCGAGATGTCTTCAGTTTCTGGGGAGATCTGACTCGGCACGTATCATTGCCTCTCACAGCCCTGGAGACGGCCAAACTCCTTGAGGGACGGGACATGGCGATGCTCTACGAGTATTGGGTATTCCTGAAGGTGCTCGAAGCCACCTGTGTTGTCACTGGAATGACTACCTCAAAGCGACCTGAAATCCACAGGGATGAATTGGGAGAAAGCTTGGTCGTAGGTCTCTCCTCTACAGTCGGATCAGGTATTCGGGTACGATTCAACCCTACCTTCACGCGCACTAAGGGTAACGCTTACACGACTCCCCTCCGGCCTGACGTCATTGTCGAATGTGGCAGCGTGCGCTACGCCTTCGATGCCAAATACCGCCTTGACTACTTTGAGTCAGGAGAGGCCGGCGCCGACGATGAATCTGCGACCTACAAGCGCGCCGACCTATACAAGATGCATACCTACCGTGACGCCATTACGAACTTGCAGGCCGCCTTTGCGGTCTATCCAGGAACCGAGTTCGTGTTTTTTGACCGAACCGGAAAGAGGCACAAATCTCCTGACACAATGTCCCAATCTGATGGTGTGGGCGCTGTGCCTTTGCGCCCATCCGACGTCGATCCGGCTTCGGCTTTGCGGTCTGTACTCCATAAGTTGCTCATTCACCAGGAATCGCACGATACTGTTGCTTGACCAAGGGTTCCCAAATACTTCGGACATCGGAGTAATCGACCGACACATCGCTGCCAGCGGAAGCGATGCGCCGCATTACCTCGGCGTGTACTCCCTGAAGGCCGTTCTTCATGAGTTTTTTATCCTTCATAATCTCAGCCACGAGTTTGCGAAGATTAAAGCTAGCGTTGCGCTGGCATCCAACGCGCTGCGAGCGTTTTGGCAAAACAAGTGGTTTACGGAGATTAAACACAACATCAAAGTGTGCTACATCCTCAACGCCTGAACGTCCCTTGTAGCCTTTGTGGCTCTGCTGACGACGATCCAGCGATGCAGCTTCATGAAAATGAAAGCCTGCCTGTTTGGCAGCGTTGCGAATAGCCTGCCATACCGCGCCATCTGTATTGTGAAAGACTACCGTTGCCCAACCTCCCGGCTTAAGTACTCGAGCAATTTCTTGCATTGCGCCGCTGATCAGGACAGCATAGGTCTTTAAAGACTTCCCCCCCTTTTCCACACCGAGCGATCGGTTGACGACAGCCTCGCTTGTCATATCGGTCAGACGGCCTAGCCAAGACTCCCATATCAGATTGCAATCAGCATAAAAAATGTTCGACCCGAACGGGGGATCGGTAAACACATAATCGATGGAGCGATCGGGAATGTCGGATAGTTTAGTAGCGCTGCAGAGGCCAATCGCCGGTGGCTGAACCCCGTGGAGATGAAAGACGCGGTAGTAGCGCTTTAGTTGCTCAATTTTGTGTCGAAATACCTCAAGAACGTTAGCTTCCGAAGAAAGCTGCGGGATGTAAAGCGTACCGGTGAGCGGGCGCTGGCCGCCTCTGGCGTTGAATCTGCGCATGCGAGTACCGTGCCATGCAGTATTGGTGAAGGCAAAAGCGAGTGCACGGCGAACTCTATCATCCGCTATGCGCATGATTTCCTGCCACAAAAGTGCGAGAGCCCGAAGATTTCGAGGAGTATAAAAATCTGCGGTTGATCCGATGCCACGAAGCTGCAGAGCGCATCGAATGTACATTTCGCGATCCGCACCTATAGGATTCCGCGGATGCCATACCTCAGCCTCATGGTGATATGGCGTTAGTGCTCGCTCGATATCTTGGGGAGAAGCTGCTTTCTCGAGACGCTTGCCTTCAACAGTTTCGTAGGCGACCCATGCCGGCACGGAATCAATTGTCTTAAGGTCCGCACGCCGAATGTTTTTCTTGCAGCGGGGACAGTCTATCGTTCTGCCGAGTCTACCCGTGGTTCGATCCATTGTCTCCCAAAGGACAAATCGCCCTTGGCACTCTGGACAGTCATGTTGCGTGCTCCACAATGTCCAGTGAATGAGTGCATCTTTGCCATCTGGACCACAAGTTCTATAGAGAGTACGAAATTCTTCTGCCAGTTGTGCATCGATGGCTGCGAAGCCAGCGGACAGGGCATCAGGGTCACAAGGGCGCGTGTGGTTCCAAGCAAGGTGAATAGCAGCAGGCGAGAGATCGTTCAGGATTGCGCGTCGTCCAGCAAGCGCGGCAGCCACACCGGTCATACCGGAACCGCAGAAAGGGTCGAGCACTACATCGCCGGGCTTAGTGTAATGCTCAATGAACGGCGTAATCGCCTCTGGCGGAATCTTCGTGTGATAACTATGAGCCAAGTAAAATGTACTATTTCTTCCTCCGGCTACATGTAGCTTCGCGAGGGGCTTATTGACAGTTGGGCTGCCCTGACTGAGTGGCAGTGCATCAGCGGCAGTAAGATATCCGGCTACAAAGTCCCGCGGGGTTGCGTCCAGCGAAGGTGCTGGGCCAAGCACCCAGCGACCCTGCCGCTCCGTCGCGCCGAGTTCACGACACCGCTTAGCAATCATGGGCATTGTGATCCCTGAAACAGAATAGCTTGCTTCGAGAGCGGCACGGACGACCGCTGAGTAAATCTCGTCATTTTGGCAACGGCCCGTGAGGAGAGCATCATGAATAACTTGGTCTATCAAACTGGCGGGCGGAGGATTACTGACCACAGTAGCGGCCACCTGCGCACGATGTTTCAAACAAAGAAGCAAGTCAAAGGTTGTAACGTTTTCCTTGCCCGTCACGCCTTTAACTCCCTTAATCGATGGCTGGCCCTTGTTAAGAAGATGTACACTGGCGGTATCAAACCCAGCAGATTTCAAGGCCTTTTGGACGGTCTCCCAAACTTGGTCGTCTGAGTTCGAAAAGGCAAGGATCGCGCGACCGCGCGGCTTCAAGATTCTTGCGGCATGCGAAAATGCTTGTCCCATCAGATCGCCATAGCTATCAATGGTTTTGCCACCTAATGCGGGTTTTCGATGCTTGTTAATGACGATTTCTGCCGCTTCATCGGTTAGCTCTCCGAGCCATGCTTCCCAAAGCAAAGAAGAATCGGCGTAGAAAATATTTGCTCCGAAAGGCGGGTCCATGAATATGCAGTCTACTGATCCATCAGGTAAACAGCCCAAGTCGGCGGCTGAGTGCTGGAAGACCTCAACCTTAGCGGCGGTCGCGGGAAAGGTACGGTAATAACGCAAAACATCAGCAGCCTTGCGCCGGAAAAGACTCCACACATTCCACTCGTACCGAAGAGATGAAATGTACAGCGTGCCCGTCATAACGTTGGTAGGTCTTTTGGCATTCCATTGGTAGCGCCGAGACGCGCGATTTACGGCCGCAGTGAAAGCAAACAGCAAGGCCTCGCGGATGCGTCCTTCGGCTTGACCGACGATGACATGTCGCAACGCCGCGAGCGCATGCAGATTTCGGCGGGTAAAGAAATCAGTCGCGGAATTAATTCGCATAGCGCGATGAGCCGCCCGCCACATCTCGCGTACCTGGCCAAACGGAACGCTCGGTGTCCAGTACGGGATCGGGGCCTTGGCTGCGTCCTCGATAAGAGCGCGTTCTTCGCGAGTAGGCGCGTGGGAGTCGATCCGCACGCTGCCCTGCGAAGTGTGGCTCTGGACGGGTTCCTCACCCAACCACTCGAGATCTGCTTTTGGAGAAACGACAGCACAGTGGGGACAGGCAACTCCATCTGCCGCCGTTCCGTCACGCTGAACTACATCCCAATAGAGAATACGGCCCCGACACTGCGGACAACAATAAATATCGCTCCACGTCGTGTATTCGACAAGCCGATCGGTGCCAAGCGGGCGATACAGCCAATCGATTGTAGGGAATACTCTTTCTTCGACTCGTGCAAGCGCGGCGGCAAATTCCTGCAGATCGCAGGGTGTTGTGTAATTACGTGCAATGTGCACTGCAGCAGGCGAAAGATCCGAAAGGAGCGCGCTCCGGTTTTCCATGAGTGCAGCGACTCCAGTCATTCCCGACCCACAGAATGGATCGAATACAATTTCTCCCGGCCGTGTAAACGCGCGAATGAAAGGGGAGATTGCCTCCGGCGGTACTTTGGTGTGGTAGCTGTGTGCGCGGTAAGACGTAGAGGTTTTCTGAACATTGATGCGTTCAGCGAGTGCCTTTGACTTTGATGGGGGGGGGCTCGTTTTTGGCAGAGGCACGGTCGAAGGTACGCGTGGGTAATTTACTGCTTGAGATTCTGTGTGTTGTCTTACAGCCGCAACGACTTCGCCTGCATTCTCGGAGAGGGCGCTGCGAACATCATCTGGGAGACGTCCGGGACCGAGGGCTAAGAGATCGGCCGGTATCCGAAGTAACTTCGCCAAAAGAATGATCTGCTCCTCCGAAGGAAGGCGCTTGCCCGCCTCAATATGGCTAAGAAGCGATTTGGAAACACTCAGAGATTTCGCCAATTCAGCCTGAGATAATCCGGCTTGCTCACGTCGGGTACGAATGGCAGTAGCGGACGACCACGTAGATGCTGATATCACGGAGCTATTGTGCCAGATATTGCTCGTGTTGACAAAATCCGTCACCACCTTTTTACCACGCCATTCTGCGTAATGGTTGGCGGATAAGAATTTATTGACAGCTAGCGCCTGCCGAATCGTTCCGAGCGCCCTTTTTTGAATTGTGAGCATTCGATTTACTGATTGCAATTTCGTCCTAGCTGCCATTGTGAATGGTGGGCGTAGAAAGAGGCGAACGCCAAGTCCGTCAGCGATCTGTCACGTTGAAAACCTCAACCCTGAGATCTTTGGGTTTTGACGTGATCCTCGGTCGACGACAGCACTCGCTCCGCTCGCCGCTGCATTGTTCGAGAAAATCGAGGGTATCGCTGCAAGGGCCTCATAACATACTAAGAACTAAGAATCGCGACGAAAGGGGCACCGGGAAATTGTTCGACAAGCGCTTTGCACGGACGAAGATCAGTCTGCGGAACGAAATAAGCTGGACGCCCATTTTTGAATTTGTCACCCCAATATTTTTGCTGTTTCGCTTCGTGACCAGGTAACCAGCCCTTTACTATAAGATCCCTTCCTCGCACGATCACAAGGACAAATATATCTTCATCACTATCGGACGGATGTGCGATCAAGTGCCCTGTCGAGTATTCCGTCGATCGTACTTGCAACTTTTCACCAACGTCAGGAGGCTTCCCTGTCCCTCCAGTCAGTACTTCCAGATAAGCGTGCCATTGTTGGCCGGTAATAAGGCTTATTCCCAATTCTGCAACCGTGCCTTGAATGTGCACCTTCAAAGGGTCATTCTCGTTATACCCATGAGCTGAAGGGCGTTGCTTCTTCAGGGCCCCCGCTTGTCTCTTCTTGGCAATATCAAGGGCTTCCAAATACTGGGATTCATTCAAAGTCAGTTTCATAAGATCGACGTTCCGATAAGGCTGTTGGTTGAGGACATTTCTTCCAATTTCAAAATCACTTTCTGTCGTTCTGCAGTGACCCGGCAAACACAGATAAGACTCGGTCTGCAATGCGGAGAAGCTGGTCGAATGTGATTATTTCAACGCGATGCAGGTGGCCATTGAGGTTCCTTAGAGCAGCCATCATGGCAGGATCACCATCGCGTCCAATTATCAGCCGTGCTCTTATTTTGAGCGTGTCCAGGCCGTCTTTTGCGAGGATAAAGTCTCTGTTGCGTTCGATCTCTTCGACATATCGAATGACCTGGCCAAGCGCCAGTGATAAGGTACTCGCCGGCGCATAGCTATCGTGGGACGCATCATATCTCAGAAGCGGCTCGAGGAATGGCGTCTTAATCTCAATAACTTCAAGGTAGTCGTCGGTGGTTCGTCGGAGCATGAAATCCAGCCGATCATCGCGAGTCCAAGATCGCCGTGTTAGCAGTTCACTATATTCACTTCCGAACAGCCATGGATTCGCAGCAAGCAATGCTTGCAGATCTGGTTCACGGGCACCATCTGCTATCATGCCGGCAAGTTCTCGCCGGATTCGCTTGTACTCAACGAGTCGGGCCGTTACTGCAACCGTTTGCCGGACACTCTCCCCGCCAGTCTCAAAGACTTTCAGCCATTCCGAGGCTTCGATGGACTTGACATCGAGCTGTTGAAGAAGCGCTTGAACAAATTGTATCCGCTTGGCCCCGTCTGCTTCTCGGGCAAACCGGAGAAGCCCTCGAACATTCTGAATTTGCGCAGCCGGGACCAGATGAAAATTACCTGAAGCATCGCTTAGCTGGCCGCCAAGTGTTACCTTGATGACATTTGCCAGAGCGTCTAAAGAAGCGTCATCGTCTATGCTCACAGACTTTTCCGGCTTGAACTTCCAACCGTCACGGCGAGTGCGACTGCAGGAATCAATCTTCAAACACCAGTGATGATGCGAACGGTCAGAAGGGTTGATGATCTCAAAAAGGGTTCCGTACATGTAGCTCTGCGGACCGTCTTTTAGCGTTACAGATATCACCTTGCCCACATTCGGATTCTTGAGCTTCGCTACAATTCTTAGCCGTATTTCTTCTGAAGAGGTGTCGCTCGTAACTTTGTTGGCCATTTTGGCTTCCGAGTCTCTCTGATCATTACAGAACGGCTCGTTTAACCGCAACCACTCGTTGGTCAGTTGGCCGCTCCAGCCGACTCGCCCCCCTTGTCTGGCTCGTAGTTTCCATTCTGATCTGGCAGATTCAAAAATACTCTTTAAACACGAACACAACCAGGCCGACAAATGAGCCGACAGCATTTGGAGAAGAATTCCCGTCACGGGGGCAGGGTCTGCCATTCAAGGCGAGTGGCGCCGGAGGTTCACCAGACCAAAGCAGGAACCAAACACAAACCGCACCCGAAACCGAAGCTATCGCCGCTGAAGCTGCATCGTCCGGTCAATCGCCACTGGCAATGCCGACGATCCAGCCCAAGAGAACCTTACCTAAATGCCATGTCTCTGCTTCCACAAATTGCCGCTTACGAGCAAAGCCGTCGGAAAGGCAGGGATGTGCTTTCCTTTCTTCGCACGTCCAAGCTCCCTGACATTCAATATCTCTACTCATTCAAGCCAGGGGTGGATCCGTCCTACTTGAGGCGCTGGTACAGCTCGCGGACAACAGGTTTGTCTATGCTCAACAGGACCGTCTCTGGTTTCGAACCGCCGATTTCGAAACTTACGTGCGCCAGGCTGCGAAGGGGTGTTTTCTCCGTAACGCGTTCGGCGGATCTGGGGTCTCGCAACACCCACCCTTCTTTAGGCCGTGCAATCACCGGCGTCGAGTAATCAAAGTCATTCTTTTCCACGGATTTTCTGATTGATGAATGACTATCGAATCTCTAGGAACTTCTCCCGCGTCTCAACGATGAAGCTGTTTGGGTGTCTCCGGTGTCTTTCGCTTAACGAGACTCTTCTTTGAGTGAGGCCGCCGAAAATCGACCCTTGCGGCAAAGGGAAGACGAGGTATCTAAATGAGACGGTCGAATACAGGTCACGGTGTTAACCAAGGCAGTCCCAGCCACGCCGGCGCCTATCAAGAGTCGCCCTCAACTTTGCGGGAAGGTGGGTTTGAGCCGTTGCTCGACAGTGAAGAAGCTGCCGCATTGTTAAAGATCCACCCAAA